>JAEWIX010000081.1 GCA_023386885.1 Pseudomonadota bacterium
AACTTCTTCTCGATGAAATTAAAACCGAATACGCCCAGCGCGAACACGCCCAGGCTCAGGGCGATGGTGGTCTTGCGCCACTCGACGCAACGGTTCACGAGGCGCCGGAAACGCTCGTAGGCCGGGCTGTCGAACACGTCGTGCGAGGATTCGCCCTGGCCGTGCGGCTTGACCTTCAGCAGGATGTAGCCGATATAGGGCGTGAACACCACCGCCACCACCCACGAGCTCAGGAGGGCCAGCGCGTTCACCGAGAAGATCGTGAAGGTGTATTCGCCGGCGGCCGACTTGGCCAGGCCGATCGGCAGGAAGCCCGCCGCCGTGATCAGGGTCCCGGTCAGCATCGGCATCGCGGTGGAGGTGTAGGCGAAGGTGGCGGCCTCGAAGCGCGACAGGCCCTCTTCCATTTTGCGCACCATCATCTCGACCGCGATGATGGCGTCGTCCACCAGCAGGCCGAGCGCGATGATCAATGCGCCGAGCGTGATGCGATGCAGGTCGAGCGACATCGCGTTCATCACCACGAACACGATCGCCAGCACCAGCGGCACCGACAGCGCGACGACGATGCCGGTACGCAGGCCGAGCGCGAGGAACGAGACAAAGAGCACGATGGCCAGCGCCTCGATGAACGAGTGCACGAACTCGCCGACCGCGTGCTTCACCACCAGCGGCTGGTCAGCGATCTGCTCGAGCTCAATACCCTTCGGCACGCTGTTCATGAAGTCGGCGCTGGCTTTCTTCACATCCTCGCCGAGTTCAAGAATGTTGGCGCCTTTGGCGGTGACGACACCGATACCGAGCGCGGGCTTGCCCTTCTGGCGGATTTCGTAGCTGGTAGGATCGACGAAGCCATGCCTCACCGTGGCGATGTCTCCGAGCCGGAACACCTGTCCATTGCTCTCGACCGGCGTTTCCGCCACCGCCTTGGCGCCGTCGAGCGCGCCGGTGACGCGCAGCGGCACGCGTTGCGACGACGTCTCGACCGTGCCGGCCGGCACCACCGCGTTCTGCTTCGCCAGCGAATCGAAGATGGCCTGTGGCGTGATGCCAAGCGTCGCGAGTTTCGCATGCGAGAACTCGACGAAGATCTTCTCGTCCTGCGTGCCGTAGAGATTGACCTTGGTGACGCCGGGCACTTTCAGCAGACGCTGACGCAGTCCTTCCGCTACCTTCTTTATCTGCGCATAATCGGCGCCCTCGCCGGTCATCATGTAGAGGATGGAATCGACGTCGCCGTATTCGTCGTTGAAGTTCGGGCCGATCAGATTCTGCGGCAGGTTGGCGCGAATGTCGGAGAGCTTCTTGCGCAGCTGATAGAATAGTTCCGGCACTTCCTTCGGCGGGGTGTTGTCCTTGAAAAACACCTGCATCGCCGTGAACGACGGCTTCGAGTAGGTCTGCACCTTGTCGAAGTACGGCAGTTCCTGAAGCTTCTTCTCGATCGGATCGGCGACCTGCTCCTGCATCTCCTTGGCGGTCGCGCCCGGCCAGATCGCCGACACCACCACCACCTTGATGGTGAAGGACGGGTCTTCCGCACGGCCGAGCCGCAGATACGAGAAGAACCCGGCGCAACTGATCGCGACGATCAGGAACAGCACCAGCGCGGGATGGGCCACCGCCCAGGCGGAGAGATTGAAGCGCTTCATGGCAAGCCTCGCTTCGTCAGATCAGTGCAAGTTCAGAACGACAACGACGACACGACGCGGACCTTCTCGGCCGGGTCGAGTTTCTGCACGCCGAGCGTGACCACCTTGGCGCCTTCCTCGACGCCGCCGGTAACGATCACGTTCTCGGAGCCGTAGGACTTCACGGTCACCGGCTTCAACGTCACCTTGCCGGCGGCGTCGACGACATACAGCGACGGCGACGTGCCCTGACTGAACAGCGCCGACAGCGGCAACTTCGCCACGCGCTCGGTACCGCGATCGGTGATGGTGAGCGTCGCCGTCATGCCGAGCGCAACACGATCGTCGGCATTAGGCAGCGAGAATTTCGCGAGATACGTGCGCGTCGCGGGATCGGCCTGCGGCGCGATCTCGCGCAGCTTCGCCGCATAGGTCTTGCCGGGCTCCGACCACAACGACACCCGGGCCACGCCGTCCTTGGCGCGACCGATCAGCGTTTCGGGAATTGCGACCACCGCTTCCTTTTCGCCCATGCGCGCGACGCGGATCGCGGCCTGCCCGGCGGCGACCACCTGTCCAGGGTTGATCATGGTGGCGGTAACGACGCCGCGCGCATCGGCCGTCAGCGTCGCGTAGGACAAGCTGTTATCGGTGAGTTCGACCGAGCGCTCGGCGCGGTTGAGCCGGGCACGCGCTTCGGCGGCGGCGGCGTTGGCCTGATCGAGTTGCGCGTCGGTGGCCCAGCCCTTGGCCTTCAATTCCTTGGCGCGGGTCTGCGCAGCAGCCGCCTGCGCCAAGGTGCCGGTCGCGGCGCTCAGTTCGGCCTGCGCCTGCTCGGCCTGCAATTTCAGATCGACCTGATCGAGGGTCGCCAGCGGCTGGCCGGGCTCAACCACCTGCCCGACTTCGACGAGGCGCTTCTCGACCTTGCCGGCGACCCGGAAGCCCATGTCGGTCTCGATCCGTGGTCGGATGGTGCCGACAAAGCTGCGCTCCGGTGTTTCCGGTTGATAGTGCACCTGCGCGACCAGAACCGGCCGCAGCGGTTCGGATTTTTCGGCGGTGGATTGATCACATCCGCCCAGTGCAAGCGCCGGAAGAATCACGCCGAGAACCGATAGTGCTTTGATTTGATTTCGAAAACCTGCAAATGCCGACATCGGGAGTACCCTTGCGATATGCATGTGTCGGCAGAAGTGCTCCCATTACTGATGATTGTCAATATTCGTCAGTGAGTATTTATCAATCAACACTCGTTATGCGTGACGGTCGCTGCGGTCTGTCTCATGGGTTGCGCCACCTCATCGTCGTGACCGGGCCTAGCCGTTCAAAGAACGGCGTCGCTTCGCTCGCCTATGTCCCGGCCATCCACGTCTTTCTCGCTGAGTGGCCGTTAAGACGTGGATGCCCGGCACAAGGCCGGGCATGACGGGTCGGGTTAAATACATCACGTACCAGAAGCGCCGTCCCTCTACTTCGCCCCTGCTCTCTCATCAGCAAACTCCGTCGGCGTCTCGTGTTTGCCGATCAGCACCAGCAGCGCAGCGACCAGCGGCATGATTGCCAGCACCAAAAGCCCGGTCTCGGTGCTGCCGGTGGTCTCCTTGACCCAGCCGATCAGATACGGCCCGCCGAAGCCGGCGAGATTGCCGATCGAATTGATCAGCGCGATGCCGCCCGCCGCCGCGGTGCCGGTCAACCACGCGGTCGGCAGGGTCCAGAACACGCCGAAGGTGCAGAAGGTGCCGATGGCCGCGAAGGTCAGTGCCACCAGCGTCAGCGTCGGATCGCGGGTGAAGCTCGACGCGCCGAGCGCCACCGCCGTCAGCAGCAGCGCCAACGCGACGTGCCAGACGCGTTCGCGGGTATGATCGGAATGCCGCGCCCACAGGATCATCGCCACTGAGCCGAACAGATACGGCACGGCGGTGACGAAACCGGTCTGTGCGTTGCTGAAGCCGAACGCCTTGACGATCTGCGGCAACCAGAACTGCATTCCGTACAGTGCGCCGACGAAGCCGAAATAGACCAGGCTCAGGATCAGCACGCGCGGCGACGACAGCGCCTGCCCCAGCGACATATGCTGCGCCGCCTGCTTGGCAGCGGCCTCAACGTCGAGCCGCGACGCCAGCCATGCCTTCTGCTCGGCCGTCAGCCACGTCGCCTTGCCCGGTCTGTCGGTGAGATAGAACCAGCTCACCACGCCCAGCAGGATCGAGGGAATGCCCTCGATGAGGAACAGCCATTGCCAGCCCCTGAAGCCCATGACGCCGTCGAGCCCGAGCAGCAGCCCGGAAATCGGCGCGCCGATCACGGTCGACACCGGCACCGCAATGGCGAAAGCCGCGAGAAAGCGCGCGCGATACTCCGCCGGATACCAATAGGTGAGATACAGGATGATGCCGGGAAAGAAGCCGGCTTCCGCGACGCCGAGCAGGAAGCGCAGGATGTAGAAACTCCACGGCCCGCTGACCCACGCCATCGCCGCCGAAATGATGCCCCACGTCACCATGATGCGGGCGATCCAACGGCTGGCACCGAATTTTTCCAGCGCCAGGTTGCTCGGCACCTCGAACAGGAAATAGCCGATGAAGAAGATGCCGGCGCCCCAACTGAAGATTAGCGGGGAGAACTTCAATTCCGCGTTCATCGTCAGCGCGGCGAAACCGAGATTAACGCGGTCGAGATAGGAAAAGAAGTAGGCGACGATCAGGAACGGAATGATGCGCCAGGAGATCGCGCGAATGGTGCTGCGTTCGATGTCGGACCTTGTGACGCTTGCGGCGCTGCCGCGATCGGTCTGGCTCATCGAATTCTCCTTGCTGTCGTCGAGGCTGTCACCCGCGCGATATTCATCCCCCCAAACGGTTCCGCCGGACAACGTGCTTTTTTGCATCGCCCGAATGTCGCAGCGGCTTTGGTCACGAAACCCTGGTCACGAAAATGTATCGGCGGAACGTTCGCGCCCGCCGGTCATTGTCCCTGCAGGCATCAAGGAGAAGCGAACACGATGGGAAGCACGACGGACAAGGTCAAAGGCGTCGCCAACGAGGCTATCGGCAAGACAAAGCAAACTGTCGGTGAGGCTGTCGGCTCTGACAAACTGAAAGGCGAAGGCCTTATTCAGGAGGCCAAGGGCCACGGCCAGCAAGCCTTGGGCGACGCCAAGGCGGCTGCGAAGGAAGCCGTCGACAAGGCGGCGAACTACGCCCACAGGAAACTGTAGGCGGTTCGTCGCTCAAATACGGAAGAGCATGGTGGAAGCAGATTGGCCGGCCCCAGGGGCCGGCCTTCTTTTTGCGATGAACGCTCGTTGCGCGTCGTCGTTCAATATCCCAACGCGCAGCCATCCTTGCGCGGATCGGAGCCGCCGACCAGCGCCCCGCGCTCCCAATCAATCCAGATCGCCTGCCCGCCGCCCCACGGCACTTTCACGCGGGTCACCTGATGGCCGATCTTGCGCAAGCCTTCGGCGGCGCTTTCGGGAATGCCTTCTTCCAACTGATAGATGCCGTCGTAATGCAGCGCGCGTGGCAGGTCGATGGCTTCCTGCACGTCCATGCCGAAATCCAGCATGTTGCTCAGCACATGGCTCTGCCCGACCGGCTGATACTGCCCGCCCATGACGCCGAACGACATCGCCACGCGGCGATCCTTCGTCACCATGCACGGAATGATGGTGTGCAGCGGTCGCTTGCCCGGCGCAATGCAATTCGGATGATCGGGCTCCACCCGGAATCCGACGCCGCGATTTTGCATCAGCACGCCGGTCTTGCTCGACATGATTCCCGAGCCGAACGGATGAGCGATGGAATTGATGAACGAGCAGGCGTTGCGATCCTTGTCGACGACCGTGCAATAGATCGTCGACGGATTGGGGCGCGGCCACACGTTGGGCAGATCCAGCATCCGATCCATCTTGATCTTCGCGGCGAACTCCGCGGCGAACTCTTTCGCCAGAATCCGCGCCACATCGACATCGACGTGCTGCGGATCGGCGATGTGCATTTCGCGCATCATGTAGCCGACGCGCCCGGCTTCCGCTTCCAGATGCAGCCGCTCGACGCTGAGCGGCGCGTATTGCGTCAGATCGAAATGCGACAGCACGTTGAGCATCACCAGCATGGTGAGGCCCGGCCCGTTGGGCGGGCACTGCCAGACGTCGTAGCCCTTGTACGTGGTCCCGATCGGCACCGTCGTCTCGGTCGAATGCGCGGCGAAGTCCTCCAGCGTATGGAGCCCGCCGATGCCGCGCAGCGTCTCCACCATGTCCTCGGCCACCGCCCCCTTGTAGAAGCCGTCTGGCCCCTCTTTGGCGATGATGCGCAGCGTCTGCGCCAGTTCCGGCTGGCGGATCACGTCGCCGGCAACCGGCGGTTCGTTATTCTTCAGAAGATAGCGCGGCGCGTTGGCGCCCTTGCGCAGCTTCTCGACATTGTTGCGCCAGTCGAAGGCGATACGCGGCGCGACGACATAACCGTTTTCCGCCGCATCGATCGCCGGCTGCAACAGCCGGTCCAGCCCGAACCTGCCATGGTCGCGCAGCAGCGTGGCCCACGCATCGACCGAGCCGGGCACGGTGACCGCATGCACGCTGGTGGTTGGAATCGCGGTGATGTCGCGTTCGAGATACCACGACGCCTCGGCGGCACGCGGCGCGCGGCCGGAGCCGTTATAGGAAACGATATCGCCCTCGCCCTTCGGCATGTAAAGCGCGAAGCAATCGCCGCCGATGCCGGTCGATTGCGGCTCGATCACGCCGAGCAGCGCGCAGGCTGCCACCGCCGCGTCGGCCGCCGTGCCGCCTGCTTGCAGAACCTCGATGGCCGCCAGCGTCGCCTGCGGGTGCGAGGTCGCCACCATTCCGTTCAGGGCATGGACGGTCGAGCGACCGGCAAACTGGAAATTCCTCATTGCGCGCGTTCTTCCCGTTTTATTCTTGTGGTACCTAAAGGCCGCTGCTTCCTTGGCACATCCGCCGGGTCAGGAGCAATGCTCTGTGGTGTCACGCTGCGGTGAGTCCACTGCATGGGTTTTCCTCGGCGACCGCACCTGATAGTCAGCCCCCATGAATTACGCAGTTGCAGCATTGTATCAATTCGTCGCCTTGCCGGACTTCCGCGACCTGCGGGAGCCGCTGCGCGCGTTATGCGCCGCGCGCGACCTCAAGGGCACGATCCTGCTGGCCCGTGAAGGCATCAACGGCACCATCGCCGGCGAGACGGCGGCGCTGCACGACCTCATCGATCAGTTGCAACGCGGCCCGCTGTTCGGCGGCCGGCTCGACAATCTCGAACTGAAATTCTCGACTGCCCACGAGATGCCGTTCCAGCGGCTGAAGATCCGCCTCAAGAAGGAGATCGTCACCCTGGGCGATCCCGCGACCGATCCGACCAAACAGGTCGGCACCTATGTCGATCCGGCCGCGTGGAACGCGCTGATCGCCGCGCCGGACGTGGTGGTGCTCGACACCCGAAACCGCTTCGAGGTGGCGATGGGCACCTTCGCCGGCGCCGTCGATCCCGAAATCGACAGCTTTGGCCAGTTCAAGGATTTCGTCGCGCAGAAGCTCGATCCCGCCCGCGACAGGAAGATCGCGATGTTCTGCACCGGCGGCATCCGCTGCGAGAAGGCAAGTTCCTATCTGCTGGCGCACGGCTTCACCGAGGTCTATCACCTCAAGGGCGGCATCCTGAAATATCTGGAAGCGACGCCGGAAGCGGACAGCCAATGGCGCGGCGAATGCTTCGTGTTCGACGAACGCGTGGCGCTCGGCCATGGACTTATGGAACGTGGGCTTGCGGAACGCGCGAAGGAACCTCAGTCATGAGCGACGATAACCGGCTGAGCGAGCGCATCGATGCGCTGGAAGCCCGCATCGCCTATCAGGAAGATACCATCGAGACGCTGAACCAGACCGTGACCGCGCAGTGGCAGCAGATCGACGCGCTGCGGCGGCTGGTGGCCGAACTCGGCGATCGCCTGCGCGAGGCCGAAAGCAACAACCGCGACCGTATCGTCAACGAGCCGCCGCCGCACTACTGATTCCGATTATCTCCGCAGCCGACGCAGGAACTGCGGCGAAATCGCGAATGCGGCGGATACTCCTCCCGCACTTGTGTGCTGTGCATCGGGCATAACCGTCATGATGACCGGATGCCGCGTTGACACCTGCGGCCAGCAGCCTAAATTGAGGGTTGTTCCGAGGGGTGCTCCGACAGGGAGCTGAGATACCGCCATATCGCGACAGCGAGCGCGCGGTGACCCTTTGAACCTGATCCGGGTCATGCCGGCGAAGGGACAGGGATGGTTCAGACCTCACAGATTCAGCGCGACAAATTCGCTATTCATGACGCCCCGATCCATGTGATCGGCGCGGGCGTGGCCGGCTCGTGGCACGCGTTGCTGCTGGCCAAGGCCGGCTACCGCGTGACGCTGCACGAACGCGGCGACGCGGCGATGGCCGACGGCACCAGCCACTGGGCCGGCGGCATGCTGGCGCCTTATTGCGAGCAGGACGGCTCCGAGCCGGTGATCACCCGCCTCGGCCTCCGTTCGATGGCACTGTGGCGGCGCGAGGTTCCCGATACGCCGTTCCATGGCTCGCTGGTGGTAGCGCACGCCCGCGACCGTTCCGACTTCGCGCGCTTCGCCCGCGTCACCTCCAATTATCAGCGCGTCGAAGGCGACGACCTGACGCAAATCGAGCCGTCGCTCGACGGCCGCTTCCGCGAGGCGTTGTTTTTCCCCGACGAAGGCCACGTCGAGCCGCGCCATGTCGTGCCGCGATTGCACAGCGATATCCGCATCGCCGGCGGCGAGATCGTCTATCGCTCCGAGGTCCGCGCCAGCGATTTTGACGGCACCGTGATCGACTGCCGCGGCATCGCCGCACGCGACGCCTTTCCCGACCTGCGCGGCGTCAAGGGCGAGGAGATCATCGTCGAGACCGACGAGATCGAACTGGCGCGCCCGGTGCGCCTCTTGCATCCGCGCTGGCCGCTCTACGTCATCCCGCGCGACAACCATCGCTTCATGATCGGCGCGACCTCGATCGAGCGTGAGGATTATGGCGTCACCGTGCGCTCGGCGCTCGAACTGCTCAGCGCCGCCTACACCGTACATCCGGCATTCGGCGAGGCCCGCATTCTCGAAATCGGCTCCGGCTTGCGGCCGGCGCTGCCTGACAACCTGCCGCGCATCGTGATCGACGGCCGCCGCATCGCGGTCAACGGGCTTTACCGTCACGGCTTCCTGCTGGCCCCGGCGCTGGCGGAATTGACGTTGAATTTCATCACGTCCGGCACCATCGACAACGAGGTGATGCAATGCGCGTGACCATCAACGGCGAGGCGCGCGATATCGCTGCTACACGCATCGACGCGCTGCTCAACGAACTGGAGTACGAAGGCTCGCACTTCGCTATCGCCCTGAATTTCGACGTGCTGCCGAAAAGCCGCTGGGCCGAGACGCACCTCAAGGCCGGTGACGAAATCGAAATCATCACGCCGCGGCAGGGAGGGTGAGGAGACATTATGGTCAAATTCTACGATCGCGAGTTTTCATCGCGGCTGCTGATCGGCACCGCGCTGTATCCATCGCCGAAAATCATGCAGGACGCGATCCGTGCTTCCGGCAGCCAGATCGTCACCGTGTCGCTGCGGCGTGAATCCGCCGGCGGCAAGACAGGAGACGCATTCTGGTCGCTGATCCGCGAACTCGATGTGACAGTGCTGCCCAACACCGCCGGCTGCAAGACCGTGCGCGAGGCGGTGACCACCGCGAAGCTCGCGCGCGAACTGTTCGGCACGCCATGGGTGAAGCTGGAAGTGATCGCCGATAACGACACGTTGCAGCCCGATGTCGTCGGCCTGGTCGAAGCAGCTTCAATCCTGATCAAGGACGGCTTCGAAGTCTTCCCCTATTGCACCGACGACCTCGGTGTCGCGCTGCGACTGGTCGATGCCGGCTGCAAGGTGGTGATGCCGTGGGCCGCGCCGATCGGCAGCGCCAAAGGCATCATCAATCGCGACGGCTTGCGGCTGCTGCGCGACCGCCTGCCCGATATCACGCTCGTCGTCGACGCCGGCCTCGGCGCGCCGAGCCATGCCGCCCACGCCCTCGAACTCGGCTACGACGCCGTGCTGCTCAACACCGCCATCGCCAAGGCCGACGATCCGGTGGCGATGGCCAATGCCTTCCGCCTCGGCGTCGAAGCCGGACGCACCGCTTTTGAAGCGGGCCTGATGGAGGCCCGCGATTTCGCTTCCCCCTCAACTCCTGTCGTAGGGACACCGTTCTGGCATGTCGTATCCTGATCGCTTCTATCCCGTGGTGGATTCGCTCGACTGGGTGAAGCGCCTCACCGCGCTCGGCGTCGGCACCATTCAACTGCGCGCCAAAGACCTCAACGACGCGGAAGCGTTGCAGATCGTCAGCGACGCGCTGGAGATCACCAAAGGCACGTCGACCAAACTCGTGGTCAACGACTACTGGCGCGCGGCCATCGTCGCAGGCGCGGAGCATTTGCATCTCGGCCAGGAAGACCTGGCGGACGCCGACCTTTGCGAAATCCGCAAAGCGAAACTCACGCTCGGCGTCTCCACTCACGACGATGCCGAACTGGACACCGCGCTGGCTGCCAATCCCGATTACGTCGCGCTGGGGCCGATCTTCTTCACCACGCTGAAATCGATGCGCTTCGCGCCACAAGGCATTCCGAAGATCGCCGAATGGAAGAAGCGCATCGGCAGCATTCCGCTGGTCGCCATCGGCGGCATCAAGCTGGAGCACGCCGCGGAGATTTTCGCCGCCGGCGCGGACTCCATCGCCGTCGTCAGCGACGTGACGCAGAACACCGATCCGGACGCGCGGGTGCGCGCCTGGCTCGAACAAGCCACCGAGGCCGCGTGAGGGCGCAATCATGCACACCTCGATCTTTTTAGCGCGGCTGATTGGACCGGTGATGGTCATCGTCGGGCTCGCCGTGCTGTTCAACCAGAACGGCTTCCGCGATCTGGCGCAGGAGTTCGTGCAAAGCCGCGCGCTGATCTTCCTCAGTGGGCTCGTCATCCTGCCCGCCGGCATCGCCATCATTCTCGTCCACAACATCTGGACGGTGAGCGGCAGCCTGATGATCACGCTGTTCGGCTGGATCACCGCCATCACCAGCGCGGTGCGCGTCATCGCGCCGCAATTCGTCATGACGCGCGGCAGCGCCATGGTGCAACGCCCGAAAATGCCGCTGATCGCCGGCGCCATCTGGACCGTCGCCGGACTTCTCTTCTGCCTCTACGGATATCGCTGAAACCCTCGAATGGGAGAAACGCCATGAACAAGCCCATCGCGACCACGGACATCAAGCCAGCCGTCACCACCGGCGGCCTGCCCTCCTCGCGCAAGATTTTCGCGACGCCCGACGCGGCGCCGGATCTGCGCGTGCCGCTGCGCGAGATCATCCTCTCCGAAGGCGCGGGCGAACCGAACCTGCCGGTCTACGACACCTCCGGCCCCTATACCGATCCGAACGTCGTGATCGACGTCAACGCCGGCTTGCCGCGCACGCGCCTTGCCTGGGTCAAGGAGCGCGGCGGCGTCGAGGAATATGACGGCCGCGACATCAAGCCGGAGGACAACGGCAACGTCGGCGCCAAACATGCCGCGGCCGCCTTCAAGGCGCACCACCGGCCGCTGCGCGGGCTCAGTGACGCACCTATCACGCAGTTGGAATTCGCCCGCGCAGGCATCATCACCAAGGAGATGATCTACGTTGCCGAGCGCGAGAATCTCGGCCGCAAGAAGCAACTCGAACGCGCCGAAGCAGCACTGGCCGACGGTGAATCGTTCGGCGCCTCAGTGCCCGCGTTCATCACGCCGGAATTCGTCCGCAGCGAGATCGCGCGCGGTCGCGCCATCATTCCCTCGAACATCAACCACGCCGAACTGGAGCCGATGATCATCGGCCGCAACTTCCTGACCAAGATCAACGCCAACATCGGCAACAGCGCGGTGACGTCGTCGGTCGAGGAGGAAGTCGACAAGATGGTGTGGGCGATCCGCTGGGGCGCCGACACCGTGATGGACCTCTCCACCGGCCGCAACATCCACACCACCCGCGAATGGATTTTGCGCAATGCGCCGATCCCGATCGGCACGGTGCCGATCTATCAGGCGCTTGAGAAGTGCGACGGCGACCCGGTGAAACTGACTTGGGAGCTGTATCGCGACACGCTGGTGGAGCAGTGTGAACAGGGCGTCGATTACTTCACCATCCACGCCGGCGTGCGCCTGCCCTACATCCACCTCACCGCCAACCGCGTCACCGGCATCGTCTCGCGCGGCGGCTCGATCATGGCGAAGTGGTGCCTCGCGCATCACAAGGAGAGCTTCCTCTACACGCACTTCGAGGACATCTGCGACCTGATGCGCAAGTACGACGTGTCGTTCTCGCTGGGCGACGGCCTGCGCCCCGGCTCGATCGCCGATGCCAACGACCGCGCGCAATTCGCGGAGCTCGAGACGCTCGGCGAACTGACGCAGATCGCCTGGAAGAAGGGCTGTCAGGTGATGATCGAAGGTCCCGGCCACGTGCCGATGCACAAGATCAAGATCAACATGGACAAGCAACTCAAGGAATGTGGCGAAGCGCCGTTCTATACGTTAGGCCCGCTGACCACCGACATCGCACCGGGCTACGACCACATCACGTCCGGCATCGGTGCAGCGATGATCGGCTGGTTCGGCTGCGCGATGCTGTGCTACGTGACGCCGAAGGAGCATCTCGGCCTGCCGAACCGCGACGACGTCAAGGTCGGCGTCATCACCTACAAGATCGCGGCCCACGCCGCCGATCTCGGCAAGGGCCATCCCGCCGCGCAACTGCGCGACGACGCGTTGTCGCGCGCACGCTTCGACTTCCGCTGGCAGGATCAATTCAACCTCGGCCTCGATCCCGACACCGCAATGGCGTTCCACGACGAAACGCTGCCGAAAGACGCGCACAAGGTGGCGCACTTCTGTTCGATGTGCGGCCCGAAATTCTGCTCGATGAAGATCACGCAGGACGTCCGCGACTACGCGGCGACGCTCGGCGGCAACGAAAAGGCCGCACTCAACCTCGGCGGCCCGGCAAGCGTCGGCATGTCGATGAAGGGCGTCGTCGAAGACGGGATGGCGCAGATGTCGAAGAAGTTTCTCGACATGGGCGGCGATGTCTATGTCGAGGCCGACGCCGTGAAAGACAGCAACAAGGCGTTGTAGGATATTTCCGACGCATTGTTACTTGCGACAATATTGTGCCCGGAGCTTGCTCCGGGCATTCATTTTGAAAGCGACAAGAACCGTTTATCCTCACCGACCAGCATATCGTGCAGATTTGGCGAAACGGGAAAAGCGTGCCCGCGCCATTCTCTATCGCGGAGAATCATCTGCCACTTTCGACCCGAGTATGGTGCTGATTGCACCATCCGGGGGCTCCCCCAGCCGAAAACCATCGCAGGGGAAACAGCACCATGCTAGTCTCTCCCGCCATCAAACGATGAGCAGGGGTCTCCCATGCTGGACGCGGACAAGGTTTTCGTCGGTTCTGTCCCGGAAAATTACGACCGCTACATGGTGCCGCTGATCTTCGAACAATACGCCACCGATATGGCGCAGCGGGCGGCGGCGTTGTCACCCGGCGCCGTGCTGGAAATCGCTGCAGGCACCGGCGTCGTCACCCGCGCATTGGCGCCGAAGCTGTCACCTGCCGCAAGCTACACCGTCACCGATCTCAACCAGCCGATGCTCGACTACGCGGCGTCGCGGCAGCCACCTGATGATCGCATCGCATGGCGTCAAGCGGATGCCATGGCGTTGCCGTTCGAGGATGCGCGCTTCGATCTCGTGTGCTGTCAGTTCGGCGCGATGTTCTTTCCCGACCGCCCGGCTGCCTATCGCGAAGCCAAACGCGTGCTGAGACCCGGCGGACATTTCCTGTTCAGCGTCTGGGATCGCATCGAGGAGAACATTTTTGCGGATGATGTGACGAACACGCTCGCACGAATGTTTCCCGACGATCCGCCGCGCTTTCTCGCACGCACGCCGCATGGCTACCACGATACGGCGCTGATCCGCCGCGATCTGGAAAGCGCGGGCTATTCCCGTGTGACGATCGAGACACGCGCCGAGGTGAGCCGCGCCGCCTCGGCACGAATTCCGGCCGTTGCCTATTGTCAGGGAACGCTGCTCCGCAACGAAATCGAAGCGCGCGCGCCGGGCAAACTGGAAGCCGTCACCAATGAGGCCACATCCGTGATCGCCGCGCGGCACGGCAGCGGCGAAGTCGCCGCCAAGATTTCGGCCCACATTATTCTGGCCGCGGTCTAGCAGGACGCGTGCATTCGCCGACAAACTGTCGTCATTCGATCGCAAGCACCGGCTCTTATGCGCGCAGCGACTTGCGCCCGCGTGAACCTTTCGCGCTGTTCGGCCGACCCAATCACGGGTCAAACTGGGAGGCGCAGATGAAACCGTTCCATCGAATCGTACTTGCCGCGGCGGCGGTCGCCTTTGGCGTTCCCGCGTTGCCGGTTATCTCCGGGTCGGCCATGGCCGCGACGGAAACCTCGCCGGCCGTCGAAAAGATGAATGCTTATGTCGGCTGCATCAACCGGCTGTCGGAACGCTCCTACGACTCCCGCCGGCGCTATTTCAGTTGGGCCAAGAAGACCGGACCGACCGGCAAGGAACGCATCATCTACGGCACCTACACCATCTACGACACGTCGGATTGCCGGAAGAAAGTGGAAGCCGCCAACGCGCTGGAGCCGCGCGATGCCGAACTGGAAGCGGCCGCATCCGCCTATGCCGACGCGGTTTCCAGGCTCGAACCGCTGCTGAAGGAAGCGGACGACTACTATTCGCAGGAGAATTACAAGGACGACAAGATGGCCAAGGGCAAGGCCATGCATCCGAAACTGGTCGCAGCGTGGGATGCGTTCGGTGCCGCCGACAAGAAACTGCGTACCGGCATTGAGACGATCAATGACAAGCGCGCGCAGGAACGCCTCGCCGAAATCGAGAGCAAGGAAGGCCGCAAGGTGAACTATCACGTTGCGGCCTTGATGATCCACGCCAAGCGCGTGCTGCGCGCAGAAACCGCCGACAAGCCCGATATCGCTACGATCACCCAGGCGCTGAACGACTATGAAGCGTCCGTCAAGGCGATTGAGGAAGCCTCCGGCAAGGACGGCGACGTCAAGCTCGGCTCGTTTTTCACCGGCAACGCCAAATCCTACCTGACCACCGCCAAGCAACTGATGCGTCGCATCCGCGACAAGACGCCCTACAGTTCAGGCGACAAGATGATGATGGGTGGCGGCGGTGGCTGGATGGTCGAAGGCTCACCGCCGCGGCTGATGCGCGACTACAATCAGCTCATCGACAGCTTCAATCGCGGCGTCAAGATCTAGCGGCGACTTTATCCGGCGAGGGCATCGTCGCTCGGCAAGGCATTCGAGCAATGGGGAAGCGTCATTCCCACTCCGCCTGAAACCTTTTCGCCTGACAACGATTATTCGAAAGCGAGGCTTCGCGCCACGCTTTCGAAGGACTTTCGATGAATCGTTTCGTCGTCCTCACATTCTTTCTGGCCATCGTACTCGGCGGCGGCCTCGCCATCGGCTTCGCCACGCGGCCCGGCGCATGGTATGCAGGTCTCGCCAAGCCCGCCTTTAATCCGCCCAACCGGGTATTCGCGCCGGTCTGGACCCTTCTCTATGTGATGATCGCTGTCGCCGGTTGGCGGATATTTCTGCGTGCGCCGGCGGACCCGGCAATGATCGTCTGGACCATCGCGCTCGTGCTGAATTTTCTTTGGTCGCCGGTTTTCTTCGGCGCCAAGCGGCCCGATATCGCGCTCGGCGTGATCGTTGCGCTGCTGGCGGCGATCATCGCGTTCATCGCCTTGAGCTGGAGTCGCGATACGCTGGCGGCATGGCTATTCGTGCCCTACGCGGCATGGGTCGGATTCGCGACGCTGCTTAACGCCGAAATCTGGCGGCTGAACGGATCGGCGGCCTAAACGACCGCAGTATGCCTACCGCTGCCGCGCCGCTTTGACTGCGGCTTTCGCCCGCTGCATGATCGAAAACTCACCGCGACCGCAGCAGGAGCGACTCATGCCCATCACCCACTTTGCTTCACCGCCCGGCATCAAGGCCCCGCCGCTGTCGTTCGCGACGCGTGTTGGCGACCTGCTGTTCATCTCCGGTATTCCCGGCTTCGATACCAACGGCACGCTGCCGGAGAGTTTCGAGGCGCAGTTCGCCAACGTTGTCACCAATTTCACGCGCGTGCTGAGCGAGGCCGGCGCCACCACGCGCCATCTGCTCAAGCTCAACGTGCTGCTGACCCGCGCGACCGATGTCGCCACCATGAACAAGCTCTATGCCGAGGCGTTCGGCCCCGCGCCCTACCCCGCGCGCACCACCTGCGTGGTGCAGGCGCTGCCCGATCCGAAAATGCTGATCGAGATCGAGGGCGTGGCCTCGCTGGCGTAACGCCGATCGCACACCGCGCGCGTCAGCCAGCGCTGTCGCGCGCGGCCTTGTCCTCCGGCGATAACGTGTAGAAGCCGGACCAGTTGCGGATCAGGACCAGATGGTCCCGCACCGCCGTAACGCCGGGCGTGGTTTCAGCCGCGACGATAGCCGCCTGCCGCGCCCGTTCGTCGATGATGATGCCGTGCAGATGCGCCACGCCGTCGCGCACCGTGACCTGCAATCCGGCGGGGCGCCAATCCGCCTCCATCAATTTGACCATCAGCCGCGCGCGAATGTCCTCGTCGCTGGCGGTAGGGCCGGAGACATCGCGCGCCAAGGTCGAGATCGCCCGCAACAGGTTGGCGCGGGTGACAATACCGACCAGCCGTCCGTCCCGCATCACCGGCAGCCGCTTGACGTGATGCGCCTCCATGGCCGCGACCAGGTCCTGCAGCGAGGTGCCCTCGCTCACCGTCACCGGATCGCGCGTCATGACATCCGCGACCTTGCGGCCATGCGCCTGCACATAGTCGGCTGCTTCCCGGCCGCTGCCGAGAATGAGTTGCAGCCAGTTCGGCCGCCTGAGTTCGGTGCCGAGTTCGGCGCGGCGCAGGAAATCGCCTTCGGTGACGATGCCGATCAACTGACCGTTCGCGATCACCGGCAAGCCGCTGATGCGGTTGTCGAGCATCGTCCTGGCGGCATCGGCCACGGACGTTTCGGGCGACACGGTGATGACGTTTTGCGTCATGATCTGGCGGGTCTGCATGGATCGCTCCTTCGCATCGATATGACATCGGGTATTGCGGAGAGGACTTCACATCTGGCATTCGCAAACGAGGCTACCGGAACCTCATGCCCATGTTAGAATCGGACCATCAGCCGTCTTTGAGCGACCGCAAACAATGCGGCACCGGGTCGCGGAGCATTGCGACCTCGCCGAAGGTTGAAGGCCCATAAGGCTGAAGACCCATAGAGACGAACCGCATCGCGGCAACGTCCCCAGCGAGGAAACATTCATGGCCCTGCTTCAGAACCATATTGCCGTCGTCACCGGTGCGGGCGGCGGCATCGGCCGCGCTATCGCAGAGGGCTATGCCCGCGAAGGCGCGCGCGTCGTGGCGCTGGATATCGATGCAGCGGCGGCAACGGAAACGGCAAAGCTGATCGCCGCAGCCGGCGGTAAGGCGGACGGCTTCGCGCTCGACGTGAGCAACCGCGCCGACTGCAACGCCATCGCCAGGAAAATCGCCGAGGACATCGGCCACGTTTCGATCCTGGTCAACAATGCCGGCATCACCCGCCGCAGCGGCATCGGCGGCGACGCGGACACCGTTGCGCGCGAATGGGACGACATCATCGGCGTCAATCTCAACGGCGTCTTCAATGTGACGCACGCCTTCCTCACGCCGCTGCGCGCCAGCAAGGGGCGCATCGTCAATCTCGGCTCGATCCAGTCCTTCGTGCATGTGCGGACGCCGAGTTCACCGGCCTATACGGCGTCGAAGCACGGCGTGCTCGGCTTCACCCGCGCGCTCGCCGCCGAACTCGGCAAGGACGGCGTGCGCGTCAACGCCATCGGCCCGGGGTTGATCGAGACCGCGATCAACGCCAATGCCCGCGCCAACCATCCCGAGATGATCAAGACCTTTATCGATCACACGCCGCTCGGCCGCGCCGGCCAGCCGGAAGACATCGTCGGCCCGGCGATCTTCCTCGCCTCGGACCTGTCGGCCTATGTCACCGGATCGATCGTGATGGCGGACGGCGGCTACCGGACGGTCTGACGCCGACGCGATCTGCGCCGTGGCGCCTTACTCGCCGCCTTCGGGCGGCGTGGTGCGGCCGTAATACTGCACGCCGAGTTCGATCGGGGCACGGCCCATGGCGCGACGGTGCGCATTGGTGTCGCGCAGGGAATAAACGCAGCCGCAATATTCCTGCTGGTAAAACTCCTCGCGCTTGCTGATCTCGATCATGCGCGCGGCGCCGCCGCCCTTGCGCCAGTTGTAGTCCCAATAGCTCAGGCCATCGTAGCGGCCGGCGGCGCGTTTGCCGCAATCGTTGATCTGCGCCATGTTCTTCCAGCGCGAGATGCCGAGCGACGAGGTCATCACCGGGAAGCCGTGCTCGTGCGCATACAGTGCCGTGCGCTCGAACCGCATGTCGAAGCACATGGTGCAGCGCGCGCCGCGCTCCGGCTCCCATTCCATGCCCTTGGCGCGAGCGAACCAGTTATCCTTGTCGTAATCGGCGTCGACGAACGGCACGTTGTGCTTCTCGGCGAAGCGCACGTTCTCGTCCTTGCGAAGGAGGTATTCCTTCTCCGGATGGATATTCGGATTATAGAAGAAGATGGTGTAGTCGACGCCGGAGGCCAGCATCGCCTCCATCACCTCGCCGGAGCACGGCGCGCAGCACGAATGCAGCAGCACCTTCTTCTCGCCGCCGGGCGGCGTCAGCATGGGGCGGATCACATCGTCCATCGGGCAGGCTTTCGAAATCGGTTAGGGTCGGCGCCAAAGGCCGCCATTTCGCCGGGACGATAGTGAGGCCCCCCGCACTGTCAAGCCATTAAGGCAGCGGTCAAGGCACGGGAACACCCATCGCCGGCCGCCGCGTGCTACGATCCGCGCCGATAACGCCGTTCGCACATTCCTGTGAATGGCAAGCCGCGCGCGAAACGAAAGGGAGCGAGCACTCGTCCTTGTCTACGAACGTCCGCAACGGCGTGTCGCTACGGAGACCTTTTCCGATGATCCTCTTCCTGCTCGCCTATCTCGGCGGCGTCCTCACCATCGTCAGCCCCTGCATCCTGCCCGTCCTGCCGTTCGTGTTCGCGCGCGCGGACCGCCCGTTCCTGCGGAACGGCTTGCCAATGCTGATCGGCATGGCGCTGACCTTCGCGCTGGTGGCGACATTGGCCTCGGTCGCCGGCGGCTGGGCTGTCGCCGCCAACCAGTATGCGCGCTTCGCCGCCATCGCGCTGCTCGCGGTGTTCGGCGTCGCGTTGCTGTTCCCGTCGCTGGCCGAGCGGATCACCGCGCCGTTGGTAGCGCTTGGCGCGAAACTGTCCGACTCTGCGTCCGATCCAAACGGCGGCACGCGCGGCAACATCGGATCGTCGCTGCTGCTCGGCGTCGCCACCGGTCTGTTGTGGGCGCCCTGTGCCGGGCCGATCCTCGGGCTGATCCTCACCGGCGCGGCGCTGCAAGGCGCGAGTGTCGGCACCTCGCTGCTGCTCGCAGCCTATGCCGCCGGTGCCGCGACCTCGCTGGCGCTGGCGCTATTGGTCGGCGGCAAATTGTTCGCGGCGATGAAGCGTTCGCTCGGCGTCGGTGAATGGGTGCGGCGCGGGCTCGGCGCGCTGGTGCTTGTCGCGGTCGGCGCGATTGCGCTGGGACTCGACACCGGCATCCTCACGCAGGTCTCGCTCGCCGGCACCAACCGGCTCGAACAAGGCCTGCTCGACAAGTTCCGCGCGGCATCCGGCAATACGATGCCGAAGACCGACACCGCCGCTAACACCGCGATGACGGGCGACAAGTCGAAGACGGCAAGCACCGAACCTAATGCCACGGACGACATGCTGCCGATCGAAGGCGCCATGCCCTCGCTCGACGGCGCGGTGGAGTGGCTGAACTCGCCGCCGCTCACAGCCGAGCAGCTTAGAGGCAAAGTGGTGCTGGTCGATTTCTGGACCTACTCCTGCATCAACTGCCTGCGCGCGCTGCCTTACGTGCGCGCATGGGCCGACAAGTACAAGGATCAGGGCCTCGTGGTGATCGGCGTGCACGCGCCGGAATTCGCTTTCGAAAAAATCATCGGCAACGTCAAGAAAGCCGTGACCGATCTCAAGGTCGATTATCCGGTGGCGATCGACAACAACTACAAGATCTGGCGCGCGTTCAATAACAACTACTGGCCCGCGCACTACTTCATCGATGCCGAGGGCCGCATTCGCCATCACCATTTCGGCGAGGGCGACTACGACAACTCCGAGCGGATCATCCAACTGCTGCTATCACAGGCCGGCCACAAGTTGAAAAGCGCCAGCCTCGTCGACGTCAACGCGACGGGTGCCGAAGCGGCAGCGGACATGAACCGCGTCAAGTCGCCTGAAACCTATCTCGGCTACGAACGCGCGGAGAATTTCGTTTCACCCGGCGGCGCGGTGCGCGACATGCGCCACACCTATCAGGCCAGCGTCGATGAGTTGAATGCCTTAAATCTAAATGCCTGGGGCTTGACCGGCGACTGGACCATCGCCAACGAGCGCGCCTCACTGGATGCGTCCGGCGGCGGCATCGTCTACCGCTTTCACGCGCGCGATCTGCATCTGGTGCTGGGCCCCGGCAGCGACGGCAAGCCGGTGCGCTTTCGCGTCACCATCGACGGCAAACCGCCCGGCGCGGATCACGGCATGGATACGGACGCCGAGGGCAACGGCACCGTCACTGGCGAACGGCTCTACCAGCTCATCCGCCAGAAAGGCGACATCGCCGACCACACCTTCGCGATCGAGTTTCTCGATCCTGGCGTGCGCGCTTACGCGTTTACGTTTGGCTGACAGGCGAAGTTCGCAACACGAAAATCGTCGTCCCCGCGAAGGCCGGGACGACGATCTCTGTAATTTTAAGCCCGCTCCAGCAGTTCGATCGAAATGCCATGCGGGCCGCGAATGAAGCAGACGCGCAGGCCGGGCCGCATCTGGTGCACGTTCTCGGTGAACTGCACGCCCTTCGCTTTCAGGTCGGCCGCCAGCGCATCGAGCCCCTGTACCGCCAGCCCGAAGTGATCGAGCCCCTGATACGGCGTCACCGGCGCCGGATTGATGCCGTCTCCGGCGCTCACCGGCGTCAGGAAGATGCTGTTTCCGCCGAGCCGCACATCGATGCGCGCGGGCGATGGCACGATCTCCGCGCCAAGCATCTCGGCGAACCACCGCGCGGTCGCGTCGGGGTCCGGCGTGCGGATGTGGACATGATCCCATGTCAGTTGCGGCTTTGCATTTGCCATCTTGTCGCTCTCCCTATTTTGCTTGGTGATTTATTTTGCCTTTGCGCGCAGGAACACGAACTCGGTGTCGTCATAGGCGCGGCGTTCGAGTTCCTCAAAACCGTCCGGCGCGGCGAAGCTCGCTGCCTTCGACTCTTCGACCACCAGCAGCGCATCGGGCACCAGCCAGCCGCCGTCGCGCAGCGACGCCAGCGCGGTCTCCGCAAGCCCCTTGCCGTAAGGCGGATCGAGGAACACCAGCGCGAATGGCTCGACCGGATAGGCCGGGCCGAGATGGGTCGCATCGCGGCGATAGACCTTGGTGACGCCGCCGAGCCCCAGCGCCTCGACGTTATTGCGCAACAGCGCGCGCGATTCCGCGCCGCTATCGACGAACAGCGTGAACTTGGCGCCGCGCGACACCGCTTCGATGCCGAGCGCACCGGTGCCGGCAAACAGATCAAGCACGCGCGCGCCTTCGATGGGATTGTCGTAGGCGTGCATCAGGATGTTGAACACCGACTCGCGCAGCCGATCCGCCGTCGGGCGAATGTCGCGCGATGCCGGCGCGACGATGTTACGGCCCCGCAACCGTCCGCCGACGACGCGCATCATTCATCCCGCGGCTTCAGATCGCGCTTGCCGTGGTAGCCGCGCTTCGGGCGCTGCTGGTGGCCGCGCGCAATGGCTTCATTGTGGGCGCGCGCTTCGTCGCTGCCGGTGCGCTGCACCTTCACGGTGCGGCCCTTGCGATCCTCGATCTTGGAGGTCTTCGGGCGCAGCTTGTTGGCCTTCTTCGAGCGCAGCGGCGTGCCGTCGCGGCCGAGCTTCGGAGTTGCATCGGACTCCGCCGTTTGCCCGAACTCGGCGCCGGCTTTCTTCACAACCTTGTCGCCAAGTTGCTCGCGCAGCACGCGCGTTTTCACCTCGTCCACCTGGCCTTCCTCGATCTCGCCCAACTGGAACGGACCGTAGGAAACGCGGATCAGCCGATTCACCTCGAGCCCGAGCGCCCCGAGGATGTTGCGCACCTCGCGGTTCTTGCCTTCACGAATGGCAATCGTGATCCAGACGTTGGCACCCTGGTCGCGCTCCAGCGTCGCCTCGACCGATCCGTACTTCACGCCGTCGACCTCGAGGCCATCGCGCAACGCATCGAGCTGGGCCTGCGTGATCTCGCCATGGGCGCGTGCGCGGTAGCGCCGCAGCCAGCCGGTGTCGGGCAATTCGAGCACGCGCGCAAGGCCGCCGTCGTTGGTGAGCAGCAGCAGGCCCTCGGTGTTGAAATCGAGACGGCCGACGCTGATGAGGCGCGGCAGGCCTTCCGGCAGATGCTCGAACACCGTCGGCCGCCCTTCCGGATCGGAATGCGTCGTCATCAACCCGCGCGGCTTGTGATAGAGGAACAGCCGCGTACGCTCGCGCTCCGGCAACGGCTTGCCGTCCACCAGCACCACGTCGTTGGCGGTGACGTCGAGCGCCGGCGAATTGATGATGCGGCCGTTGACGGTGACGCGGCCCTGCGTCACCCACTCCTCCGCGTCGCGGCGCGAGGCGAGCCCCGCGCGCGACATCAGTTTGGCGATGCGCTCGCCGGCTTTCTTCGGCGCCGGCTCCGGACGCGAGATGCGCTTGTTGGGATCGAGCTTGCGCTCGCGATAGGCGCCGCGCCCGCCGAACGCCGGACGCTTGGCGAACACCTTGCTGTCGTCCTCGTTGTCACGGCGCGGACGATCACCGAAGCGCTCGCCGCGCCCTTCGCTACGCGGATGCTCCTGCCAATCTCGCGATCCACCGCGATCCTCGCGCGGGCGGCGGAACGTCGGACGATCACCGCGATCTTCCCTCGCCTCTCTTGGACGGTCGAACTTCGGGCGATCGCCGCGAGGCCGATCGAATTTCGGTTTGTCGAACGCGCGGGCTCCACGGCCCTCACCTTCATCGCGCGAACGCGAGAAACGCGGACGCCCCTCGCCGCCGCGATCGTCACGCGAGCGATCGAAGCGCGGCTTGTCGAACTTGCGCGCGTCGTCACGCCCGCGGCTGTCGCGGCGCTCGCGATTTTCCCACGGCTTCTCGTTGCTGCGATCGCGCCCCTCGCCGAATTCCTTGCGCGGTCCGCGCGAAAATTTCGGCCGATCGTCATCGCGCCGGAATCCGCCCTCGCGTGGCTTGTCGAATTTCCGTGCGCCGTCGCGCGACCCAAACTCCTTGCGCGGGCCATCCTTGCGGAAGCCGCCTTCGCCGCGCGGCGTGTAGGGACGCTTCTCGCCGAATTTCTTGTCACCGAACCGACCCGCGGGGCGCGCATCGCCACGCTCACCGCGCGGCGTATACGGGCGCTTCTCACCGTCGCGATCATCGCGTGGCCGGAAATCCTTGCGCGGTCCGCGCTCAGGCCGGTCGCCGCCGCGCGCCGGGCGCTCGTCGCGGTTGAAGCGCGCCGGACGTGCATCGTCGTGCTCACGACGCGGAGCGTCTCCGTAGCTACGGCGCGGCGCATCGCCATCGCGCTTCCCGGCATAGGGCTTCTTGCCGAACGGCTTATCGCCGAACGATCTGCTTCCCTCGGATTTGCCGGCGTAAGCGCGGCGCTCGCCGTCAGGCTTGCCGCCCGCCGCGCGCTTGGCGAATTTCTTCTCCGGCCCGCGCTTGGCGCCGGAGCGGCCGCCCTTGTCGCCGGGGCGCCCCTTGCCGCCGGTCTGCCGGTCCCGCCGGCCACGCGGCGAGGCGTTGTTTTTGTCGTTATCGCGGGGCATGAATGCTCTCGTCTGGTACGCGTCGAAATCGCGGGTGAAGCGATGGGGCAGGTTCAAGCGCCCCCGTTTCGGGGCGCTTTCTCAAGCAAAAACCGGCATCCATCTCGTGTGGTAGTTCAGAAGTTCGCTTTATTGTCGTTGCGGGCTCACCAAGCGAACTTCTGAACGTGAACCACACGAGAATCTTAAGTCTGATGGTGTCCTTTGGAATCCGAAGTTCGCAACGGAAGGTGCTGCACAGCGAGGCGAACTTCGGTTTCGGGACACCAGCTGAAGGCGCCCTCATAACAGAGTTCTTTGCGAGAAACGAGGCGAGAAACGCGGTATGAGCGCGGCAACTTTCATGGATTTGGCGCTGGAACAGGCCGAAAACGCCGGGAAAGCCGGCGAAGTGCCGATCGGCTGCGTCATCGTCCGCGACGGCGCGGTGATCGCCCGCGCCGGCAACCGAACCCTGACCGACCGCGACCCCACCGCCCACGCCGAAGTCCTGGCGCTGCGCGAAGCCGCTCGCGCGCTCGGCAGCGAGCGGCTGACCGGCTGCGATCTCTACGTGACCTTGGAGCCCTGCACCATGTGCGCGGCGGCCATCTCATTCGCGCGCATCCGCCGGCTCTATTTCGGTGCGCTGGATCCCAAGGGCGGCGCGGTCGACTCCGGCGTCCGCTTCTTCGCCGCCCCCACCTGCCACCATGCGCCCGAGGTCTATCCGGCGGTCGGTGAGACCCGCGCGGCGACGCTGTTGCGGGAATTCTTCAAGGCACGGCGCTAGTCCAACCGTCGTCGTCCCCGCGCAGGCGGGGAC
>JAEWIX010000018.1 GCA_023386885.1 Pseudomonadota bacterium
TGAGAGGGTAAGACGATGTTGTCCCAACCGGAATTCTGGGTCGCCGTCGCCTTCGTCGTCATGGTCGGCATCTTCATCTATGTCGGCGTTCCCGGCGTGGTGACCAAGGCGCTCGATCATCGCGCCGACCGCATCAAGGCCGAACTCGACGACGCCCGCCGCCTCAAGGAAGAAGCTGCCGCTCTGGTCGCCGATTACAAAGCCCGCTACGCTTCGGCGGAACGCGAAGCTCAGGACATCGTCACCAACGCCAAGGCCGATGCCGAACGCATCGCGGTCGAAGCCAAGGCGCGGATGGAAGACTTCGTTGCTCGCCGCACCAAGGCTGCGGAAACCAAGATCGCTCAAGCTGAGGCGCAGGCCCTGGCTGACGTTCGCGCTGCCGCTGCCGATGCGGCCGTGACCGCCGCCTCGCAGATCCTCACCAAGTCGGTCACCGGCTCGGTCGCCGACGATCTGCTCGCCAAGGGCATCCAGGACGTTCGCGCCAAGCTGAACTGATCCGCGACAACATTATCAATCAAACGGCCCGTGCGATCGCACGCACCGGCCGTTTTCTTTCCAGAAGAATTTTCGCGAAACCCCGTTAACGCCTGCGATGGCCGCGCCCGCGCGGCTCAGGCCGCAAGGCTTGCGGATCGAACCCAATATAGAAAATGTAGGAGTCGCCCACAGCAGCGGTCGGCGCCGGATACACGACGTCCTCCGCAACCAGGCTGAACGACATCGTATTGTCGTCCTGCATCGTCACCGTGGTCCTGTAAGCCTTGGTGAAAATGGTCTTCTCGCTGATGCCGCCCTGCACCACCGCGATCCGCAGCGGCACCTCGACCGTCGGCGGTGCGCCGGCCGGGCCGACGATGACGCGCCCCTGAATGCCGATCCGTGCGGTCACCTGCCCATCGTTGAGCGTGCAATCGCGGGCCGTGCGCACGATGGTCGCCTGATAGCGCAGATCATTGCCAGCCGCTTCCTTGCCGGGCGCGCCGACCGCATAGGTGGCGGCGCCGGATCGGATGCTCACCGATGGGCAGGTCGGCAGGCTCGGCTCCGAGGACGGTGACGGAGCTGTCACCGCGGTCGTGGCCGGCTGCGAATTCGAGCCGAAAAGCTGGCTGAATCGATCGCCGAGCGAGGGGCTGCCGCCGGCGGATTGCGAACTTCCGAACATGCTGCCACCGCCACATCCCGAGAGCATGAGCGCGGTCATCGCCAGCGTTGCAAGACGCAACGAAGGTCGGCTCGCGCGCGCGAGCGCGCTATCCTTGGAACGCAAATCCAGCATGATGCAGATGTCCCCCGACGAATTCCGATGGCTTGCCGCAATGCCCAAGGGAAGCTCGGTCCCCGCGCAGTGGCAAGCCGGCCCGTTTATAGCAGTTTAATGGCGGCAAACCCAAGGCGCGAAAAATGGCGCGATCGATGGCGGCATCCCCGACTGCCGCCGCACTGCGAACGAAACGGCATCAGTGCCGAAAATCCTCGTGCAACATGCCGAACAGCAGATGATCCTGCCACACGCCGTTGATGCACAGATAGCGCCGCGCCAGCCCCTCGCGCACGAAACCGCACTTCTCCAGCACCCGTACCGATGCAGCATTTCCCGGAATGCAGGCAGCCTCGACGCGATGCAAACTGAGTTCGCCAAACAATGTCGGCAGCAGGACGCGCAACGCCGCCGTCATGTAACCGCGACCGGCATACGGCTCGCCGGTCCAGTACCCCACCGTCCCGGCCTGCACGATGCCACGACGGACGTTCGCGAGAGTGATGCCGCCGACGAGAGCCCCGTCCTGCTCACGAAAAATCAAGAACGGATAGGCCCGATCCGCCAAAATGTCCTCGGCATAACGCCGCAGCCGGCGGCGAAAGCCGGCACGGGTCAGATCATCGGATGGCCAGATCGGCTCCCACGGCGTCAGATAAGCGCGGCTGCGTTCGCGAAGCTGCGCCCACGGCACGAAGTCGCCCGCTTGCGGCGCGCGCAACAACAATCCATTGCCGCGCGGCTCAAGCGCCGCTGGCGCGCTCGAGGGCAGGCGAAACAAAGCCATGGTGGTTCCTCACCAACACATGCGATCCAACATTATCCTATCGCGTTTTCGGGCGAATGGGATACCGGGTTCGCGATAAGAACATACCCACGGGAAACGCAGGGCGCCCTTCCCTGGTGTCCTGAATCCGAAGTTCGCTTGAAGGACTCACCGAGACAATGAAGCGAACTTCTGAACCACCACGCTAGTGATAGCTCACTTTAGGTCGGCAAAGACTTTCAGCGTGCGCCGCGGCGGCTTCCAGACCCCGCCCGCTGCCGAGAGCAACCACGGCCGGCCGGCTGCGCGCCAGCAAGGTCCGCGCGGCATCGCGGGTCGAGTCCCGCGTCACCGCCTCGATACGCGCGACGAGTTCGTCAACGCCGAGCGGACGGCCATAGGCGAGGATATGCCGCGCCAACTGCTCCGCACGCGAACTGCAACTCTCCAGCGCCATCAACAGGCCGGCCTTCATCTGCGCCTTGGCGCGGGCGATTTCCGCATCCGTCAGCGTTTCGACCGCGTCGTTGATGACGTCGGCAATGACCTCCATCATTTCCGGGGCATCGGCAGGATCGGTGCCGGTGTAGAGCCCAAAAAAGCCGGTGTCGGCGTGCGGCGCATGGAAAGTGTAGATCGAATAGCAAAGCCCACGCTTCTCGCGGACTTCCTGAAACAATCGTGACGACATCCCTCCGCCAAGGATGTTGGTGAACACCTGGAGGCTGAACAACGCCGGATCGGCCTGCGGCAAGCCTTCAAGCGCCATGGTGAGATGCGCCTGTTCAAGCTCGCGATGCACGATACGCGACCCGCCGTTGCCGAAGATCGCAGGCGCTGGCTCTGGCGCCGGCGCGGCGTCCAGACCGGCGAAGCGCTCCGTGACTTCGGCGACAACGCGCGCATGATCGACCGCACCGGCGGCGGCCACCACCATGTTTGGGCCGCGATAGTGCGTCGTCAGATAATTCCGCAGCGAATCGCGATTGAAGGCTTTGAGCGTCTTGGTCGTGCCGAGCAGCGAACGCCCGATCGGCTGGTCCGGATAGCAAAGCTCGCTGAGATACTCGAACACCACGTCGTCCGGCGTATCCTGCGATGCGCCGATCTCCTGTTCGATCACGCTCTTTTCACGTTCCAGCTCCTCGGTCACGAAGGTCGGATGCGAAATGATGTCCGACAGCACGTCGAGCGCCAGCGGCACGTCGGCCTTCATCACCCGCGCATAATAAGCGGTCGTCTCGGTGCTGGTGGCGGCATTGAGATCGCCGCCGACCGCCTCGATCTCCTCGACGATCTCGCGCGAGGAGCGCCGCTCGGTGCCCTTGAACGCCATATGTTCAAGAAGATGAGAGATGCCATGCTCATCCGGTTTCTCGTCGCGGCCGCCGACCCCGGCCCACACGCCAAGTGCGGCGGTTTCCAGATGCGCCATGGTGTCGGTGACGACCGTGAGACCCGACGGAAGCTTGCTGACCTCGACGCTCATCCGGCAACTCCCGCGTTGGCGGCGCGGCTCACCGACAGCACGAACCGCTCCACTTCACCCTGATCGTTGTTCATCGTCCGCATCTGTTCGGGGCGGCTCATCAAGCCGTCGAGCCACGGCGGCAATGCCGGACGCACGCCACACGCGGCCTCGACCGCATCGGGGAATTTCGCCGGATGCGCCGTGGACAGCACGACGTTGGGCAGGCTGTCATCGGTGACGTCACGATCGGCCACTGCCAGCGCGACCGCCGTGTGTGGATCGATCAGATCCCCGGCCTCGCGCCAGGCAGCGCGAATGGCCGCATCGGTTTCGGTCTCGTCGGCACGGCCTGCGTCGAACTCGTTGCGGATCGACGCCAGCATCGCGTCCGGCAGCACGAAGCGGTGCGACTGCTCCAGCGACGCCATCAAACCACGCACCACCGCACTATCGCGGCCTGCGGCCTCGAACAGCAGCCGTTCGAAATTCGACGACACCTGAATGTCCATCGACGGCGACGTCGTGCCATGGACGCCGCGCACCTCGTAGATGCCGGTCTTCAGAGTACGCGCCAAGATATCGTTGCTGTTGGTGGCGATACGTAACTGCCGGATCGGCACGCCGATGCGCTTCGCCACATAGCCTGCGAAAATGTCGCCGAAATTGCCGGTCGGCACGGTGAAGTCGACCTTGCGCGCCGGCGCGCCGAGCGCCACCGCCGAGGTGACGTAATACACCACCTGCGCCACGATCCGCGCCCAGTTGATCGAATTGACCCCGGACAGCGCAACCTTGTCGCGGAAAGCATGATGATTGAAGCAGCCTTTCACGATCGCCTGGCAATCGTCGAAGGTTCCGTCGATCGCCAGCGCGTAGACGTTGGCCGCGCCGGTGGTCGTCATCATCCGCCGCTGCACGTCGGAGATGCGTCCATTCGGAAACAGCACGACGAGATCGACATTGTCGCGATTGGCGAACGCATCGACCGCCGCGCCGCCCGTATCACCCGACGTGGCGACTACGATGGTGGTGCGCTGTCCGCGCTTCGCCAGCACATGATCCATCAATCGCGACAGCAACTGCATCGCGACGTCCTTGAACGCCAGGGTCGGGCCGTGAAACAGCTCCAGCACGAACTGATTGGCGCCGCTCTGATCCAGCGGCACCACTGCCGGATGACGGAACGTCGCGTAAGCCTCGTGCGCCATGCGGCCGAGATCTGCGTCGGAAATTTCTCCGCCAACGAACGGACGGATCACCTCGACCGCAACTTCCCAATACGGCCGCCCGGCCAGCCCGGCGATGACGGCCGGCGTCAGTTGCGGCCAAACCTCCGGTACGTAGAGCCCGCCGTCGCGCGCGAGGCCGGTCAGCATCACATCGCAGAAGCCGAGGGCCGGCGCTTCGCCACGGGTCGAGATGTATCGCGTCAAGGTGTCCTCCAAAGGCCGGACCGTTATAGCGTTTTCACGCGATGGGGAAACCACCGTTGCGATCCGGTGTAGCCGGTCATCCCGCCGGTTTCGAGCCGTCGTCGGGCGGCAGCCGCCCCTCGGCCAGCGCACGGGCGAGCCATACTGCGAAGGCAATCCCCACAGCCGCCGCCAGCCCGAACCAGGTGATGGCGTATTGCATATGATCGTCTTTCAGATGCACGACGAGCGGACCCGGCTTCGGCACGCTGTTGGCGGGCGCCGGCGTTTCCAGGTCGATATAGAACGGCGCGATCTTCCCCCAGTTCAACACCTGCGCCATCGCCGCCGGATCGCGAAGGAACCAGAGCCGCTTGGTGGGGTCTGCCTGTGGCGTCCACATCCCCGGCGTTTCCGCAAAGCGCAGATAGCCAGTCAGCGTTACCGCTCCGGAGGGCGCCGGCGAGATGCGCTCGAATTGACCTTCGGGCGCGAAGCCGCGATTGATCGCAACGATGCCGGAGCCTTCGGCTCGCGCCGGTGCAAACACCCAGACGCCGGGACTGGTGATATCGGCGCGGACGGCGGACCCAGAACTGAAGACGTGCGCCTCGGGCTGTGTCCCGAACGTCGCCGGGAACGTCACGCGGCGAAACTCGTCGTGCGCCTGCGTCAATTTCGGCCAGTCCGCAGCCGCCGGGAGCGGCACCGGCGCAGCGGCCAGCCGCTCGTCGAGCATGGCGATCAACGCGTGCTTCTCGACGCGCCGCTGCAATTGCCAAACGCCGAGCCCGATCAGCAGCGCCACAATCACTGCGGAGAAAATGCTGAGCCCAGCGACCCTCCGTAGCCCCCCCGCCGCGGCGGTCATGTCGGATCCCGCTGCGTCAACTGGCCCTCTGCTGCCTTGTGGTGAAATTGCAGCGAGATCAGCAGCGACTTCATCGCGCGCAGCGGCAGCAGCGTGGTGAGCGCCACCAGCGGAATCCACAACGCGGCATGGACCCAGAACGGCGGCTGATACTTGACCTCGACGATCAAGGCGCAGGCCACAACAATGAAGCCGGCGATCAGAATGATGAAAACCGACGGGCCATCGCCGCTATCGGTAAAGGCATAATCTAGCTCACAGCGATCGCACTTCGGCCGCAGCCGGATGTATCCCGCGAACAGCTTACCTTCGCCGCAGCGCGGGCAGCGGCACAACAGACCACGCGTGATGCTCTGCGACAGCGTCGTCGAATAGTCGTCCGACATCGATCTTCTTTCCAGTTTGCCGGGACGCCCCGGCGAAATGCAAAAGGGCGGCCCTGCGGCCGCCCCTTGTAGCACGGTCATCCCCGCCTTAGTGGGCGGCGTGCGCCATCTCGGCGGCGCCGTGGCCCCAGACGTAGATGCAGATGAACAGGAACAGCCACACCACGTCGACGAAATGCCAGTACCAGGCGGCGAACTCGAAGCCGAGGTGATGGGTTGGCGTGAAGTGGCCGGCATAAGCACGGAACAGGCAGACCAGCAGGAAGATGGTGCCGACCAGCACGTGGAAACCGTGGAAGCCGGTCGCCATGAAGAAGGTCGCGCCATAGACGTTGCCGGCGAAACTGAACGCGGCGTGATGATATTCGTAAGCCTGAACGCAGGTGAAGCAGGCGCCGAGCACGACGGTGAGAATCAAGCCCCACTTGAGGCCCTTGCGATCGCCTTCCAGCAGCGCGTGATGCGCCCAGGTGACGGTGGTGCCCGAGGTCAGCAGGATCAGCGTGTTGAGCAGCGGCAGGTGCCACGGATCGAAGGTCTGAATGTCCTTAGGCGGCCAGACCCCGCCGAAAAGCGCCTCGCGGGTGAAGTGAACGGGGTCGGCCGGGAACAGTGCCGAGTTGAAGTAGGCCCAGAACCAGGCGACGAAGAACATCACCTCGGAGGCGATGAACAGGATCATGCCGTAGCGATGGCTGATCTGCACCACGCGGGTGTGGTCGCCCTTGTGCTCGGCTTCGCGAATGACGTCGCCCCACCAGGCGGCCATGGTGTAGAGCACGCCGATGGTGCCGATGCCGAACACGATCGGCGCGGCCGAGTAAAGGTGGTGCATCCACGAGATCGCGCCCACCGCCATAATGAAGGCCGAGAGCGAGCCGACCGCAGGCCATGGGCTCGGATCAACGAGGTGGTAGTCGTGGTGCTTCGCGTGCGCCGTAGCCATTGCAGTCTCTCCGTAGGGCGTGCCGCACTAGTCGGCACATATTCGTTCAAAAATCAATCGCGCGCGTTCAGCGGGCGGAAGTGAGCGTCACAGATTTCCCTTGCGCCGGTCCGGCTCGCCCGAGGCAACCGGCTTAGGAGCGGGTTCGCGGACGGGATAGAACGTATAGGACAAGGTGATGGTGTCGACATTGTTGTTCTCGCTATCCTTGGTGATGGCGGGATCGACGTAGAAGACCACCGCCATCTCGCGCTTCTCGCCCGGCGCCAAGGTCTGCTCGGTGAAGCAGAAGCAGTTGATCTTCTGGAAATACGATCCGACCGTCAGCGGCGCGACGTTGTAGGCAGCCTGGCCGGTGGTGGTGCGAGCGGCGGTGTTGGTGACCGTGTAATAGGCCGTCACCACTTCGCCAATATGGACTTCGATCTCGGTTTTCTCCGGCTCGAACTTCCACGGCAGGCCGCCGCTCACGTTCGAATCGAAGCGCACCGCGATCTTACGGCCGAGCGGTTGGCCCGACGGCAGCGTGGTCGCGACCTGCGTGGTGCCGTTGAAGCCGGTGGTGCGGCAGAACCAGTTGTAGAATGGCACGGCCGCGTAGGCAGCACCGACCATCATCGCGACGAACAGGCCACAGGCAATGGCAACGCCCGTATCGCGACGTAAACCGCGCGCACGGCGCGGCATCGGTTTGTTGCCGTCTGTCGGTTCGGGCGTCGTCATATCGACCTGCCTTCCGATTTGCCCCACACCCTCGTCACGTCCCGCTCAGCCTTTCGTCAGCTCCGTCGACCGCCCTCACATAGGACGGTTGAGCACCGCCGGTCCCTTCACCAGGGTGACGGCGAAAAACAGTATCACCAGGATTCCCAGCGCCACCGCAATCGCGATCGACCGTTCCCGGCGCTTCTTCTTTTGCGCCTCGGTCAACACGATCCCCGGTGGTTGCTCCTCGTCCATGGATCGCACGCATCCCTAGCCGAACTGCGCCAGCACGGCCGTGACCACGACCTCGAGCAGCAGGATGGCAAACAAGGCGAACAGATACAGCAGCGAAAAGCCGAACAACTGCCGCGCCGCGCGCACCGCCGGCGCGCCCTCGCGGCGTCGATAGACGTTGATTGCGAGCAGCAGCATCCAGCCGCCCAGCACCAGTGACGATACGCCAAAGACCGCGCTGAAATAACCCAGCGCCCATGGCGTGGCGGCGACCGCGACCAGCACGATGGTGTAGAGCAGGATTTGCAGGCGCGTCGCATCGGGACCGGCGACCACCGGCAACATCGGCACGCCGGCGCGGGCGTAGTCGTCACTGCGGAACAATGCCAGCGCCCAGAAGTGCGGTGGCGTCCAGAAGAAGATGATGAGGAACAGCAGGATCGGCTCGACCGACAGCGAACCGGTAGCCGCGGCCCACGCCACGACCGGCGGCAGCGCGCCGGCGGCGCCGCCGATCACGATGTTCTGCGCGGTCCAGCGCTTCAGCCACATCGTATAGACGACGGCGTAGAAGAAGATCGTGAAGGCGAGCAGCGCCCCCGCAACCCAGTTGACGAGAATGCCGAGCGTCATCACCGAGAAGAATGACAGGATGAGGCCGAACGTCAGCGCCTCCTGCGGCGTTACCCGTCCGGTCGGTACTGGCCGTTTGGCGGTGCGCGACATCAGCGCGTCGATATCGGCGTCGTACCACATGTTGAGCGCGCCGGACGCGCCCGCGCCGACCGCGATGCAGAGGATCGACGTAATCGCCAGCACCGGATGAACATGCCCCGGCGCGATCAGCAGACCGACCAGCGCCGTGAACACCACCAACGACATCACGCGCGGCTTGAGCAGCGCAATGTAATCGCCGACGCCCGCCTCCGAGATACGGGGCGGCAGCGTCAGCGAGTGATTCTCGACAATCGACAAGATTGCTCTCACTTCCGTAACGGCTTTCGCCGGGACATTGCGGCCCGCGGCGAAGCTTCGACGACGGCGCGGCGCGTCGAAACGCGCCGCGATGACAATTACTGCACGCGCGGCAGCGTCTCAAACTGGTGGAACGGCGGCGGCGACGACAGCGTCCATTCCAGCGTGGTCGCACCTGCACCCCACGGGTTGTCCGCCGCCTTCTCCTTGCGGATCAGCGCCAGCGCCATGCCGTAGAGGAAGATCACCACACCGAAGAATGTGATGTAGGCACCGATCGACGACACCAGATTCCAGCCGGCGAACGCGTCCGGATAGTCGACATAGCGGCGCGGCATGCCCGACAGACCGAGGAAGTGCTGCGGGAAGAACAGGATGTTAGCGCCGATGAACATAAACCAGAAGTGCAGCTTGGCGATGGTGTCCGAGTACATGTAGCCGGTGATCTTCGGGAACCAGTAGTACCAGCCGGCGAAGATCGCGAACACCGCGGCGACGCCCATCACATAATGGAAGTGCGCGATGACGTAGTAGGTCTCCTGCAGCACGCGATCGACGCCGGCGTTGGCTAGCACCACGCCGGTGACGCCACCGACGGTGAACAGGAAGATGAAGCCGATCGCCCAGAGCATCGGCGCCTTGAACTCGATCGAGCCGCCCCACATCGTGGCGATCCACGAGAAGATCTTCACGCCGGTCGGCACCGCGATCACCATGGTCGCCGCGACGAAATAGGCCTGCGTCGCACCCGACATGCCCACTGTGTACATGTGGTGCGCCCACACCACGAAGCCGATGCCACCGATCGCGACCATCGCATAGGCCATGCCGAGATAGCCGAACACCGGCTTGCGCGCGAAGGTCGCGACGATCTGGCTGATCATGCCGAAGCCCGGCAGAATCAGGATGTACACTTCGGGGTGACCGAAGAACCAGAACAGATGCTGGAACAGGATCGGATCGCCGCCACCATCGGCCGCGAAAAACGAGGTGCCGAAGTTACGGTCGGTCAGCAGCATGGTGATGGCGCCCGCCAGAACCGGCAGCGACAGCAGCAGCAGGAACACGGTCACCAAGATCGACCACACGAACAGCGGCATCTTGTGCAGGGTCATGCCCGGCGCACGCATGTTGAAGATGGTGGTGATGAAGTTGATGGCACCGAGAATCGACGAGGCGCCGGCCAAATGCATCGACAAAATCACGAAATCGACCGCTGGTCCCGGATGCCCCGATGTCGATAGCGGCGCGTACATTGTCCAGCCGGTGCCGGCACCGCTGCCGCCCGGCTCGCCCTCCACGAAGGTCGAGATCAGCAGCAGCGAGAATGCGGCCGGCAGCAGCCAGAACGAAATGTTGTTCATGCGCGGGAAGGCCATGTCCGGCGCGCCAATCATTAGCGGCACCATCCAGTTTCCGAAACCACCGATCATCGCCGGCATCACCATGAAGAAGATCATGATCAGACCGTGGGAGGTCACAAACACGTTGTATTCGTGGGTCTGATGGAAGAACTGCACGCCCGGATACATCAGCTCGAGGCGGATCGCGACCGACATCGCGCCGCCGATCAAACCGGCGATCAGCGCGAAGATCAGGTACATCGTGCCGATGTCCTTGTGATTGGTCGAGTAGACGTAGCGCCGCCAACCGGTCGGATGACCATGCGCGTGATCGTCATGACCCTGATGGGAATGAGCTGCTGCGGTGCTTGCCATTTTCGAAATCCTGTCCTGCGATCCCTGGACCTTGCGATCCTATCGCCCGCTTCGGCCGATGCGGGCGAAATTCCGTACTGCTCTTGTTACTGTTGTCCCGCTTGCGCCACGGCGTAGGTGTCCGTGCCCGACGAGGCAAATTTCTTCTTTGCGGCCTCGATCCAGGTCGCGAATTCCTGATCGCTCACAACACGGACGGCGATCGGCATAAAGGCGTGATCCTTGCCGCACAGTTCCGAGCACTGGCCATAGAACATGCCGGTCTTGGTCGCCTTGAACCAGGTCTCGTTCAGACGGCCCGGAATGGCGTCGATCTTGATGCCGAAGGCCGGCACCGCAAAAGCGTGAATGACGTCGGCGCCGGTGGTCTGCACCCGGATCACCTTGTTGACCGGCACCACCATTTCGTTGTCGACCGCCAGCAGGCGCGGCTGCTTGTCCGCAGCCATCAACGAGTCGAATTCGATCTTGCCGTTGTCCGGATAGGAATAGGTCCAGTACCACTGCTTGCCGGTCGCCTTGATGGTGATATCGGCCTTGGGAATGTCGGTCTGCTCGAACAGCAACCGGAACGACGGGATCGCGATACCCACCAGGATCATGACCGGAACGATGGTCCAGATCACTTCGATCAGCGTGTTATGCGTGGTTCGCGACGGCACCGGGTTGGATTTCGAATTGAACTTCACCATCACCCAGATGAGCAACACCATCACCAGCACGGTGATCGCGGTGATGATCCAGAGCAGGAAGGTGTGGAACCATTCGATGTTGTCCATCACCGGCGAGGCGGATTGCTGAAGCGTCATTTCCCACGGCTTGGGCTGCCCGACTTCCGCGAATGCAACACCACCAACCGCCAGCGCGATCCCGATAATCGCCAACCCCAACAACTGCCGGCCGATCTTGCCCCTCGACATAGTCATGCCGCTCGCGCTCCTTGTCATAGAACTCAAAAGCACCCGCCGCCCACGGCGCCCGTGCCGAACGACGCCCCTGACGACAAAGACTGCTGGTCAGATCGTTAGAACGCGTCGAAATCTTGCCTCTCAAATCATAATTCGCCGGTTCTCGCAATGCAGTAGTAGGGGTGATGTGACGCATTTGAAGGGATTGCTGGCAGGCGGCTCAAATAGCCACAAAACCGGATGATTTTGCCCACTCTGCCGTGACGGCGCTTGACAGGCGGATTGACCGATGTACCCACAGGCGAGACGCTGCGTCGGAACCTGATTCGCCGGTATCGCGAACGCATTTTTGGCGCGGCCCGCCTTCAAGGCGCCGTCATTGCCGTATCAGTCCAGAACCGGACAGAAACTGGACAGACATTGAAGGGATCGACCCCGATGGGGCCTTCGAACCAGCAAATCGCACGGGATTCCGAGAACCGCCGCTCGACAATCGCCTCGGTGACACGGCGGACCGCCAGATGGATCGCCGGCGCGGCGATGGTGGCACTGTTGTGCGGTACGGGGATGCCCGCCAACGCCCAGGGCGCGGTCCGCTCGGTGCACGGCGACTGGCAAATCCGTTGCGACACCCCGCCCGGCGCCAAGGCCGAGCAATGCGCGCTGATCCAGAGCGTGGTGGCGGAGGATCGTTCCAATGCCGGCCTGACCGTGATCGTACTCAAGACCGCCGACCAGAAAAGCAAGCTGATGCGGGTGGTTGCCCCGCTCGGCGTGTTGCTGCCGTCCGGTCTGGGGCTGAAGCTCGACAATGTCGATGTCGGCCGCGCCGGTTTCGTGCGCTGCCTGCCCAACGGCTGCGTTGCCGAAGTTGTGATGGACGACAAGCTGCTGGGTCAGATCCGCAACGCCAAGACCGCGACCTTCATCATTTTCGAGACGCCGGAAGAAGGCATCGGCTTCCCGCTCAGCCTGAATGGACTGGCGGAAGGCTACGACAAGCTGCCATAGCGGCACGGGATAGCCCGGCAGGGCTTTTCGGCGGGATCGCCTTGATCTGATGGTGTCATCTCGACCAAGGCTCTCCCCTTCCCAGGCATCCGTGCCTATCTTCGGGATCAAGCATTCCGCTCGCCGCCTTTGGAGCCCGCCATGACCGATCCCGCCGCCACCTCCCTGCTCGACCGCGCCAAACTCGACCGCGACCGGGTGCGCCACGAGATCACGCGAGGCTTGAGTGGCGCCGACGACGGCGAACTTTTCCTCGAATACAGCCAGACCGAGGCACTGGCCTTCGATAACGGGCGGCTCAAGCAGGCCACCTATGACACCGCGCAGGGGTTTGGGCTGCGCGCCGTCAAGGACGACGCCGTCGGCTATGCCCATTCCTCCGACGTGTCGCTGCCGGCGCTGATTCGCGCCGCCGATGCGGTGCAGGCGGTTCGCGGCGGCTACCAAGGCACCTTCGCGGGGGCTCCACAGCACACCAACGTCCGCCTTTACGGCGACGACAATCCGCTGGACGCGCCGGGCTTCGAGGCCAAGGTCAAGCTGCTGGCGGAAATCGACGCCTATGTCCGCGACAAAGATCCGCGGGTGCGGCAAGTGTCGGTCAGCCTTGGCGCGACCTGGCAGGTGATCGAGATCCTGCGCCCCGATGGCGAAAGCTATCGCGACATCCGCCCGCTGGTGCGGGTCAACATCTCCGTCGTTGCTGGACAGGGCGACCGGCAGGAGAGTGGCAGTAAGGGCTATGGCGGGCGCGAAGGCTATGCCCGCTTCATCGAGACCAAGGCATGGCGCGAGGCCGCCGACGGTGCGTTGCGCGAAGCCATCGTCAATCTCGATTCGGTCCCCGCTCCGGCCGGCGAGATGGACGTCGTGCTCGGCCCGGGCTGGCCCGGCGTGATGCTGCACGAAGCCGTGGGGCACGGGCTTGAGGGTGACTTCAACCGCAAGCAGACCTCGGCCTTCGCCGGCCTGATGGGCCAGCAGGTCGCTGCCAAGGGCGTCACGGTGGTTGACGACGGCACCATTTCGGCGCGGCGCGGATCGCTGTCGATCGACGACGAAGGCACGCCGACCAATCGCACCATGCTGATCGAGGACGGCATCCTGGTCGGCTACATGCAGGACCGCCAGAACGCCCGACTGATGAACATGAAGCCGACCGGCAACGGCCGCCGCCAAAGCTACGCCCACGTCCCGATGCCGCGCATGACCAACACCTACATGCTGGCGGGGCAGCGCGATCCGGCAGAAATCCTCGCCTCGGTGAAGAACGGCATCTACGCCGCCAATTTCGGCGGCGGGCAGGTCGACATCACCTCCGGCAAATACGTGTTCCAGTGCACCGAAGCCTACAAGATCGAGAACGGCAAGCTTGGCGCGCCGCTGAAAGGCGCGATGCTGATCGGCAACGGTCCGACCGACCTGCATCGCATCACCATGATCGGCAACGATCTCGCCCTCGACGACGGCATCGGTACCTGCGGCAAACAGGGCCAAGGCGTGCCGGTCGGCGTCGGGCAGCCAACGCTGCGGATGGACCGCATCACGGTTGGAGGCACCGGCGGATGAGCAGTGAGACCACGCCGGCAGCAAAGCCAAAGCCGCGCCAGCGCTGGCTGTCTTCCCTGAGCCAGATTGCAGGCATCGTGCTGGCGGTGTTCATCGCCAAGGGCGCGCTGGCCGAGCCGTTCTACGTACCGTCCGCCTCGATGGAGCCGACGCTCCTGATCGGCGATGCGTTGCTGGCGTCCAAGTTCCCCTACGGCTACAGCGCCGCCTCGCTCCCGATCCATATCACCGTGCCGACCACCGAGCGCGTTCTCGGACAATTGCCGAAGCGCGGCGACGTGGTCGTATTCCGCTGGCCCGGCGATACCTCGCAGGTCTGGGTCAAGCGTGTCGTCGGCCTGCCCGGCGACCGCGTGCAGATGCGCAACGGGCGGCTCTGGCTCAATGGCGCGCTGGTTGCACTCAAGGCGGACGGCCTTGGCGAAGCGGAACGAGACAATGGCGCCAGCGAGATGGCGCAACGCTATATCGAGACGCTACCCGGCGGCGCGTCGCACCCTATTTTCAAACTGCGCATGAACGGCGGGCTCGATAACACCGCAGAAGTAGCCGTACCGCCGGGTCACTTGTTTGTGATGGGTGACAATCGCGACAACTCAGCCGACAGCCGTGTCCCCGTTGCCGAAGGCGGCGTCGGGCTTCTGCCGGTCACCGACCTGGTCGGTCGCGTTGATGCCATCGTCGGATCGTGGGATCTCGGCATCCGACATCAGCCGGTGTGGACGTGGCTGTCAGGCTTTCGCCTGACGCGATTCTTCACGCCGGTGCATTAGATCATCGCACAGACCGGGAGGTCGATGCCGTGACCTTCGAGGACATTCGCAAGATCGCGCTGGCTTGGCCGGAGGTGACGGACGGCACGTCCTATGGCACGCCGGCATTGAAAGTGCGCAAGAAGTTGCTCGTGCGATTGAAGGAGGATGGCGACAGCCTGGTGATGCCCGGCGTTCCGCCCGACGAGCGCGACATGCTGATGGAGCGGCAGCCGAAAGTGTTCTATTTCACTGATCACTATCGCGCCTATCCGATCGTCCTGCTCCGCCTGTCGCGAACCAAACGTGCCGACATCGAACCACTCCTGAAACGGCAGTGGCGCGCGCTGGCATCCAAGACCGCGCAGAAAGCATTCGATCTCTGAAAGAGCGTGGCCGTCGGACTTATCTGACCACGCCCGAAATGAATCCGGGCCTGCGGCGCGGCGGCTTGATTTCCTTTTTCAGGAAGCAGCGCGCCTCGCGTCCGGCATAACCGGGCCGCGCGTAAGTCCAGGCTCGGCACCTGTTATCGCCGGTACAGGCCGCCTTGCAGTGCTCCTCGCCGGACTTCCCCTTGATTTCGAAGTTGCGATAGTCGCCGCCGGTCCGGTCGGTGGACGTTTCGATCCCTTTGATATGAGGCTCGAGAACACCGGCGCCACGAACGCCCGAAATGCAGCAATCGCTGTGAGAGCGCTGCGGCACGCTGCTCTTGAGCCAGCAGAAGGCGCCTTCCACGAGGGTCGGATAGCTGAAGGTCCAGGACCGGCAACGCTTGTCGCGTTCGCAGATCATCGCGCAATCCGCCGGATCCCCGGAGCGTATCGGCGATCGCAGATAGTCGCCGCCGATACGATCGAAATTCACCTGCGCACGGGCCGAAGATGCCGCATCCATGGATATGAACGCCAACGCCAGCACGAGGAGCGCCATCGACGTTTTGAAAATCGACGTTCTGAAAATGGAGGCGCCCATCATGCCAAACCCCTTTCAGTTAGCGAGCGGACGCAGCCGGACGCAATTGCCGCCTTTCATGTCAATTCATGCGAGACCCGCGTTGGATGGCGCTCGCTCAAACCGCTGAAATACTCAAGTCGCCGCACCAGCCCCCTGGCGCGGCGACAAAGAACATCTAATCGCCATCTTCCTGTACGGCGGATGAACGGCGCTGACACCTCACGACTTGCTGATGAGCAACGCAACCACAGGCGCATGCACCGGAGGCCCGATCATGTCAGATCCGGAAGGTCAGAACGCGTATTCGTCGTAGGCCGGTTCGACCGAACCATTCCAGGCGCCGTGATATTTTTCCAGCATCTCTTCCGCCGGCGAGCAACCGGATTCAACGATCTCGTCGAGCGCCGTCAAATGGCGGGTTTCATCACGGCCGAGATGATCGACATGGCCGCGTCGTCGCAGCCCCGCATGTGCGAGCGTCAGACATTCCTTGGCGATCTCGAACAGATAGCGATCGCGGATGCGGGCCTTGAAGCCGAAGCGCGGCACATCATCGCGCAACGCCTGTCGTTCATGGGCATTCCAGTGCTTGGCGATATCCCATGCCGCGTCGAGGCTGACGTCATCGTAAAGCAGGCCGACCCAGAACGCCGGCAGCGACGGTAGACGCCCCCACGGTACGCCGTCGGCGCCGCGCATCTCGAGATAGCGCTTCAGGCGCACCTCGGGGAAAATCGTCGAGAGATGGTTGGCCCAATCGGACAGGGTCGGGCGCTCGCCGGGCAGTTTGGCGTTCTTGCCTTCAAAAAAATCACGGAAAGAGGAACCCGACACGTCGATATAATCGTCGCCGCGCTTGACGAAATACATCGGTACGTCGAGCGCGTAGTCGACCCAGCGCTCAAAACCCATGCCGGATTCGAACGCCCACGGAATCATGCCGGCCCGCGCGTTGTCGGTATCGCGCCAGATCTCCGAGCGGAACGACAGGAAGCCGTTCGGCTTGCCCTCGGTGAACGGCGAGTTCGCGAATAGCGCCGTCGCCACCGGCTGCAATGCGACCGCGACCCGCAGTTTCTTGACCATGTCGGCTTCCGAGGAGAAATCGAGATTGGTCTGTACCGTGCAGGTCCGGTACATCATATCGAGGCCGTACTGACCGACCTTCGGCATGTAGCCGGTCATGATCTTGTAGCGGCCCTTCGGCATCGCCGGAATCTCCGCCCGCGACCATGACGGCGTCATCCCAAGGCCAAGGAAGCGAATGCCGAGCGGCGCAGCGACTTCCCGGACCTGCGCCAGATGCGCCATCAGTTCGGCCTGGGTCTGATGCACGGTTTCAAGCGGCGCACCGGACAATTCGAACTGACCACCGGGCTCAAGCGAAATCGCGCCGCCACCAGTCACGTCATGCAGCCCGATAATGTTGCCGCGCTCCATGATCGGCTCCCAGCCGAGCAGGAGCCGCATGCCTTCCAGCAACGCACCGATGCCGCGCGGGCCTTCATAAGGCACCGGATGATGTCCACTGACGGTGAATGGGGTCTTTTCGTGTTCAGTGCCGATCCTGAATTCCGACTTCGGCTTGATGCCCGCCTCGAACCACGCCACCAAATCGTCGCGGGACTGCAGCGGCGTCGTATCGGTCTGATCACGCGCCATGAAATATCCGGGGAAGAACCGCGACAACTGTGTCCGCGCGGCGAAAGACAGGATCGTGGCCGAACGGCGCGCGACCGGGTGTATTGAGTGAATTCATCGTGTCGCCGCTATGTTTGGCGCAATCGCTGCGGCTTGATCGCAAGAGCATCCCAGCCGATCAAGCAATCCACACAACTTCGCCGCATCGGCATCCGACAGCTTCGAGCCGACGTGTCGTTCGATGGCGGCCGAATAGGCGCTCCACATTCGTTTCTGCAAATCGCGCCCAGCCTCGGTGATCTCAACGAACAGGCCGCGTTTGTCCATCTTGCATTCACGCCGCGCCGCGAGACCCTCCTCGACCAGGCGGTCGATCAGGCGCGACGTCGAATACTGCGGAATCAACATCTGCTTCTCGAGTTCGACCGGGCGCATCTCGCCGCCCGGCGCCCGCGACAACTCCAGCAGCGCGTCATACCAGGCGAGCGGAGGAAACCCCGCCTTCTTCAAATCCTGCTCGACCGCGCCCAGCACCCTCGACTGGATGCGCATCAGTCGTATCCACGCTGCGGTCGCCTCCGTCGATGGCTTGCGTTTCATTCCATGGTCCACGGTGTACTGGTCGAAGCGGTGTATTCGTCGAAAATATTCCGATTGAGCATCTTTATAAATGCAGATGCATCATTCTTGACTATTCCATGCAGGCGCATTTAATCAAGTCATCACATACTGACAATCCTCAGGGAGAACAATTCCGATGAAGCTCTATTATTCGCCGGGCGCCTGTTCGCTGTCGCCGCATATCGCGCTGCTCGAGGCCGGGCTGGCGCATGACCTCGCCAAGGTCGACCTCAAGGCCAAGAAGGTGGAGGATGGCAGCGACTTCCTCAAGGTCAACCCCAAGGGGCAGGTGCCGACGCTGCAACTCGACGACGGCAGCATCCTGACCGAGGGCCCGGTGATCGTGCAGGCCATCGCCGACAAGGCCGCCGGCAAGAATCTCGCGCCCGCGAATGGCACCACCGAGCGCTATCGCTTGCAAGAATGGCTGAACTTCCTCACCAGCGAGTTACACAAGAACTTCAGCCCGCTGTTCGCACCGGTTCTGAGCGACGAAACCAAGCAGTTCTTCCGCGACCGCCTGATGGGCAAGCTGAAGCATGTCGACGAGAAGCTTTCGGGTCACGACTACTTGATGGGCAAGCAATTCAGCGTGGCCGACGGCTATCTCTACACCATGCTGCGCTGGGCCGATGCCCACAAATTCGACCTCTCCGCGCTAAAGAACCTGATGGCCTACAAGACCCGCGTTGCGGGCCGTCCGCAAGTGCAAGCCGCGCTGAAGAGCGAAGGACTGGCGTAAGCCATCCCGCACAGCCGCAAGCTAACCATAAACCGAGGGGCCGGATCGACGATCCGGCCCTTTTAAATTCGACATCAATCCTCGGAGTCGTCCCCGCGCAGGGGGGGACCAGATCCCCTGGCATCGGTTGTTACAAACAACCTCGCCTCAGGTGATCGAGCCGAACCGCTGCTGAGTCTGGGTCCTCGCCTGCACGAGGACGACGCTGAGGTTGTTTACGCCGCCGCCTTCTTCGGCGGGAAGCGACCGTAGAAGGTTTCGCCCTTGGCGGCCATGTCTTCCAGCAGCTTCGGCGGCGTGAAGCGCGAACCGTATTTTGCCTCGAGCTTGTGGCACAGCGCGACGAAGTTTTTCGTTCCCATGAAGTCGATGTAGGACAGGGTGCCGCCGGTGAACGGCGCGAAGCCGAAGCCGAGGATAGAGCCGACGTCGGCCTCGCGCGGATCGACGATGACGTGATCCTCCACGGTACGCGCGGCTTCCACGGCCTGGGCCACGAGGAAACGCTGCTTCAATTCCTCGACATCGAGCGTATCGGGATCGAGATGTTTCGGCTGCAAGGCGGCAATGCCCGACCATAGCGACTTCTGGCCCTTGCCCTTCTCCGGATAGTCGTAGAAGCCCTTGCCATTCTTGCGGCCGAAGCGGCCTTCCTTCTCAACCATCGCGACCATCAGCTTCTTCTGCGCCTGATCGACGGCGTTGGCGCCGAGATCGGCCTCCGTCGCCTTCATGATCTTGAGCACGAGATCGAGCGCGACCTCATCCGACAGCGACAACGGGCCGACCGGCATTCCGGCCATCCGCGCGGTGTTCTCGATCATCGCCGGCGGCACGCCTTCCATCAGCATCTCGAGCCCTTCGGCGGTGAAGCGTAGCACGCAGCGATTGGCAAAGAAGCCGCGCGAATCGTTGACCACGATCGGCGTCTTGCTAATCTGGCGCACGTAGTCGAGCGCGGTGGCGAGCGCGACGTCGCCGGTATTTTTGCCGAGGATCACCTCCACCAGCATCATCTTCTCGACCGGCGAGAAGAAGTGAATGCCGATGAAGCGCGACTGATCCGGCCACTCTTCGGCCAGTGAATTGATCGGCAGGGTCGAGGTGTTGGAAGCGAAGATCGCGTCCTTGCGCAGATACTGCTGTGCCTTGGCGAAGGTCTCCGCCTTCACCTTGCGATCCTCGAACACCGCTTCGATGACCAGATCGCAATCGCCGATCGCGGCATAGTCCGCAGTCGCGGTGATGCAGTTCATCAGCGCGTCGCGATCGGCATCCTTAGCGCGGCCCTTGGCAACAAGCGCGTCGATCACCGACTTGGCGTGCGCCTTGCCCTTGTCGGCGCTTTCCTGATCGCGATCGATCAGCACCACCTCGATGCCGGCCTTGGCCGAGACATAACCGATGCTGGCGCCCATGAAGCCGGCGCCGATCACGGCCAGCTTCTTCACCTTGGTTGGCGGCACGCCTGCGGGGCGGCGCGCGCCCTTGTTCAGTTCCTGCATCGACAGGAATAGGCTGCGGATCATCGCCGCCGCTTCCTTGCTGCGCAGGATTTTTGCAAAGTAACGCGACTCGATGCGCAGGCCGTTGTCGATATTGACCAGCAGACCTTCATACACGCAGCTCATGATGGCGCGCGCCGCCGGATAGTTGTCGTAGGTCTGGCTGCGATAGAGCGCGTTGGCCGGCGGGAACACGTTCATGCCGGCGGCGGAATACACCGCTCCACCCGGCAACTTGAAACCCTTGACGTCCCACGGCTGAACCGGCTTGCCGCCGGCCTTGATCCATTCCTTGGCGGCCTTGATGAGATCGGCGGCGGGCACGATGGCGCCGACGATGTTGGCGGCCTTTGCCTTGGCCAGCGTCATCTGATCGCCCTTGAGCAGCAGTTGCAGCGCATCCGCCGCCGGCATCATGCGCGGCAGACGCTGAGTGCCGCCGCCGCCCGGAAACAGGCCGACCTTGACCTCCGGCAGGCCAAGCCGCGTCTTCGGATTGTCGGCCGCGACACGATAGTGGCAGGCGAGCGTCAGTTCGAACGCGCCGCCGAGCGCGAGGCCGTTGATCGCCGCGACCCACGGCTTGCCGCAGGTCTCGATGGTGCGCAGCGTCTGCGACAGCTTGCGGCTCTCGTCGAACAGCATCTGGTTGGCGGCTTCCTCGCCCTTGTCCTTCAACATCGCCGCATAGGTGCGGTTCATGCCTTCCAGCATGGAGAGGTCGGCGCCGGCGGAGAACGCATCCTTGCCGGAGGTGATGACGACGCCTTTCACCGCCGCGTCGCCGGTGGTCTGCGCGACGATCTGGCCAAGTTCCTCGATGGTGGCGGTGTCGAGCACGTTCATCGACTTGCCGGGAATGTCCCACGTCACCAGCGCAATGCCGTCGCTGTCGGTTTCGATCTTGAAATTCTTGAATGCCATTTGGCGCTCCCAACTCTGCCGTCATCCTGAGGTGCGCGGTCGAATGGCCGAGCCTCGAAGGATGACCTGAATAGTTTTAACGTCATCCTTCGAGGGTCTCGCTTCGCGCGACCGCCTCAGGATAACGCTACCTTTCTCCGAACCTCACACCCGCTCGATGATGGTCGCGGTGCCCATGCCGCCGCCGATGCACAATGTCACCAGCGCGGTGTTGAGGTCGCGGCGCTCCAGTTCGTCGAGCACGGTGCCGAGGATCATCGCGCCGGTCGCGCCAAGCGGATGGCCCATGGCGATGGCGCCGCCGTTGACGTTGATCTTGGCGTGATCGATGTCGAACGCCTGAATGTAGCGCAGCACCACCGAGGCGAACGCCTCGTTGAGTTCGAACAGATCGATGTCTTCCAGTTTCATGCCAGCGCGCGCGAGCACCTTCTTGGTCACGTCCACCGGGCCGGTCAGCATGATTGAGGGCTCGGAGCCGATATTGGCGAAAGCCCTGATCTTCGCGCGCGGCTTGAGGCCGTGCTTCTTGCCGGCGGCCTCGTTGCCGAGCAGCACGGCGGCGGCGCCATCGACGATGCCCGACGAATTGCCGGCGTGATGGACATGCACCACCTTCTCGACTTCCGGATGCGACTGCGTCGCCACCGCGTCGAAGCCGCCCATCGCGCCCATCACTTCGAATGACGGCTGCAACGAGGCCAGCGACTGCATCGTGGTGGACGGACGCATGTGCTCGTCCTTGTCGAGAATGGTGAGGCCGTTCTGATCCTTCACTGGAATGATCGAGTTCTTGAAGTAGCCCTTCTCCCACGACTCGGCGGCGCGCTTCTGGCTCTCCACCGCATAGGCGTCGCAATCGGCGCGCGAGAAGCCATACTTGGTCGCAATCAGGTCGGCGGAAATACCTTGCGGCAGGAAGTAGGACGGCACCGCGATCGACGGGTCCATCGGCCACGCCGTGCCCGACGACAGAATGCCGACGCGGCTCATCGATTCCGCGCCACCGCCAATCGTCAGATCGTGCTGGCCGGCCATCACCTGCGCCGCCGCGAAGTTCACGGCATCGAGACCCGAGGCGCAGAACCGGCTGATCTGAATGCCCGGCACGTCGGTGCCGAGGCCGGCCTGCAACGCGGCGAAACGGGAAATATCGCCGCCGGCCTCGCCGACCGGATCGACCACGCCAAGGATGACGTCGTCGACGCTGCCGGTTTCGAGATTGTTGCGTTCCTTGATCGCCTTGAGCGGCGCGGTTGCCAGTGCCAGCGCCGTGACTTCGTGCAGCGAACCGTCGGACTTGCCTTTGCCGCGCGGCGTGCGGACATGATCGTAAATATAGGCTTCAGCCATCGCTTTTCCTCGAGGTTACTCTCAATTCTATATGGGAACGGCGCCACAATCGGGCGCCGTCATCGCAGTCTCAGAATGCTTCGGCCGGCAGTTCCATGGTGGTCCCGCTTCCGCTTTGAATGCGCGCCTGATGCAGCGCGGTTTCCGGCAACATCCGTTCCATGAAAAACCGCCCGGTCACCAGCTTGGTCTTGAGATAGGCAGAGGCATCGCCCGCCGCAATCTTCTCCTGCGCGACTTTCGCCATGCGCGCCCACATGTAGGCAAACACCACGAGGCCGAACAGTTTCATGTAATCGGTCGCAGCAGCGCCGGCATTGTCGGGTTTTGCCATCGCATTCTGCATCAGCCACATCGTCGACTGTTGCAGATGGCCGAGTGCGGTGGAGAGCGGCGCGATGAACGGCTTCATCGCCTCATCGTTCCCATGCTCCTTGGCAAAGGCCGTCACTTCACCGAAGAACGCCATCGCGGCACGGCCGCCGTGGCGCGGCAGCTTGCGGCCGACCAGGTCGAGCGCCTGAATGCCGTTGGCGCCCTCATAGATCATGGCGATGCGCGCATCGCGCACGAACTGCTCCATGCCCTGTTCGGCGATATAGCCGTGGCCGCCGAACACCTGTTGCGCCTGCACCGCATTGGCGAAGCCGCCATCGGTCAGCACGCCCTTCAGCACCGGCGTCATCAGGCCCATGTGATCGTCGGCCGCTTCGCGATCCTTGGCATCGTTGGAACGGTGCGCGATGTCGCTCTTCAACGCGGTCCACACCACCATGGCGCGTGCTGCCTCGTTGAAGGCACGGATCGACAGCAAGGTGCGGCGCACGTCGGGATGCACGATAATCGGATCGGCCGGCTTGTCCGGCGCCTGCGGCCCGGTCAGCGCGCGGCCCTGCAAGCGTTCGCGCGCATAGGCGACCGCGTTCTGATAGGCGACCTCCGACATCGCGAGGCCCTGAACGCCGACGCCAAGCCGCGCCTCGTTCATCATCACGAACATGCCCTGCATGCCCTTGTTTTCTTCGCCGATCAGCCAGCCGGTGGCGTTGTCGTAGTTCATCACGCAGGTGGAGTTGCCGTGGATGCCCATCTTGTGCTCGATCGAGCCGCACGACACGCCGTTGCGCGCACCGAGCGAGCCGTCGGCATTGACCAGCACCTTCGGCACTACGAACAGCGAAACGCCCTTGATGCCGGCAGGCGCACCCTCGATGCGGGCCAGCACCAGATGAATAATGTTGTCGGCGAGGTCGTGTTCGCCGGCCGAGATGAATATCTTGGTGCCAGTGATCTTGAAACTGCCGTCGGCCTGCTTCACCGCCTTGGTGCGCAACAGGCCCAGGTCGGTGCCGCATTGCGGCTCGGTGAGGTTCATGGTGCCGGTCCATTCGCCAGACACCATCTTCGGCAGATAGGTCGCCTTCTGCTCCGGCGTGCCGTGAACCAGCAACGCCGCCGTCGCGCCCATGGTCAGGCCGCCATACATCGAAAACGCCATGTTGGCCGAAATCTGAAATTCCGCGACGGTCTGCGACAGCGTCACCGGCAGCCCCTGGCCGCCAAACTCGGCGGGCGCCGACAGGCCGAGCCAACCACCCTCCGCGACCTGCTTGAATGCCTCCTTGAAGCCCTTCGGGGTCGCCACGCTACCGTCGTCATTGCGCACGCAACCCTCGAGGTCGCCGGTCCGGTTGAGCGGTTGCAGGACCTGCTCGGACAGCTTGGCCGCCTCCTCCAGAATTGCCCCACGGACATCGGGGGACGCATCGCTGAAGCCGGGAAGATTGTTGTAACGGTCGAATTGAAAAACGTCGTTGAGGAGGAAATTGACGTCATCGACGGGCGCTTTGTAGCTTGGCATGTCGTCCCTCTAAACTGGCGTTATTGGAACCGTTTCTACCAAGAAATCTTGCACCGCAGCAATGAATCTATTGCCGCGGACACACTCATAGGTTGAATGCTCTCGAACACACGAGCGTCCAAAACCTCTGTCGGTCGCGGCGGCGCATCAGGCGCATAAGCGGCCGTGTCGGCAACTTTTCGGCCGGTTCCGTCAATCCTTAACGGCTTATTTACCCTAACACGAAAAAGTCCGGTTGAGAGGCAGACGAGCGCCGCCCGATGGGATTGTCTTAACCAAACGGGGACGCGTGGAGCCAGACGGCGCAACAATCGGCGCCAGATCGGACACCGGACCACAGCATGAATTCGCGCGGATCATGGAGCGTTGAAGAAATCGAGCCATCCGTTCGCGAGAGGGCGGAGGCCGCTGCGCGCCGTGCCGGCATGTCGCTCACCGATTGGCTGCATTCATCGATCGGCGGAACAAATGCCGCGGCAGCGCAAGGACCGCGTTCCTATCCGCCGATGTCGCCGCAAAACACCCCCGAGGTCGCCGAAATCCATCAGCGGCTCGATTCGATCGCGCGCCAGATCGAAACTATCTCGCGACCGACGGATCGCGACCAGCCGCCGGTCGCCCGGCAATTGAACGACGCGATTTCCAGGCTCGACGAGCGGTTGTCGCGGATCACCGCACCGAAGCCGCAGGCCGCGCCTCAACCGCAGTCACAACCTTCGTTTGTCCAGCCGGGGCCCCCGCCGATGACTGAGCGTCCCGTTGCACCGACGTTCGCAACCGCTTCGACCGGCGGACCATCGCCGCTCGATTCCGCCATTGCCGAAATTCTGGCCCGGCAAAGCGAACTGGAAGCCGGCCGCGCGGCCCCCCTGTCGCCACTTGCGGCCTCGACAGTTGCGCCGAACCCCGCTCCCGTCATGCCCGACCAGATGTCGGCACTGGAACGACAACTTTCAAAAATCACCAGCCAGATCGAAGCGCTGCATCAGCCGGCGCAAATCGACCACGCGATCGCCTCGTTCCGCAGTGAATTGACGGACATTCGCCGCGCCATCACCGAAGCGATGCCGCGGCAAGCTATCGAATCGATCGAGCGCGACGTCAAACTGCTGGCGCAGCGCATCAACGACAGCCGCCATAGCGGCAGCGACGATCAGGCGCTGGCGGGCGTCGAGCATGCCTTGAGCGACATCCGGCACGCACTGCGCACGCTGACTCCCGCCGAGCAATTGGCTGGCTTCGACGACGCCATCCGGGGCCTCGGCGCGAGGCTCGACACTATCGTCCGTACCGGCGAAGGTCCGGGGACGATGCAACAGCTCGAGGAGGCCATCGCTGCGCTTCGCGGCATCGTCTCCAATGTCGCGTCCAACGAGGCGCTGGAGCAGCTCAGTGAACACGTTCAGGCGCTATCCTCGAAGGTCGATCAGTTCGCCCGCTCCGAAATTCATTCCGATTCGTTTGCCGCGCTGGAAGCCCGTATCGCCACGCTGACCTCATCGCTGGAAAGCAGGCCGCAACGCATCGTCGACGATCGCTCCGAACAGATCGAGGGCGCCTTGCGGGCGCTGTCCGAACGGCTCGACCGGATGCCGGTCGGCCAGGACGGCCCATCCGCCTTCGCACATCTGGAGCAGCGTGTCTCATATCTGCTGGAGCGGCTCGAAGCATCCGCCGATCACCGTATCGGCGGGCTCGGCCGCGTCGAGGAAGGCTTGCAGGACATCCTGCGCCATCTGGAACGGCAACAGGTCAGCTTCGCGGCGATGAGCAATCCGACCGCCGGCCCGGCAATGGACGATGGTGTCGTCGATACGATCCGGCGCGAACTGTCCGACATGCGCCATAGCCAGTCGGAATCCAATCGCACCACGCAGGATACGCTCGAGGCCGTACACAACACGCTCAGCCATGTCGTCGATCGCCTCACCGTTATCGAAGGCGACCTTCGCACCGCACAGCCCGCGTCATCCGTCGTCGCGGCACCACCGGCCGCACCGTTGCCGAAGCGGCCGGAATTGCCCAATCCGGCGCAGGGACAGAAGCCGCCATTCGCGCCGCCGACGCTGGCCGCGACCGTAGAGCCGTCCGTTACACTCGAGCCGAATGCCATCCGGGATATTCTGACGCCGAGCTCGCGGATCGAGTCGGCTGCCATGACGGCACCGGTCGTCGAAACGCGCAATGAAACTCCGCGGACGACACTCGGCCTCGACCTGCCGCCCGATCATCCGCTTGAGCCCGGGACGCGGCCGCCGAGCCGCACCATGTCGCCGTCCGAGCGCATCACCGCGTCGGAAAATGCCCTGAGTGAGATCGCCGCTCCAGTCGCCGACGAGCCTGCGAGTCCATCGAGCTTCATTGCGGCCGCACGCCGCGCCGCCAAGGCCGCCGCAACAGCTTCGACGACCGGCGACAAACCGAACCGCGCGACGAAACTCAATGACTCGATCCGGGCCGCGGCGAAGAGCAGCACCATCAGTTCCAAGATCCGCGCACTGCTGGTCGGCGCCAGCGTCGTTGTGATCGTGCTCGGCACCTTCAAGCTGGCGATGACGTTCCTCGACGGCCAATCGACGCCGGTGGCGCAGAACGCCGTTTCAAAGAAAATCTCTGCGCCGACTGCGGCTCCCGCTGCGACAGACGCTCCGTCCATGACGTCGCCGACGCCGCTCGACCGCCAGTCGCAGCACGTCCCGGCCGCGACCCCACAGAAAAGCAACAACCGGGCCGACGACGCCGCTCAGGCTGATATCGCAGCGCCGACAACCGGCGCGGCGGTCGCCGAAACGCCCGCACCAGCGCCGGCAACTGCCCAGGCGAGCGACGAAATCGGCAGCCTCGTGGCCGCGCGCAGCGAACCCGCGACAGCGTCGAGCGCCAGTGGCGGTCAACTGACGACCGTGACGATTCCCGCATCGGAAAAACTGCCCGACGGGATCGGCGGACCCGTGCTGCGCACCGCCGCGCTCAAGGGCGATCCGGCGGCAGCCCACGAAGTGGCGCTACGCTATGCCGAAGGCAAGGGCGTTGCGGCAAATCTCCCCGAAGCGGCGAAGTGGTACGAGCGCGCCGCGCAAGGCGGCGTGGTCCCGGCGATGTTCCGCCTTGGGACCCTTTACGAAAAGGGCTCCGGCGTCACCAAGAATATCGAGACGGCGCGGCGCTATTACACCAGCGCCGCCGAGCGCGGCAACGCCAAGGCGATGCATAACCTCGCAGTGCTCGAAGCCGACGGCGGCGGCAACGGCGCGAACTATCGCAGCGCATCCGCATGGTTCCACAAGGCCGCGATGCGCGGCGTCGCCGACAGCCAGTTCAATCTCGGCATCCTCTACGCGCGTGGCATCGGCGTGGAGCAGAACCTCGCAGAGTCCTTCAAGTGGTTCAGTCTCGCAGCCGCTCAGGGCGATGCCGACGCCGGCCGCAAACGCGACGACGTCGCCAAGCGGCTCGACCCGCAATCGCTTGCCGCCGCCAAACTGGCGGTGACCAGCTTCACGCCGGAAAAGCAGCCGGAGGACGCCATCAGCGTCTCCGCACCGCCGAAGGGCTGGGATGCGCCGCTCGAGAAAACAGCATCGGCGAAAACCACGTCGCGGGCAGCGCGGCCTGTTCGTTAAGGTGAAATCTTCACCAATTCACCACTGAACCAAGATCCGGAGCAGCGAAACATGCTCCTTCCGGATTCTTTAACTCCCCTTTCGGTCGATTTCGGTTATGCAGGGGCGTGGCGCGCGCTCAGGCCGCGCTCCGACACCTCGCCGTGAACGGTTTGGTCCGGCTCGCGGCGGCATCCGAAACGAACGTGCTGTGCAGCTTTATCTTCCGATCGCGGATATTCCGATCAACGTGTTCCTCATCCTGGCGATGGGGGCGGCGGTCGGGTTCGTGTCGGGCATGTTCGGCATCGGTGGCGGCTTCCTGCTGACGCCATTGTTGATCTTCATTGGCATCGCGCCGGCGGTGGCGGTCGCTTCCGTTTCCACTCATATCGCGGCGTCCTCGCTGTCTGGGGCGTTGTCGTATTGGCGCAAGCGCTCGATCGATCCGACCTTGGCGCTGGTGCTGCTCGGCGGCAGTGTCGTCGGCACCGTCCTCGGCGTTTGGCTGTTCACCCTGCTGCGCGCCCACGGCCAACTCGATCTGGTGATCGCGCTGTCCTACGTCGTGTTGCTCACCGGCGTCGGCGGCGCGATGTGCTACGAGGGTCTGCGCGCGATCCGCCGGGCGCGGCGCGGCGGCAACCCGACCTTGCGGCGGCCCGGCGCCCATACCTGGATCCACGGCCTGCCGCTGAAGATGCGCTTCAAGCGCTCGAAGATCTATCTGTCGGTGATTCCGGTCAACCTCATCGGTCTCATGATCGGTTTCCTCGGCGCCATCATGGGCGTCGGCGGCAGCTTCATCCTGATCCCGGTCCTGATCTACGTGCTGCGCATTCCCACCAGCACGGTGATTGGTACCTCTATGGCGCTGACGCTGGTGACGATGGTGATCGCTACCATCCTGCACGCGGTGACCAACCACCAAGTGGACGCGGTGCTGGCGCTGATCCTGATGATCGGGGGCGTCACCGGCGCGCAGTTCGGCGCGCAGGCCGGGCATCGCATCCGCAGCGAACATCTGCGACTGCTGCTGGGGTTGCTGATTCTCGCGGTCGGCATCCGCTTCGCCATCGAGCTCGGCATTCGCCCCGAAGAAATCTACACCATCCGCGCATCGGGAGGCGACGCATGAAACGCCTTCACCGCATCGTTGCAATCCTTATCGCGTTTACCGTTTGCGGCGCTTTCGGCCTCGCGCCGGTGCAGGCGGAAAAGCTGATCGTCTCGATCTCGAATCATCGTGTCACCGTGACGTCGAGCTATTCCGGCGAGGAACTGGTGCTGTTCGGCTCGGTCGAACGCGATGCCGCCACGCCGGAGCGGCACGGCGGTTACGACATGGTGGTGACGGTGGCGGGTCCGCGCACCGACATGGTGACACGCCGCAAGGAGCGTAAATTCGGCATCTGGGTCAACGCCGATTCACGGCAGTTCCTCAACGTGCCTGCCTATCTCGCGGTGTCCTCGAACCGGACGATCGACACCATTGCGCCTGCCGACGTGCGGCGACGCCAGCAACTCGGCATCGACAACGTCCTGCTGACCCAGCGCGTCGGCACCGACTATGCCGACGTGGTGGCGAGCGACCCATTCCGCCGCGCCTTCGTACGGCTGCGCAGCGAGCACGGGCTGTATCGCGAATCCGCCAACGGCGTCACCTTCCTGACGCCAACGCTGTTCCGCGCCGGCATCGCGCTTCCCGCCGAAGTTCCGACCGGGACCTACGACGTCAACATCAAGCTGTTCGCGGACGGCGTCCTTGTCGGCGACACCCAGACCGCGTTCGAGATCGTCAAGGTCGGTTTCGAGCAGTTCATCGCCACCGCCGCGCATCAGCACGGTCTCGCCTATGGACTTGCCACCGCATTGATGGCGCTGATGACCGGGTGGATGGCCTCCATCGTCTTCCGGCGCGACTGACGTTTACGCCAGCACCGACACCGCCATGCCCAGCACACTCGCGATCATGATTCCGGTCGCGAGCCAGCCAAGCCAGTTCAGCGGCCCCTCCACCACGAAGCGGTCCATCACATCGGTGCGCCGGACCATGATCATCAGCAGGATCATCACCGGCACCGCGAGAATGCCGTTGATCACGGCGCTCCAGTACAGCGCGGAGATCGGATCGACCGGCGAGAAATTCAGGACGATGCCGAATATCCCGGCGAGCGCCAGCACCACGTAAAACGCCCGGGCATTCTTCGGCTTGCGCGCAAGCCCGACCGGCCAACGCCGCCCTTCCCCGATCGCGTAGGCTGCCGAACCGGCCAGCACCGGCACGGCGAGCAGCCCTGTGCCGACGATGCCGAGCGCAAAGATGAACTCCGCGAACACACCGGCGACCGGACGCAACGCCTCCGCCGCCTGCGCCGATGTTTCGATATCGGTCTTGCCGGTCGCATGAAGCGTCGCCGCCGCGATGACGATGATCGACAGCGCGATTAAGGTCGAGAAACCCATGCCGACCACCGTGTCGGCGCGAATACGCAAGAACTCGCGTGATGCATCGCGTGGCGTTTCGATCAGCGGCGCCTTGTCGGGATCGATCCGCTCGTCCTCCGCCTCTTGCGAGGCTTGCCAGAAGAACAGATAGGGCGAGATGGTGGTGCCGAGAATGGCGACGATCGTGGTCGAGTAACCGGCATTCCATTCCAGTCGCGGCAGGACCGCGCCCTTGAACGCTTCCGCCCAATCCACATTCGCGACGGCAAGCGCGACGACATATGCGAAGAGGCTGAGCGTCAGCCACTTCAGCACTGCGACGTAGCGCCGATAATCGAAGAATATCTGCGCCAGCACTGAAATCGCGCCATACATAATCACGTAGGCGAAGGCCGGGCCGCCCACCAGCAACTTCGAGGCGTCGGCCATCGCGGCGAGATCGGCGCCGATATTGATGGTGTTGGCAACGAACAGCAGCAGTACGATGAAATACAACAGCCACGGCGGATAATGACGGCAGACATTGCCAGCGATGCCGCGACCGGTAACGCGGCCGACCCGCGCGGAAATTTCCTGAATCGCGGCCATCAGCGGAAAGCTGATGATCATGGTCCAGCCAATGCCGTAACCGAGTTGCGCGCCGGCCTGGCTATAGGTGCCGATGCCGGACGGATCGTCATCCGCCGCGCCGGTGATCAGTCCCGGCCCCAGCGTGCGGACGAAACCACGCAAGCCCTTTGCGCTTGCCGGTTTGATTTCGCTCGTTTCGATGGAATGCGTCACGCCTGCGTCTCGTCGCCTCAGCGTGGACTTCAACGCGATGGCAGCCGATCCGGTTCCGCAAGGACCATGATCGGCTGCCAGTCACTCAGGATGTCAGCGAACGCGTCACCGTGCGGGCCGCGTCACCAGATAGACGCCGAACGCCACCGGCACGATGCCGAGCAGGTCGCGCATCTCCAGATGCTCGCCGAGCACCAGATAAGCGAACAGCATACCGAGCGGCGGCATCACGAAGTGATAGGCACTGGCCGCCGTCGCGCCGCAGGTCCGCAGCATGTGAAACCACAACTGATAGGCAAGAATCGAACCGCCAAGCACGAGGAAAGCGAAGGCGCCTAGCAATTGCGCGTTCGGCACGATGTCAATGGGTGATGCGAATGCGGCGGCAAAGGGAATAGTCGCAAGGCCAGCCGCGAGATTCTGCACACCGTTGCCGACCCACAGGCTGCCCGACGGCGACAGCACCTTGAACAGAATGGTGCCGGCGACCAGCGAGGCGAGCGACGCCAGCGTGAACAGGATGCCGTGCAGGCTATCGGTGCCGACGGCGATGCGGTGCCAGACGATCATGCCGACGCCGACAATGCCGAGCAGCAGGCCGGCGACCTTGCGCCAGGTGAGCGATTCACCCAGCAGCAACGCCGCCAGCATCGCGGTGAAGATGGGATTGGCACTGACGATCAGGCCGCCGAGCCCGGCCGAGACGGTTTGCAGGCCGGTGTAGCCAAGGCCGAGATACAGCGCGTTGTTGGCAATGCCGAGCACGGCGAACACGGCGACGTCGCGCCACGACAGCGTCCAGGTCTCGCGCCGCAACGCCGCGAAACCAAGGATCAGCATCCCAGCTAAGGTGAAGCGCGCCGCCAGCAGGATCAGCGGCGGGCAATAGGTCACGCCGGTCTTGCCGGCAACGAAGGCGAAGCTCCACAACACGCAAAACAGCGCGATGGTGAGCGGCAACGAATTGAACGAGGGGCGGGACAGACTGACCGACGGGGCGAGGGACATGACCGGATTCCTTGGTTGATCTCGGTGCCCATCGATTTAGGCTAGCCCCTTTTCATTTGGAAATTAAATGATAAAATCAAATCCAGTGGAAAATCGAATGGATTTCCGATGTTCGATCTCGAATTGCTCCGCAGCTTCGTCTCCGTAGTCGATTCCGGCGGCTTCACCCGCGCCGGCGAGCGCGTCCACAAGACCCAGTCCACCGTCAGCCAGCAGATCAAACGCCTCGAGGACGATATCGGGCGTCCCCTGCTGATCCGCACCGGACGCACCGTCACGCTGACCGAGGACGGCGAGCGGCTGCTGTCCTACGCACGACGGATGCTGGCACTGGCGGAGGAAGCCCGCGACGTGATGGCGCGACCGGCGGCGGAAGGCGCGGTGCGGCTCGGCATCCCGGAGGATTTCGCCGCCTATCGCCTCACCGAACTGCTGGCGAATTTCACCCGCGCCCGGCCGGGGTTACGACTCGACGTGCAAGCCGACCAGAGCACCAACCTGCGCCGCGCGCTGGAGCGTGGCGAACTGGATCTGGCGCTGCTCAAACGCGCGGCCGGCGAGAAGGGCGGCATCGCGGTGTGGCCGGAGCGGGTGCATTGGGTCACCAGCAAGATGCATCCGGTCGACCTTACTTGCCATTCGGTACCACTGATCGGATTTCCCGCCGGTTGCCTCTATCGCGCCGGCGCCATCCACGCCATCGAGGCGGCGGGGCGCAACTGGCACATGGCCTATTCGAGTTCGAGCCTTGCCGGGATTCAGGCGGCGATCGCCGCAGGCCTCGGCCTCAGCATTCTGTCCGAGATGGCGATTCAGCCGGGGCATCGCATCCTGACGGCTAAAGACGGCTTCGCCCCGATCGACAAGACCGAGATGGCGCTGGTCGCGGCACCCGAGGCCAGCCCCGCAACGCTTCGGCTTGCCGACACGCTCGCGGACTTCTGCAACACCGTGCAGGCGAAGGCGGCATAGAGTCTTTAGCTTTGACGCGTTTTCTTAACGCGAACCGGTTTCCACTTCGCTCGAAAACGCTTCAGTAACACCGCGCCGCGGCGATGGCGTGCATGCGGTTGTCGCCAAGCACATGCGCGGTGAACGCCAGTGACTTGAAGATCGCCGCGAAGGCGAGGTCGCGAATGCTCAGGCCACCCGTGTAAGCACCGAACGCGGGCATGATCGCGCGCTCGCCGTCACTGGCGAAGCAGCGCCGCTCCACCGAGCGACCGCGCCGCGACACGCGCGCCTTCGGATGCAGGTGACCGGCGATCTCGCCCGCCGCGCCGGTTGGCTCGTGACGGAACACGACAGGCCCGATGCCGACATCGCTAGCGATGCTGCCGCCGAGATCGCGCGGCAAATCCGGGTCGTGATTGCCGACGATCCAGATCCAGTCGCGTCCCGCTTGCAGCGTTGCCAGAGTGGCGCGATGCGCGGCCGACAGACGATCGTGCGCCTCGCGATCGTGAAAGCTGTCGCCAAGCGCGATCACCGTGCGCGGTTGATAGCGCGCAACTACCGCATCGAGCCGCGCCAGCGTTTCGGTCGTGTCGTGCGGCGGCAGCAGCACGCCGCGCATGGCGAAGCTGGAACCCTTTTCGAGATGCAGATCAGAGACGACGAGCAGGCGCTCGTCATCCCAATACAGCGCGCCCGACAGATCGGCAGTGAAATTCACCCCGGCAACGGTCATATCTGCGATGTGCGTCGTATTCACGTTCCCGTCGCCTCGCGCACCAGATCCTCGGCGGCTTCCGCCAGCAATTCGTCCGAGGCTTCGCCGTAAACCGCTTCGCGGCCGATTTCCAGCATCACCGGCACCGCGAGCGGAGAAATGCGCTCGAGTTCCTTGTGAGTGATTCGGCCCGCGATACGTGCCAGCATATCACTCAAGCGCCGAAGATCGAGCAACCCCGTCGCGGCGTCGGCCCGCGCCGCGCGCAACAGCACATAATCGGGCTGGTGCTTGCGCAGCACGTCATAAACGAGATCGGTCGAAAACAGCACCTGACGGCGGCTTTTCTCCTCGCCGGTGAAGCGGCGCGGGATCAGCCCCGAGATGATCGCGCAATTGCGAAACGTGCGCTTCATCAACGCGGACTCGGCGAGCCAAGCCTCGAGATCGTCGCCCAGCATGTCCGGATCGAACAGCGTGGCGAGATTCAAGCGCCCTTGCCGGATCATCGCCGACATATCGCCCAGTGCCCACACCGCCAGCGCATATTCGTTGGCGACGAAACCGAGCGGCCGCACCCGTGCGCGTTCCAATCGCCGCGTCAACAGCATGCCGAGCGTCTGGTGCGCCAGCCTTCCCTCGAACGGATAACAGACGAGATAATGCTTGTCGGCGCGCGGAAAGGTTTCCACCACCATCTCGCGCGCGCCCGGCACGCGCGAGAGATAGGATTGCAGCGAGAGCCATTCGCGCACCTGATCGGGCAGCCCCTTCCACGCGCGCTGATCCGCCAGCAACAGCCGCACGCGTTCGGCAAGATACGTCGAGAGCGGAAACTTGCCGCCCATGTAGGACGGCACCTTGGCGTCGGCGTCGTTGGCGCGCGAGACGTAGACCTCGTCTTCCACCAGCGCCTCGTAGCGCACGATCTCGCCGCCGAACACAAAAGTATCGCCGGGCACCAACCCCTCAATGAAGTATTCCTCGATCTGGCCAAGCATGCGGCCGCCGCGCGCGACGGTGCCGGTCGCACCGCTTCCGCCGCGTCGCGAGCGCACCAGCCGCACCTTCAGCATCGATTCCTCAACGATGGTGCCGACGTTGAGCCGATAGGTCTGCCGTACCTTCGGATTGGCGATGCGCCACCGCCCCTGCGTGTCCTGCTTGATGCGCGCGAAGCGCTCATAGCTTTTCAGCGCGTAACCGCCGGTGGCGACGAAATCGACCACGTCGTCGAAATCCGCGCGCGACAACTCCGCGTAAGGCGCGGCTGTTTTCACTTCCGTGTAAAGATCGTCGGCGAAAAACGGTTCGCCGCAGGCGCGGCCGAGCACATGCTGCGCGAGCACATCGAGCGCGCCGGAGCGCAGCGGCGGTGTGTCCTGCGCGTTCTCGTTCACCGCATCGATAGCGACATGACATTCCAGCACCTCGAAGCGATTGGCGGGCACCAGCACCGCGCGCGACGCTTCATCGAGACGGTGATTGGCGCGGCCGATCCGCTGCATCAGCCGCGACGCGCCCTTCGGCGCGCCGATATTGACGACAAGGTCGACATCGCCCCAGTCGACACCGAGATCGAGCGACGACGTGCAGACCACGCCGCGCAATTTGCCGGCGGTCATCGCATCCTCGACCTTGCGGCGCTGGCCGACGTCGAGCGAGCCGTGATGCAGGGCGATGGCGAGATTGTCGTCGTTCATCCGCCACAGATCCTGAAACAGCATCTCGGCCTGGCTGCGGGTGTTGACGAACACCAGCGTGGTCTTGTTGCGCTTGATCAGATCGTAGATTTCACCAAGCGCGTGACGCGCCGAATGTCCCGCCCACGGCAGTCGTTCGCGGGTGTCGAGCATTTCGACCACAGGCGCCGCCGCGCCGCCCGCGACGACGATGTCGGCGGCGTTATTGTTGTCTTCAGCGGCTACGTCTCCCTTCCCCCCACGCTCTTGCATGGCGGGGCGCGGGATAGGTTGCGGCACGAGGAAGCGCGCCAGCGACTCAGGATCCGCGACGGTGGCGGACAAGCCGATCGCGCGGACCTGCGGCGCGATTGTCCAGAGCCGCGAGAGTCCAAGCGACAACAGGTCGCCGCGCTTCGAGGTGACCAGCGCATGAAGTTCGTCGAGCACGATCCGTTTGAGCGACGCGAACAGATATGGCGCGTCGTCGGAGGCGAGCAGCAACGCGAGTTGCTCCGGCGTCGTCAGCATGATGTCGGGCGGATAGCGCCGCTGCCGCTGTCGCCGCGACGCCGGCGTGTCGCCGGTACGGGTCTCGACCCGGATCGGCAGTCCCATCTCCGCGACGGGCACTTCGAGATTGCGGGCGATGTCCACCGCCAACGCCTTCAACGGCGAGATATAGAGCGTGTGGAGGCCACTGGTCCGCGCTTTTGGCGATGCCCCGCCAAGTTCCACCAGCGTCGGCAGGAAGCCGGCCAGCGTCTTGCCGGCCCCGGTCGGCGCGATCAGCAGCGCGGAACGATCCGCCCTCGCCTTTGCCAGCAGCGCGAGTTGGTGGGCGCGCGGCGACCAGCCGCGCCGAGCGAACCAGCGCGAAAAGGTTTCCGGCAACTGCGAATCTGACTGCGGGGGCACCACGGGGCAGAGGTAAGCCTTCCTGACGCCCCGGTCGAGGCTGTCAGCACGGTCATCACCCCGCGCTTAGGCAAGCTGAGGCAAGATTCCGTCAACCCTCGGCCGCAATCCATCCTGGTGTGGCCAGCAAACCACAGACAGCCCAGTGTTCCCGGGTTAAACTTTGGCAGTCACAGAAATGGAATCGACGATGAAAAAGATCATTGCCGGCGTTGCCCTCATTGGAACCGCCGTCAGCGCGCAGGCCGCCGACCTAGCCGTCAAAGCCCCCTATACCAAGGCTCCGCCGATGGTTTCGGTCTACGATTGGACCGGCTTTTACCTCGGCGTGAACGCCGGCCTCGGCCTCGGCCGTGACCGGACGCAGCATTTCGACGCGGGTGGCGCCGATTCCCTCTATCTGTCACCGCTTGGCGCCGTTGGCGGCGGCCAGATCGGCTATAACTGGCAGACCAATTCGTTCCTGGGTCCGATCGTGTTCGGCGTCGAGGCCGACATCCAGGGCGCCGATATGCGTGACGGCTATGTCAATGCCTTCGGCAATACCTACAGCCAGAAGCTGGACTGGTTCGGAACCGTCCGTGGCCGCGTCGGTCTGGTGACCGGCCCGACCCTGAGCTATCTGACCGCCGGCTACGCCTACGGCAACGTCAACACCTCCGGCGTCGCGGGCGGCGTGCCTTACGCCTTCGGCGGCGGCCGCAGCGGCTGGACCTGGGGCAGCGGCGTCGAAGCGGCGCTCGGCGGCAACTGGACCGGCAAGATCGAGTATCTGTACGTCGATCTCGGCGACCATACCCACGTATTTGACGGCGGTGCGCAGGCCATCCGCTCCGATCTGCGCCAACAGATCTTTCGCGTCGGCCTGAACTACCGCATCGGCGGCAACAGCATGTATGCGCCGGCCGTCGCGGCCAACTGGAATGGCTTCTATCTCGGCGGTAACTTCGGCTCCGGCACCGGACGCAACCGCACCGCCTTGACCGACCTTTCCATTCCCGCAACCGACGAGTTCAACCTGTCGCCCGACGGCTTCAATGGCGGTATCCAGGCCGGCTACAACTGGCAGGTTGGCAACACGGTGTTCGGCATCGAGGCGGACATTCAGGGCGCCTCGCTGGAGGACAACAAGACCTGCTTCGACTGCGGCGGCGCTCCGTCGCTCGTTCATAACGCGAAACTGCCGTGGTTCGGCACGGTGCGTGGCCGCCTTGGTTATTCGGTCGGTCCCTCCCTGTTCTACGCCACTGGCGGTTTGGCCTACGGCAGCGTGAAGAACAGCATCGACCTGACCGGCATCGACAGCGTGTCGTTCACGCAGACCCGCACCGGCTGGACGGTCGGCGCCGGCATCGAGACGCCGTTCACGCTGCTCGGTCTGTTCGGCCCGAACTGGACGTCGAAGACCGAATATCTGTACGTCGATCTGGGTCGCGTCACCAACGGCTTCACGCTCAATGCGACGCCGGGCGTGCTGTCGACCGATGTGCAGCAGCACATCTTCCGCACCGGACTGAACTATCACTTCAACGCTCCGGTGGTCGCGAAGTACTGATCGCAGCGACACCCCAGAACATCGAAAAGCCCCGGCGGTTGTCTCGCCGGGGCTTTTTCTTTGGCGTGCCGCGACCTTCATTCATTCAAAGTCGGGCGTAGCCGTTCGACGAACGGCGTTGCTTCGCTCACCCATAGCCGTTCAGAAAACGACGCCGCTTCGCTGGCCTATGGAGCCGAACCTAGCGCCTCCAGTTCCTCTATCGCCTCTGAAAACAACGAGCCGAATTTGCTTGCTGCAAACCCGGCCCGACTTTCGCGTTAGTTCGATTGAAGCGAACTGGATGAGTTACTCGGTATAGGGCTTTCCGACGATGTCCCAGTCCTTGCCGTTGAACACCGAGATGTAGAGCGTCTTGATCGGCGTGTAGTTATCCGGCGTGAACGAGTAGGTGATGCCGTCGAGCATGTAGGGCGAATGGAAACCATTGAGGCTCGCCGCCTGCTTCAGCACGTTCTCGCGGGTGAGATTGTCGCCGCAGCGGCGCAGGATCTCCGCCATGGTGACCGCCTGACCGTAGCCGGCGAAAGCGATGGTGTTATCGGGATCGACGTTCGGCAGATACTTCTGGCGAAACTCCTCGAATGCCTTCACTTCGGGATCGTTCGCGAACTGCGGCACGCCGACTTCCTTGGCGTAGCGGATGGCGACGATGCCCTTGGCATTCTCGAGGCCGGCAGCGTGCAGGATCGAACGTCCGGTCGAGCCCGCCGACAACAGATGCAGCGGCTTCCAGCCGAGTTCCGCGATCTTGCGGATGGTCTGCGACGTCGCCTTGCCGGTCGTGATGTTATAGAAAACATCGGCGCCCGACTTCGACAGGTTGATGATCTGCGAATCGATGGTCGGATCGGTCAGGTCGTAGGTCGTCTCCGCGATCACCTTCGCCTTGCCGCCGGCCTTGGCCAGTTCATCCTTGAAGGGGCCAAGGAAGTCGCGGCCGAAGTCATCGTTCTGGTAGAGGATGCCGACCTTGGCGTCCGGCTTCACGCTGAGCACGTACTTGGCGAGGATGCGCGCTTCCGTCGGATAGAGCGGCAGTCCCGCCATCGTCCACTTGAACTGCTTCGGGTTGTTCCACTTCGATGCGCCGGTGTTGAGCAGAAGCTGCGGCACGCCCTTGCTGTTGAGATATTTGTGCACGGCGGTCTGCGGCGCGGTGCCGAGCGAGCCGAACAGCGCCAGCACTTCTTCCTGCTCGACGAGACGCCGCGTCTGCTCGACCGCCTTCGGCGCGGAATAGGCATCGTCGGCGGTGAAGAACTTGATCTTGCGGCCGTTGATGCCGCCCTTCTCGTTCAGCATCTGGAAATAGGCCTCGCCGACACGGCCCAGCACGCCATAAAGCGAGCCGGGGCCCGAGTGCGGAACGGTCTGGCCGAGCTTGATTTCGGTATCGCTGGCACCGGGATCATATTTCTTGTCGGCGGCAATAGCCTGGGTCGCAGCGAGAAGCGCGGCCCCCACGATGGCAGCCTGCGGCAGCCGAAACAGTGAACGTCGGTCCATGGTCTGACAATCTCCCCATATTTTTTAGTTAATCGTTTAAGTATGAGAAACGTAGCACACTCCGCCAGCGTCACAACCCGGTCGCGCGCATGGTGTCGTCGCGCGGCGTGCGGCCTATATACGCATCATGCGCCCGCAAGAGCTTCTCGCCCCCACCGCGGCCGGCCTGTGCTGCAAACCCGGCGGTTTTCACATTGATCCGGTGCGGCCCGTGGAGCGCGCCCTGATCACCCATGCTCATTCCGATCACGCCCGCCCCGGTCACGGCGCGGTGCTGGCGACGCAGGAAACGCTGGACATGATGCGGCTGCGCTATGGCGATAATTTCGCCGGGCGTATCCAAGCCGTGCGGTATGGCGCAAGCCTCCAACTCGACGGCGTCAATCTCAGCTTTCACCCCGCTGGCCACGTACTGGGATCGGCACAGATCGCGGTGACCTGCGACGACCTGCGGATCGTCGCCTCCGGCGACTACAAGGATGCCTCCGACCCGACCTGCGAACCGTTCGAAGTGGTCCCGTGCGACGTCTTCATCACCGAGGCCACGTTTGGGCTGCCGGTCTTTCGTCACCCGAACGCCGCGCATGAGGTGCGAAAGCTCCTGGATTCGGTGCGACTGTTCCCGGAGCGCGCGCATCTGGTCGGCGCCTATTCGCTCGGCAAGGCGCAGCGCGTCATCGCACTGCTGCGCGCCGCGGGCTATGACGCCCCGATCTATCTGCACGGCGCGATGGAGCCGATCACGCATTACTATGAAAGCCGCGGCATCGTGCTCGGCGAACTGCGTCTGGTAAAAGACATGAAGAAGGCGGACCTTGCCGGCACCATCACCCTGGCGCCGCCATCGGCTACATCGGATATCTGGACCCGACATTTTCCCGATCCGGTCACCGCGTTCGCGTCAGGCTGGATGCGGATTCGCGCGCGGGCGCGGCAACGCGGCGTCGAATTACCGCTGGTCATTTCAGATCACGCCGACTGGGACGGCCTGACCGCAACCATCAAGGCGACCGGCGCCGGCGAAGTCTGGGTCACCCATGGCGAGGAAGAAGCGCTGGTGCATTGGTGCCAGACGCAGGGGCTTGTCGCGCGGCCGCTGGCGCTGGTCGGCTACGGCGAAGAAGATGAGAGCACGGCAACGGGCGGCGAGGACGCCACATGAATCGCTTCGCCGAATTGCTCGATCGTCTCAGCTACGAACCCGGCCGCAACAACAAGCTGCGGCTGATCACGCAATATCTTCGCGAGACGCCCGATCCGGATCGCGGCTATGCACTGGCGGCGCTGACGGGTGCACTCTCATTCAAGCACGCCAAGGCGGGATTGATCCGTGAACTGATCGCCGCGCGCAGCGATCCGACGCTGTTCGCGCTGTCTTACGACTATGTCGGCGATCTGTCGGAGACGGTCGCGCTGATGTGGCCGAAGACATCAGCTTCATTCTCGATCACAGGGCCCCCCGCCCCCGCCCCCTCCCCGCCACTCGCTGCGCTCGCGGAGGGAGGGGAGGAAGCTGCGGCGACGACTCCCCTCCCCCCGCCCTTGCGGCGGGGAGGGATCGGGGG
>JAEWIX010000091.1 GCA_023386885.1 Pseudomonadota bacterium
AATCGCATCTCGCTGGTCTTCGCGCCTCGCCCGATCATGTCAGCCTCATCCGGCCTGGGTTGATGCTTCAACCATCGCTGATTCTGGCCCGCTAAGACCTGCGGTTTTGTGACTCAGTCAGACTAGACCGCAATCGTCTTTAGCAGTTCGTCCCTTGCGGTCGGTGCGCCGGACTGTCCGGCAAGCACCACCGCGCCGCGCTCGATGGCGTAAAACCGGTCGGATACCGCGAGCGCGCCAGAAAGATTCTGCTCCACCAGCAGCACGATCATGCCCGCGGCCTTCATCTCGGAAATGATGGCGAAGATATCGGCGACGATCATCGGCGCGAGACCCTCGCTGGGCTCGTCGATCAGCACCAGACGCGGCGCGCCGATCATCACCCGCGCCATCGCCAGCATCTGCTGTTCGCCGCCGGACAGCGTCGTCCCGGTCTGCCGCCGCCGCTCGGCAAGGCGGGGAAAGCGATCATAGATGCGCTGCACCGCCGCGCGATCGCTGGCGCGCGATCGGTCGAGCCGCTGCATCAGGCCGAGTTTGAGGTTTTCCTCCACCGAAAGTCCGGGAAAGATGCGCCGATCTTCCGGCACGAAGCCGACGCCATGGCGGCAGATGCGATCCGGCGTCAACCCGCCAAACGATTGACCGTCGAGCGCGATCCCGCCGCCGCTCGGCCGCACCCAACCTGCGACAGCCTTCATCAGCGTGGTTTTGCCGACGCCGTTACGGCCGAAAATCCCGACTACCTCGCCCGGCTTCGCTTCAAGCGAAATGCCCTGAATGACATGGGAGAGCCCGTATTGGACATGAAGATCGTCGATCTTCAGCATGATGCATCTCCGAAATACGCCGACTTCACGGCGGGATTGGCCCTCACTTCGGCCGGCGCACCTTCCGCCAGCTTCCGCCCCTGATGCATCACGACGATATGATCGGAGATATCCATCACCAGGCCAATGTCGTGTTCAATCAGGAGAATCGTGACATCGTGCGACAACTCCCGGATCAGCCGCGCGGTGTCGGCGGTATCACCATGACTCATACCCTGCGTCGGCTCGTCAAGCAGCAGCACGGACGGCTTCGCTGCCAACGCCACCGCGATCTCAAGTCGACGTTGCTCACCGTGCGACAACGCTCCGGCCAGTTCGCCGAGCTTGGCGCCGAGACTGAAGCGTTCGACCAGCTCGCCGACGCGTTGCAAGGAAAACTCACCACGGTTGATTCGCCGTAGCATCTGGCGCGGCTGCTCGAGTCGCTGCGCCGCAAGTTGCAGGTTTTCGAACACCGTCAGTTCGAAAAATAAATTGGTGATCTGAAACGAACGACCGAGCCCGGCGCGCTGCATCAGATGCGGCGGCGCGCCGGTGCGATCCAGGCCAGCGAGCACGACACGCCCGGCGTGTGGTCGGACCTGTCCGCTTATCAAATTGAATAGCGTCGACTTTCCGGCCCCGTTCGGACCAATCACCGTGGTGATGGCCTGGCGTTGCGCCATAAACGAAACGCCGTCGACGGCACGGATGCCGCCAAAGGCGACACCGAGCCCTTCCACCTGAAGCACGGGAATCATCGCGTACCTCCGCCGAGAAGCCGTGCGATACCGGGCCGAACGACACCCATCAATCCTTTCGGTAGAAAGATGACGACCGCCATGAACAAAATCCCGATCACGATCAGATGGTGCTCGGTCATTGTACCAATTACGGACTTCAACACGGTGAGGATGATGCTGCCGTAGAGCGCACCCGCCAACGTGCCGACACCGCCGATCACCACCGTGATCACCGCGTTGCCGGAGGTTGCGAAGAACATCAGTTCCGGCGAGACAAAGCCGCGCAGCATTGGATAGAGCGCACCGGATAATGCGGCAATCACAGCGGCAAACACGTAGATCGAAAGCCGAGCGCGATGCGTCGAATAGCCGAGGAACGGCACGCGATGTTCGTTGGCGCGAAGTGCGCCAAGCACGCGGCCGAACGAGGTATCGAGCAGATAGGCCGCGGCCGCGTAGAGCAGGACCACAAAAACCAGCGTGAACAGGAAGAATGCGACCGGTGCATTCGACATGACCGTCGTGAAGCCGAGATTGATCGGCACGATCGGAATGCCGATCAGCCCGTCGGACGCCCCGAGCGCCCGGGTGTTGTAGACCGCCTTGGCGGCGACCTGCGCCAAGCCGAATGTAACCAGCGCGAAGTAAACCCCGCGTACCCGATTGGCGATCAGCCCGGTAATAAAGCCGAACACCAATGTAGTGACCAGCACCGTGCCCATCGCCGCCCAGAATGACGGCGTTTCCTTCAGCACCAGCGCCGAGACGTAAGCACCGAATCCGAAATAAAGCGCGTGGCCGAGCGACAGCAGCCCCGTGTAACCAAGCAGGATATCTACCGACAGCGCAAAGCCGCCGAGGATCAGGGCTTCCGTCGCCAGGCGCAGGAAGAATGTATCGTTGCGCGCAGCGCCAACGGCAGCGAATGCAAGCGCTGCAACAACAAGGACGGCGACAAGCACATGGCTTGCCTGCATCGCCAGACCGGACCGGTCGAACGCCAGAAAGCTGGACGTGTCCTTTGACGAGGCGCTAGGCATGACCGATCCGACCGAACAGGCCCTGCGGGCGAAGAACAAGAACAAGAACCATGATGCTGAACACGATCGGATCGCTCCACACCGGCGACACGATGAGACTTGAAAGCACCTGCACCTGAGTCAGGACGAGTCCCGCAATCACGGTGCCGATGATCGATCCCATGCCGCCGACGATCACGACAGTGAAGGCCATGAAAATAAAGTCGCGCCCCATCGTCGGAAACACCGAGAACACCGGGGCAAGCAGCACACCCGCGAACCCAGCCAGTGCGATGCCAAACGCAAAGGTCCCTGCATAGACACGACTGACCGGCACACCGAGCGAAGCTGCCATATTGCGGTCGAACGCGGCAGCACGCACCATTGCCCCGAGGGCAGTACGATTGACCACTAGCGCCACCGCGACAATGATTGCGAAGCCGAACAGAATGAGGAATAGCCGATACTTCGGCATGATGATCCCGAACATATCGAAGGCTCCCGGAATCGGCGTCGGCGGCCGTTGTGTATTGGGGCCAAAGATCACCTTCAGCACCTCCTCTAGCACGAGGCCGAGGCCGAAGGTCAGCAGCAGCGTGGTGACGTGCCGATCAGGCTTGTTGAACACGCGCTGGATCAATCCGCTTTCCACCACGTAACCGAGCGGAATCATGATCAGCGGTACAATGACAATCAGCAACCAGAAGCTGACACCCGCTCCACCCAACGCCAGCGCCAGATAAGCACCGATCGCGTAGAACTCGCCATGCGACATATTGATGACGTCGAGCAAACCGAAAATGATGGTCAGCCCCAGCGCCACCAGCACCACTGCGACACCGAGCGACAAGCCGGTGATCATCTGCGGCGCAAGAACAAATTGTATGAACTCGAGAATGGACGTCATCGGCCCCTCACCATGACTCCTTACCATCATTGCTGGACTGAAGACCGCATCGAACGGCAGTGGAGACTGCATTCCGATCGCGGGTTACCACCGCGCGATCGGTCTTCGCATGCTCTCGGTGGCTGCTCGACGCGTGTCGCTCAGAACCGCTTGCACTCGTCCGCGCCGATCGCTTCGTCGCCGCCGACTTCGCCTGTGATGTTGAACTTGCCGCCATTGACACGCACGACATACATCGGCTGGATCGCCTGATGATCGCCCGCCCGCATGGTCTTTTCACCCTGCGGCGTCGCCCACTTTAGGTCTCCCATCGCCGTGCGCACCTTGTCGGTCGCGGTGGACTGCGCCTTCTCGACGGCGGCCTTGTAGAAGTAGATCAGGCCATAACTGTCGGCACCGTAGAGATCCGGATCAGCCTTGTAGGCGGCGTTGAAGGCCGCCACGAACTTCTTGTTCGCCGGATTGTCGATCTGCGTGGAATAACCGACACCGGTGGTGAAGCCGTTGGCGGCGGCACCGATGGCACCAATGTTCTGCGACGTCACCGTGCCCGACGCGCCGACCACCAGCAGATTACCGAGCAAGCCGAAATCCTGCATCTGCGTCAGCAAACGAACGGTGTCGTTGCCGGCGACGGACGTGTAGAGAACTTCCGGCCGCGCCTGCCGCAACTGGCCGAAGTATTGCGTGTAGTCCTTGCTATCCAGCGGCGCGAACACCTCGCCGACCGATGTGGCGCCAAGACCCTCAATGGTTCGCTTGAAGGTTGCAACCGTCGAGCGCCCCATTTCATAATCGGGGCCGAGAAAATACACCTTGGCTTTTGGCTTCTGCTTCGCGACCCACGCCGCTAGCGCCGCAGATTGTTGGCCGGCGCGGGCGTTGACGCGGAAGACGTTGGGCGAACACTTATCGCCGGTGATGGAATCGGCGAACGACACAGTCGTCGCGATCAGCTTCCCAGCCCGTTCAGCGGTCTGACCAACAGCCAACGTCGAGCCCGAATTCACTGTGCCGGTGAGGAAATCGACCTTCTCCGACTCGAACAGCTTCTCGGCTTTCTGCACCGCAACCGAAGGATTAGCCTCCTCGTCTTCGAACATAAGCTGAATCTGGCGGCCCATAATGCCGCCGCTCGCATTGACTTCCTTGGTGGCGAGTTCGAGACCCCAGCGCACCTGCTGGCCGATCGGCGAATAGGTGCCAGACAGCGGCGTCACCACGCCGATCTTGATCGGGTCGGCAGCCGATGCGGGAGCCGAAAGGATCGTGGTCGTGAGAAGTATAGTACAGAGTTGGCCGAACTTGAGCATCGTTTATCTCCCTGGGAGCATGATTTGAGTTATTGTGTCAGTCGTGAACGGTGATGCGGCAGGGTCGGTTCGATCCGGTATTTTCTAGCTTTGTCATCCCTGCCGCATGTCTTTGTCGTAGCTTCAGCGCACCAACGGCGTCTCAGCTTCCCTTGAAATTCGGCGGTCGCTTGGCGTTGAACGCCTCGACTCCCTCGCGGAAATCGTCGGACTGCCGCAGCCGGCTATAGCAATGGCCTTCGAGTTCAATCGCGATCGACAGCGTCGAATCTTCGGTGTCGTTAAGCAGCTTCTTTGCGGTACGTTGGGCCAGCGGCGAGAACGTACGCAATTCGTCCACCAGCGCATCGGTCGCTTTCTCCAGCTCACCGTCGGGCACGCAATCGGTGACGATGCCCCACTCCAAAGCCTTCTTTGCCGGAATGCGCTTCGAGCGCATCACGATGTCCTTGGTGCGGGTGATGCCGATCATTTTCTGGAGTCGAGCCGAGCCACCCGAGCCGGGAATCTGCCCGAGCTTTTGCTCCGGCAGCGCGTAGAACGCGGTCTCAGAGGCGATGCGGAAATCGCACGCCAGTGACAGTTCGAATCCGACGCCGAAGCAGTATCCGCGATTGGCGACGATGACCGGCTTCGAGCAGCGCGCCGGCGAAGCAATATTCCAGGCGAGCTTGGAAACGTGTTCAGGCGACGCCTCCATGAAGCCGCCGATGTTACCACCACTGGAGAAATGCTGACCGATAGCGCGGATGACGATGACGCGAACCCGCTTGTCCTCGTCGAGCGTCTCGAAGGTGAGACGCAATTGGTCGCGCTGCCCCATCGCCACGATGTTGTATGGCGGCCGGTCGAGAATGATGTCAGCGCGCTCATGCGCTTCGTCGATCTCGACATGAAAACCGTCGAGCCTGGCAAGGCGGGGATCGGTGAACTGATAAGCGGTAGCCATTCCGTTTTCCTGTCAATGATGGTTACGATTGTTTGGCGGGAAGGCCCCGCTCTTCGGTGTAGTCTCCGGCGACAAGCTGGCGCCGCAGAAGTTTGCCGACCGGTGATTTCGGCACGTCCTCAACAAAGACGAAACGACGCGGGCGTTTGAAATTGGCAAGGCCCGATGTCTGGCAAAATACGTTGAGTTCCTCGGCCTCCACCGGCGCGCCGCGCTTGATAAAGGCCGCGACGATCTTGCCCCAGCGCTCGTCGGGCAATCCGACCACTGCCACTTCGAGCACCGCCGGATGCAGCGACAGGCAGCTTTCGATCTCCACCGGCGAAACGTTCTCGCCACCAGTCACAATCATGTCGTCGACGCGGCCAGTGACGAACAGGTCGCCATCCTTGTCGACAAATCCGGTGTCACCAGTGAAATACCAGCCATCGCGCAGCGCCTTCGCCGTCGCTTCCGGCCGCCGCCAGTAACCTTCGAACGCCTCATCACTCGATGCGAGCGCGACAATCTCGCCCTCCTCACCGGCCAGCGCGATCTCGGCCGCGCTGGCCGCGTTAAGCTTGACGACGCGGACACGCTGATTGATGCCGGACCGCCCCGCCGACCCCGGCTTCACCTCCGCCTTCTGGTCAATGGTGAAAGTGTAGATCTCCGAACTGCCGTAGTGATTGACGAACAGTTCGGGGCGGAAAGCCTCGTTCAACTTCCGCAGCAAGCCGTCGGGCATCGGCGCGCCAGCGAAGCCGAGTTTGCGAACGCTGCTCACATCGGTGACCGCGAACGCCTCGGAATGCACCAGGTCGTGATACAACGTCGGCACCAGATACAGGTTACTGATTCTCTCGCGCGCGATCAGCTCGAGCGCGCGTGTGGTATCATATCGCGGCAGACAGACAAATAGTCCGCCGATCAGCGACATCGACAACAATGAGCGTACGCCCATGGTGTGATAGAGCGGCATCACGCCCAAGGTGCGCTCGCCGTTGCCATACATATTCTGCGCGACATGAGCCACCGCCGCGTGGCGTTCGGCGCGATGCCGGCGCGGCACGCCCTTTGGGCGCGACGTGGTGCCAGATGTATAAAGCATCACCGACCAATCGTCGGACGAAGCGCGTGGCTCCGCCTCGCAACCGGTCGCGGCGATCATGTCTTTGAATGCCAACGCGCCACCATCCGCGGCATCGAGCGCGATGCGGCAGAGGTGCGCGGCGCGCTTCGACTGCGCGACGGCCGATGCGGAGATGTCCTGACAGGCGATGGCCTTCGCCTCGGAGTTCTTCAGATAGAAATCGATTTCGTCGGCCTTCGCGCGCCAGTTGATCGGCGTGATGATGATCCCCGCGAACTGGCAGGCCCAATGCAGGGTCGCGGCCTCCCAGCGGTTCTGCAACACCGTGACGAGATGATCGCCGGCGCGGAGGCCCGCCGCATCGAGCGCTGCGACCAGCGCGGATATCCGCGCATACCATTGCCGGTAGGTCAGCCGGACATCGCGATCGACGATGGCGAGCACATCCGGATCGCGTTCGACGCTGGCGATGAAACTTGTGCCGAGATCAAACATGCGCGTGGTCTTCTTGTTGTGCGGCGGACGCGAGCACCGCCGCGGCTTCCATCGCGGCGCGAACAATCGGCGTGTAGCCGGTGCAGCGGCACAGATGCCCGCTGAGTAATTCGCGAAGCTGAGCTTCCGTCGGCTTCGGATTGCTGCGTAGATAGCGATCGAGTGACATCAGGATGCCAGGCGTGCAGAAGCCACATTGCAAGCCATGGTGGCGGCGAAACGCGGCCTGCAAGATCGAGAGGCGTCCCTGCTCCGGCGCCAGCCCTTCGACGGTGCGAACATCGCAACCGTCGACCTGCACCGCCAGCGTCAGACACGAACGCGTGAGCACTCCGTCCACCGTCACGGTGCAAGCGCCGCAAATGCCATGCTCGCACCCGACATGCGTGCCGGTTGCGCCGAGTTCGTGCCGAAGGAAATCGGCCAGTTGCATGCGCGGCTCGGCGGTGCCTTCCACGGAACGGCCGTTGAGGCGAAAACGCACCACATGGCGCTGAGCAGCTGTCAGGCGCGGCATCGGCGCGCCTCCGTGACGACTTCGCGACCGATCTGGCGCACCAGATCGCGGCGGTAGCGGGCGGTCGCATGAATGTCGTCGCGCGCATCGAGTTCGTAGGCGAAGGCGTTGAGCGCATCGTCGAGCGCGCTGCCGTCAAGATCAGGCCAGTCGCGCGCTTCCGGCTTGTCGGCGACACCGGCAACCGCAAGACGAATGCTGTTGGCACTCGCGATGGCCGCGCAAGCGGTGATAGCGAAATCGCCATGACGCCGCGCCACTTCGCGAAAACCGTAACCATTGCCGGCGCAAATCGGAAACGACACCGCCTCGATCATCTCGTCGTCCTGACGCGCGGTGCTCATCATGCCAGTGATGTAGTCCCCCGCCGCAACCACGCGCCGCCGGCGCGCGCTGCGGAGATGCACCTCACCCTCGAGCGCGATCAGACACAACGGAGTTTCGGCGCTGGGATCGGCATGGGCCACCGAGCCGCAAATCGTCCCGCGACTGCGGGTTTGCTCATGTCCAGTCCACGGCAGCGCCAGCGCGACCAGCGGCAGTTTTGCAGCGAGTTCACTCCATGCCAGCAGCTTCGCTTGACGCACACCGGCGCCGACGATGACACGCCCGTGCTCTTCCGCGATACGATCGAGATCACCGATCCGCATGATGTCGACCAGCACTTTCGGCCGTGCCAACCGCATATTGAGCATCGCCATCAGCGATTGTCCGCCGGCAATGACGCGGGCGTCGCCGCCTTCCGCAGCCAGCGCCGCCAGCGCTTCGTCGAGCGTGTCCGCGCGCACATAATCGAAGGCTGCCGGTTTCATCGCGCGCCTCCGAACAGCGCACGCAACCGCGCCCATAAGCCGGAGGACGCATCATCTACAGTTCCACCACCACCAGCGCGATGCGCCAGAGCGCTGAAGAACTGGCCGATGATGACACGCGTAGCGCCATCGAGCAGGCGACCGCCGATGCTGGCGACCTTGCCGCCGATCTCGGCGTCATACTTGTAGGTTAGCGTGGTGCCACCACCCTCGCGCGGAACAAGTGTGATGCGGCCCTCGCCGGCACCATGGCCGAGCGCACCATCGGCAGAACCAGACAACGTCACCGCGTGCGGCGGATCGAGATCCGAGAGTTTTACCTCGGCGCGATACTTGCCCTTTACCGGGCCGATACCAAGCGTCACATCGGCACGGAAATACGTGTCCGATACCTTTTCGACGCTATGACAACCGGGGATCACCGCTTGCAGCGTCTTGGGATCCAGCAGCATGTCCCACACGGCTTGTGGCGGTGCGTCGACTTCGGCACGGCCTTCGCCCTGAAGACCGCGATCGCCGGGCTTGCGGCTGCGCGGCCGTGTCGTCGCGCCTGCCGGCGCAGCGGGCTCGTCACCCGCGATCATCGCGCGAACGCGCGCCGGCACCAGCGGCAACACGATGTCCTTTTGCCCCAGCGCATCGGCGACCGCATTGGCGATGCACACCGGCGTCGACATGCAGTTGCCTTCACCGACCCCCTTCGCACCAAGCGGCGTGAACGGCGACGGTGTTTCCATATGCAGGATCACCGGCTCGGGAATTTCCGTCGCGGTTGGGACCAGGTAATCGGCGAATGTGCCGGCAAGGAAACTGCCGTCGGGCGCGTAGGCGAATTCTTCCAGCAGCGCTGCACCAAAGCCCTGACCGAAGCCGCCACGAATCTGACCGTCCACCATGCCCGGATGCAGAATAGTGCCGCAGTCGTGCGTGGTGACGTAACGATCGATCCGCACCTCGCCGGTGACGCGATCGATCTCGACGCCGCAGTAATCGAAGATGAAACCGTGGCAGAGCGACGAATTGATGCGATCGGCATCGTCGGGTGCGGCCAGTTCCGGCGGTGTCCAGAACGCGGTTTCGCGGATGGTGTGACCGACATCGTCAGGCAGCGAACCTGGCGACCAGTGGCTCAACGCCGCGACGCGGGCGAACGGCATCGCATTGTCCGGATTGCTTCGCGAACGCACCTTGCCGCTGCTGAACGTCACGTTGTCGGCTTCAACGTTAAGATGGCTCGCGGCAATCCGCTTCAGGCGCGCGGCGATACGATCGGCCGCGATTTTCACAGTACCGGCGACGGCGGCGGCAAATCGGCTGGAGTAGTTGCCGGATGCAATCGACCAGGCATCCTTCGCGGTATCGACCTCGGTGTTGACGCGAACGTCCTGCGGCGCAACGCCGAAAATATCGGCGATCACCTGCGAAACAACCGTGCGATGGCCCTGCCCTTGCGGCACCGACGAGATATGAACCGACACCGCACCGACCGGATCGATCGACACCGTCGCGGTCGCCTGCGCGCCGTTCTTCGGCCCGGCCTTGCGGCGTTCCGCCGGCGTCAGCACCGTCGAGAGATAGCCCATGTTAGACACGCTCGGCTCGACGATGGCGGCGTAGCCAATACCGTAGATGCGACCTTCAGCGCGCGCGGCGGCGCGGCGCGCTTTCAACTCCTCGAGCCCACCGCTTGATGCGCCGAGTTCGAGCGCCTTCACGTAATCACCGGAATCCAGCAGCGCGCCTGGCGCGGTGCGATAAGGAAACGCCCCGCTCGGCACCACGTTGCGCCGGATCACCTCCAGCGGATCGAGATCAAGTTCGACCGCGATACGTTGCATCAAGCGTTCGAGCGCGAAATAGACTTGCGGTCCACCGAAGCCGCGATTGAGCCCGGTCGGCGTCTTGTTGGTGACGATGACACGGTTGCGCACGCGCATATGGCGAATGTCATACGCACCCGTAAGGTTGCCGTGCATGCGATAGAGTGTCGCCGGCTCCGGGGCGCGCAAGTGCGCCCCGCAATCCTCGACCTGATCCCAATCCAGCGCCAGCACCTTGCCGGTCGCATCCACCGCCGCCGACAGCGTGGTGGCGCGGTTGGTCGCAGAATTGGATGCACACAGATGTTCGAGCCGATCTTCGATCCATTTTACAGGTCGCCCCGCCACGCGTGCCGCAGCGGCAATCAGCACGATGTACGGAAACACGCCTTGCTTGACGCCGAAGCTGCCGCCGGAGTCCGGTGGTGTGCGCAACCGCACGCGGTTGCCCGGCAATTTCAGCGCGCGCGAGATCACCGCATGAATGCTGAACGGCCCCTGGAAATTCGCAAGAATATCGTAAGCGCCATCGTTGACGTTGTATTCCGCAATCACACCGTAGGTTTCGATAGGCGTGCAGGAGTTGCGCGGATAGTTGATATCGATGGCGACGCGATGCGCGGCCGAAGCGAACGCGCCTTCTGGATCGCCGTAGCTGAAGTGGCGATCGCTTGCGACGTTATTGGGGAATCCGTCGTGGACCAGCGGCGCGCCGGGCGTAATCGCCGCGAGCGGATCGATCATCGACGGACGCGGCGCATATCGCACGTCGATGAGGTCAAGCGCATCCTCGGCCTTGTAGCGATCGCTCGCCACCACGACTGCGACGGGCTCGCCGACATAACGCACGCGATCCATCGCGATCGGCCAGCACTCGACCGGCGCTTTGACGCCGACCACAAGGCTCGCGGTCAGCGCCTTGACGTCGGCGCCGACCAGTACGGCCGCAACACCGGGCGCAGCTTTGGCGGCCATCGTATCGATCGACAGAACATCGGCGTGAGCATGCGGCGAACGCAGGATCGCGGCATATAACGTGCCGGGGCGAACGCCGAGATCATCAATGAAGCGGCCGTTGCCCGACAACAGCGCCGCATCCTCGACCCGTTCCATCGAACGGCCGATCCAGGCGCTGTCCTGCGCCGTGGCGGATGAGGGAGTGGCGGCTGGGTGGCCCATATGGCGCTGCCTCGCGGTCGCGGCCTTCATGGCCCGCTTGCAGCCCGTTCTGGAAAATCCACCCGGGAGTGGCCATACCGCCCACTCTCACGACTTACCAATGCGTCCTATTCGTTATGTTGCAATGCGGCAAATTTATCAGTTGGCCAACCGCGAGACCGCGCGGAACTCACTCGGCGAAACGCCGGTATGATTGCGGAAAAACCGCGTGAAATGCGCCGGAATATCAAATCCGAGCCGCGCGCCGACCTCGGCGAGGCGCGCATCGCCCGTCACTACTGCATTGATGGCGTGCTCGAGCCGCACCACGTTGTGGAACACCCGTGGCGGTACGCCGACCGAGGATTCGAACAATCGGAAGAAGTGCGAGCGCGACAAACCGGCTTCGCGCGCCAGCCGGCCGATGTCGATATTTGCCGTGGCATCGGCACGGATACTCTCCGCGACACGTCGAATCCGCCAATCGAGCCGGGTTGCGCCGCTCATTTCGCGGATCGAGGGGCCGTTACGCCACTCCGTGAACTGCTCGATCACCGCGATCATCAAGTCCGATAACAACTTTTCCTGATCCCCGCGACTGTCGGGGTGAGCCATCATCACCACCGCGAGGTCATGCGCCAAGGCCCGGATACGCGCTGGAATCTCGCCGCAAGGTTGGGCGAAGAAGCCCGGTGCGCCGCTCGCCGCCCATGACGAGCGAAAAATTTGCAGCCAATGCGGCTCGATATACAACGCTAGGATCAGGGTGCGTGGCCGTGACGGATCATGAATATAGGCGTGCGGTCGCCAGCCATCGACAAAAACGGCGGTGGTATCCGTCAGCGGGACGACCCGGTCGCCGACGATGAAATGAGTATCGCCGCCCTCAACCTTAAGCAGGACGTGGCAATGCGGATGCGCGTGGCGGACCAACGACGCGTCCATATCGAGCAGCGCGACCCGCCCGAACGCACCATGGGCGATCCGTAGCGCGGTTGACATCGACATCTCCCAGAGACGGGCGGCTGTGCGCACGGCAACCGCCATCAAACGTTTCAGCTATCACAATGGCGGAGGCGGCGTCCAGTTCAGCAACAAACCCGCCCGCTCACGATCGGCATCAGCAACCGCCGCAACGGCACGGAGACGCCCCGGGAACTACGCGCTAAAGCCTCAATTCCTGCTGCACCACAACCAGACGGTCCCGCAAAGCCTCGACAAACATCGTCGCCGCATGGCTGAGCGGGCGGGCGGTATGATGCACACCGACGAGTTGGCGAGAAATGCGTGGCGACAATGGGACGCACCGCAGAAGGCCCGATCGCAAGGCATTTGCGACCGCGAGCGGTGGCAGGATGGTCTGGAAACCGGTGTTGACGATGAAATTCTCGATAGTACTGATCTCATCGAATTCATAGCGCGGCAGCAGCTTGACGCCATGACGCTCCGCCGCCTCGTCGAGAAGCGCCCGCAGGCCGTGCCGCGGCGACGGAATGACCAGCCGGCGATGATCGATAGTCTCGAACCTGATCCCATCGTCCGGGACCGCCATGTCGGCCGAGCCGACCACGACAAGGTCTTCGGAAATCAGATCAATCTGCTGATATTCATCGCGCTTCGCCGACGCATTGATGACCACCAGATCGAGTTGCCCGGCGCGCTGCATTTGTAGCAGTTCACTTGTATAGCCATCCGTGATCCGCAGAGTGACATGCGGATACTTCGCGCTGAACAGCGCCAGCGTTTCCGACAAGGCATTATACGCAACAGATGCCACAACGCCGACCGCGACATGGCCCTGCACCGTGTTGCGCGGCGCCGACAATTCCAGCCGCGCCGCCTCGATGGAGCGAAGAATCGGGAGAAACAGCCGATACGCATCATGCCCGGCGTTTGTCGGGACTAGCCCTTTCGGCGTGCGTTGAAACAACGTATGGCCGAGTTCATCCTCGAGATTGGCCAACTGATGACTCATGGCCGGCTGAACGATGTTGAGGCGGCGCGCCGCGCGCGATACCGACCCTTCCTCGTACATCGCCACAAAATATTGCAACGAACGCAATTCCATCGTCTACTCCAGCCATCAATCGCAACTATGGCCCATATCGATATAAATTAATAGAAGTCGGCCTTCGCCTGACTAAGCTGGCGCGCGTTCAATAAGGGACGCAAGCATGGCTCACGAGAATACGGCAGCATCGTCACAACGCAGGGATATGGCTCTGCGCCCCTGGCTCGCGCATCTCGAGGCAACGGGTCGGCTCGCGATCATGAAACCCGGCATCAAGCTGAAGCATGAGCTTGGCGGCATCGCAAATCGGCTCGACGGCCGCAAATCGACACTGTTTCCCGCGGCCGGCAACAGCAATATCTCCATGATCTCGGGATTGTTGTCGGATCGAAACTGGATGGCAGAATCGCTCGGACTTGATGGCACCACGCTGCTTGAGGCTTTCCAGAACGCCGTCGCCAAACCGCTTCCTTGGGTGGAAATCAAGGATGCGCCTTGCCAGCAAGTCGTTCATAACGACGGTGATCTGCTGTCGCTGTTGCCGGTCCCGACCCACAATGAGCATGATAGCGGCGCCTATATCACCGCCGGCCTTCTGATTGTCCGCAGTCCCGTCACCGGCATTCAGAACGTCGCGATCCATCGCCTTCAGGTTTCGAATGGACGCGAGCTCGGCGTGCTGCTGCTGCCTCGCCACACGCTCGCGTTCTTCAGCGAAGCAGAGGCTGCCGGCAACGATCTCGATGTCGCCATCGTCATCGGCGCGGATCCCGCGTGCCTGCTGGCGTCGCAGGCTATCGTCCCGCTCAACATGGATGAACTTGAAGTTGCCGGCGCACTCGGCGGCGCCCCTCTCGATGTCGTCAAATGCATCGGTAGCGACATTCGAGTGCCGGCGAACGCCGAGATCGTCATCGAGGGCCGCATCAGAGCCAATACACGCGCGCCGGAGGGCCCGTTCGGTGAATTTCCGCAATACTACGGCGAGCGGGCTGAACGTCACGTCATCACCGTCGATCGCATCGCCCACCGGCATGATCCGTTGTTTCACACCATCGTCGGCGGTGCACTGGAACACCTGTTGCTCGGTGCGATCCCGCGCGAGGCAACAATCCTCGACACTATCCGGCGCACCTTCCCGTCGGTGAAAGACGTCCATCTCGCGTTGGGCGGCGTCGGCCGCTATCACCTCTATGTGCAGATGCGGGCGCGACATCGCGGTGAGGCCAAGAATGTCATTATGGCGTGTTTCGCCGCGCATTATGACGTCAAGCATGTGATCGTGGTTGACGAGGACGTCGACATTCACGATCCCCGCAGCGTCGAGTGGGCCGTTGCGACTCGTTTCCAGGCCGACCGCGACCTTGTCATCGTCAGTGGCGCGCAGGGCTCAAAGCTCGATCCCTCCACCGACGACGGTTACGGCGCTAAAATGGGCATGGACGCCACCGTGCCGATCGGCGCACCAGAATTCCGCTTCACCCGCATCCGCATCCCCTGCCAGGACGAGATTGATCTCGAAACGTGTATTGATCCGATCGTCACACTTGCGACCCTTCAAGGCTGGTCCGCGCAGTCTGGCGGAGGCCAAAAGCGATGACCTCGACCTCGAAGCGATTGATCATCGGAATCAGCGGAGCGTCCGGGATCGCTTACGGCATCCGCGCGCTCGAAATCCTGCGTAACGTCGGCATAGAAACGCACCTGGTGATGTCTCGCTCGGCCCGGATCGCTCTCATTCAAGAGTGCGGACGCAGCGTCTCCGACATCGAAAAACTGAGCCACACGGTTCACAATGTCGACGATGTCGGCGCGGCGATCTCCAGCGGCTCTTTCGCTACGCTCGGCATGATTGTCGTGCCTTGCTCGATTCACAGCCTATCGCAGATCGCGACCGGCGTGACCGCCAACTTGCTGACCCGCGCCGCGGATGTCGTGCTGAAGGAGCGGCGACGGCTGGTGCTAATGGTGCGCGAAACACCGCTGCATCTTGGCCATCTTCGCAATATGGTACAAGCGACCGAGATCGGCGCCATCATCATTCCGCCGGTCCCGGCGTTCTATCCGATGCCGAAGACCATAGAGGAGATCATCGATCATACCGTGGGACGCGCGCTGGATCTGTTCGGTATCGACAGCGGCCTAGTGCAACGCTGGGGTGAAGATATCGGCCCCAGCACCGCCAACAAGAATAGCCGAAGCCATCGCGCGCCTAAGTGACCAAACGTCGCGAATAACCATGCTTTGATCGATGTACTATTGACGAGGCACCCACGACCGGACACTGAACGAGACAACGGATCGGATCGCGGATGACGACAAAGCTCGATCTCAACGCCCTCGTACTATTCTACGAGGTAGTCAATGCACAAAGCCTGACGCGGGCCGCGGAAAGGTTACGCGTGCCGAAATCGACGATTAGTCGCAAACTGTCGATCCTCGAGCACCAGCTCGGATCACAACTCCTCAAGCGGGGCCGCAAGGTCGCGGCGCTGACCGATATCGGTCGGGTCGTCTACGATCACACTCAGCGAATCATTTCCGAAATCGAGGACGCCGGCTTCGAAGCCTCCAAACTGCAAACCGAGTTGAGCGGCGTGCTGCGCGCCAGCCTGCCGATCGATTTCGGCGTATCATGGCTCGGACGACTAGTCGCCGAATTCGGCATTATCCATCCGCATATTCAATTGATCATCGAAATCAACAACCGTTGGGTGGATCTCTCGCAGGAGCCATACGACGTCGCGATCCATCTCGGTCCGCCTCGTAATTCGCATCTGCCGGTGAAAGTTTTCACCTCGTTGTCGCGGGGCATTTACGCCAGCCCCGAGTATCTCAAGCGCAAAGGCAGCATCACCAAAATTGAAGACGTCCAGAACCATGATTGCATCGTCACCGACCATCAGCGCGACGAAGGCGTGTGGAATTTTTTGTCCAGTACCGCGGAGAAGGTGATCGATATCGATGCCAGAGTCGTGGTGAACAACATCGGAATGGCGCGCGAGATCACTATCGGCGGTCTGGGGCTGGGCATTCTGCCCAACGTGATGTGCAAAAACGACGTCGCCGCCAAACGCCTGGTACGGCTGTTACCAACCTGGCGCAGCCCGCCGTTGCAGGCATCGGCCTTCTATTCAGGCCGCCGCCGGATGCCACGCAAGACCCGCGCCTTTATCGACTTCCTGTCGGAGCGGCTGCTCACCGACGAATGACGCGCGCCTGCATCAGCCATTAGCCGCTGTGGCTCATGCGAACTCCCGAACGCGCCCGAAGCGATGATAGATATGCTTCGTCGAGAGGAATTCATCGAGGCCATCCATGCCGTGCAACCGGCCGAAACCGCTGTCGCGGTGACCACCGGTTTCTGCTTCCGGGAACAGCTTGTTGTGATCGTTGAGCCAGACCGTGCCGCTGCGCAGCGAGCGACTGACGCGATAGGCCCGATCGAGGTCATGGGTCCATACGCTAGCCGCGAGGCCGTAACGCGTGGCATTGGCCTTGGCGACGGCTTCAGCCTCGGTGGTAAACCGCTCGATGTTGAGTACCGGGCCGAAGATCTCTTCTTGCACGATCGGCGATCCCATATCGTCGACCGCCAACAAACTTGGACTGAGATACGCGCCGCCTGATGGCAATCCCTTCGGCACCCCCCCTTTGAGCAGCGCCCTGTCCGCATGGGCTTCGACCAGACGCTGCACACGCTCGCGCGAGCGAATGTCGATCAACGGACCGATTTCGCTGCGCTCATCGTCACCACGCCCGACCCGCATCGCCGCCAGCGCCGCACCGAGTGCTTTCGCCAGCGCATCGTAGCGGCTCTCATGCACCAGCACGCGGCTCAATGCCGTGCATTGCTGGCCGGAAAGAACGAGGCCCGCGGCCGCGAGTTGCGGCGCGATGGTGCCCACATCCCAATCCTCGAACACGATCGCTGGAGCCTTGCCGCCAAGCTCAAGATTGAGCCGCTTGAGCGTGCCCGACGCCGCCGCCATGATCCTTCGCCCGATCGCAGCCGAACCGGTGAAACTCAACACATCGACGTCCGGCGATTCGACCAGAAGCTCACCACCGGCACTTCCAGCTTCGCAAAAACTGTTGAGCACACCTGCCGGCAGCGCGGGCACATCAGCCAGACAGCGCAGAAAGGCGGTGTGGAACAGGCTTGATTGCGGCGCAGGCTTCATCACAACGGTACAACCGGCCGCCAGCGCCGGACCCAGCGAACGCACCAGCAGAATGGCCGGCGCATTCCATGGCGTGATGATGGCTGCGACGCCCGCCGGCTCGCGCACCAGATGCGAATAAACGCCGGGCTCGATTTCGAACACGCGGCCGGCAACGGCACGCGCCAGCCCCGCATAATAACGCAACTCCGAAGCAGCCGCCGCAATCTCCATACGAGCGACACGGATCAGCTTGCCGGTCTCGATCGACAGCAGCCGACTCAAGTCATCGCTGCGCGCTTCGACGCTCGCGGCTTGCGCCAGCAGCACCTCGGCGCGCAGGCGCGGCGACGACGCCCATTGCGACTGGAAGAATGTGCGGCGCGCCGCAGCAATCGCGGCTTCCGCCGCCGCCTGACCGCCTTCCGGCACGCTCCCGATCACCGCACCGTCAACCGGGCTAACGGCTTGAAATTTCGTCGCCCCCGCGCTTGGGATCCACTCACCGTCGATCCAATGCGCACCCACAACCGATATCGTCATCGTCTTATCCCTGGGTGACCTTGGCCTCGGAATGGAGCGCGCGCGCCTGCTCCGCCAACTGGTGCTTGAGCACCTTGCCGACCGCGTTGCGCGGCAGCGCATCGACGAAATGCACGTGACGCGGCTTCTTGTAGCCCGCGATCGCTTCGCGACAGTGTGCGATCACCTGCCCGCCGGTCAGTGTCACGCCATTCGGGTTACGTTCGACGAACGCAACAACGGCCTCGCCGAATTCGGAATCGGGAATGCCGATGACGGCGGCATCGACCACGCCGCCGATCTCGAGAATGGTGCGCTCAACTTCCTTGGAGTAGATATTGAAGCCGCCGCTCAAGATCATGTCCTTCTTGCGATCGACGATATAAAGATAGCCGTCAGCATCGCGATAGCCGAGGTCTCCGGTATAGAACCAGCCATCGACGAGCGCCTTCGCGGTGTCTTCGCGGCGATTGAGATAGCCCTTCATCACGGTGAAGGCACCGGGCTGACCGGATCGCACGATGAGTTCGCCGACCATCCCGTCCGCGACATCGATGCCATCCGGCGAGACCACGCGCACCTCAACGCCAGGTGCGGCGCGGCCGACCGACTGCGGATGCGAGAATTGCTCCTCGTGCGACAGGTTCGAGACGGCACCGGCCTCAGTCATTCCAAAGAATGACACCAGCCGCGTGTGCGGCAGCAACGCTAAAAACCGCTTCTTCAGTTCAACCGGAAACGCTTCGCCGGTCACCGCTACCAGCCGCAGTGTGCGCGCCTTATCCGGCGCCAGCTCCAGCGTCGGCAGTAACATACGGCAGATCGTCGGCACCATGCCGAACACCGTGATCGCCTCGCGCTCCATCGTGGCGACGATCTCATCGGCATCGAACCCTGGCAGGATGACGAGCGTACCGCCGAGCGTCATCGCATTCATCAGGCGGCCAAGCCCCGCGCGATGTGCCAGAGGCGACACCACCAGAAACCGGTCGACGTGGTTGATACCCCAATCCGTCCCGTTCATGAAACCGTGGTTCACCAAAATATTGGCATGCGTCAGCAGCACGCCCTTCGGGCGCCCAGTCGTTCCAGACGTATAGAGGATCATCGCAAGATCATGATCGAGCGGGATGGAGGGCAGCGCGAAACCACCATCCGTTACATCATCATAGGAGATGAAGCCGTCCTGCGGGGTACCGGTGGTGATCGCCTTCAAGCCTGGAACGTCGGCGAGGATGAAACGGACACCATCGATACTGCGATCGTCGCAGACTACGATCTTGGCGGCGCTGTCCTCGCAAAAGTATTTCAGCTCGCGAATGGTATTCCGCGTTGTCACCGGCACCACCCTGGCTCCGAGCGAGAACGCGGCATACAGCAACTCGACGAAGGGAATCCCGTTCGGCAGATACAGAACGATGGCGTCGCCCGCGCCGACGCCATGTTTCGCAAGGCCGCCGGCCAGGGAAATCCGCTACGGCTGCAACTGGAATTCCTGGAGGGCTCGGCGGGATCTCCCGGGATCGACCGCTGGCTCATCATCAGCCCCGAGATCGCTAATCCTCACGGTTCGATCACTCTGCAGGGCACTGATCTGAACGTCGTTTATCGATCCCGAAAGGGCGGAGCCCGCTTCAACACCTACAACGACAAGCGCCACCGAGCGTTTGCGGAGCACCTGGCCGGCATCAAGGCCCTTACAGAGCCCTCTGAGACGCTCGACACGCTTATACAGCCCAAGACCGGCGTTATGCTGCTCTACCCGATCACGGAGACCAAGGGCTCGGGGTCGAGAGACGTCGTAACGGTGGGCTTCACCCTGCTCTTCCCCAAAAACAACATCCGCAACGCTGTTGGCTTCACCGTCCACGTGCCTGCAGAGCCTTACGACGCTGTCGTGGATCTCGACGCACAAACTCCCACTCCTGAAGTTGGCGGCGCTGCTTGAGACATTGAATCTAATCTACTAACCGAAGCCCTTATGCTGGTTCCGCCCGATGTCGCCCATGATTGTCATTCGGCCTGCAATATTGACCCCCTGAGCGGGGGGATCGGCGTCCAAAATTGACCCCCTACAGGTTGGCTGTTGCGCTGCCTGCTTTGTCATGAAGCAGGTGGTCGGGGATGCTGATCGTGGAGACGATTGCGCGGATACGGCGCGAACACTTCATC
>JAEWIX010000002.1 GCA_023386885.1 Pseudomonadota bacterium
GGATAACATCATCAATCGGAGGGCGGTTCATGCACGATGTTCGCCCGAGTGAAACAAAAGTCAGAATAGAAACTGGAAACTAGCGAATGGCAAATAAGGTCAAGGAAATCTGGGCGGCCGGGAAGGTCGTTGTCAACGCATGGCTTGCAATCCCGTCGGGCTTCTCCGCCGAGGTGATGGCGCAATGCGGCTTCGACAGCGTCACTGTCGATATTCAGCACGGCGTGCAGGACTATCAGTCGATGATCCAGTGCTTCCAGGCGATGCAGGCCCATCCGGTGACGCCGATGGTGCGTGTGCCGTGGAACGAGCCGGGCATCATCGGCAAGGTGCTCGATGGCGGTGCTTACGGCGTGATCTGCCCGATGATCAACACCAAGCAGGAAGCCGAGAACTTTGTCTCCTACTGCAAATATCCGCCGCGCGGCACCCGCAGCAACGGACCGATCCGCGCCGGGCTTTATGGTTCCTCCAGCGGCTATCAGACCACCGCCAACGAGGAGACTTTGTGCATTCCGATGATCGAGACCAAGACGGCCGTGAAGAACATGACGGCGATCCTCGATGTCGACGGCATCGCCGGCGTCTATGTCGGCCCGTCCGATCTCGGCTTCTCTTATGGACTGGTGCCGAAACTCGACCGCGACGAGCCGGAGATTCTCAAAATCTACGACAAGCTGATCAAGGAATGCAGCAAGCGCGGCATTTCGGCCGGCATCCATTGCAGCGGCCCAGCCGGCGCGTTGCGCGCCATCAACATGGGCTTCAAGCTGGTGACGCTGCTCAATGACAGCGGCATCATGGCGACCGGCGCGCGCGCCTGGGTGACGGAAACCCGCAAGGGCGCGAAGGGCAAGGCCTGATAGCTAAGATATGATGTTTGTTGCGACGATTGATCCGTTCGATGCGAGCGGATCAATCGCGGCGCAGTTGCTTGTGGCGGAGCATCGCCTCAAGCCGGCTTCAACTCCTGTTGTCGAGACGGCAATGGCGGGAAGGCGAGCGCGATGGCGACCGCGCCGAGCCCGACCAGGAACGAGCCGACAAACATCCAGTGATAGGCCCCGAAGCTGTCGAACACCCAGCCGCCCGCGATGGGGCCGAGCGCCATGCCGAGGCTCGATGTCATCGTCGCCGCGCCGAATACCGTGCCCATGACGCGCTGGCCGAAGTACTCGCGCGCCAGCACGGCGTAGAGCGGCATCACGCCGCCGTAGGTGGTGCCGAAGATCAATGCCAGCGCATAGAACTGCGGCAGCGTGTTCACGCCCATATAGGCCGCGATCACGATCGCCTGTACGGCGAGGCCGGTGACCAGCACCGGTTTGACGCCGAAGCGATCGGCAAGCACGCCGAGCAGCACGCGGCCGCCGAGACCGGCAAGACCTTCGACGCTGTAGATGCTGACGGCCGCGAGCGGCGCGATACCGCAGATCATCGCATAGCTGACCATGTGGAATATCGGCCCGGCATGGGCGGCGCAGCACAGGAAGAACGTGCCGGCGAGCACCGCGAACTGCGGCGTGCGCAGCGCGGCGGACGCCGAGAAGCCGTTGTCCTCGACCGGTGCTGTGGTCGCGGTGTCGCCGGCTGGTGCGTCGGGCGCGCGGCGCACTAGTAATGCCGCCGGGATCAGCAAAATCCACGCGACGACGCCGATTGTTGCCATCGCGATGCGCCAGTCGTAGGTCGTCAGCAGCCATCCGGCGAACGGCGAGATCGTCATCGGCGCGACGCCCATACCGGCCGACACCAGCGACACCGCGAGGCTGCGATTGGTGGTGAACCACGCCGTCGCGGTGGCGATCATCGGCGCGAAGAATGCGCCGGCGGCGAGCCCGACAAGAATGCCGTAGACGAGCTGGAAGCCGACGATGGTGGTCATCCGGCTTGCCAGTACCAGTGCCAGCCCGAGCAGGACCGCGCCGGCGAGGACGACAGGGCGGCTGCCGTAACGATCGCTCAGCGTACCCCAACCGAAGCCGGCCGCGCCCATCACCAGAAAGTTCAGCGTCATCGCGCTGGAGATGCCGGCGCGGGTCCAGCCGGTCGCTTCCGACATCGGTTGCAGAAAGATCGCGAGCGAGAACATCGCGCCGATCCCGACGCAGGTCATCAATGCGCCGGCGGCGATGATGACCCAGCGATACGACGAGGTGATGTGTGGTTCCGACATGAAAACCTCTCGAAAGCTCTTGGTCATGTTGCCATCTGTTCCAAGGACGCGGGGAGGGCGCGCGATCCGACAAGTCTCCGGAAATTTTTACGCAGGGTGCGAGATGCGCCCATGACCTGTCGGACAAGACGATAGCCAAGGGGCAGGCATCGGAGCAGAATGCGCCAACCGGGGCGTGGCGAGGCCGCGTCGCTTTGAGGAGACTAGATCATGACCGCCGCGCCCGTCATCCGCCTGCATCCCGACGACAGTGTGTTGATCGCGCGGACCACGCTGCTGCCCGCCGTCGCCGTGACCGAGAACGTGGTTACGTCCGACCGCATTCCGGCGGGACACAAAGTCGCTATCCGGCCGATCGCAGAGGGCGAGGCGATCCGCCGCTACGGCCAGATCATCGGCTTCGCGACGACGCCGATCGCGCCGGGCCAGCACATCCACACGCATAATTGCGGCATGGGCGATTTCTCCCGCGACTATGCCTATGGCGTCGACGCAACGCCGACGCCGAATTTCGATTTGCCCGCGACGTTCGAAGGCATTCGCCGCGCCGATGGGCGGGTGGCGACGCGCAACTACATCGGCATTCTGACCAGCGTGAATTGCAGCGCGCATGTCGCGGGGCTGGTGGCGGACGTCTTCAAGCGCAATCCGTTCAGCGGTCACGATCCGCTGGCGGATTTTCCCAATGTCGATGGCGTGGTGGCGCTGACGCACAAGACCGGTTGCGGCATGACGCAGGACGAACCGCTGGCGCTGCTGCGCCGGACACTCGGCGGCTATGCGCGTCACGCCAATTTCGCGGCGGTGGTGGTGCTCGGCCTCGGCTGCGAGATCAACCAGATCGGGGGCCTGATGGCGGAACAGAAACTCGCCGGGCGTCTGCGCGAGTTGCAGATTCAGGACATCGGCGGCACCCGCAAGACTACCGAGGCCGGCATTGCCTTCGTCAAGGAAGCCTTGCAGGACGCCAACAAAGTGAAACGCGAAACCGTGCCGGCGAGCGAACTCACGGTGGCGCTACAATGCGGCGGCTCCGACGGCTATTCCGGCATTTCGGCCAATCCGGCGCTGGGTGCTGCGAGCGACCTGCTGGTGCGCCACGGCGGCACCGTCATTCTCTCGGAGACGCCGGAGACCTACGGCGCCGAACATCTGCTCACGCGCCGCGCGGTGAGCCGCGAGGTCGGCGAGAAGCTGGTCGCCTTGATGCGCTGGTGGGAGGACTACACCCAACGCGAAGGTGCGGAGATGAACGCCAATCCGAGCCCCGGCAACAAGGCGGGCGGGCTGACCACCATCCTGGAAAAGTCGCTCGGCGCGATGGCCAAGGCCGGCAGTACCAACCTTGTCGACGTGGTGAATTATGCGGAGGCGGTGACGAAGAAAGGCTTCGTCTTCATGGATACGCCGGGCTACGACCCGGTGGCCGCGACCGGGCAGGTGGCGGGCGGTGCCAATCTCGTCTGTTTCACCACCGGACGCGGCAGTGTGTTCGGCTGCAAGCCCGCGCCGTCGATCAAACTTGCGACCAATTCGCCGATGTATCGCCGCATGGAAGATGACATGGATGTGAACTGCGGCACCATTCTCGACGGCGACGAGACGGTGCAGCAATGTGGTCAGCGCATTTTCGAGTTAATGCTGCGCGTCGCATCGGGCGAGGCGACCAAAAGCGAAAGCTTCGATTTCGGCGGCGCCGAATTCGCGCCGTGGGTGCTCGGCGCGACCATGTAACGCGGCGCACCATGCATCGTGCGCATCGTCAAATTACTGGCGCGGATCGCGGGCATGGCTGCTGCGATCCCTTGCGCATTGAGTTTGCCACAATGTTGAAAGATTTGATGCCCAGTTTGTCATAGCCATCCGGAAAGGTGGCTGACTGGAACGATATCGCGTTCTGGATGTTGTTCAGGGTTGAGACGCCGGTGAGGCGTCATGGATCAAGACGCGTTCGGGGGTTCGATGACAACTGAGGCCGGTGAAACCGGACGTCGCATTCTGTGTGTGTTTCCGCGCTACACGTCCTCGTTCGGGACATTCGAACACGCTTACCCGCTGACTGACGGCGTGCAGGCTTTCATGCCGCCGCAGGGATTGCTGCTGATCGCGGCCTATATTCCCAAGCACTGGCAGGTGCGTTTCATCGACGAGAATATCCGCGCGGCGACCGACGAGGATTTTCTCTGGGCGGAGGCCGTGTTCGTCAGCGGCATGCATATTCAGCGGATGCAGATGAACGACATCTGCCGCCGCGCCCATGCCTTCGATCTCCCGGCAGCGATCGGCGGGCCGTCGGTGAGTGCGTGCCCGCAATATTATCCGTCATTCGACTATCTGCACATCGGCGAACTGGGTGACGCGACGGACGAGTTGATCGCGCGGTTGGCGCGCGATCCGTCGCGGCCCGCGGAGCAGGTGGTGTTGAAGACCGCAGACCGGCTCGACATGACGCGCTTTCCGATTCCGGCTTACGAATTGGCCGAAATCCCGCGCTACTTCCTCGGCAGCATCCAGTATTCCAGCGGTTGCCCGTATCAGTGCGAGTTCTGCGATATCCCCGGACTTTACGGCCGCAATCCGCGCCTGAAGTCGCCGGAGCAGATCACGCGCGAACTCGACAAGCTGCTGGAATGCGGCATTCGCGGCTCGGTGTATTTCGTCGACGACAACTTCATCGGCAATCGCAAGGCCGCGCTCGACCTGCTGCCGCATCTGATCGAATGGCAGAAGAAGACCGGATTCGTGCTGCGCTTCTCCTGTGAGGCGACGCTCAATATCGCCAAGCGGCCCGAGATTCTGTCGCAGATGCGCGAAGCCTATTTCGCCACGATCTTCTGCGGCATCGAGACGCCGGACCCGGTGGCGCTGAAAGCCATGCACAAGGACCACAACATGATGGTCCCGATCATGGAAGCGATCCAGACGCTGAACAGTTTCGGCATGGAGGTGGTGTCCGGCATCATCCTTGGCCTCGACACCGACAAGCCGGAAACCGGTTCGCATCTTTTGAACTTTATCGAGCAGTCGCAGATTCCGCTGCTCACCATCAACCTGCTGCAGGCGTTGCCGCAGACCCCGCTGTGGGATCGCCTCAAGCGCGAAAACCGCTTGATCGAGGATGACAGCCGCGATTCCAACGTCGATTTCCGGCTGCCTTACGATCACGTCGTCAACACCTGGCGCCAATGCATGGGCCGCGCTTACGAGCCCGATAAATTGCTGGAACGATTCGAATATCAGATCCGCGAAACCTATCCGCACCGGCTGCATCCGCCGCTGTCGCGCGCCCAGCTATCCGCCAAGAACATCAAGCTCGGGCTGACGATGCTGCGGAATATCTTCTGGAAGGTCGGCGTTCTCGGTGACTATCGCCGTGCGTTCTGGAAGTTCGCGCTGCGCCGGTTGCGGCGCGGCGAGATCGAATATCTCATCAGTTCGATCATGGTGGCGCATCATCTCATCATGTTCGCGCGCAACGCATCGCGCGGCGCGACCAATGCGTCCTACTACTCGCTCAAACTCCAGGAAGCCTCGGTGCCGGCCGAGTGAACCGATCGCGCCTCAAAACGGGTCTCAAGACGAGTCTTGCAGGCCTGCTCTACGCGCTTTGATGACAGTTCCGTGAAGGGTACGCTTCAAGGTGCGAAGCGGGCTGATTCGCGGCAGCCCGTGCTTGCGGGATCGCACAGACCTGCTAAACCTCTGCGCCTGAATTTGTTTCATGTTTTCAAGGGCTCCCGCGCGTCCTTGGCGATCGGAGCCAAGGCGCCGGATCTTCAGCCGAGAACGGACACCGCATGCACGATGTGAACGGAAGCGATCTCGATGCCCATAAGCCGGGCAGGAAGCTGCCAAGCATTGCGTTCGGGCTCGAACGGATCGGTCTGATCGGCATCCGCGCGCCGGTGCTGTCCTGCATCATTCTGGCGCTGCTGTGCATCGGCGCCGCGTTCGGCATTCAACGAATCAAGATCGACGATTCGCTCAGCCAGTTGTTCCGCTCTGACTCCGTTGAATACAAGCAATACGAGGAAGTGACCCGGCGCTTTCCGTCGACCGAATACGATGTGCTGGTGGTGGTCGAAGGCAAGACGCTGCTTGCGCGCGAAAATCTCGAGAAGCTGCGCAACATGGTCACCGACCTGCAGCTGATCGACGGGACACGCGGACTGATCTCGCTGTTTTCGGCGCGGCAGGCGCCGGAAGCGGGCAAGCTGCCGGCGGCACTGTTCCCGAATGAACTGCCGAAGGGGGCGGACTACGACAAGTTCATCGAGACGGTGAAGTCCAACGAGATCATTCGCGGCAAGTTGCTCTCGGAGGACGGCACGCTGGCCCTGATCGTGCTGGCGCTCGATCCCGAGGTGGTGCGCAACAACAGTCTTACCAAGGTGGTCGGCGAAATCCGCAAGGTGATGCACGACGATCTGGAAGGTTCGGGCCTGACCAAGGAATTGTCGGGCGTGCCGGTAATGCAGCTTGAAATCCGCAATGCGGTGGAGCGCGACGGCCTGATCTACAACATCGCGGGTATTCTGGCGGGCTGTCTGATCGCCATCGTCTTCTTCCGCAAGATATCGTTCATGATCGTGGCGGCGTTTCCGCCGCTGCTCGCCATTCTGCTCGCGCTCGGTGCGCTGGGATGGGCCGGCTTCAGCCTCAACATGTTCCTGAACGTGATGACGCCGCTGATCATGGTCATCAGTTTCTCCGACTCGATGCAATTGACGTTCGCGGCGCGCGATCGGCTGATCGCGGGCGAGGATCGCTATTCGGCGTTCCGTAACGCCGTGCTGGTGGTCGGCCCGGCTTGCGTGCTGACCCACGCCACGGCGGGCATTTCGTTCCTCGCGCTGCAATTCTCCGACTCGGATTTGATCCGTGCCTTCGGCGAGGCCGGCTTCGCCGCCACCGTCATCGCGCTGCTCGCGGTGCTGCTGCTGGTGCCGGTGTTCGGCGTATTGCTGGTGCGCAACGAGAAGATGTTCGCGACCAAGTTCAAGACCGCGGACGCCGGCGTCAATGCGCTACGTGCTTTCTGCATGTGGATCGCGGTGCGCATGGTCGGCCGGCCGGGCCTGTTCAGCCTGATCGCGCTGCTGGTCGTGGTCGGGCTCGGCAGTATCTATGCCAGCCTTGAGCCGCGCTATCGGCTGGCGGATCAGGTGCCCGACAAGCAGCAGGCGGTGGCGGCCAGCGGCCGTCTCGACGCCAAGCTCACCGGCGCCAATCCGATCGATATCCTGATCGAATTCCCCAAGGGGCAATCGCTGTATTCGCCGCAGACGCTCGACACCATCGCGGAGGTTCACAAGCAGGTGGAGACGCAGGCCGGCGTCGGCAACGTCTGGTCGCTGGAAACGCTGCGCCGTTGGTTGACGGAGAAGGTCGGCTCCTCGGATGTCGCGACGTTGAAGGAATATGTCGATCTGCTGCCGCAGCATCTGGTGCGGCGCTTCATCTCGAAAAACCAGGACGCGGTGGTGGTGTCCGGTCGCGTGCCGGACAGTGACTCCAGCCAGATCCTGCCGATCGTGAAGAAACTCGACAACAGCCTGAACCAGGTGCGGAAAGAGCACCCCGGTTACGAGATCGCGGTCACCGGTCTCTCGGCGATCGCGGCGCGCAACAGTGCCGGCATGATCGAGAAGCTTAACCACGGTCTGACCATCGAGTTCGGTTTCGTGGCGTTCTTCATCGGGCTGGCGTTCCGCTCGGTGGTAGTGGGGTTGGCCTGTATTCTGCCCGGCATTTTTCCGGTGGTGCTGTCCGGCACGGTGCTGTGGTTGCTCGGGGAGGGGTTGCAATTCGCCAGCGTGGTGGCGTTGACCGTTTCATTCGGGCTCGGCCTCAGCGCGACGATTCACTTCCTCAATCGCTTGCGGCTGGAGCAGAAGCCCGGCGAGGACCCGGCGATTGCGGTGGAAAGCGCCACCGTGCTGGTGGGACCGGCGCTGATCCTGACCACTGTGGTGCTCGCCTGCGGCCTCGTGGTGACGGTGTTCTCGGACCTGCCGTCGCTCCGATTATTCGGCTGGCTCAGCGCGTTTGCCATGGTCGCGGCATTGGTCGCGGACCTGTTCATCCTGCGGCCGACGGCGATGTGGCTTATCAGCCTGTCGCAGCGCCTGCGCGGGACGGTGGAGCAGCCCAAACCTGCTGAATGATCGGCCTGCTGAATAAACGGTTCCGTACCTGAATGGCAAAGCCCGCGGCATGAGCCGCGGGCTTTTGTCGTTATCGACGGAGGATCGGCGATCAGCCCTTGACGAGGGTGATGTTGACGCCGCGAATTTCGCCCTTCGAGTTGATCGAGACGGACTGCTTGTTGCCGTGCGTGCTCACCGTCAGATTGGCGGCGAAGCCGGCCGCCTCGACGAAAACATCGATCCGGCCGTCGCTGGCGCGGCCCTGCAGGTTGCCGTTGATGTTGCGGCTCTGCTCGCTCCAGTTTCCGGTGACAGTGCCGCCCTGGGCAACCACGTCGCTGTCGAGATCGAAGCGATAGCTGTCGCTGGCACAGCGCAACGACTGCTTCAGGCTCTGACCGTCGCCATTAACCTTATAGTGCGCCTTGCAACGGATGCGCTCCTTCGAGCCATCCGAAAGCTGCACCGATCCGGTTCCCGACCACGCGCCGCTGAAACTCGTAAACGGACCGGACTGAGCGTGGCTCGCCGATATCGAGAACAGAAGGATGCCAGCCACGCCGGCTGTCTTGATAATCTGCGGAATACCGAAACCGAACGACTTCATTGCTGCGCCCTAAATTGATTTGCCTGTCTGAAAGATAGTGTCGCCACACCGGATGCGGTAGCTCTGTTCATAGTGTCTCGAAAGCGCTGGCAGGTTCAATACCATGTGCGCAATGACGCGACGATATCAGGCGACGCCGGGAACACGGCGGTACGTTCGATTCATTCGACGCCGCAAAAGGTTCAAGCGGTGGCGGCATGACAGATGTGAATATCTCTGTTTATCGAAATAGATGTTCGAAATCAGTGCGTTATGATGATTTTCCGGGATCGGATATCGTCGTGTTCACCTGCCATGCCGGTTCGCCGTAATTTTAGCCGTATTTGCAGGCGCTTTGACATGCGGTGCGTGTGGCATGCTCGTTGGCGCGCGCTGATTCCCACGCTTTCGTGCGAGGAACGTCGATGAGGTAGGATTGTTGACGGCGTGTCGGCCATGTCAGTATTCACATGTCAGTATTCAAGCGACTGACAGGCTGTCTCTGACTTGCCATTGGCATTGTCGTCTCCAAATGTGAACGACCCGTCGATCGACGACGATCGATCGTGTCGATATCTGTTTGTTGTTAGAAATGAAGGACCACAATGCCCAGAATTTTCCTGTTGCTCGCACTGCTCGCGCCGCTGTCCACCCCTGCAATGGCTCAGCATCAGAGTTCGAACCAGCGCAGCGGCACGGATGCGGAGCAGAAAGCTTGCGCGCGTGACGTGACGCGGCATTGCCGCAAGTTGATGGACCAGGGCGATCTTGTGATCCTCGGCTGTCTCAAGGAAAATCGGGCCAAGCTGACCAAGGCCTGCAATCAGGTTCTCGTCAATCACGGCCAGTAGCCCGCCGCCTGCGGTTCCGCGCTCTTGAAGGCATGAACGGACCGTCGATCCATGTACGTTGGCGGACGAGCGGGCGGCAAGCCTGTTCCCCCTGGGCTGCCGGCAGGGCGTCAGCGCCCCGGCGGTTCGTCGCCTGCGACAGAATGCATTGGTTTTATGGGCGAACTTCCCATATATGAGGGCGGAACCGCGAACGCGCGCCAGGGAACGGCGCGCCAGCGCTTGTCCACCCATTGAGATGAATGTAGCCGTTTCCAATGACGACTGCGAGCGAGCTGCGATCGGGGAAGACCCATCGCGACGAGAATTTTCCGGTTGCGTCGTGGATCATCCATCCACGCCATCGGGCGTTGATTCTCGCCTTCTATAATTTCGTCCGCACCGCCGACGACATCGCCGATCATGCGACGCTGAGCGCTGAAGCCAAGCTCGCCAATCTCGATCTTCTGGAAGCCGAACTACTCGGGCGCGGCGACAGCCAGCCGGAAGCGGTGCGCCTGCGCGAAGCGTTCGCGGAACGCGCGATGCCGCCGCGTCACGCGCTTGATCTGCTGGTCGCGTTCCGGATGGACGTGACCAAGTTGCGTTACGAGAACTGGGACGAGGTCATCCACTACTGCCGCTATTCGGCGATGCCGGTCGGCCGCTTCATGCTCGACGTTCACGGCGAGAGCATATCGACGTGGCCGGCATCGGACGCGGTCTGCGCCGGATTGCAGATCAACAATCACTTGCAGGACTGCGGCAAGGATTTTCGAGAGATCAATCGCGTCTATCTGCCGCGCGATGCGCTTGCTGCGGCGGGCGCCAGTGTCGACATGTTGGGGCAGGATAAATCGCCGCCACAGCTGCTCCAATGTCTGCACGCTCTCGCTCATCGCAATGAGGCCTTGCTTGATGAAGGCAAGTCGCTGAACGCCGGTGTGGTCGATACGCGTCTCGGGCTGGAGATCGCGGTGATCCAGACCTATGCCGACAAGATCGTGCAATTGTTGAAGGTGCGCGATCCGCTCAGCGAGCGCGTGCATCTGCGCCCACATCAGTTCCTCGGCTACAGCGTCAGCGGTATGGCGATGGAGCTGGCGCGGCGCGTGGTGCGGCGGCCCGCCGCCAAGCGAGCGGCCGGCGCATGAGCATCGAGGCGGCGGCCGACGCAAGTTCCGGCGCATCCGCGTCCGGCAGTTCGTTCTACGCGGCGATGCGCATTCTGCCGCGCGTGCAACGCGAGGCGATGTTCCAGATCTATACGTTCTGCCGCGAGGTCGATGACATCGCCGATGCCGACGGTCCGCGTGAGGGACGCCGCGAAGCGCTGGAGCAATGGCGCCGCGATATCGACGCGCTGTGCGCCGGTCATCCGCCGGAGCGGCTGAAAAGCTATCTGCCGTCGGTGCGGACGTTCGGCCTGCGCCGCGAGGATTTTATCGCGATCATCGACGGCATGGAGATGGATGTCGTCGGCAACATCCGCGCGCCGGATGCCGCGACGCTCGATCTTTATTGCGATCGCGTCGCCAGCGCCGTCGGCCGTCTGTCGGTGCGGGTGTTCGGCCTGCCGGAGCAAGACGGCGAGGGGCTCGCCCATCATCTCGGCCGCGCGCTGCAGCTCACCAATATCCTGCGCGATATCGATGAAGACGCCGGCATTGGTCGTCTGTATCTGCCGCGCGAGGCGCTGCTTGCGGCGGGTATCACTAGCGACGATCCGGATGTGGTGATGCGCGAGCCGGCGATGCAGAAAGTCTGCGCGCCGCTGCTGGCGCAAGCGCGCGAGCATTTCATCAAGTCCGACGAGATCATGGTGCGGCATCCGCGCAAGATCGTGCGCGCCCCACGCATTATGTCGAAATACTATCAGGTCATTCTCGATCGTCTGGTGGCGCGCGGTTTCGCGCCGCCCCGCGCGCCGGTGCGTCTCAGCAAGGCGGCGAAGATGGCGATCCTCCTGCGATACGCGGTCATCTGATGTCATCCACCGTTCACATTATCGGCGCCGGGATTTCCGGCCTTTCGGCAGGTGTGCGGCTCGCCGCCGCCGGCCGCACCGTGCGCGTGCACGAAGCGACGCAACAAGTCGGCGGACGCTGCCGCACCTACTACGACGGCGCAACCGATCTGATGATCGACAACGGCAACCACCTGCTGCTGTCGGGCAATCACCATGCGCTCGCTTACGCGCGGCAGATCGGCAATCTCGAAGGGCTGAAAGGTCCGGACGAGGCGCGCTTCGACTTCATCGATTTTGCGGCCGACGAGCGCTGGGTGCTGCGCATGAACGACGGCCGTGTGCCGTTCTGGGTGTTCGACGCCAAGCGGCGCGTGCCCGGCACCTCCGCCGCCGATTATGTCGGCCTTGCGCCGCTGGTGTGGGCGGGGAACGACAAGCGCATCGGCGATACCATCAAATGCGACGGTGCGCTGTATTGGCGACTGGTGCAGCCACTGCTGCTGGCCGCGCTCAACATCGATCCGCCGAACGGCTCGGCCGGGCTTGCCGGTGCGATCATTCGAGAAACGCTTCTGGTGGGCGGGCAGGCGTGCCGTCCGCTGATCGCCAGCGACGGTTTGAGTTCGGTGCTGATCGATCCCGCGATCCGCTTCATTCGCGAGCACGGCGGCAGCGTCGATATCGGCCATGAAGCGCGCAGCTTCACCTTCGACGGCAATCGCGTCAGCGCGCTCTCGCTCGGCGATCAGACGATCGATCTCGGTCCGCAGGATGCGGTGGTGATGGCGGTGCCGCCGCGCCCCGCGGTGGCGCTGTTGCCGGGACTGACCGCGCCGAACAAGTTCTGCGCCATCGTCAACGCGCATTTCCGTTTTGCGCCGCCGCCGGGCACGCCGCCGATCATGGGCATCGTCAACGGCCTGATCGACTGGCTGTTCGCATTCCCCGAGCGATTGTCGGTGACGATCAGCGGCGGCGATCATCTGGTGGACCGGCCGCGCGAGGAACTGGCGCAGGCGATCTGGGATGATGTCTGCAAGGCCGCCGGCATTGCCGCGCCGCTGCCGCCGTGGCAGATCGTGCGCGAACGCCGCGCCACTTTCGAAGCCACGCCGGAACAACATGCGTTGCGGCCCGGCGCGCGGACGCAATGGACAAACCTGGTTTTGGCGGGCGACTGGACTGATACCGGTCTGCCGGCAACCATCGAAGGCTCGGTGCGCTCGGGCAACCGCGCGGCCGACTTGCTCCTGAAGAACTGACCGGCCGCCGTTCGCCGGCCCGCGCTGTCTCATTGGACCACGAGATCGAGATGCTCAACACCACCGCTCAATCCGTAATTGAAAAAGCCGAACTCGACCGCAGCATTGCCGCGGCGACGAAGGCGTTGCATGACCATCAGCAACCCGATGGTCATTGGGTCTTCGAACTCGAAGCTGACGCCACCATTCCGGCCGAGTACGTGCTGTTCCGGCATCAGATCGGCGAACCGGCGTCGCCGGAGATCGAAGCCAAGATCGGCAACTATCTGCGCCGCATTCAGGGCACGCACGGCGGCTGGCCGCTGTTTCAGGACGGTGCGCTCGATGTCAGCGCCAGCGTCAAGGCGTACTTCGCGCTGAAGATGATAGGTGACTCACTGGATGCGCCGCATATGGTGCGGGCGCGCGAGGCGATCCGCGCGCATGGCGGTGCGGAGAAGGCGAACGTCTTCACCCGTTTCCTGATGGCGTTCTTCGGCGTCGTGTCGTGGCGCGCGGTGCCGGTGCTGCCGATCGAGATCATGCTGCTGCCGCGCTGGTCGCCGTTTCATCTGACCAAGATTTCGTACTGGGCACGCACCACCATGGTGCCGCTGATGATGCTCGCGGCGCTGAAGATCAAAGCGCAGAACGCGCGCGGTGTCGGCATCGATGAACTGTTCATCACGCCGCCGTCGCAGGTCGGGTTCTCGCCGAAAGCGCCGCACCAGAGCATGGGCTGGTTCTTGCTGTTCCGCGGTATCGACGCGGTGCTGCGCGTAATCGAGCCGATGTTTCCGAAGAAACTGCGCGCCCGCGCGATGGCGGAAGCGCAAGCCTTCGTCGAGGAGCGGCTGAATGGCGAGGACGGCATCGGGGCTATTTTCCCGCCGATGGTCAACACCGTGCTGATGTACGACGCGCTGGGTTATCCGAAGGATCATCCGCCGCGCGCCACCACCCTGCGCGGTATCGACAAGCTGCTCGCGATCCATGACGACGAAGCCTATTGCCAGCCCTGCGTCTCGCCGGTGTGGGACACGGTGCTGACCGGCCACGCGCTGCTGGAGGCCGGCGACACGGAATCGGTCGCGCGCGCGCGGCGGGGTCTGGACTGGCTCAAGCCGTTGCAGGTCCTGGACGTGAAGGGCGACTGGGCCGCCAAGCGCCCCGACGTGCGGCCCGGCGGCTGGGCGTTCCAGTACGCCAACCCGCATTACCCGGACCTCGACGATACCGCCGTGGTGGTGATGGCGATGGATCGCGCCCGCCGGCTCGACGGCGGCAAGGACTACGATCCGGCCATCGCCCGCGCGCGGGAATGGATCGAGGGGCTGCAGAGCAAGGACGGCGGCTTCGCGGCCTTCGATGCCGACAACCTCGAATATTACATCAACAACATCCCGTTCGCCGATCACGGCGCCATGCTGGACCCGCCGACCGAGGACGTCACCGGCCGCTGCGTGTCGATGCTGGCGCAACTCGGCGAGACGATCGAATCGAGCCCGGCGATGAAGCGGGGGGTCGACTATCTGATTCGCACCCAGCTCGATGAAGGGTCGTGGTACGGCCGCTGGGGTCTCAACTATATCTACGGGACCTGGTCGGTGATGTGTGCGCTCAACGCCGCCGGCGTCGATCACAAATCCCCGACGATGCGCAAGGCGGTCGACTGGCTGGTCAGGATTCAGAACCCGGATGGCGGCTGGGGCGAGGACGGCGACAGCTATAAGCTTGATTACAAAGGGTATGAGGCGGCACCGAGTACATCGTCGCAGACCGCATGGGCTTTGCTCGCGCTAATGGCGGCCGGTGAGGTGGAACACCCAGCTGTTCATAAAGGTGTTGCGTATTTGTCACAGGCGCAAAATGAAGCGGGTGAGTGGGACGAGACCCGCTATACAGCGACCGGTTTTCCGCGTGTATTCTACCTGAGGTACCACGGTTATCGGAAGTTCTTCCCCCTTTGGGCGCTAGCCCGATACCGCAACCTTCATTCGACGAACAGCAGGCTTGTAGGGGTCGGGATGTGATCTTGGGGACAGGGGACGGAGTTGCGCCTGCGGGTGAATTCGATCCGCGGCCCGTCCTGATCGTGACCGGTCTGATACAGGAGGCACGCATTGCCGCGGGCCCCGGCATGACCGTTATCTGCAGCAGTAGCAATCCGACACAGCTTCGCGCCTTGCTGGCGGGATTCGATCCCGGCACGGTTCGTGGCGTGATCAGCTTTGGCGTAGCCGGCGGCCTCGATCCCGAACTCGAATCGGGTGACGTCGTGGTGGCCACCGAGGTCACGGCAGGTCCGCAAAGCTGGCTGGCCGGAGCGGCGCTCAGCGAGGAATTGATCGACGGCAACGGACTCGTCGCCGGGCGGCGTATCGTCCGTGGACGACTGGTTGGCGTCGAGCAGGTGGTGCCAGCGCGATCGGCCAAGGCGGCGCTACGGCACGAGACAGGCGCTGCGGCCGTCGATATGGAGAGCCATATCGCGGCGGCCTATGCGACCGATGCCGGCCTGCCGTTTGCCGCCTTGCGCGTCATCAGCGATCCGGCGACCCGTGCGCTGCCGGCGCTCGCCGTCAACGCCGTGAAGCCGAACGGCAATATCGATCTAGGTGTCGTCCTGCGCGGCATCGCGCGCAATCCGATGGTGGTTCGTGCGCTGATGACGACCGGCCGCGATTTCAATCGCGCCTTGCGCAGCCTGCGCGGTTGCCAGCCGGCGCTGATGATGCAGCGGACGACGGTATTCTCGCAGGCCCATCACAACCGCAATCACGCCGTTGCGCGACGGCCTACGGAGGCCGCACCGGCCATCTCCGCGATCGGGCGTCAACTCGCGGCGGCGGGTTCTTGAGCGGCCTCCTGCGCGTGACGTGAAGCACGCCTCGCACATCACCACAAAAACGAAAAGCCTCGCTTCCGATCCGGAAGCGAGGCTTTGAACTTCAGTAGGCAGATTGACCTCTTACGCGGCGGTCGAGGTCTTCTGCTTGGCGGCAGCTTTGGCGGCTGCTTCCGCCGCTTCGTCGCGACGAATTTCCGTCAGCGTTTTCTGAACCTGCTGCGCGAAGATGTACTGCGCCGGGCGCTGGTTTGAGAGGTCGATCTCCAGAGCCAGCGGACCAACCGTGCGAATGCCACGCAACGCCACCCAAGCCGCCTTGAACGGGTTACGGAAGGCTGCGTCAGCCGCAGTCGGCTCGTAGCCGCAATGCGCCATACAGTTGGCGCACTTCTCGTACTTGCCGGTCCCGTAGGTCTCCCAATCGGTCTCGTCCATCAGTTCCTTGAAAGTCTTGGTGTAGCCTTCACCGAGCAGGTAGCAGGGCTTCTGCCAGCCGAAGATGTTACGCGCCGGCATGCCCCACGGGGTGCATTCGTAGCTCTGGTTGCCAGCGAGGAAGTCGAGGAACAGGCTGGAGTGCATGAAGTTCCACTTCTTGCCCTTGCCGAGCGCGAAGACGTCGCGGAACAGCTTCTTGGTCTTGGTGCGATTCAGGAAGTGCTCCTGATCCGGCGCGCGCTCGTAGGCATAGCCCGGAGACATCGATACGCCGACGCCAAGCTCGGTGGTGAAGTCGAGGAACTTGGCGATCTCATCGGCCGGATGGTTGTCGAAGATGGTGGCGTTGACGTTGACCGTGAAGCCGCGCGCCTTGGCCGCCTTGATTGCCGATACGGCGCGGTCGAACACGCCCTTCTGCGACACCGAGCGATCGTGGTGCTCCTTGAGGCCGTCGAGATGCACCGAGAAGAACAGGTACGGGGAGGGCTCGAACAGATCGAGCTTCTTCTCCAGCAGCATGGCGTTGGTGCAGAGCGAGACGAACTTCTTGCGCGCCACCAGGCCACGCACGATCTCGCCGATCTCCTTGTGGATCAGCGGTTCGCCGCCGGGAATCGCCACCATCGGCGCGCCGCATTCCTCGGCGGCATCCCAGCACTCCTGCGCCGACATGCGGCGGTTGAGGATCGCGTCCGGGTAATCGATCTTGCCGCAACCGGCGCAGGCCAGATTGCAGCGGAACAGCGGTTCGAGCATCAGCACGAGCGGATAGCGTTTCCGGCCCATCAGCTTCTGCTTCATGATGTAGCCGCCGATGCGGATCTCTTTCAGAAAAGGTATAGCCATTCTCAAGGTTCTTTCTGGCCGTAGCGCAGTCTACCGTTCAGGCGACGTCGGCCCGCGTCAGTTCGGCAGGAAGCCGGAATTCGATGTTCTCCTCGCGGCCGGGCAGTACCGATACGGCCACCGGACCGATCCGCCGCAGCGTCTCGATCACGTCGTCCACCAGCACTTCGGGAGCCGAAGCACCTGCGGTGATGCCTACAGCTTTTGCGTTCGCCAGCCAATCGGGATTTAGTTCGCTGCCATCCGCGATGAGATAGCTTGGGACGCCGGCCTCGGCTCCGATTTCACGCAGACGGTTCGAATTTGAACTGTTTGTCGCGCCGACCACGAGGATAACGTCCACCAGCTTGCTGAGGTCTCTTACAGCAGATTGACGATTTTGTGTCGCATAGCAGATATCCCGGGTGTCCGGGCCTTGAATGTCTGTAAACCGGGCCTGAAGCGCCGCGATGATGTCCTTGGTGTCATCAACACTGAGTGTCGTCTGCGTGATGTAGGCGACGGGGGCGTCGGCGGGCAGGTTGAGGGCCGCGACATCCGCGACATTTTGCACCAGCAGGACCGGGCCGGGGACCTGCCCCATGGTTCCCACCACCTCGGGATGGCTCTCATGGCCGATCAGGATGACGATTCGGCCCTTGGACATGTACCGCTTGCCCTGGTTGTGAACCTTGCTGACAAGCGGACAGGTTGCGTTCAGGACCGGCAACCCACGGCTGGCAGCCTCGTCCTCGACGCTTTTGGCCACGCCATGGGCTGAGAAAACCGTGACGGCATTGGGCGGAACTTCATCGAGATCCTCGACAAAAATGGCCCCTTTGGCCTTGAGGCTTTCGACGACGTACTTGTTGTGAACGATTTCGTGCCGGACATAAACGGGAGGGCCGTATTTCTCGAGCGCACGTTCGACAATCTCGATGGCGCGCACGACACCGGCGCAAAACCCTCGGGGTTGAGCGAGAAAAACTTCCATTGCGGGACCTTCAGCCAAGATGCGCCGTGCGCATCGGATTCTCCGTGGGATTAGGTGCGAGAGCTATTTGTCGTTCCCTGCCATATAAGGGTTCAGTCCAATGCCGCCAAACCATGGTGCCATGCGGCCGATGCAACTCGCGATATGGTTACCGGATTAAGGTATTATATTACTCCGATTTGTGCCCGCCGGGCTGGCGCCGTCATGTTACCGCCATTTAGTCCTGACTATTCGGTTCCCGCGAGGTTTCACGGCCGTTCAGGGCCGGCGACAAATCGCCGCTCGGTTGGGTGAAGTGCTGAACTTCGTATATAGCCCGCGTGTCATAGGTTGGGATCGTTCGGCTGGGGATCGTCGATCTTCGCCGGGCAAATGACCGTGAATGTTTCAAGGGAAGTCACACCACGTTGTCGCAGCGCTCGCGGTCGAACATTTCTTCAAATCCGAAGTTTGCTAAGACAGCCCTCGCGCTGAACGTATTTCGATTCCCGCATCGCCTGACGAATTCGCTGCGCAACAGGTAGCGAACGTCAGATCCGCACCACTCGCTGGCCGCCAAAAGAAAGAAAGACCGTGCTGACACGCCTCGTTGTTTCCATCGTCGGGTTTTGTACGCGATTTGCGATCCCGACCGTCGTGGTTGCCGTCCTCGCGACGGCGTTCGCGGGTGTCTATGCCGTCCAGAACTTCGCCATCAACACCGACATCAACAAGCTGATTTCGCCGGACCTCGATTGGAGGCAGCGCGATATCGCATTCGAGAAGGCGTTCGATCAGGAGCGATTGATCATCGCCGTGGTGGAAGCGCCGACGCCGGAATTCGCCAGTGCCGCCGGTGCTGCGCTGGAGAAAAAGCTTCAGGAAAATCACGTCAACTTTGAAGCGGTGCGGCGCCTCGGCGGGGGCTCCTTCTTCGAGAAGAACGGACTGCTGTTCCTGCCGACCACCGAGGTCGCGCAACTCACCGGGCAGTTTGAATCGGCCGCGCCTCTGCTCGAGATCGTCGCTGGCGATCCGAGCCTTCGCGGTTTGACCGGCGCGCTGGAAATCGCCCTGACCGGCGTGAAGCGCGGCCAGTTTCCGCTGGACGCGGCGGCGCGTCCGCTCGACACCATCGCGGGCGCCGTCGAGCAGACCCTGGAGAAGGGGACCGGGACGTTCTCCTGGCGCGAACTGGTCAGCGACAAGCCGCTCACCGACATGGACAAACGGGCTTTCATCGAGGTCAAGCCGGTCCTCAACTTCGACGAACTGGAGCCCGGCAAGGCCGCGACCGACGCCATTCGCAAGGCGGCGAACGATATCAATCTCGCCGGCGAATACAGTGCGCGCGTCCGCCTGACCGGCCCGGTGCCGATCGCTAACGAGGAGTTCGCAACCGTACAGGAGGGCGCGCTCGTCAACGGCATCGGTACGATCCTCGTCGTGTTGTTCATCCTCTGGCTGGCGCTGCGCTCGCCCAAGATTATTTTCGCCGTTTTCTTTACGCTGACGGTTGGCCTGGCGATTACCACCGCGGCCGGACTGATGATGGTCGGCGCGCTGAATCTGATTTCGGTGGCGTTCGCCGTATTGTTCGTCGGGCTGGGCGTTGATTTCGGCATTCAGTACAGCGTGCGTTATCGCTCCGAACGCTTCAAGAACGACGACATGCGGTTTGCGTTGCTGCGGGCGGCAAAGCGATCCGCGGTGCCGCTGTCGCTGGCGGCGGTGGCAACGGCTGCGGGTTTCCTGTCGTTCCTGCCGACCGATTATCGCGGCGTCTCCGAACTCGGCATCATCGCCGGTGTCGGCATGATGGTGGCATTCTTCGCCAGCATCACCGTGTTGCCGGCGCTGCTGATGCTGCTCAAGCCGCCCGGCGAACGAGACGCCGTCGGCTATGCCTTTCTCGCGCCGGTGGATCACTTCCTCGAGAAGCACCGCGTTCCGATTATTGTCGGTACGCTATTGCTGGTGATCGCCGGTCTGCCGCTGCTGTACTTCCTGCACTTCGACTTCAATCCGCTTCACCTGCGCAATCCCAAGGTCGAATCCATCGCGACCTATCTCGACCTGCGCAAGGACCCCAACACCGGCGCCAACGCCATCAACGTGATGACGCCGAATGTCGCTGCCGCGAAGCAGGTGGAGGAAAAACTCGCCAAGCTGCCGCAGGTGCTGCGCGTGATGTCGCTGGACAGCTTCGTGCCCGATGATCAGCCGGCCAAGCTGAAACTGATCGCGGCCGGTGCACGCGTCCTCAATCCGGCCATCAACCCCGATCAGGTCGATGCGCCGCCGTCCGACGCCGAGAACGTCGGCGCGTTGAAGGGGGCGGTGGAAAGTTTGCGCAAGACTGCGGGCGATCAGCAGGGGCAGGGCGCGGTGGCCGCGCGGCGGCTCGCCGACGCATTGTCGAAGGTCGCTGCGGCGAACCAGACGGTGCGCGACAAGGTGCAGGCGGTTTTCGTCACGCCGCTCGCCATCATGCTCGATCAGTTGCGCAATTCACTGCAGGCCCAGCCTGTCAGCCTCGAGACGTTGCCGCCGGATCTGGTGAAGTCATGGAAGACCGCCGATGGTCAGGTGCGGGTGGAAGTATCGCCGAGCGGGGATTCCAACGATAACGAAACGCTGCGCAGCTTTGCCGACGCGGTGCTAGCGGCCGAGCCCAATGCGATCGGCGGACCGGTCTCGATCCTGAAATCCGGCGACACCATCGTGAAGGCATTCATTCACGCTGGCTTCTGGGCGCTGCTGTCGATCGGCATACTATTGTGGATCGCGTTGCGGCGGGTCACCGACGTGTTGTTGACGCTGGTGCCGCTGCTGGTAGCGGGAGCCTTGACGCTGGAAATCTGCGTGTTGATCGGGTTGCCGCTCAACTTCGCCAACATCATCGCGCTGCCGCTGTTGCTCGGCGTCGGTGTTGCATTCAAGATTTACTACGTGGTGGCGTGGCGCGCTGGTCACACCAATCTGCTGCAATCGAGTCTGACGCGCGCAATCTTCTTCAGCGCGCTGACCACCGCGACCGCGTTCGGAAGCCTGTGGCTGTCGAGCCATCCCGGCACCGCCAGCATGGGTAAGCTGCTGGCGCTGTCGCTGCTGACGACGCTCGCTGCCGTGCTGCTGTTCCAGCCGGCGTTAATGGGGCGTCCGCGCGATGTCGGGAATTAGGCAGATGTCGCCGACCGGATCGGCGTCGGCGGCTTCTGTCGCGCCTTTCTGACCAGTGGTTTTCGGCGGTGCCTTGCTCGCGCTTTTCGCGTGTGGGGCGGTCTTCGGCGCAGCGCCTTTGGCGGTGCCACCCTTGGCGGCGGGATCGGTCGGTAAGTTCGACGGGCTGCTCGGGATCGGGCCGCTCACGCGCGTCCAGGTCTGGCCGCCGCACAGGATGCCGAGCACGCAGCCCTCGATCTCGAGTTCGTTCGGATTATTCAATGTCATCGTGGAGTCATAAAGCTTACCGTCTTTGGCGTTGTAGATTTGCCCTTCCCACTGGTCGGCGCCAGCCTTCTTCTTTTTCATGTTGAGCAGGATCGGCATCCCGAGCGTCAGCCGCGATTTCTTCGTGGCGTCCGGATTATTCTTGTCGCGGCCGCCGGGGATTTTCTCCCATGCCACTGCCCCCCACATGTTACCGTGGCACGCCGCGACTCGGATATGGGCGACGCCGTCCTCGACACGCCAATCTCCGGTAGGGTCACCGGCTATCGCCTGCGTCATACTGGCGGCCAAAAAAAAGCCACAGCAGGCCAGAATGCGCTTGGTGGATCGGGGAGACTGCAACATGGTGAACCCTGTGATTTGACCAGTTTTGACTGCGGTGAATCGAAAGCGCCATAACAGGCTTTTTTATTGACGCGCAGGACATCAACCGAAATATGTAGCCGATGGTATATTCAAATCTAGACGTTTCCGAGATGTTTGTGGATCGCGAAGCAGAGCGCAGTTCTCTGCATACGCGGCATCTGAACGAACAACTCGTCCGGGTTCTTAAGACGATCGGATACGATGTCGGGTTCAAACGCGGTGAAGGGCAGTATCTGTTCGACCGTGAGGGTGCGCGCTACCTCGATCTCCTGAGCGGATTTGGTGTGTTCGCCATCGGGCGGAACCACCCGGCATTGCGTCAGGCGCTCAAGAGCGTGCTCGATGCCGATCTGCCCAACCTCGTTCAGATGGACGTGTCGACGCTCGCCGGTATTCTTGCGGAACGATTGCTCGCGCGGGTGCCGTATCTGGAGAAGGTCTTCTTCGCCAATTCCGGCACCGAATGCGTTGAGGCTGCGATCAAGTTCGCGCGCGGTGCGACCGGACGTCAGGGCATCGTTTACTGCGATCACGGCTATCACGGCCTGACTTACGGTTCGCTGTCGCTGACCGCCGACAACAATTTTCGCGGCGGGTTCGGCCCGCTGCTGCCCGATTGCAGTGTCGTTCCCTTCAACGATCTGGCAGCGCTGGAACAGGCGCTCTCGACGCGTCAGGTTGCGGCCTTCATCGTCGAACCGATCCAGGGCAAGGGCGTCAACATACCGTCCGACGACTTCCTGCCCGGCGCTGCGGCGCTTTGCCGCCGCTATGGCACGATCATGGTTGCCGACGAAATCCAGTGCGGCATGGGCCGCACCGGAAAGTTTCTCGCGGTGGAGCACTGGAATGTCGAACCCGACATGGTGCTGTTGTCGAAATCGCTCTCCGGCGGACATGTTCCGGTTGGCGCGGTGCTGACGCGCAAGAGCATCTTCGACAAGATATTTAATCGCATGGACCGCGCGGTCGTGCATGGATCGACATTCGCCAAGAACGATTTGGCGATGGCGGCCGGCATTGCCACGCTGGAAGTGATGGAAGCCGAGAAGCTGATCGAGAACGCCGCAGCGCGCGGCGAACAATTGATGACCGCGCTGTCTGCGATGATTCCGCGCTACGAGATGTTCAAGGAGGTTCGCGGCAAGGGATTGATGATCGGTGTCGAGTTCGGACCGCCGAAGTCGTTCCGGCTCAAGGCGGCGTGGAATCTGCTGGAGAGCGCCAACAAGGGACTGTTCTGCCAGTTGATCACCGTGCCACTGTTCAAGGAGCACAAGATCCTGACGCAGGTGGCCGGACATGCCAGCCACACCATCAAGCTGTTGCCATCGCTGACGGTCACCGCCGACGACTGCAAGTGGATCGAGAGCGCGTTCGACCAGACGATTGCGGCGAGCCACCAGGTGCCGGGTGCGATCTGGTCGCTCGGCAAAACGCTGGTCGACAACGCGGTGCGCAAATCCGCTTAGTGATAAGTCCGCGTAGTTGTTCAGCGTCGCGTCAGCACGCTGATGCGGCCATACATGCCACTGCGTCGAAAACTATCCTGCACATAGCCGGCGGCAAGCGACCATTCCAGCGCGCCCGTGCGCAAGCCGGTGAGATGAGCGCCGACGCGATACTGCTCGCTGAAGCGATCGGCCGACATCGCGATTTCCGGTCCGATCCATCCGGCGTTGAACACGCGCCAGCCGCCGGCGGCCCGCGCGCTGTAGCCGCTGGCGATGGTGGTGACTGAAGCGGATGCGGACATCATTGTGCTGGCGGTCGGCTCCCACCACAGGTCGACCGCAGCGCGGGCGCCGACGTTATTGCGATAGGGGCGGCGATGGATTTGCGCGGGTGAGAAATCGTCGCGTTCGAAGTCCGGCCCGGCAAACATCTTCACTTCGAGATTGCCGCGCTTGAACCGCCAACCGGGAAGGATCGCGGCACGCAGGATCGCCGTCCGGTAACGCGTTGTCGGCGTGTCGAAACGCTCGATGCCGTCCGACACAAATGCGCTGAGGACAAAGCCGTCCCGATTCAACGAGCGCGGTGCCCATTGTGCGCCGGCATAACCCGCGTAGCCGAAGTGCCACAAATCGAACCCGCTGAAGAACAGGAATCGTTCGGGTGTGGCGCCGCCACTCAGATCGTCGATAGCGGCGGGTTGGGAGGTCTGCGCGGATACGGAGGCGGGTTCGCAAGCCAGGATAGCGGCGACAACGACGTACCAACTCAGGTTCCGCGATCCCGGCATCACACTCATGCCTCTACGTTTCTACGTAGAACTACTTATGAGAGTGAAGCCTAGCGTTGTGGTGACGTCCAGTATTGCAACCGGAACGATTGGAGAACTTGAACCAAAGTTTAACGATGTGTGCCGCGGTATTCAGGTCGGCTTTTCAGCCCACGCGTTCGATCAGGGCCATCGCCGCCGCCGGCGCCCGCACCTTGCCCTCGTGGATGACGTAAGCGAAGACGTCGCGCGGCTGCTTTTTAGGCGAGTCCGATCCCACGCGCGGCAGATCGTCCGGTTCGCCGCCAGCGGCCCAGACTTCCAGCCGCTTGGCCCAGGCGTCGAGTGCCTTCGGCGGATAGCCGGTCTTGATGTCGTCGCTACCTTTCTGCAATCGCGCATAGACGAAGTCGCCGGTGATATCGGCTATCGCCGGATAGGTCGCGTGCTCGGAGAACACCACCGGGATCGCGAAGCGCCGCAGCAGTGCCACGAAGTCGGGCGTGCAAAAGCTGTCGTGGCGGACTTCGACGACGTGACGCAGTGCGCGCCCGTCGAGTTCGCGCGGCAGAAGCTCAAGGAACGCGCCGAAATCCGCCTCGTCGAATTTCTTGGTGGGCGCGAACTGCCAAAGCACCGGCCCCAGGTGATCGCCCAGTTCGAGCACGCCCGAATCGTAGAAGCGTTTGATCGAATCGCCGGCTTCGGCCAACACCCGGCGGTTGGTGGCGAACCGCGGACCTTTCAGCGAGAACACAAATCCGTCAGGAACCTCGCTCGCCCATTTGCGATAGCTCGCGGGTTTTTGAGAGCCGTAATAAGTGCCGTTGATCTCGATCGAGGTGAGGTGGCTGGCGGCGTAAGAGAGTTCCTTCGCCTGTGCGAGCTTGTCGGGGTAAAATACCCCGCGCCACGGCGCGAACGTCCAACCGCCGATGCCGAGACGGATTTTTCCAGCCTTTTTGGTCATTTAGAAGCCCTCTTGCACAACGCGTGTGGCGTTCCTACTTATCGAACAACGGCGACGTTGACGCTCTCAGGGCTCCGTTGCCAAGACGGCCACAACATAGCACGGTCACGCCGGATGTACGCGGACCTTGCCGTTCGTGGCCGTTGGCATTTCTGCCCCTCGATTTGTTCCAGACGCCGGCGCTAATCATGCCAGGGTGCTGCTGCTCGCCTTGGCAGGGCGAGATGTCGCGGATATATGCTGGCGCCATGGATCAATCGGTCGGCCAAGCGCCCCAGCATATCTCGCGAACCGGTGGCGTCGTGAATGCCTCGCAGGGGGCGGTCACCTGCCAACTCTCGGTCATCGTGCCGACTTTCAACGAGCACGGCAACGTCGCCGTGCTGTTTGCGCGGCTGGCCAAGACCCTCGATGGCATTTCGTGGGAAGTCATCTTCGTCGATGACAATTCGCCGGACCGAACCTGGCAGGCCGTGCAGGAATTGGCGCAGCGGGACACGCGCGTTCGCTGCGTTCGCCGTATCGGCCGACGTGGACTTTCGGGCGCCTGCATCGAGGGGATACTGGCGTCGAGCGCGCCTTACGTCGCGGTCATGGATGCTGATCTCCAGCACGACGAAACGCAACTGCCGAAGATGCTTGGCCTGCTGCAACGGGACGAGGCAGAACTTGTGGTCGGCAGCCGCTATATCGACGGCGGCAATGCCGACAGCTTCAATCGCCAGCGCCGCGGCGCCAGCGAGTTCGCCACGACGCTGGCGAAGAAGCTGTTGCGTGTCGAGATCGCCGATCCGATGAGCGGCTTTTTCATGATCCGCCGCGATCGGTTCGAACAGCTTGCGCCCAAACTGTCAGTGCAGGGTTTCAAGATTTTGCTCGATATCGTCGCGACGGGGCAGGGCAAGTTGCGCGTCGTCGAAATTCCCTACGCCTTTGGATCGCGGCTGCATGGCGAAAGCAAGCTCGACTCGATGGTGGCGCTGGATTTCCTCGGCCTGCTGCTGGCGAAGATGACCGGCGACGCGGTGTCGCTGCGTTTCCTGTTGTTCGCGCTGGTCGGCTCGATCGGTCTGGTGGTCCATCTTGCAACGCTCGATGCGGCCTTCAATCTGTTCGACTACTCGTTCGCCGAATCCCAGTTGATCGGCGCAGTTGCCGCCATGACCAGTAACTTCCTGCTCAACAATTTCCTGACCTATCGCGATCAGCGGCTGAAGGGCTTCGCGATCCTGCGCGGATTGCTGATGTTCTATCTGGTTTGCAGCGTCGGGCTGTTCGCCAATGTCGGCGTTGCGTTCTCGGTCTATGGCCAGCGGCCGATCTGGTGGCTCGCGGGGGCGGCCGGCGCGCTGATGGGCGTGGTCTGGAACTACGCGATGTCCGGCCTGTTCGTCTGGCGCAAGCGGTGAGCCCGCCATGAATGCCAGCGAGGCGCGGCTGTCGCGTCAGACGTTGCGTCAGACCTGGCTCGCTATTGCGGCGCTGGTGCTGGTGCGCCTGGTTTCAGCGGCGATCACGCCGCTGAGTTTCGACGAGGCCTATTACTGGACCTGGGCGAAACATCTTGCCGGCGGCTATTACGATCACCCGCCGATGGTGGCGCTGGTGATCCGGCTCGGCACCATGATCGCGGGTGATACCGAATTCGGCGTTCGTCTGATATCGGTCCTGCTGGCGCTGCCGATGAGCTGGGCGGTGTTTGAGGCGGCGGCGATGCTGTTCGGCGGCCGTCGCGTTGCATCCACCGCGGCGATCCTGCTCAACGTCACCTTGATGGCGGCGGTCGGTACCATGATCGTGACGCCGGATGCGCCATTGATGGTGGCGGCGAGCTTCGTTCTCTACACGCTTGCGAAAGTGCTGACGACGGAGCGCGGCGTCTGGTGGCTCGCGGTCGGCCTTGCCGTCGGTGTTGCGCTGCTGTCGAAATACACCGCGCTGTTCTTCGGTCCGGCCATTTTGATCTGGCTCGTCGCCGTGCCGAGAATGCGGCGCTGGTTGCTGTCGCCGTGGCCTTATCTCGGCGGCGTGGTGGCCTTTGCGGTGTGCGCGCCGGTGATCCTGTGGAACGCCGAGCATCACTGGGTTTCGTTCATCAAGCAGTTCGGCCGCGCTCGCATCGAACATCTGACCTTGCGTTACGTTGCCGAGATCGTGCCGACGCAAATCCTGTTCGCGTCGCCTTTGGTGTTCGTGCTGGGCGCGATGGGGCTGTATGCGATGGCGACGAAGCGCGGCGGCGCCTACGTGGCGCGCGCGCTGCTCAATGCCTTCATCTGGGTTATCGTGCTGTATTTCATCTGGCATTCGCTGCACAGCCGCGTCGAAGCCAACTGGTTCAGTCCGATTTATCCCGCTTTCGCCATCGCTGCTGCTGTGGCCGCGCATGTGGCAAAGTGGGGCGAACGCGCGACCCGATTGGTGCACTTCTCATTACGCTGGGCCGCGCCGGTCGGAATCGCGATGTTCGCGCTGCTGGTGTTCCAGGCCAACACCGGCCTTCTCAGCGGCTATCGCCGCGATGCCACAGTGCGCAGCATCGGCGTCGGCTGGCATGAGCTGGCGGCGCAGATCGCGGCGGCGCAAAGGCGGACCGATGCCGCGTGCGTGCTGGCGAAGGATTACGGCACCACAAGCTGGCTGATGTTCTATCTGCCGAAGGGCACCTGCGTGCTGCAATACAACGAGCGGATCCGCTGGGTGAACATGCCGGCGCCGGATGCCACGGCGTTGAGCGGCAAACTGCTGTTCGTCGACGAGCCGAAGCCGGAGGTGCAGACGCTGCTGGCGGAGCGCTTTGCGCGCGTCGAGGTGGTCGGCGAGGTCGTACGCAAGCGCGGTCCGCTGGTGGTCGAAACCTATCGGCTCACGCTGCTCGAGGGCGCGAAAGGCGATGCGCTGGACAATTCGCCGCCGCCGGAAATGAGCGGCAAAACCTCCGCGGAATAATTCAGACCTGCAAAACGAAAACGGCGGCCTGTTCATCAGGCCGCCGCCGTTACCCTGCGTCGCTGCGTTTAGCGGCAGACACGCACGCGCTTGACGACGCGGCGGTGGCCGTGATGGCTGCGCTTGACGATGGTCTTCATCGTGCAATGCGGGCGATGACGGTGACGATACTGCACCGTGGTCACATCGGACGAATGCGTGACGAGGCCGGGCGCGGCGGGGAGCGCCGAGGCGGGAGCTGTGAACGATGCCAGTCCGAGCGCGACGGCGGCGGCGAATCCAAGAGCGGTTATTTTCACGCGATGTCTCCTTTTTATCGGGAACTCCGATCTCCCAGTTCCCATGTCGCACTTTTGCCGGACGGGAATGAACCTTGGATGAACGTATCGGCGGTATGGCGCGACACAACGACATAAGGGCAATTGCGCGCCGCAATCGCCACGAATCGCCGGACGCGATTAGCAGCGCTTGCGCGTTCTCGCGAATCGATCCCCGCAAATCCGGGGTGGCGCGATGGCGTATCATCCGCGATGTGAGATGACGCGAGCGCGGGCGACGGGGCAGGGCAACGGTGGGGCACAGCGAGAGACGCGATCGGGAGGAAACGGGCGCGCCGTCGCCTGCGGTGCCGGCCTCGGTCCGCAAGGCGCGGCTGACGCTGTCGCTTGTCGTGATGCTGGGTGCCAATCTGCTGCCGCTGATCGGCGTCGCGTTGTGGGGCTGGAAGCTGTTCGACCTGATCGTGATCTACTGGCTGGAGACGCTGGTGATCGGCGGCTTTGGTATCGCGCAAATGGCGCTGACCACCGGCTGGTTCGCGTTGTTTGTCGTGCCATTCTTCATCGTGCATTTCGGCGGCTTCATGACCGGCCATTTCGTGTTTCTGAACGCGATGTTCGGCGACAGGTCCGGTTCGCTTCTTGCGGGCATTCCCGACAAGTTGCGCGACATGATCGTCACCGACGGCTTGTGGGTGGCGCTGATCGGGCTCGCCATCAGCCATGGCCTCGGCTTCCTGTTTCGCTTTCTGATTCCGTGGGTGCGCGAGCGCTGGTGTCCGCGCGGGCGGCGTGCCCCGGCGCGAGATACGGGCTCGATGGGTGCGGTGATGTTCGGCCCCTACAAACGCGTCATGATCATGCATGTGGCGATCATTTTCGGCGCGACGCTGGTCGCGGTATTCGGCAGCAACTTCGCCTTCCTCGCACTGCTGGTTGCGCTGAAGACCGCGAGCGACCTCTATGCGCTGCGGCGCGAGTGGAAAGGCGAAGCGCCGAATGGCGATGCCGCGATGCCCGCATCCGTGGCTGCGGCGGCGAGACCTCATGCTTCACGCGGCGGCGAAGGCTGGTCGCAGCGCCGCGCGTTAAATCATGCACGCAGCGAGAGCGCATCGCAAAAATAGAACCAGCGATGGATCGGGATGGCGCTCGCGAGGACGGTGTTCGTGAAGACGCCATCCGCGGACACGGGTCGCGTTCGTGATGATTGCGATCATCTCCTCAAGCGAGACGAATGAGAGGAATTAAATCCGGGATCGGTCCATTTCGCAGGATCGAGAATATCGGCGATGCACTCGGCTCACCCCGCCATGAAACGTCTTGCGGGGCGCGGCGTTAAAGCCTTGTGCTCTCATCGCCATGCAATCGCTCCGAAGGAGAAGCCGATGCCCGCCAACGTCTCCCCTGTGCCGGACGGATTTCACACCGTGACGCCGTATCTCGTCGCCGACGACGCCAAGCTTGTCATCGCCTTCATGCAAAAGGCATTCAACGCGGAGTTCGACCATCGACCGACGCGGCGGCCGGACGGCAAGTTGATGCACGCAACGCTGCGCGTCGGCGATACGCGGGTGATGATCGGCAATGCGTCGGAGCGGGCCAAGGCGATGCAAGCGATGCTCTATGTCTACGTGCCGAACGTCGACGAGGTTTATGCCGCCGCGATCGAGGCGGGCGGCACCTCGATCATGGCGCCGACGGATATGTTCTATGGCGATCGCTCTGGCGGCGTCACCGATCCCGGCGGTAACCAATGGTACATCGCCACGCACATCGAGGACGTTAGCGAGGCCGAGTTGCACAAGCGAACGAACGAGATGTTTGCAAAAGGGTAGGGGAGCGATCGCAAAATGCGATGTTTCAGGCCAGCAATGGCTTGAGCAGGACAAGCAAACCGTCCGTCATGTCGCGTGCTGCGCGCGCAGGCTTCGCGGACGTCGCGCAGACCAGCGCCGCTTCCATCATCGCGCCGGCGATCAGGTGTCCGACGGCTTCCACCTCGCGCGGGCTCATGCGCACGCGCAGATGCGCATCGAGCGGGCCGCGCATCAGCGCCGCGAAATACTTGTGGTCGATCTCGCGCCAGCGCTCCCAGCCCAGTACGGCCGGTCCGTCGACAAGAAGGATGCGCCCCGTGCCGGGCGCCGTGATCGCGGTGAGATACTTGTACGTGCCGCGGCCGATGCCGTCGACCACGTCCTTACCCTTGCTTGCGACCGCCACCACCTCGCTAGCGATTTCGCCCTGCATCGCATCGACAAGACGATCGAGAATGTCCTCTTTTGACGCGAAGTGGTGGTAGACCGCGCCTTTGCCGACGCCCGCCTCGGATGCGATGGCGTCGACGCTGGTGTCGTCGAACCCCTGCGCGATGAACAGCGCGCGCGCGCTGTCCAGAATTGCGGCGATGGTAGCGGCGCGGCGTTCGCTTTGGGCAATCAATGGCTTGCTCGTTCGTTTGACAAACAGACTATCAGTCGGTAAATTGCAGACTGACGGTCGGTAAAATATCACGGTCAGAAACGGGAGGATAGAGATGGTCTCAATGTCCGACATGTTATGTTTCACGGGCGTGCTGCTGTTCCTGTTTGGATTGCTCGCGGGCTTCGGTATTCCCGCCTTCGCGAGCCCGCGCCTCGGCCTGTCTGCGCACCTGACCGGCGTGCAAAGCGGGACGGCGCTGCTGGCGCTCGGGTTGCTGTGGCCGCATCTGCAATTCTGGAGCGGCTGGTCGATCGCGACCGGTTACGGCTTGTGGATCTCGTTCTATCTGCTTTTCGCGGGTATGACGCTGGGAGCAGTCTGGGCGACGGGGCGCTCGCTCGCCATCGCGGGCGGCGGCATTCCCGCGCAGCCCTGGCAGGAACGCGCCGTTCAGGTTCTGCTTGCGGTGGGCGCGTTCGGCACCGTAGCGGCCGTGCTCGCGATCCTCATCCAGTGGCGCTGGATCGGGACGTGAGACTGGCGGGTCGCTCCGCATCGGTTGTGCGATTTGGCGTACTGACACTGCAATCGGACGCGTCAGGCAAAACAAAAACCCCGACGTTTCCGCCGGGGTTTTGCATTTCGTAATTGCCTGAGAGGAGCGGATCAGAAATCCATGCCGCCCATGCCGCCGCCCGGAGGCATCGCGGGGCCGCCGGCGTTCTTCTTCGGCAGTTCGGCGATCATCGCTTCCGTGGTGATCAAGAGCGCCGCGACGGACGCCGCGTTCTGGATCGCCGCACGCACCACCTTGGTCGGGTCGATGATGCCCTTGGAGATCAGGTTGACGTATTCGCCGTTCTGCGAGTCGAAGCCGTAGGAATACTGGTCCTTCTCGAGGATCTTGCCGACGATGACGGAGCCGTCCTCGCCTGCGTTGATCGCGATCTGGCGGGCCGGCGCGGAGAGCGCCTTGCGCACGATCTCGACGCCGGTCTTCTGGTCGTCGTTCTGGGTCTTGATGCGCTTGAGCTGCTCGGAGGCGCGCAGCAGGGCGACGCCGCCGCCCGGGACGATGCCTTCCTCGACCGCGGCGCGGGTGGCGTGCATCGCGTCATCAACGCGATCCTTGCGCTCCTTCACCTCGACCTCGGTCGCGCCGCCGACGCGGATCACCGCGACGCCGCCAGCGAGCTTGGCCAGACGCTCCTGGAGCTTCTCGCGGTCGTAGTCCGAGGTGGTTTCCTCGATCTGCGCTTTGATCTGCTGCACGCGCGCCTCGATGTCGGCCTTCTTGCCGGCGCCGTTGACGATGGTGGTGTTTTCCTTGTCGATCATCACCTTCTTGGCGCGGCCGAGCATCTGCAAGGTGACGTTCTCGAGCTTGATGCCGAGGTCTTCGCTGATGGCCTGACCGCCGGTCAGCACCGCGATGTCCTGCAGCATCGCCTTGCGGCGATCGCCGAAGCCCGGCGCCTTCACGGCGGCAACCTTCAGGCCGCCACGCAGACGGTTGACGACGAGGGTGGCCAGCGCTTCGCCTTCGACGTCCTCCGCGACGATGACGAGCGGCTTGCCTGACTGCACCACGGCCTCGAGCAGCGGCAGCAGTTCGTTCAGCGAGGAGAGCTTCTTCTCGTTGATGAGGATGTAGGCGTCGTCGAACTCAACGCGCATCTTGTCGGCGTTGGTGACGAAGTACGGCGAGATGTAGCCGCGGTCGAACTGCATGCCCTCGACGACGTCGAGTTCGGTGTCGAGCGACTTGGCTTCCTCAACGGTGATAACGCCTTCGTTGCCGACCTTGGCCATCGCCTTGGCGAGGAAATCGCCGATTTCCTTGTCGCCGTTCGCCGAGATGGTGCCGACCTGGGCGATCTCGTCGTTCGAGGTGACCTTCTTGGAGTTCTTCTGCAGGTCCGCGACCACGGCTTCCACCGCGAGGTCGATGCCGCGCTTGAGGTCCATCGGGTTCATGCCGGCGGCAACCGACTTGGCGCCTTCCTTGACGATCGCCTGTGCGAGCACTGTGGCGGTGGTGGTGCCGTCGCCGGCGAGGTCGGCCGACTTGCTGGCCACTTCGCGCACCATCTGCGCGCCCATATTCTCGAACTTGTCGTCAAGCTCGATTTCCTTGGCGACGGTGACGCCGTCCTTGGTGATGCGCGGCGCGCCGAACGACTTGTCGAGCACGACGTTGCGGCCCTTCGGGCCCAGCGTCACCTTCACCGCGTTGGCGAGGATGTCGACGCCGCGCAGCATCTTGTCGCGGGCTTCGACGCCGAATTTCACTTCTTTGCTTGCCATGTAGGTTTTCCTTGAGAATGAAACGGGAGGGGAAGAGAGCTTAAGCGGCCTTCTTCTTGGCGGCGGTGCCTTCGAGAACGCCCATGATGTCGCTCTCCTTCATGATCAGCAGGTCCTGGCCGTCGATCTTGACCTCGGTGCCGGACCATTTGCCGAACAGCACGCGGTCGCCGACCTTGAGATCAATGGGGATCAGCTTGCCGGTCTCGTCGCGGCCACCCGGACCGACCGACAGGATTTCGCCCTCGGAGGGCTTTTCCTTGGCGCTGTCCGGAATGATGATGCCGCCTGCGGACTTCTCTTCGGCGTCGATGCGCTTGACCACGACGCGGTCGTGAAGCGGACGGAATTTCATGCAGTCCTCCTAAGTTTTTGAAGGTATTTGAATTTCTGAATTGGCAATCGCGGCTGGTGAGTGCCACCGCGACTGCATCGGACATAGGCCGGGGTAAGCATTCCGGCAAGGGGGTTCGCGAAAAAATCAGCACTCAGGATGAACGACTGCCAATCGATGCGACCGCCTGCGGGCGCAAGCCACGACGATCCGCTGTTAGCAGTTGCGGTAAGTCGCTGCCAACGCTGAATATCTCAACACATTATTAAACTTTTAAGCTTGTGATTGGGCAGTGTCGTGCGTCACATTTTCTTCGTTTACGTGAGCGCATTTCGAACCGGGTGGTTGGCCCTCGGTTGGCGACCACTCTGTCAGACGCGCTCCGGGCAGGAGGTTTGACATGGTTCAGAAGGCTTTGGTCCCGGCGGGGCCGGCATCGAACGACCTGGTCGCCGCAGGCGGCGTGGTCTCCGAGGATTTCCGCAAGCAGTTGCTCGGCTACGGCCTGACCACGGCGGAGATATTGTATCGGCGGCCGGATCATCAGTGGCTGCTACAGTCCTACGTCTGGCAGGCTTACGACCTGTTTCCGAAATTCCCGGCGCTGCAGGATTTCCTCGCGTTTTGGAAAAACTCGCTGGACGGGCCGCTGGTGTCGGTGACGATCGCGCATTCGCAACTGGTGAAGCCCGCAGAGTTGCGTGCGGTGGACGGCGTGTTTCGTCTGCATTGATGCGATGCCATTTGTGATGCCATCGCGCGTTGTTGTTCCCGACCAGCGCGACTAGCCTTGCCATGTGATGCCGACTCGCTCCTGGCAGCCGGCATCGCCCATCACGGCAGGGAGATCATCGATGGCCAGAAAGTCCGCGAAGAAGACAACTGCGCGAAAGCAATCGCGCGCCGCCGCCAAATCCACCACACGCAAGGTCTCGAAGTCAGGCAAGGCGACGAAGGCGCGCAAGGTTGCCCGCAAGGCAGCCGCCGCGCGAAAGCCGGCCCGCAAGGTTGCGAAAAAATCTCCGGCCAAATCCGCGCGCAGGTCGCCGGCGCGAAAGCCTGTCGCGAAAGCGCGCTCGACGGCGCGGCGCGCCCGGTCCGCACCTGCCGCAGTCGCAAAGCCGGTGCGGCCGCCGCAACGCGTCGCCGTCAGTCACTACAACAACTCCGATTTCGAATCCGGTTTGCGCACTTACGCGCAGTATCGCGATCTCGGCATCGTCGAGGCGACGCATGGCATGGTGCGTGCGCATGTGTTGCGCTTCGTCGAGCCGTGCGATCCCGCGGTGGTATCGAAGCTCCACCTGCACGACACGGAATTTCAGATGGTCTACGTGCTCAAGGGCTGGGTGAAGACCGAGCTGGAAGGCGAGGGCGAGATCACCATGCGCGCCGGCAGCGCCTGGACGCAGCCGCCGAAGATCCGGCACAAGATCAATGATTACTCGGAGGACGCCGAACTTCTGGAGGTCATCCTGCCGGCGGATTTCGAAACCGAAGAACTGGCCGGCTGACGTTTCCCGAAGGCCCGACCGAAACGTTGACGTCGCAATTTATTGAGACGATCCGTCACGGTCGGGCATAGCCGTTCGCGCGCCAATGCCGGTCATTCACGCCGTTCCGCTGATGCGTCGCAAAGACGATGTGTCGCAAAGACGTGGATGCCCGGCACAAAGCCGGGCATGACGACGCGATCGGATGACCACTAGCCCCGTCCAACGAATGGCATCTTGGTCGCCATCACATTGAGAAACATGACGTTGGCATCGAGCGTGCGCGTCGCCATGAACACCACGGCCTCGGCGACGTTCTGGACGTCCATGCGCGGCTCGATCATCTTGCGGCCGTCCGGTTGCAACACGCCGTCTGCCATCCGCGCGGTCATTTCGGTCTCGGCGTTGCCGATGTCGATCTGGCCGCAGGCGATGTCATAGGCGCGGCCATCGAGCGAGGTCGAGCGGGTAAGGCCGGTGATGGCGTGCTTGGTCGAGGTATACGCCGCCGAGAACGGACGCGGCGCATAGGCCGAAATCGAACCGTTGTTGATGATGCGGCCGCCGCGCGGCGTCTGGTCCTTCATGATGCGGAAGGCGTGCTGGGTGCACAGAAACGGCGCGGTGAGATTGGTATCGACCACCGCCTTCCACTGTTCGACGGTGACATCCTCGAACGGGACCGGCGGCGCGCCGATGCCGGCATTGTTGAACAGCACGTCGAGCCGGCCAAAGGTCTCCTTGGTCTTGGCGAACAGCGCCGCGATCGAGGCCGGGTCGGTCATGTCCGATGGCACCGCCAGCGATGTGCCGAAGGCTTTGCCGGCCTCGGCTGTTTCGTTCAGCTTGTCGGCACGGCGTCCGGCCAGGACCACCGCGAAGCCGGCCTTCATCAGTGCGAGTGCGCTGGCACGTCCGACCCCGGAGCCGGCGCCGGTGACCAATGCGACCTTGTTTGAAGCTGTAGCTGCCATTTTCCTGCCCTGGATGATCTGTTGTCCGGTTTGTTATGAAATCCCTATCGATCCTTAGTGGAGCGGATTTGAGGAGTCCATTCCGGATAATCGCCTTGCCGATATGCATTGCCGCGCGGCTTCTGCTAAGGATAATGGCGCAAACGGGCGAGGTGAAGCGATCATGAGCGACGTGGTGACGGCAGGCATTCTGGTGATCGGCGACGAAATCCTCTCGGGGCGCACCAAGGACAAGAACATCGGCTTCATTGCCGAATACCTCGCCAATATCGGGATCGATCTGAAGGAAGTGCGGGTGGTTGCCGACGACGAGACGGACATCATCGCCGCACTCGATGCGTTGCGGAAGCGCTACGCTTACGTCTTCACCACCGGCGGTATCGGCCCGACCCACGACGACATCACGGCCGACAGCGTCGCGAAAGCCTTCGGCGTCGCCATCGATCATCACCCCGAAGTGGTGGCGCGATTTCGCGAGCGCTTCACCGGACAGGATCTCAACGAGGCGCGGCTGCGCATGGCCCGCATTCCCGACGGTGCGGATTTGATTCAAAGCGCGACGATCCTCGCGCCCGGCTTCATGATCGGCAACGTCATCGTGATGGCGGGTGTGCCTTCGATCATGCAGGCGATGATGGACATCGTGGCGCCGAAGTTGAAGACCGGCGTGCGGATGCTGTCGGACTCGGTGCGTGCCAACGCGCGTGAGGGCGACATCGGCGGCCCGTTGCGGGAGATCGCCAACGCGCATCCCGATACGATCATCGGCAGCTATCCGTTCCTCGACGAGGAGCAGAAGCCGAACACCAATCTCGTGGTGCGCTCGCGCGATCAGGCCAAGCTGACGGCGGCGATGAACGCGGTAAAGGCGATGATCGCGGGATTGAACGCCGGGCGCTGAGCAGGTGACGGCCATGGCCGAGCAGGTTTCGAACGACGAGGCACAGGCGCGTGCCGACAAGGCATTCCCAGTGTCGTGGGATCAATTTCATCGCGACGCGCGGGTGCTGGCGTGGCGGCTCAACGGCGCCGGGCCGTTTCAGGCGCTGGCTGCCATTACGCGCGGGGGCCTGGTGCCGGCGGCGATCGTGGCGCGCGAATTGGGCTTGCGCACGATCGATACGATTTGCCTTGCGAGCTACGACCACACCACCAAGGGCGACATCAAACTGCTCAAGGGCATTTCCGATGAGATCGCGCGGCTCTGCGGCGAGGGCGGCAAGGGGCTGTTGGTCGTTGACGATCTGGTCGACACCGGCACCACGGCGCGCGTGGTGCGTGAGATGTTTCCGCGGGCACACATCGCGGCGATCTACGCCAAGCCGATGGGCAAACCGCTGGTCGATACCTTCATCACCGAGGTCTCGCAGGACACCTGGATTTTCTTTCCGTGGGACACCGGGCTGTCGTTCCAGCCACCGATCCGCGACGGCGCGGCGTAATCGATCATGCCCTTGCAAAATCGCGTCACGCCGTTGGGTGATATCGTTGCCGTGCCGCAGCGTGGCCTGTTCACCGGCAATCGCGGTATCATCCACGATCCTGCGACGCGGACACTGCTGAAGCGCCGCTGGTCGAGCCGCGCGTGGATCACTTGCGTCTGCGAATTTCGCGGCTGGCGGCGCGCGGTGATGGCGCGGCAAAGTTGGACCGAGTTGTTCTTCCTTGATGAGGCGACGGCGTTGGCGGCGGGTCATCGGCCGTGCTTCTTCTGCCGCCGCGACGACGCCAATCGGTTTCGCGCCGCATGGGCGGACGGCAATGGCGTACCAAAGCCGCGCGCAAAAGAGATGGACGACGTACTGCACGGCGAGCGGCTCGATGGGCGCGTCAAGCGGCTGCATGCGCTGCCGGAACGGCCTGATGATTTGCCGGACGGTGCGATGGTTCATGCCAGCGGCGCAACGTACCTGATCGTCAAGGGTAGAACGCTGCGCTGGTCATTCGATGGCTATCAACTGGCCGAAACGCCGGTCGGTGATGTGCGATTGATCACGCCGCCATCGACGCTGCGCGCGTTGCGTGCGGGCTATCGACCGGTGCTGCATTCGAGTGCGGAGATTTCGTCATCCTGAGGCGCTCGCCGTCTCTTCGGCGAGCCTCGAAGGATGCCGCCGGGGCCGTCGCCCTTCGAGGCTCGCTTCGCTCGCGCCTCAGGGTGACGGTCGTTCGCTGGCTACCCCAGCCGCTTCCTCGCCAGCTTCGCGCCTGCCCCAAGCGCGTTCAACTTGGCCTCCGCGATCTCTCGGCGCATCGGGGCCATGCCGCAATTGGTGGTGAGCACGATGCGCTCCTTCGGCACGAACGTCATCACCGCTTCGATGGTCTCAACGATGCTTTCGGGTGTCTCGACCGCGTCGGTGGCGACGTCGATGACGCCGGCCTGAATCACCTTGCCGTCGAGCAGCTTCAACAGGTCGAGCGGCACCCGCGAATTGACGCATTCGATCGCGGCCTGCTGGATCGTACTCTTTGCGATGACCGGGAAAATCTGCTCGTATTGCCGCCATTCGGCGCCGAGCCCATGCTTCCAGTCGATATTGGCCTTGATGCCGTAACCGTAGCAGATGTGCACGGCCGTGGCGCAGGTGAGCCCTTGTGCGGCGCGCTCCAGCGCTTTGATGCCCCAGTCGTTGACCTCCGCCATGTAGACGTTGAACGCCGGCTCGTCGAACTGGATGACGTCGACGCCGTCGGCTTGCAGCGCGCGCGCTTCCTCATTGAGCAGTTCGGCGAAGGCGAAGGCCATCTTCACCCGGTCGCCGTAGTATCGATCCGCGATGGTGTCGATCAGCGTCATCGGACCGGGCAGAGTGAACTTCAACTGGCGGCCGGTGTGAGCGCGTGCGGCTTGCGCTTCAGCGGCGTGAACGCGGCCCTTGAGCCGCAGCGGTGCGACCACTTGTGGCACCATCGCTTTGTAGCGATCGTTGCGGATGCCCATCTCGACCTTGTTGGAGAAATCGATGCCCTCGACGTTTTCCAGGAAGCCGTGAACGAAATGCTGCCGCGACTGCTCGCCCTCGGTCACGATGTCGAGACCGGCATCCTCCTGCAGTTTCACCGCCAGCACGGTAGCATCCCGTTTGGCGTGCGCGAGTTCGGCGCCCTTGGATTTCCACGGCGCCCATAGCGTGTTGGGCTCGGCCAGCCATTCGGGCTTGGGCAGCGAGCCGGCATTGGTGGCTGGAAACAGCATGATGAGGCCTCCCGGAAACATTTGCGTAGCGCGATATTTGCGGCGTTTGGTGTGCCATGTCCAAGGCGCTGCGTACATATGTTGTGATGGGGTGTTGGTCGAAATGCTGAGAGGGGGTTAGGATGCGGGGCAACCCCAAGCCGGACCACGCATGATCGAACTGCACTACGCCCCGACGCCGAATGGCTGGAAGATTACGATCATGCTCGAGGAACTGGGCATTCCTTACAATGTGATCCCGGTCGATATCCGCGCCGGCGATCAGTTCAAGCCGGAATTCCTCGCCATCAGCCCCAACAACCGGATTCCGGCGATCGTCGACCGCGCGCCGGCCGATGGCGGCGAACACATCTCCGTGTTCGAGACGGGTGCGATCCTGATTTATCTCGCGGAGAAGACCGGACGGTTTCTTCCGCGCGATGTACGCGGCCGCTCGAACGTCATCCAGTGGGTGATGTGGCAGATGGGCGGGCTCGGCCCGATGCTCGGCCAACACGGGCATTTCCTGCTTTATGCGGGAGAGAAAATTCCCTATGCCATCGATCGCTACCGTCGTGAAGCGGCGCGGCTCTACGGTGTGCTCGATATCCAACTCGGCAAGACCGGAGCCTATGTGGCCGGCGATTATTCCATCGCCGATATCGCCTGCTTTCCCTGGACCATGACGCACAAGGCGCAAGGCTTCACGCTCGACGATTATCCCAACGTTAAACGTTGGTATGCCGAGGTGCGGGCGCGGCCGCAGGTGCAGGCGGGGCTCGCGGTGGGCAAGTTCGTCAAGGAGCCGTTCAGCGAGGAAGCACGGCGGATCATGTTCGGCACGGCCCGCGCGCCGCAGCCGCAGCAATCGTAACAGAGCAAGGGCCTCTCGAGGCGACAAGAAACGATCAACCGCGTCATTGCGGTGCAAACAGAAGGAGGTCCGATGATTGAGTTCTTTTTCGACTGCTCCAGTCCGTGGACCTATCTCGCATTCCACAACATTCAGCCGCTCGCGAAGGAGTTGAATGTCCCGATCACGTGGCGGCCGATCCTGGTCGGCGGTGTGTTCAACACCGTCAATCCCAGCGTTTATGCATCGCGCGAAAAACCGGTGGTGCCGAAAGCGCGGTACATGCTGAAGGACCTCGGCGATTGGGCGCGCTCCGCGGGGCTCGCCATCAAGATGCCGCCCACGGTGTTTCCGGTGAACAGCGTCAAGGCGATGCGCGGCTGCATCTGGCTCGGCAACGAGGCGATGGTGCCATTCGCCACCGCCGTATTCAAAGCCTATTGGGGTGATGACAAGGACATCTCGCAGGACGCGGTGCTGGGCGACATCTGCAAGGCAACCGGCATCGATCCGGACAAATTCTTCGCCAGTATCGGCGAGCAGGCGGTGAAGGATCAGCTCAAGGCCAACACCGACGAGGTGATCGCGCGCGGCGGCTTCGGTTCGCCCACGATCTATGTCGACAAAACCGACATGTATTTCGGCAACGATCGGCTGCCGTTGATCCGCGAGGCGATCCTGCGCCGCAAAGCGGGCAAAAGCTGATGTCGCGCGCTGTCGTCTGCCGCGAACTCGGCGCGCCGGAGTTGCTGCGTGTCGAAACCGTCTGCTCCACACCGCTGGCGCCGGGCAAGGTCCGCGTCGCCATCCGCGCCGCCGGGCTCAATTTCCCCGACGTGCTGATGGCGGCCGGGCAATATCAGTTCAAGCCCGATCTGCCTTTCGTGCCTGGCATGGAAGCCGCCGGCGATGTGATCGAGATCGGCAGCGACGTTCGCGACGTCAGCGTCGGTGAGCGCGTCATCGTCAAGCTGCGGAACGGCACTTTTGCCGAGCGGGTCGCGGTGACGCCGGCGCATCTCGCACCACTGCCCTCGACATTCGATTACGCGGAGGGCGCAACCTTCCTTGCGGCGCATGGCACTGCCTATCACGCGCTGATCGATCGCGGGCAGATCAGGCCGGGCGAGACGCTTCTGGTGCACGGCGCCGGCGGCGGCGTCGGGCTCGCGGCGGTGGAGATCGGCAAGCTGTTGGGTGCGACGGTGATCGCGGCCGCTTCGAGCGAAAAGAAACTCGCGGTGGCGAAGGCGCGGGGCGCCGATCACCTGGTGCTGTACAAGCGCGAACCGTTTCAGGACGCGGTGAAGCGTCTCACCGACGGGCAGGGCGTCAACGTGGTGTTCGATCCGGTCGGCGGTGAGATCTTCGAGGCCAGCCAGCGCTGCATCGCCTGGGGCGCGCGGCTGCTGGTGATCGGCTTCACCGGAGGTATCGGATTGGCGAAGACCAATCTGCTGTTAATCAAGGGCGCCAGTGTGCTCGGCGTGCGCGCTGGCGAAGCCGTGCGGCGCGATCCCGAACTGGGCAAGGCACGGCTTAAGACGCTGGTGGAATGGGCCGAGGCGGGTCGCGTGCGACCCAACGTGTCGCATCGTCTGCCGTTCGAGGATGTCGCCAAGGCGATGCGGCTTCTGATCGACCGCAAGGCGATCGGCCGTGTCGCACTGACGATGGGGTGACTTGAGGAAGGCTCTCAGTCGTCATGGCCGGATTTATTCCGGCCATCCACGTCTTTCAGAGGTATCAATGCTGACGAGCAGACCGGAGAGCGGATCGCTTTGCTCGTTTGTACGTAGCGACAAGAACGTGGATGGCCGGGACATAGGCGAGCGAAGCGACGCCTTTCTTCGAACGGCTACACCCGGCCATGATGGCAAATATAGGTCGCGTTGCCCTTGTTACTTGTACTCCCGCTCGGTCCACCACGGGAAATAGTCGGGCATGTCCGACGACACCTTGTTCTTGAACTGCGCCGGGCGCTTTTCCAGGAACGACATCACGCCTTCCTTGACGTCGTCGGAGCGGCCGCGCGCGTAGATGCCGCGGCTGTCGACCTTGTGCGCTTCCATCGGATCGTCGGCGCCCATCAGCCGCCACATCATCTGGCGGATCAGCGCGACGGAGACCGGCGCGGTCTTGTCGATGAATGAGCGCGCCAGTTCGCGCGCGGTCGGGATTAACTGATCCGGCGGCACCACGCGGCTGACGAGACCGCCGGCGAGGGCTTCCTGCGCCGGGAAGACGCGGCCGGAATAGCACCATTCCAGGGCCTGCGAGATGCCGACGAGGCGCGGCAAAAACCAGCTCGACGCCGCCTCCGGCACGATGCCGCGCTGGGAAAACACGAAACCGAACCGCGCATTTTCCGAGGCGATACGGATATCCATCGGCAGTTGCATGGTGACGCCGATGCCGACCGCCGGGCCGTTGATCGCGCCGATCACCGGCTTCAGGCATTTGAAGATGCGCAGCGTCACCTGGCCGCCGCCATCGCGAATGTTCGCATCGCTATAGTCGACGGCGCCGTTGGCGAGCCGCTTGGCCGGGCCGCGCTTGGCGTCGCGGTCGAAGGTATCGCCGCCCGACGAGAGGTCGGCGCCGGCGCAGAAGCCCCGGCCTTCGCCGGTCACGATGATGGCGCGCACGTTGTCGTCGGCATCGGCCTTGTCGAAGGCATCGATCAGTTCGGTCATCATCTGCTGATTGAATGCGTTGAGCTTGTCGGGTCGGTTCAGCGTGATGGTCAGGATCTGATCGGCGACGTCGTATTTGATCGTTTCGTAGGCCATAGAGAGTCCTCTGTTGAATTTTCACTCTAACGGATCGTCGTCGTCCTGAGATGCGAGCGTAGCGAGCCTCGAAGGATGATGTTGCGATGGTTGGCCGTTCATCCTTGAGGGCACCGCTTTGCGGCGCAGCCTCAGGATGACGGGACGAAATCAGTCTTTCGGCGGCGCCGGCCACGGCTTCTGCGGGCCGCGTAAACCCTCGAATGCTTTCGCCATCCGCAGCACGCCGAGATCGTCGAAGCGGCGGCCGATGATCTGCACGCCGATCGGAAAACCATCTGCGTCGTAACCGCCGTTGATCGACGCCGCCGGATTTTCCGCCATGTTCCACGGCACGGTGTAGATGATGTGCTCGAACGGCTTTTGCGGATCGTTGCGCGGCGCGGCGTTCTCGGCGGAGAATTTCACCACCGGCGATACTGGTGAGATGACGTAGTCGAGATCGGCGAACAGTTGCGCCGCCGCGGCGCGGATCGTCATGGTAGCGTTGAAGCCGCGCACCACGTCGACGCCGGACAGTTTCGCGCCGCCTTCCGCCCATTGGTAGATGTAAGGCAGCGCCTTCGCGCGCACCTCTGGCGGCAGCTTGGACAGATCGTCCCACGAGCGTGCGCGCCAGAAGGCATCGAGGCCGTCGAGCGTTTCGCGGGTGATGACGCCGGAGACTTCGCGCACCGATGCGCCGGCGGACTCAAATGCACGCGCGGCGGCCGTCGCCGTAGCGCGCACCTCGTCCTCCAGCTTGTCGCCGAAACCGAGATCGAGCAGCAGGCCGATGCGCTTGCCCTTGAGCGAGACGTCGAGCGCTGGCCAGTCGATATCGGCGGGTGGCAGGCTCATGCCGTCGCGCGGGTCCGGTCGCGACAGCACGCTCATCAGCAGCGCCGCATCGTCGACGGTGCGGGTCATCGGACCGGTGACGCGGCCGACGTAGGGTGGATCGATCGGCACACGGCCGAGGCTCGGCTTCAGCGCGAAAATGCCGCACCAGCAGGCGGGCAGCCGCACCGAGCCGCCGATATCGGTGCCGAGATGCAGCGGGCCATACCCCGCGCCGCCGGCCGCGCCTGCGCCGGCGCTGGAGCCGCCGGGGTTCATTCGCATGTCCCACGGATTGCGGGTGAGGGGATGGAAACTGGAGAGGCCCGACGACAACATGCCGTAATCCGGCATCGTCGTCTTGGAGAAGATCACTGCACCGGCTTCGCGCACACGCGCCGCCTGCGGCGCATCGATGGGGGACGGCACCAGTGTCGTTGTCGCAGCGCCGAGCGGCACCGGCACGCCCTTGGTGGCGATGTTCTCCTTGATGGTGATCGGTACGCCATCGAGCGAGCCGATCGGCTCGCCTTTGCGCCAGCGTTCGGTCGAGACTTTTGCCACCGCGCGCGCGCCGTCGGGATCGAATGCGTAGAGCGCGTGGAGGTGCGGCTCCCATTTGGCGACGTGCGTGAGCACATCTTCAAGCACGTCGCTTGGCGAGAACTGCTTGCCGTGATAGCCGGCCAGCAGTTCGACGGCAGAGAGGTCGCGCAGCGCTGTCATGCCGACACCGGCAACCGCGTTTCGATGATGCGGGCGAACATGCTGGCGCCGATCGGCAGGATCTTGTCGTCGAGCATGTAGCCGGGATTGTGCACCGGCACCGAGCCGTCATGTCCGAGCCAGAAATAGGCGCCCGGAACGGCATGCAGCATGTCGGCGAAATCCTCGCTGCCCATCTTGGGCCGAGACTTGGTGAATACCTTGGCGGGATCGACCACGGTGCGCGCGACGGCCTCGACCACCTTGGACTGCTCCTCGCTGTTGACGAGGACGCTGAAGATGTCGCGGATGTCCACATTGATCTCGACCTGGAACGCTTGCGCCATGCCGGCGGCGATGGTGCGCATGCGGTCTCGGATCATATTGCGCACTTTTTCGGAGAAGGTGCGAACGGTGCCGGAGAGCACAGCTTCGTTCGGAATGACGTTATAGGCGGAGCCCGCGTGGATCTTGGTGATCGAGACCACTGCCGCCTGCAGCGGATCGACATTGCGGCTGACGATGCTCTGCAGCGCCTGACCAAGATTCATCGCGATCACCACGGGATCGCGTGATTGTTCGGGCATCGCGCCATGGGCGCCGAACCCGGTAATGGTGATATCGAAGAAATCGGCGCCCGCCATGCCCGGGCCTGGGAAGATCGCGAGTTCGCCGTGGCTGAGATCGGGCGCATTGTGCAGACCGTAGATTTCGTCGCAGGGGAATTTATCGAATAGGCCGTCCTTGATCATGGCGCGCGCGCCGCCGAGGCCTTCCTCGGCCGGTTGGAAGATGAAATGCACGGTGCCGTCGAAATTCTTGGTTTCGGCGAGATAGCGCGCGGTGCCGAGCAACATGGTGGTATGGCCGTCGTGCCCGCAGCCGTGGAAACGGCCCGGGATGGTCGAGCGCCACGGCAGGTTGGTGTTCTCTTCCATCGGCAGCGCGTCCATGTCCGCGCGCAGGCCGATGCGCTTGCTGCCATTGCCGTTGCCCTTGAGCACGCCGACGACACCGGTGCCGCCGAGTCCGCGATGCACCTCGATGCCCCATTGCGCCAGCTTTTCGGCAACGATGCCGGAGGTGCGCTTTTCCTCGAAGCCGATTTCGGGATGGGCATGGAGATCGTGCCAGATTGCGATCATTTCGTCGGCGAAGCCTTCAATACGCTCGATGGTGGGCATGGGTGTTTCCGTTCGTTTGTGATTTTGGCCTGCGGCGGGCGCGACTGCATCGGAACGATCGCGTGGTTCCGGGCATTCTGCATGGCACATCTTCGGCCGCGCCTTCGCGACGGTCAAGTGAATGGGCTTTCGCGGGCCTCATGGCTGCTGCCCGCGGCGTGCTTGGCGGCGCAAGCCACGGCCGCTAGAGTCCGATTCAAGAGGGTTGAATCGGACTCTGGCTATTCCTTTAGTGGAGCATGATCTTTTCCGAAAACCGGGTCCCCCTTTTCGGGATCATGCTCTATAAGCTGGCGGCGCGCCGTGCGGGCGTGGCGAAATTGGTAGACGCAACGGACTTAAAATCCGTAGGGCCGCAAGGCCTGTACCGGTTCGATTCCGGTCGCCCGCACCATTGCCCGCGCTGTCCTTTACTCACCCCTCGGGTTTGAGTATCGCACCTTCGGCTTAGCGCGTCACGAAAGCGAGCAGGAACGTGACTTGCGCGGCGTAGTAGAGCACCCAGACCGCGAGCCGCATTGGCGGTTTGCGTGCGGACGCGGCAGTCTCCACGAACTTCTCCCAGGCCAGGATCGCATCCGAGGCCACAAACATCACCGCGCCGGCGATGATCAGCGACCGTTCGGTCGCAAACGCCGCCAGCCCCATCAGTACCAGCGCCGTACAATAGACCATCACCGGCACCCGTAGTTCGCCGGAGACGTGGCGCAAGATGACCCGGAGTAGTGCCAGACTGAGGGCGATTAGAACCGCCGCGGCCAGAACGAGCGGCAGGGACAGAAGCATCGCCGGGCTTTGCCCGATGCTGGCGAACAATACGATGTAGGCGACGTGGGCGACGAGGAAACTGACCAGCCCGCTGATGAAGGCTTTCTCGCCGTCGCGTGACAGGAAAAGGTCGCCGAGGGCGCTGAGAGCCAATCCGGCGATAAGCAAGGCGGGGCCGCTCATGCGCCAGGCGATGAGTGCGAGCAGTGCCGTCGACAACGTCTTAAGGACGGAGAGCCGCCACGATGGTCTTTGCCCCAGCATGAGCAAATAAAGAACGGCGGCGACCAGCGAGATCGGCAGCGCGATGTTGTCGATATTTCCGATGCCGCCGGGAAAAGGCATCATGACCGGGCGTCGTTCTGCTTGCGATACGAAAACACTTTGCCGGCTTCGCGTGCCGCCGACCTTCGTTCGTATTCTTGTCGGAGTTGCGTCAAGTCCATCCCCGCCGGCGCGACCTCAGACTTTCGGTGCGAAGGGCGGGCCGTTCGGCTTGATGCGGATGCCGGGACGCAGCCGCGTCCATGGCAGCGACGCGGTGTCCGCCGGCATCGCACCCGGCGCGGCGCAGATCAGCAGCGTCTCGGCGATCGGCTCGAAGTCGGCGCGGAAATGCACCGAGCTTTTGTTGACGAGGATCGCCTGTTCGGTCGGCTCGATGCCGACATAGCGATACATCGCCTGATCGGCGAGTTGCGCCTTGTGCGACGACACCACGACGCGGACGTCGTCGATCCGCAGGCAGGCGGATGGGCCCATGTCCATGTCGCGGCCGCCGTAATAGGGGCCGGGCGCGACAAATTTGCCGTCCGACAATTTTTCGACGACGAAGGTCGCCTCATAGGGCGCATCGCCGGGGATGCCGGACTTGCCGCCGAGCGCAAGCGTCACGCTCGCACCTTCGCCGGCCACGTGCGCAGCCTTGGCGGAAGCCGGATCGTAGATCGCGCCGGTCGCGGCGCGCGTCGCCTTGTTGCGCACCAGCGCGCGCAGCATGCCGGTGGTGTCGGAATCGCCGCCGGCGCCGGGATTGTCCTGCGTGTCGGCGATGACGACCGGCTTTCGCGCGGTCTTCGCCAGTTGCATCGCGTGCTGCACGCCTTCGTCGGGCGAATAGATTTTTCCGTCGAAATCGTTCTCATGACCGATGACGAGTTGCGCGACGGCATCGGCCGCGGCATCCGCATCCGCTTGCGTGCGGCCATAGGCGAATACGGTGGGACCGCAGCCGGGAAAATCGGCAGCGGGAAAGCCCGGTGCGAACGACAGCGTCGGCACCGTGTCATTCTCCAGCGCGGCGAGCTTGTCGTAGATGCCTTTGGTCGGTTGATCGAATGTGCATTGCCAACTGATCGGAATCAGAAACGGCAACTGCCGAAAGGCTTTCGCGAAGCGTTGCTTGCTTTGCAACAGCAGCGCGAGATGCTTCGCGGAGGCGCGGCCGGTGTCGGCCATGTCGACATGCGGATAGGTGCGATAAGCGATCAGCGCGTCGGCGTGTTCGACCATCTCCGGCGTGGCGTTAGCATGCAGGTCGAGGCTCACCACCAGCGGCAGATCAGGTCCGATCACCTTGCGGACGCGCGCCAGCAGTTCGCCTTCGCCGTCGTCGAGATGTTCGGTGACCATCGCGCCGTGCAAATCGAGATAGACCGCGTCGAGTGAATCGGCAGCGGCGATGCCATCGACCATTTCTTTCACGACGCGCTCATAGGCGTCCTCCGTGACGTGGGCGCAGGGGCTGGCGCCGCAGGCAATCGTCGGGATCAACTCCCAGCCGCGCGTCACGGCATCGTCGATGAAGCCGGCGAGGCCGACATTGATGCCGCGCATCACCTTCAGCACGTCCGAGCCGTGAGTCATCGCCGGCCAGCCGCCGCCGTGAACGAAATCGGCATAAGTCGCCTTGGTGGGAGCGAAAGTGTTGGTCTCGTGCAGAAAGCCGCCGACGGCGATACGGGTCATGAAGTCATTCCGATGAAGTGTCGCTGTGTGACGACGTTAGTCGCGTCATTGCGGGGAGCGCAAGCGACGAAGCAGTCCAATTCGACATGGCTTGATTTCAAATCTGGATGCTTCGCTCGCAATGACGACTGCTGCTGAATCATCAAACCGGCGAAACTGGATCATGCTGCGTCGTGGCGACCGGCTGGAAATTGGCAAAGTCCCAATGGCGGCCGGGTGCCGCTTCGAGCAACTGCTTGGTGTAAGCTTGCTGCGGATTGGTGAGGATTTCCCCCGCCAGTCCCTGTTCGACGACGCGGCCGTGTTGCATCACCACCACCTCGTCGCAGATTTGCGCGGCGACGCGCAGGTCGTGGGTGATGAACAATAGCGCGATGCCGAGTCGCGTCTGGATTTCGTCGAGCAGTTCGAGCACCTGCGCCTGCACCGAGACGTCGAGCGCGGAGACGGCTTCATCCGCCACCAGCACGTCGGGATCGAGCGCCAGCGCGCGGGCAATCGCAATGCGCTGGCGTTGGCCGCCGGAGAACTGATGCGGATAGCGCGTGATGGCATCGGCGGGCAGATCGACCAGTTCGAGCAGTTCGCCGGCACGCTTGATCGCATCGGCGTGCGGCACGCCGTAATTGACCGGCCCTTCGGCGATCGTTTCGCCGACAGTGACGCGCGGATTGAGCGAGCGATAGGGATCCTGGAACACGATCTGGATGCGCTTGCGATGCGGCTGCAACAGCCGGCGCGACAGCGTCGAGATATCCTGACCGGCGAGGCGGACTTCGCCGGAAGTCGGATCGATCAGCCGCACGATGCAACGCGCGACCGTGGATTTGCCCGAGCCGCTTTCGCCGACGATGCCGAGCGTACGACCCTTGCGTAGCGTCAGCGTTACATTTTGCGCGGCCGCCACCTCGCGCGCATGGCCGAACATCGCACGCTGGCGGTAGATCTTGCCGAGGCTGTCGGTCTCAAGCACGATCGGTTCGCTGGACGCCGGCCGCGCGGCGCGCGGGATCAGGCTCGGCACCGACGCCAGCAGGTTGCGGGTATATTCCATGGTGGGTGTGCGCAGGATGCCGTCGAGCGCACCGGTCTCCACGACCTGACCTTTGCGCATCACCACCACGCGGTCGGCGATCTCCGCGACGACACCCATGTCGTGGGTGATGAACAGCACGGCGGTGCCGTGATCGCGTTGCAGGTCGCGGATCAGCGACAGGATCTGCTTTTGCGTGGTGACGTCGAGCGCGGTGGTCGGCTCGTCGGCGATCAGCAGTTTCGGTTCGAGCACCAGTGCCATCGCGATCATGATGCGCTGACGCTGACCGCCGGAGAGTTGATGCGGATAGGATTTGAAGATGCGTGCGACGTCCGGCAGCCGCACCTGTTCCATCATCGCCAGAATGCGTTCGCGCCGCGTGCGGGCATCGAGGTCGGTATGGGCGCGCAGCACCTCGTCGATCTGCTTGCCGACAGGCACCACCGGATTGAGCGCGGTCATCGGCTCCTGAAAGATCATCGCCATGGTGGTGGCGCGCAACTGCCGCAGCCGCCGGTCGCTGGCCGAAAGAATATCCTCGCCGGCCAGCGTGATCTTGCCGCGTGTCGGTGCCAGCGCGTTTTTCGGCAACAGGCCCATTACCGTCAGCGAGGTAACCGATTTGCCGGAGCCGCTTTCGCCGACCACGCAGAGGGTTTCACCCTGCCGGACCTGCAGCGAGACGCCGTCGATGATGCGATGCGCGTCGGGCTTCGTGCCGATCGAGACGACGAGATCGTTGACGTCGAGAACGACGGGAGCGGACGAGGTGGCGGTAGTGCTCATGGGCGGGCCTCGCGCTGTTTCATGCGCGGGTCGAGCGCGTCGCGCGCGGCATCGCCGATCAGATTGACCGAGAGAATGGCGATCGACAGCAACAGGCCGGGCCAGAAGATCAGCGACGGCTTGATCTGAAAGTACGCGCGGCCTTCAGCCATGATGTTGCCCCAGGTCGGGATTTCCGGGCTGATGCCACAGCCGAGGAACGACAGAATCGCCTCGACGAGGATGGCTGAGGCGCAAACATAGGTACCCTGCACGATCAGCGGCGCGATGGTGTTCGGCATCAGATGCCGCCACATGATCTTCGGCAGGCTGGTGCCGACGGAGATCGCGGCTTCGACGTAGGGCTCCTCACGTGCCGACAGAACCACCGAGCGCACCAGTCGCGCCACGCGCGGCACCTCCGGAATGGTGATGGCGATCAGCACCGTCATCAGGCTGGCGCCGGACAGCGACACCACGGCGATCGCCAGCAGGATCGCCGGAATTGCCATCAGGCCATCCATGATGCGCATCATGACGGCATCGACCCATTTGAAGAACCCAGAGACGAGCCCGATCACGAGGCCGAGCGCAACGCTGAACACTGCGGAGCCGAGCCCGATCAGCAGCGAGATGCGGCCGCCATAGATAATGCGCGACAGGACATCGCGGCCGAAGGCATCGGTGCCGAGCGGATATTCCGCACTGGCCGCTTTCAGCCGTTGCGCCGGCGCCAGCAGTTGCGGATCGTGCGGCGAGATCAGCGGCGCGAAAATCGCCATCAGCACGACCACCACGAGACAAAGGGCGGCAATGGCGATGATCGGATTCGAACGCAACAGATTGCGACCGACACGGCGCGGCGTGATCCGAAGCGAGGGGTCTGGTAGGGCGTCGACAGCCATCAGTAACGGATCCTCGGATCGAGCAAGGTGTAGGAGAGATCGATCAGCAGATTGACCCCGACATAGATGCCGCTGGTGAGCAGGATCATCGCCTGAATGACGGGATAGTCGCGTGCCAGTACTGCGTCGACCGTGAGGCGGCCGATGCCGGGCAAGTTGAATACCGTCTCGGTGACGACGACGCCGGAAATCAGCAACGCGAAGCCGGTTCCGATCACGGTGATCACCGGCACTGCCGCGTTGCGCAGCGCGTGTCGCAACAGCACGCCATGTTCGGCGATGCCCTTGGCGCGCGCGGTGCGGATATAATCCTCGTCGAGCACGTCGAGCATCGCGGCACGGGTCATGCGTGCGATCAATGCGATGTAGATGAACGACAGCGCCAACGTCGGCAGCGCGATGCGTTCGACGAACGGGCCGAAGCCGCGCGCGAGGCTGCGATAACCCTGAACCGGCAGCCAGCGAAGGTCGATGGCGAACACCTGAATGAGCACATAGCCGATCACGAACACCGGCACCGAGAAACCGATCACCGATAGGGCCATCACGAAACGGTCGATCCACGAACCGTGCTTCCACGCGGCGATCACGCCGAGCGGCACGGCGACGATCACGGTGAAGATGATGGTCGAAAGCGCGATGGCGATGGTCGGCTCGATGCGATTGCCGATCATGGTGATGACCGGCACGTTGGAAATCAGCGAGACGCCGAAATCGCCGTGCAGCAGACGCCCGATCCAGGTGAAGAACTGCTGATACAGCGGCTCGTTCAGGCCGAGCGAGATGCGGATGCGCTCGATCTGCTCCGGCGTGGCGGTATCGCCGGCGATGACCGCGGCGGGATCGCCGGGCGTCAGTCGCAGCAGCAGGAACACGAACAGCGCCACCACGCCCATCACGGGAATGGCGGCGAGAATCCTGCGGATCAGGTAGCCAAGCATGCGTCCCTACCTCGCCACGGGTTGCTTCCGATGCAAATTCCGCCGGATGGAAGAGCGGTTTGCCCCGCCCATCCGGACCACAAGTTCAGCAATTCCCGTGCCATCCATCCCCTGTCGTTTCGATCGCGGCTCTTGGCGGCCGGTGCGTTCTGTTCGGTCTAGTTCAGCGTCGCCAGCAAGCCTGCCATCAGCCGGCCGCGCTCGGCAAGACTGTCGACTTCAATATGTTCGTTCAATGTGTGGGCATCGGCGCCGCGCACGCCGAGGCCGTCGAGCGAGGGAATGCCCATCGCGCCGGTGAAGTTGGCGTCGGAGCCGCCGCCGGCGCTGCCATGGGGCAGGTCGACGCCCATTTGTTGAGCGACGCCGCGCGCCTTTTCATAAAGCGCCATGGTTCCAGCGTCGGGCTCCCACACCGGACGAGTGACGCCGCGCGTCACGGTGAAAGTGACGCCGTCACGGGTTCCGGACAGCGCCAGCATCTTTTCCACGCCACGGTCGAGGTCGTCCTGCCGCTTGGCCATGCTGAGCGCTTCGCCGGTCGTGGTGGTGGCGACGCAGTTCACCCATTGGCCGCCATGTACGATGCCAACGCTGAAGGTGCAATCGGGGCCGGTCATCGCATCGATGGCGATGATCTGGCGCGCCATCTCGCGGATCGCGGAGCGGCCGGAGGAAAGCGTCGCGCCGGCGTGGCTTGGCTTTCCGGTGGCTTCGAGATTGAAGCGGGCGATGGCATAGCGGCCGGTGACCACGCCATTGTTCTCGCGGCCGGGCTCCGGCACCAGCACATATTTGTTGCGCGCAGCTTCCGCCTCTACGACATCGCGCACGCTCGGCGTGCCGACCTCTTCGTCGGGCGTCAGCAGGAAGGTGATCGGCAGCGGCGTGGTGAAGGCGGCGCGTTGCAACTGGCGGATCGCTTCCAGCGAGAGATAGTTGCCGCCCTTCATGTCGAAGATGCCGGGGCCGTAGCACTTGTTGCCCTCGCGCCGCCACGGCAGTTTCGCCAGCGTGCCGACTGGATGCACGGTGTCGAGGTGACCGGCGATCAGGATGCCGGGTTCGCCCTGTTTCGGATGCGGGAAGCGGGCGCGGATGCAATCGCCAAAACCCATCCGCCCGGGAATGCGCTCGATAGTCGCGCCCGCGAGCGCCATCTCGCGCGCGGCGAGATCGAGCATGCGGTTGACGGCGGTGCGATCCCAGGTCGGGCTTTCGCACTCGACCCACTGACGCAGACCCTGCAACATGGTTTCGGTATCGAACGGGAGATTGGCGGGATTCATGTCGTGGATCCTCTTGATTGGTCTTGTATCGTGAGATCGAGTCCAGCAACTGCATATCGGCGGCCACGCTGCCGCTGACGATGCATCGGGGCTAATAATGCCGACTGTGCCGCGAATTGCCAGAGCAACATTTGCCGAGCGCCTCACGCGATCGGCGGCGCGAATGTTGCGCTGCGCTCGGCGAGAACGGCGTTGACGCGCTCGCGGCTTGATGCAACTCTCAAATAAAACAGAGCCATGCGCTATGCGTTTGCGCAGCCCAAATGACGGTCAGCGGGCGCAAAATCTCGACAGCGACTGGCGATAGAGGCGATTGGCGGCAATACAAAGCAGCAAAACAAATAAATCAGGAGGGATGGAATGGTTCAGATTACCCGCAGGCAGTTTTCGACGATGGCTTCCGTGGCCGCGCTTTCGGCGGCCCTGCCGTTACCAGCGAGGGCGGCCGGCAAGACCATTACTGCGGTGATGCACTCCGATCTGCGCGTCATCGACCCCGGGCTGACGACGGCATATATCACGCGCGATCACGGTTATATGATCTACGACACGCTGCTGGCGATGGATTCCAGTTTCAAGATCCAGCCGCAGATGGCCGAATACAAGATTTCGGATGACAAGCTTACTTACACGTTCACGCTGCGCGATGGACTGAAGTGGCACGATGGCGCGCCGGTCACCGCCGAGGATTGCGTCGCCTCGCTCAAGCGTTGGGGCCAGAAGGACGGCATGGGCCAGAAGCTCATGGACTTCACGGCAAGTCTTGCCGCCGCGGATCCGAAGACCATCGTGCTGAAGCTGAAGGAGCCCTACGGCTTGGTGCTCGAAGCGATCGGCAAACCGTCGTCGCTCGTGCCGTTCATGATGCCGAAGCGCATTGCCGAAACGCCGGCCGACAAGGCGATTCCCGAACAGATCGGCTCCGGCCCGTTCAAGTTCGTGAAGGAGGAATTCCAGCCCGGCGTGAAGGCGGTCTACGTCAAGAACACCGACTACGTGCCGCGCAAGGAGCCGCCGAGCTGGACCTCGGGCGGCAAGGTGGTGAAGGTCGATCGCGTCGAATGGGTGACCATGGCGGATGCACAGACCGCGGTGAACGCGCTGCAGTCCGGCGACATCGACTTTCTCGAGAATCCCTCGTTCGACATGCTGCCCATCCTCAAGCAGGACAAGGAGCTGCATATCCAGACGCTGAGCAAGCTCGGCTTCCAGACCATCGCCCGGATGAACTTCCTCTATCCGCCGTTCGATAACGTCAAGGTGCGCCGCGCCGCCCAGATGGCGATCAGTCAGAAGCCGGTGCTCGATGCGCTGGTCGGCAATCCCGATTACTACAAGGTCTGCGGTGCGGTGTTCGTCTGCGGCACGCCGCTGGCGAGCGAGGCGGGATCCGATCCGATCGTCAAGGGCGACGACATGGCGGCGGCGAAGAAACTGCTGGCCGAATCCGGATATGACGGCACGCCCGTGGTACTCATGTCGCCGGGCGACGTGGTGACGCTCAAGGCGCAACCCATCGTCGTCGCGCAGCAACTTCGCGACGCCGGCTTCAAGGTCGACCTCCAGGCCACCGATTGGCAGACCGTGGTGTCGCGCCGTGCCAGCCAGAAGCCGCCGAAGGACGGTGGCTGGAACATGTTCTGCACCAACTGGGTTGCTCCCGACGTGATGAACCCGGTGGCCAACATCATGTTGAACGGCAAGGGCAAGAAAGGTGGTTGGTTCGGCTGGCCGGAGGATTCAACGATGGAAGGATTGATCGACAAGTTCGTTCGCGCGACTTCCGCAGACGATCAGAAAAAGATCGCCGCCGATATCCAGAAACGCGCCATGGAGGAGGTGACCTACGTTCCGCTCGGCCAATACGAGGCCCCGTCGGTGTGGCGAACCTCCCTCAAGGGTGTGCTCGACGGACCGGCGACGCCGATCTTCTGGAACATCGATAAGACCGAGAGCTGATCGCGCAATCAGAGCCTTCAAACAATTCGACGGCGGCCGGTTCCATCGGCCGCCGTCGATCTTTGTGGCAATGCGTTCGACTACTCGTCGCCACTCAGGAAGTGCCCGATCGCAGCCAGCGGCCGGATGCCGTCGCAGACGATCTTGGTGATCGCCAGCATCGGCACCGCCAGAATGGCGCCCGGCACGCCCCACATCCAGAACCAGAAAATCAGCGAGATGATCACCAGCACCGGATTGAGCGTGAAGCGCCGCGCCAACAGCATCGGCGTGACGATCTCGCCCTCGATGACGTGGATGGCGAGATAGAGCGCCGCCGGCATCATCGCCATCCATAGCGACTCGATGACCAGCAAGCCGGCCAAGAGGAAGATGCCGACGCCGAACAGCGGCCCCATGATCGGCACGAAGTTGAGCAGGAAGGCGACGACGCCCCACAGCACCGGATCACCCAAGCCGGTTAGCCACATGGCAACGCCGGTGGCGAGACCCACGGCCGCATTCATGATGGTGATGGTGACGAGATACATCGAGATGTTTTCTTCGACCTGTTGCGAAATCTCGACCACCTGCCGCTTGTCCCTGAAACTCGGAAGAAGCTCGACCATGCGTTTGAGGAAGGTGTTGCCCGACACCAGCAGGAAAAACAGGATGAGGATCGTTTCGAAGAACCCGCTGGCGAAATGTGTCGTGCCGCTGAACAGCATCGCCGCGATGGCCGAACTCGATGCGCCTTCGTTTCCACCGGTGGTGGGACTTCCCGACATCATGCCATCGAGTTGATGCATGAATGTCCGCAGCGTTTCGATGGGTTGGCTGAGGAAGCGCAGCCGCTCCTGCAGACGCGGGATGCCGTCCGGGAGCTTGGCGGCCCATTCCGCCGCTGGACCTGACACGGCCGCGCCAAGGGCGACGATGGCGCCGAAAACCAGCAGGATGAGAAACAGGGCCGCGAGGCTGCGCGGGACGCGCAAATCTTCGAGAATTCGCATTCCGGGCTGAAACAGCAGCTTCAGGACGAAGGCCAGCACGATCGGTAGCACGATGGGGGCTGCAAAATAGGCGACCGCCAGAACCGCAAGCAACAGCAGCGCCGCCAACAGCACAGTGACGGGGTCGGACGGCAGGTCGATGACGTCGTCCGGCTCGGTGGTGGTCTTGGCGAGGGTTGCTTCCGCGCTTTCCAGCGATCCGTCCCGCGCATATTCCTCTTTGATGGTGGCGGTGACGGTCTCTTCGGTGGCCATCGGTGACCTGACGTCGGTTTTAGGAAAAGGGCTGTCGGCGCGAAATGAATGAAGCAGTTCGCGGTCTTAACGCGGGAAGGCGAGGGCCGGTTCCAGCGCCTCTGTGGTCGGAGCTTTGGCGGCCCGTTCGGCTTTGCCGCCGACGCGGCTTAAAATCGCTCTAAACAGCGGCGGGCGGTCAAAACGCCCACTTGACCCTCATGACGCCGGTTGAAACAAGCGACGCATGACCATCGATCCCCACGAAACCGGCTCGCTTGTGCTGCTTGGCGACGCCCGGCGCGGCTTTTCCGGCACCGTCCATGCCCTCAAGGGCGACAATGCCGAGTCCAGCCTGAGCCCGGCCGAACTCGAAAGCCGCCTGATCGAATTGGGATTCGTTGAAGGCGCGCATGTCGAGGTGCTGCACGAGGGCCTGATCGGCCGCGATCCGATCGCCGTTCGCGTCGAGAACATCACGGTCGCGGTGCGTCGGCGGGAGGCAATGGCCGTCGTCGTCATCTGACGGCGTCAGCGGATCGCCATGGAAGCTCCTCTTTATAATATCGTCCTGGTCGGAACGCCGAATAGCGGCAAGACCTCGCTGTTTAACGCGCTGACCGGCAGCCGTCAGAAGGTCGCGAACTATCCCGGCGTCACCGTCGAGCGCAAGCAGGGCTTCTTCGTCACCCCGCGCGGACGGCAGGTGTCGTTGATCGACCTGCCGGGGACCTATTCGCTCCGCGGCCGAAGTCCGGACGAGGAGATTACCCGCGACGTGGTGCTCGGCCGCGCCAAGGGCGAAACCTTGCCGGAATTGGTGCTGTGCGTCGCTGACGCCACCAACCTGCGGCTGGCGATCCGGCTGGTGCTGGAGATGAAGCACACCGGGCGGCCGATGGTGCTGGCGCTCAATATGTTCGACATCGCGACGCGGCGCGGCGTCACCGTGAATGTGCCGGCCTTGTCGGCCGCGCTCGGCATTCCGGTGGTGACCTCGATTGCGGTGCGCAAGGGCGGCACCGACGAGTTGCTGCGGTTGACTGACAGCGTTGCTGCCGAACCTTCACAGGGCGCGCACGAAAACGACTGGCGGCCGCACAGCGTCGCCGAACTGCGCGCCACGCAGCGTGAGGCGGATCGTATCATCAAGGAGACCGTCAGTCTGCCGTCGCGGCCGGACACCTGGACCGCGCGGGTCGATTCCGTGGTGCTGCATCCGGTGTTCGGGCTGGTGATCCTTGCCGCGATCCTGTTCGTAATGTTCCAGGCGGTGTTCGCCTGGGCGCAGCCGGTGATGGAATTGATCGCCGGTGGTTTTGAGTTGCTCGGGCAATGGGTGCAGGCAACGCTGCCAGCGGGCCTGTTGCAAAGCTTCATCCAGAACGGCGTGATCTCCGGCGTCGGCAGCGTCATCGTGTTCCTGCCGCAGATCATCATCATCTTCCTGTTCATCCTGCTGCTGGAAGACTTCGGCTACATGGCGCGCGCGGCATTCCTGATGGATCGCATCATGGGCGGCGCGGGATTGCACGGCCGTGCCTTCATTCCGCTGCTGTCGAGTTTCGCCTGCGCCATTCCCGGCATCATGGCGACGCGCGTGATCGACAATCGTCGCGATCGGCTGACGACGATCCTGATCGCGCCGCTGATGACGTGCTCGGCGCGCATCCCGGTCTATACGCTGATCATCTCCGCCTTCATTCCAGCGAAACAGGTGTGGGGCTGGATCAACTTGCAGGGCCTGGTGATGTTCGGGCTCTATGTCATCGGCATCAGCAGCGCGATGGCGGTATCGGCGCTGATCAAGTTCTTCATGTGGCGCGACGACGCGCCAGCGCCGTTCATGCTGGAATTGCCGGACTACAAGCTGCCGCGGCTCAGGAGCATCGCCATCGGCATCTACACCCGCGCGATGATGTTCCTGCAACGCGCCGGCACCACCATCTTCGCCATGATGGTGCTGATCTGGTTCCTGGCGTCGTTCCCGCAACCGCCGGTGGGCGCGACCGATCCGGCCATCGACTACAGCCTCGCGGCGATCATCGGCCGCTTCATCGAGCCGGTGCTGGCGCCGCTCGGCTTCAACTGGCAGATCGCGGTTGCGCTGATCCCCGGCATGGCCGCGCGCGAAGTGGCGGTGGCGGCGCTCGGCACGGTCTATTCCATCGAAGGCGGCAAGGAAGCGGCCGAACAGATCGGCACGGTGCTCGCCACCAAATGGAGTCTCGCCACGGCGCTGTCGCTGCTGGCGTGGTACATCTTTGCGCCGCAATGCGCGTCCACGCTCGCCGTCATCAAGCGCGAGACCGGTGGCTGGCGCTGGATGTGGATAACGTTCTTCTACATGTTGGCGCTGGCCTATGTCGCGAGCCTCATCACCTACAACATCGCGCGTTCGCTGGGTGCCGGCTGACCTTTCGGCGGCCGGGCACGGGGTTGAAGAATCGTTTCTCGCTGGGTCATATCCGCTTCCCCGAGGCGGCCGTATCATCGTTGCCGCCTTGATGTATCGTGAAGTGAGGCACGCGTGACGAATTCCATCTATCGCCGCATTGCGGACGAACTCAACGTTCGCGAACAGCAGGTCCAAGCCGCGGTTGAATTGCTCGACGGCGGCGCCACCGTGCCGTTCGTCGCGCGTTACCGCAAGGAAGCGACCGGCGCGCTCGACGACGCGCAGTTGCGCACGCTGGAAGAGCGGCTGACTTATCTGCGCGAGATGGAAGAGCGCCGCACCGTCATCCTCAACTCCATCCGCGAGCAAGGCAAGCTCGACGATGCGTTGCAAGCGGCGATTATGGCCGCCGACAGCAAGGGCCGCCTCGAGGATATCTACCTGCCGTTCAAGCCGAAGCGTCGCACCAAGGCCGAGATCGCGCGTGAAGCCGGGCTCGGGCCGCTGGCTGAACTGCTGCTGACACAACCGGAAAACGATCCGCAGGCCGCCGCCGCGCCGTTCATCAATGCCGAGAAACAGGTGGCCGACGCGGCTGCCGCGCTGGACGGCGCGCGCGCCATTCTGGTCGAACGCTTCGCCGAGGACGCCGACCTGATAGGCTCGTTGCGCGAACAGCTCTGGGGCAACGGCGTGCTGACGTCGAAGATGCGCGACGGCAAGAAGGAAGCCGGCGCCAAGTTCAGCGATTACTTCGATTTCAGTGAGCCGCTGACGAAATTGCCGTCGCATCGTATTCTCGCGCTGTTCCGTGGCGAGAAGGAAGAAGTGCTGGACCTGCACATCGCGCCGGAAAATCCGGCGGCGGCTGCACCCGCTGGCACCACCGCACCCAATCCTTATGAACTGCGCATCATGCACCGCTTCGCCATCACGGATCGCAGCCGCCCGGGCGATCGCTGGCTGATCGATACCGTGCGCTGGGCCTGGCGCACCAAGATTCAGATTCACCTCAACATCGACATGCGGCTGAAGCTGTGGACGGCGGCGGAAGACGAGGGCGTGCGCGTGTTTGCGTCCAACCTGCGCGATCTGCTGCTCGCCGCGCCGGCCGGCACCCGCGCGACGATGGGGCTCGATCCGGGTTATCGCACCGGCGTCAAGGTCGCGGTAGTGGATGCCACCGGCAAGGTGGTGGCGACGACTGCGATCTTCCCGCACGAGCCGCAGCGGCGCTGGGATGAATCGCTTGCCGTGCTCGGCAAGCTGGCGAAGGCGCACAATGTCGAACTGATCGCCATCGGCAACGGCACCGCCTCGCGCGAGACCGACAAGCTCGCCACCGAACTGGTGAAGCTGTTGCCCGACCTGAAGATGTCCAAGATCGTAGTGTCGGAAGCCGGCGCGTCGGTCTATTCGGCGTCGGCCTTCGCGTCCGAGGAGTTGCCCGAACTGGACGTTACGTTGCGCGGCGCGGTATCGATCGCGCGGCGCTTGCAGGACCCGCTGGCCGAACTGGTGAAGATCGATCCGAAGTCGATCGGCGTCGGGCAATATCAGCACGACCTCGGCGAAGCGAAGCTGTCGCGTTCGCTGGACGCGGTGGTGGAAGACTGCGTCAACGCGGTCGGCGTCGATGCCAACACCGCATCCGCGCCGTTGCTCGCGCGCGTCTCCGGCATCGGCACGGGGCTGGCGCAGAGCATCGTGCAGTATCGCGACGCCAACGGGCCGTTCAAATCGCGCAAGGCGCTGAAGGACGTGCCGCGCCTCGGGCCGAAGGCGTTCGAGCAATGCGCGGGCTTCCTGCGCATTGCGAACGGCGACGATCCGCTGGATTCGTCCGGCGTCCACCCGGAATCCTATCCGGTGGTGCGGCGGATTCTCGAAGCCACCAAGAGTGACATCAAGGCGATCATCGGCAACGCCGTCGCGCTGCGCCAGCTCAAGCCGCAGAATTTCGTTGACGATACGTTCGGCCTGCCGACGGTGACCGACATTCTGCGCGAGTTGGAAAAGCCCGGCCGCGATCCGCGCCCCGCGTTCAAGGCGGCGGAATTCAAGGAAGGCGTCGAGACGCTCAACGATCTCAAGCCAGGCATGATCCTCGAAGGCGCGGTCACCAATGTCGCGGCGTTCGGCGCGTTCGTCGATATCGGCGTGCATCAGGATGGGTTGGTTCATGTCTCCGCGATGTCGAAGACGTTCATCAAGGACCCGCGCGAGGTGGTGAAGCCGGGCGATATCGTGCGCGTGAAAGTGCTCGACGTCGACAAGCCGCGTAAGCGCATCGCGCTGACGTTGCGTCTCGATGACGAGATCGGCAAGCAGGATCGCGCTGGTGCGTCCGCCGCGCGAAATGATTCCGGCTCGCGCGGGCAGGCGCCGCGCCGCGATGCGCCGCGTCGCGAGCAACAGTCAGCGTCAAGTGGCGGTGGCGCGTTGGCCGATGCGCTACGCCGCGCGGCGGAGAAGAACGCGGGCAACGGCAAGTCACGTTAAATAAACTCGGCGTCGTCCCCGCGCAGGTGGGGACGACGATTTCGTATTGCAAATCCGCGCGTAAAACGAATTCTCGGTCAGACGCTCAGGATAACGTGGTCGTCACCCCACGGTCGTCGCACCATGGGCGTCGAGCCCGCGGCGAACCAGCGACGCCCAGCCTTCCTCGGCGGTTTCGGCGAATTCGAACAGTTTCAGATCGTCCGCCGCGATCATGCCTTCCTCGACCAGCGCGTCGAAGTTGATGATCTTGCGCCAGTAGTTTTCGTGAAACAGCACGATGGGCGTGGGCGGAGCCTTTCGCGTCTGCTGCAGGGTCAGCACCTCGAACAGTTCGTCGAATGTGCCGAAGCCGCCGGGAAACACCGCGAGGGCGTTGGCGCGCATCGCCAGGTGCATCTTGCGCATCGCGAAGTAGTGGAAGCGGAAGTACAATTCCGGCGTGATGTAAGGGTTCGGCACCTGCTCGTGCGGCAGCGTGATGTTGAAGCCGATGGTCGGTGCGCCGGCGTCATGCGCGCCGCGATTGGCCGCCTCCATGATGCCGGGACCGCCGCCGGTGGCGATGACGTTGTCGCGCCAGCGATTTTTCGGTGCAAACGAGCCGCCACGTTGGGAGGCGATCTGCGCGAACTCGCGCGCGACCTGATAAAGTTCGGCCTGCTTGCGCATCGCCTCGGCGTGCTTTCGTTCCGCGTCGGTGTTCGCAGCCTTCGCTGCCGCTTCGGCCTGTTCCGGCGAGGCAATGCGCGCGCTGCCGAACACGATAATGGTCGAGCGGATGCCCCAGTCGCGCAGCTCCAGTTCCGGCTTGGCATATTCGAGCGCGAAACGGATCGAGCGCATCTCGTCGCGCAGCAGGAATTCGGTGTCCTCGACCGCCAGCAGCGAACTGCGGGAGACCGGCGGGGTGGTAGGTTCGTTCATCTCGGTCCGTCCGTGGTTCGGTTGTGACGTGTGGCGCTGAATTGCTCCACAGAAGCGTCGCAAAGCTGCGAAAGACATCGTATGAGGAGGGCGCGATTGCGGGCCCGGCTCGGGATCGTGCCTTTCCGGATAAGTTGAAAATGCCGCTAGATCAATCGCATAGATTTACCGTCGCGCCGATGATGGACTGGACTGATCGGCATTGCCGCGTCTTCCACCGGCTGCTGACGCGTCGCGCGCGGCTCTATACCGAGATGGTGACGACGGGTGCCGTGATCCATGGCGACCGCATGCGTCTGCTTGGCTTTGACGCCAGCGAGCATCCGGTGGCCTTGCAACTCGGCGGCTCGAACCCGGCCGACCTCGCGACCGCCGCCAGGATCGGCGAGGATTTCGGATACGACGAGATCAATCTCAATGTCGGTTGTCCGTCGGATCGAGTGAAGGAAGGGCGCTTCGGCGCCTGCCTGATGGCGGAGCCGGATCTGGTCGCGGACGGTGTCGCGGCGATGAAGCGCGCGGTGCGTATTCCTGTCACTGTGAAGTGCCGTATCGGCATCGACGATCAGGACCCGGAATTGGCGCTCGACCGGCTGGCGCGTGCGGTGGTGGCGGCAGGCGCGGACATGCTGATCGTGCACGCGCGCAAGGCGTGGCTCAATGGATTGTCGCCGAAGGAAAACCGCGACATCCCGCCGCTCGATTACGATCGCGTCTATCGCTTGAAGGCGGCGATGCCGGACGTGCCGATCATCATCAACGGCGGCATCGGCAGCATTGAAGAAGCGAAGCGGCATCTCGATCATGTCGATGGCGTCATGCTCGGCCGCGCGGCCTATCAGGAGCCGTGGCGGCTGCTCGCAGTCGACAGCGACATCTTCGGCGAGGCACCGCCGCATGACGACATGATCGCGACGTTCGAAGCGATGATGCCATACATCGCCGAACAACTGGCGCGCGGCACGCGGCTTCACGCGATTACACGGCATTTCGTCGGCGCGTTCCACGGTGTTCCGGGCGCGCGCGCGTTTCGTCGCCATCTGTCGGTGCATGGCGTGAAACCGGGGGCGGGGCTCGACGTGCTGCGCGATGCGTTGGCGCTCGTGCAGTCGCGGACCGTGGCTTCGGCCGCAGCGTAGCCACGCAACGCGCTTACGGATAGCCGCGCAGCATCAGCCGATCGGCGCGGACTTCCCAGCTTTCGAGCCGGTCGAGAAAACTCATGCCCAGCAGGTTGGTTTTCATCTGGCCGCGCGGCACCACCAGCGCCGGGATCGAGCGCTCGACAAGGCGTCCGACCGCGAGGCGATCCAGCGTCAGCCGCGCCGCCTTGGTGTTGCCGCCGACGGTCTCGAGCGGCACGTTGTAGTCCAGCAGCTCGAGCGGAAGCCCCGCCGCCTTGGCGGTCTCGTAGGTGAGCACCACGGAGGTCGCGCCGGTGTCGATCACCATCGGCACCTTGACGCCGTTGATCCTGGCGTCGAGCCTGAATTCGCCGCCGTTGCCGCGTGAAATCTGCTGGATGCGGGAGTGCGCGGCCGTGCGGTGTTGCAGCATTGCCGTCACGGAGGCGCGGGCGGTGGTGATCTTCGCCGGATCGCCATAGGCGAACACCGCGCAGGCGGTGGCGATGAACACAATGAGCAGGACGCGGATCATGATCCACCTGCCGTCAGAGCGCCGTGAGCGGCGTCTTGAATCAGCTGGTTTTGGAGCCGTCGTTGGCGGCTGGTGCGAGTGGCTGAAGCCCGGCTTTCGCCATGCGGTCCGAAAGCTCCGCCATGATCGACAATCGCTCGTCCGATGTCATCCGTCCCCAGCGCGCGATTTCCGGCAGCGTGCGACCACAGCCGAAACAGAGGCGGCTTTTGGGGTCGATCATGCAGACGGCGATACACGGCGATTCTGTACTCATACTCGATAGTGATGCGTATTTGCGCGCAGGCGCAAGCGCGTGGTCTACAATCCTGTTCCCGCATTCATGATGGGGGTGCGGCGGCGGCGGGCGTCCGGCGAAACCTGTTCGAGGCCGAGCAGATCCGGCTGCAATGACGGAGCTTCCTCCGCCATCGGTGCCAAGGCCGACATCACGCGCTCCGGCGGCAGCGTGATGATGACCTCGGTGCCGATCCGCAGCTTGGATTTCAGCGTGAAGGTGCCGCCGTGCATGTCGATCAGGCTCTTCGCGATCGGTAGGCCGAGGCCCGCGCCCTGTTCGGCGGATTTGATCGAGTTCGAGCCTTGCCCGAAGGAAGCGAGCACGATCGGAATTTCATCCTCGGCGATGCCGGAGCCATTGTCCTTGACGCTGAGATACTGTCCGCCGGATGCCGTCCAGCCGGCCTTCAACCAGATTTCGCCGCCCTGCGGCGTGAACTTGATGGCGTTCGACAGCAGGTTCAGCACCACCTGCCGGATTGCGCGCTCATCGCCCCAGACGCGCGGCATGCCCTGTTCGAAAATCTCGTGGATGGTGATGCCGCGGCTGGAGGCGCGCAGCTTCAACAGGTGATGGCAATCGGCAATGATGTGAACCAGCGAAACCGCTTCCTCGTTGAGTTCGTAGCGGCCGGCCTCGATGCGCGACAGGTCGAGGATTTCGTTGATCAGATTCAGCAGATGGACGCCGGAATTGTGAATGTCGGCGGAGTAGTCCTTGTAGACCGCGACGGCGTGCACGCCGAAGATCTCGCTCTTCATCACTTCGGAAAATCCGAGAATGGCGTTGAGCGGCGTCCGCAGTTCGTGGCTCATCTGCGCAAGGAAGCGCGACTTGGCGACGTTGGCGGACTCGGCGCGGTGCCGTGCTTCGTCGGAGATCGCCTTGGCCTGTTCGAGTTCACCGATCAGGGCGTCTTTTTCCGCGCGGGCCTCGATAGTCGCCAATGTCGTCGAATGCAGCCGGTGCGCCAGTAGCGCGAAGTAGGCTTCGGCCGCGACGGCGAGCAACGCCAGGATGTAGGCATCCAGCGTTCCGCGCATGGCGAAGCTGAGCGCAATGGTCGCGGTAACCGGCGCTGTCGCTGCGAAGGCCGCGATCGGCAGGCTGGAGGCGAGCATGCTCGACACCGCCACGATGAGCAGCATCATGAACATCATGAAGGTATTGGAGACGAGATCGTATCCCGACGGATAGGCCAGGATCGCCGTCCAGCACAGGCCATAGGCCAGATCGAGCAGGATGAAGCGGATCCGCCACTTCCGGGTCGTATTCTGGGAGGCCGGCTCGTTGAGATATTTCGTGCAGTGGTGAACGATGATGCCGTGGATCAGCAGCGTGCCGACGATCCATACGGCTGCGGACACCGGCTGCACCGTGATGCCGAACAGGATGCCGGTCGCAACCACCAGCAGCATCACGACATAGGAGGCCGACAGCCGGGTCTGGGCATACTGCCGCAGCAGTTCGCGGTCGAATGCGGGGCGGGTGCCGCTGGTGGACGTCAGACGATCGCGCGCCTCGCGCACCCTTTGCGCGGCCACGCGGCGATTGCGCGCTGGCGGCACGACGGGTTCCTCAGCCGGGAGCTGAACAACCTCGGGCTGTTCGACGGACGCATTCATTACGCAACACTGATCCTGCGCGCGCGAGCGCGGTGCATTTTCTTCTTCTTAATTTCTGACGCCAAATCATTAAGACGAGCCTTAAACGCCTCAACAATCGAATTAACAAAACCTTAAAAACAGAGGCCGGCATGAGCAGCCGGCCTCCAGAAATCACATGATAAATCGCCAATAAGGCGATGTTTTTACGTTGTTTAACGCTCCAGCAGCGCAAGCAGGCTGGAGGTATCCCAGCGTCGGCCGCCCATTTTTTGCACCTCGGAGTAGAATTGATCGACCAGTGCCGTCACCGGCAGGCTGGCGCCGTTGCGGCGAGCCTCGCCAAGACAAATCGAGAGATCCTTGCGCATCCACTCGACGGCAAAGCCGTGGTCGTACTTGCCCTCGTTCATGGTCTTGTAGCGGTTCTCCATCTGCCACGATTGCGCGGCGCCCTTGGAAATGGTGGCGATGACGCCCTCGACATCGAGCCCGGCCTTTTTGGCGAAGTGGATGCCTTCGGACAGTCCCTGAACCAGGCCGGCGATGCAGATCTGGTTGACCATCTTGGTAAGCTGGCCGGAGCCGGCGGGGCCGAGCAATTTGCACATCCGTGCATAGGCGGCGATCACCGGTTCGGCGCGGCCGTACGCTGCCTCGCTGCCGCCGCACATCACGGTGAGGACGCCGTTCTCGGCGCCGGCCTGTCCGCCGGAGACCGGCGCATCGACGAAGTGGAAACCGGCTGCGGTCGCCGCCTTGTCGAGTTCGCGCGCCACTTCGGCGGAGGCGGTGGTGTGGTCGACGAAGATCGCGTCCTTCTTCATACCGGCGAAGGCGCCGTTGTCGCCGAGCGTAACCGAGCGCAGGTCGTTGTCGTTGCCGACGCAGGCCATCACGAAGTCCTGGCCTTCGGCGGCGGCCTTCGGGGTGGGGGCGGCGCGTCCGCCGAATTTGTCGGTCCAGGCCTTCGCCGTCGCGGCCGTGCGGTTGTAGACCGTCACCTCGTGCTGACCTTTTTTCACGAGATGTCCTGCCATGGGGAAGCCCATGACGCCGAGACCGATGAAAGCGACTTTAGCCATGATGGAAACCTTGGGTGTTGGCCGGCATTTACTTGAGAAGTGCCGTGTTGTTTGACGATGGAGAGGGCGCGGACACGGCCCGGACCAGTGGAAGCCTATCGTTGCTAGTGGTCGTGCTTCCAATATTTACGAAGTGTCTGCTGCAACGGATGCAAATCTTGGAATCTGACCACCAGTGAAGGCCGCAGCATAGTGCGTCACCACCGAAGGGCAACGCTTGGACCGAAAAATGGCTTGCCGCAGTGCGGTCGTGGTGCGCCGACAGGCGTGCATATCGCGTGGCCATTCGCGACAAACGGCCCATTGCGTCCGGTTCGGGCTATTGCTCTATAGGTGCCGGAAATTTCGCCGGCCCATCCGTTTGACGCGGCGCAAGGACGTAGGCGCTGTTCCGGATTATTGGCGGGCGCAAGGAGAGAAAAATTGAGTGTCACCGAACGGCAAATTCGCGATGTCCTGTCCAATGTCATGTCGCCGGACGGCACGCCGCTGACCCAGGCGAAGGTCCTGTCGGAAATCGCGGTCAGCGACGGCAAGGTCTATTTTTCCATCAACGTCGATGCCGCGCAGGCGGCTGCGTGGGGGCAGGTGAGGGCCAAGGCCGAGGCGGCGGTGCGCGGCATGGCCGGCGTCTCCACCGCAATGGTGGTTCTGACCGCCGAGCGCAAGGCCGTCGGCGCGGCGGCCAAGCCCGCGCCATACCGGACCTCGGGAGCCGGGGGCGGCATTCCGCCGGCGTCCGCGCATCGGCCGCCGCCGCATGCGGCATCGAGTTCGCCGATGGCCAAGCAGGCGCCGATCCCCGGCATCGCCGCGATCGTCGCGGTGGCGTCGGGCAAGGGCGGGGTCGGCAAATCGACCACGTCGCTCAATCTCGCGCTGGGTCTGCGCGACCTTGGTTTGCGGGTGGGGCTGATGGATGCCGACATCTATGGTCCCTCGGTGCCGCGGCTCACTGCCATTCATGACAAGCCGGTCGTGAACGAGCACAAGAAGATGATCCCGATCGAGCGCTTCGGTCTGTCGATCATGTCGATCGGCTTCCTGGTCGAGGAAGAAACCGCAATGATCTGGCGCGGTCCGATGGTGATGTCGGCGATCACCCAGATGTTGCGCGAGGTAGCGTGGGGCAAGCTCGACGTCCTCGTCGTCGATATGCCGCCGGGCACGGGCGACGCGCAATTGACGCTGGCGCAGAACGTGCCGCTCAAGGGCGCGGTGATCGTGTCGACGCCACAGGATCTCGCTCTGATCGATGCCCGGCGCGGGCTCGCGATGTTCAAGAAGGTGAACGTGCCGGTGCTCGGGATCGTCGAGAACATGAGCTACTTCCAGTGCCCGGAATGCGGCACGCGGTCGGATATTTTCGGCCATGGCGGGGCGCGGCACGAGGCAGAGCGGCTCGGCGTGCCGTTCCTCGGCGAGGTGCCGCTGCATATGTCGATTCGGGCGACCTCGGATGCCGGCACCCCGGTGGTGGTGAGTGAGCCCGACGGCCCGCACGCGGCGATTTATCGCGCCATCGCCACGCAGGTGCGCGACCAGCTTAAAGACGTGCTGGCGATGGCGGCAGACTGAGGTTTCGGGCCGTTTGTCGCACCGCTGAAAGCGCATCAGACTTTCGTTGAATTTCCCCGACAACGGTCCGGGATGCGTTTCTGCCGTGATAGTTCCGTGTTAGATAGGCGCCAGAGCGCGCCCTCCGGTCGCCTTCGAATTGCCGCTGGATTCGCACCGGCGGTGGCAAAAAAGCGTAAGCGAAACGCAAGCAAGGAGAAACTGAATGAAGCGTCGTGATTTTCTGAAAGTATCGGCTACGGGTGCCGCGGTTGCTGCGGTCGCATCGCCGGCCATCGCCCAGTCATCGCCCGAACTCAAGTGGCGTATGACTTCGAGCTTCCCGAAATCGCTCGATACGATCTACGGCGCTGGCGAATACTTCGCCAAGCAGGTCGCGGAGATGACCGACAACAAATTCCAGATTCAGGTCTTCCAGGCCGGCGAAATCGTTCCGGGCCTGCAAGCCTTCGACGCCACGTCGAAGAACACCGTCGAGATGTCGCACACCGTTTCGTACTATTACGTCGGAAAGGACCCGACCTTCGCGATCTTCGCCTCGGTGCCGTTCGGTCTCAACACCCGCCAGATGAACTCTTGGCTCTATCAGGGCGGCGGCAACGAACTTGCCAACGAGTTCTTCAAGAAGTTCGGCGTCTATGGCGTCCCCTGCGGCAACACCGGCACTCAGATGGGTGGCTGGTTCCGGAAGGAGATCAAGACGGTCGCCGATCTGTCCGGCCTCAAGATGCGCATCGGCGGCATTGCCGGTCAGGTTCTGCAAAAGGTCGGCGTGGTGCCGCAGCAGCTTGCGGGCGGCGACATCTATCCGTCGCTGGAAAAGGGCACCATCGATGCGGCCGAATGGGTCGGTCCGTATGACGATGAGAAGCTCGGCTTCCAGAAGGTCGCCAAGTACTATTACTATCCGGGTTGGTGGGAAGGTGGACCGACCGTCCACGCCTTCTGCAATCTGGAGAAGTGGAATTCGCTGCCGAAGAATTATCAGGCGGTGATCCAGAACGCGGCGGCCAACACCAATTTGTGGATGACCGCGCGCTACGACATGCAGAACCCGGCTGCACTGAAGCGGCTGGTGGCGAACGGTGCCCAGCTTCGTCCTTTCAGCACCGAAATCATGGAGGCCTGTCTGAAGGCCACCAACGAACTGTGGGCTGAGCTTTCCGGCAAGAACCCGGAATTCAAGAAGGCCATCGACGCGATGCAGGCGTATCGCGGCGACGAGTACCTGTGGTGGCAGGTGGCTGAGTACACCTATGACAGCTTCATGATCCGGTCGCGTACGCGCCACTGATCGAGGCTTTTCTGACGATCCAGCCCGGCCGTCCCAAGGACGGCCGGGCTTTTTTGTCGTGCGCCCACATCGATCGATGTGGATTTACCGCCGGGTTTGCGTCAATCTGACGCGACAGTCCCGGCAAGAGGACGATCGCAATCATACAATTCCATTTGGGAGGACTATTGATGAAGCGACGTGACTTTCTGAAGGTGACCGGCATCGCTGCGGCCGGTACGGCTGTAGCGGCCCCCGCCATCGCGCAATCCATGCCCGAGCTGAAGTGGCGCATGCCGACAAGCTGGCCGAAATCGCTCGACACGCTTTACGGCGGCGCCGAGATCATGGCCAAGGTCGTTGCCGAGGCAACCGATAATAAATTCCAGATCCAGTCGTTCGCCGGTGGTGAAATCGTTCCGGGCCTCCAGGTTCTCGACGCTGTTCAGAGCGGGACCTGCGAGATCGGTCACACCGCGTCCTACTATTACTTCGGCAAGGATCCGACATTTGCGATCGGGTCCAACGTGGCGTTCGGCCCCAACATGCGCATCAACCAAGCCTGGTACATGCTTGGCGGTGGCAGGGAAATCCTGAATGACTTCTACAAGAACTACAATTGCGTCTCGTTGCTCGCGGGCAATACCGGATGCCAGATGGGCGGCTGGTTTCGAAAGGAGATCAAGACGGTCGCGGACCTTCAGGGCCTGAAGATGCGGATCGGTGGCTTCGCCGGCCGTGTCGTGCAAAAGCTCGGCGTGGTGCCGCAACAGATCGCCGGCGGCGATATCTATCCGGCGCTCGAGAAGGGCACCATCGACGCGGCGGAATGGGTCGGCCCCTACGACGACGAGAAGCTCGGCTTCTACAAGGTCGCGCCGCACTACTACTATCCCGGCTGGTGGGAAAGCGGGCCGATGCTGCTGGCCTTCGTCAATCTCGACAAGTGGAACGCCTTGCCGAAATCCTATCAGGCGATCCTTGAGCACGCCGGCCACTATGCCAATAACTGGATGATGGCCAAGTACGATAAGGCCAATCCGTTGGCGCTCAAGAAGCTGCTCGCGAACGGCGCCAAACTGCATGCATTCTCACAGCCGATCATGGAAGCCTGCTTCAAGGCGGCGAAGGAATTGCACGCGGACGTGTCGAAGTCGAATGCCAACTTCAAGAAGGTGTACGATTCGATGACCGACTTTTCGAACAACAGCTATCAGTGGTTCCAGGTCGCGGAAGTCGCCAACGACTCCTTCCTTGCGCGCCATTCCAGCAGTTGATCGGCACGTCGTCCCCACAAGCAGAAAGCCCGGAGCTAGCGCTCCGGGCTTTTTCTTTGGCGTGAGACGCTACTGGATTTTCGGCGGTCCGAAATCGAGCGGAGGAATTTCGATCTGCGGCACTTCGATCTTCACCTTGTTCGGATCGATATTGGACGCTGCGCCCTTGTAGTGCATCACCATCGAGGGGAAGAGGATCACCAGCAGAACCATGATGACCTGGATGAAGACGAACGGCACGGCGCCCCAGTAAATCTGGCCTGTCGTCACCGGCTCCATCCGCTTGCCCGTGATGCGGTCGATATAGCTTTCCTTTGGTGCGACCGAGCGAAGATAGAACAGCGCGAAGCCGAACGGCGGATGCATGAACGACGTCTGCATGTTGACGCCGAGGATGACACCAAACCAGATCAGGTCGATCCCGAGTTTCTCGGCCGCGGGGCCGAGCAGCGGAATGATGATGAAGGCCAGTTCGAAGAAATCGAGGAAGAAGGCCAGGAAGAACACGAGGACGTTGACGAAGATCAGGAAGCCGACCTGACCGCCTGGCAGCGACGTCAGCAGGTGCTCGACCCAGACGTGACCGTTGACGCCGTAGAACGTCAGCGAGAAGACGCGCGCGCCGACCAGAATGAAAACGACGAAGGCAGACAGTTTCGCGGTCGCCTCTGCCGCCTGCCGGATCAAATCCCACGACAGCCGTCGCTTCATGGCGCCGAGCAGCAGAGCGCCGGTTGCACCCATCGCGCCGCCTTCGGTCGGCGTCGCGACGCCGATGAAGATGGTGCCGAGCACAAGGAAGATCAGGAACAGCGGCGGAACCATGACGAACGTGGTTTGCCGCGCGATTTTCGACAGGAAGCGGAATCCAAATAGACGATCGGTGATCCAGTCGACGACTGCGACGCCGAACGCGAACAATATCCCGAACATCATGCTGATGACGACGAAGTCGGCGCCGCGCGATTCCGAATGGCGCATCATGAACCAGGCGAACACCACGCTGACAGCGGTGAGAATCGCGAGCGAAGTGAGGCCACGGCTGCCGCTGTCCTCGCGGAATCCGATGGCATCGGCAGGCAGGCCCGGGGTCGCCTTCGGGAAGATCAGCGCGATAATGAGAATGTAGAGCGCATAAAGCCCGGTAAGCACCAGGCCGGGGATGAATGCGCCCTCGTACATGTCGCCGACCGAGCGGCCGAGTTGGTCGGCCATGACGATCAACACCAGCGAGGGAGGGATGATCTGCGCCAGCGTTCCCGATGCCGCGATGACGCCGCTCGCGACGCGGCGATCGTAGCCGTAACGCAGCATGATCGGCAGCGAGATCAGGCCCATCGAAATGACGGAGGCGGCGACAACGCCGGTGGTGGCTGCGAGGAGGGCGCCGACGAAGATCACCGCGAAGGCCAGGCCACCGCGAACCGTGCCGAACAACTGGCCGACGGTGTCGAGCAGATCCTCGGCCATGCCGGATCGCTCCAGCACCAGCCCCATGAATGTGAAGAATGGAATGGCCAGCAGCGTGTCGTTGTTCATCACGCCGTAGACGCGTTCAGGCAGCGCCTGCAGGAAGTTGGGCTGAAATTCGCCCAGCTCGATACCGAGGAAGGCGAAGATCAGGCCCACCGCGCCGAGCGAGAATGCCACCGGATATCCGAGCAGCAGAAACACCACCAGCGCCGCGAACATGATGGGCGCCATGTAGGCAATCAGAAAAGCTTCCATACGATCCCCCGAGCCGTGAAGGCTCCCCTCAGTCTTTCGTCATCGCGTCAACCAGATGGCTTACCTCGCTTTCGAGGCTGCTCGGCTGCGCTTCGTGAGGGTCTGGAATCACCCCTCGCATGATGGCGATCCGCTTGATGAGTTCGGATATCGCCTGAATGAGCAGGAGTGAAAATCCGATCATGATGAGCGATTTGGCCGGCCATTGCGGCAGGCCACCGGCGTTTCCCGACTGCTCGTTGATGTCATAGGACCGGAGGAAAAACGGCACGCTGGTGATGATCATGACGATCGTCAGCGGCAGCAGGAAGAATGCATGGCCGATGACATCGATGGTGTCGCGCACCTTCTTCGGCCAGAAGCTGTTGATAATGTCGATCCGGATATGCTCGTTGCTGAGCAGCGTCCAGGGCGCGCACAACAGAAAGACGATGCTGAACAGCACCCACTGCAGTTCCAGCCAGGCATTCGATGATTCGTCGAACAGCTTGCGGACCGTTGCATTGACGCTTGAGACCAGGACGGCAACTAGGATCAGCCACGACAATCGTTTGCCGATCCATGAGTTAAGCGCGTCGATCCCCTGACTGAGCTTCAGGAGCGATTGCACGGAAGTTCTCCCTCGATTTCAGCTTCTTCGCTCGTTGGCGTCTTGGCGCCGGGCCCATTTTTATTCGAGCGGTCTGAAGCGGTTGCACCATTTCAGCGGGATGCGCTGCCGTCAATTGGAAGTTTGACGGTGAGGCGGGCAACCCACGGGACATCATGCGACGTCCGGGAGAGGCATCGGCAGGGCGGGTTTGTTGGTATGTCGGCCGGCGTCGCCGGAGCCTGCGGAACGGGCTACCCCCCCGTTACGCTCATGTGGCGGCTGACGCTCGGGCGGTTGTGCCGGCGATCGATCACGAAGTCATGGCCCTTGGGCTTCAGCCCGATGGCGCGGTCGATCGCCTGGCTGAGCAGTTCGTTCTCGGGCGAGGCCCGCAGCGGCCGGCGCAGGTCGGAGGCGTCCTCGTGACCGAGGCAAGTGTGGATGGTGCCGGTGCAGGTCACCCGGACGCGATTGCAGGATTCGCAGAAGTTGTGCGTCATCGGCGTGATGAAGCCGATCTTGCCGCCGGTTTCGCTGACCTGGACGTAGCGGGCCGGGCCGCCGGTGGAGTCGTCGAGGTCGGTGAGGGTGTAGCGGGTCGCGAGCCGGCTGCGTAGCAGCGACAGCGGCAGGTACTGGTCGATGCGGCCGGTGCCGATGTCGCCCATCGGCATCACCTCGATCAACGTCAGGGTCATGCCCTTGCCGTGCGCCCATTCCATCAGCGTCGGAATCTCGTCCTCGTTGACGTTCTTCAACGCCACTGCGTTGATCTTCACCGCGAGGCCGGCGGCGCGCGCCGCCTCGATGCCGGCCAGCACCTTGTCGATATCGCCCCAGCGGGTGATCGCCTTGAAGCGGGCCGGATCGAGGGTATCGAGCGAGACGTTGATGCGGCGGACGCCGCAGTCGCGCAGTTCGCTGGCGAAGCGGGCGAGCTGCGAGCCGTTGGTGGTCAGCGTCAATTCGTCGAGCGCGCCGCTACTCAGATGGCGCGACAGCGAGCGGACCAGCGACATCACGTTGCGTCGGACCAGCGGTTCGCCGCCGGTGAGCCGCAGCTTGCGCACGCCTTTTTCAATAAAGACCGAACACAGCCGGTCGAGTTCCTCCAGGGTGAGGAGGTCCGCTTTTGGCAGGAAGGTCATGTCCTCGGACATGCAGTAGAAGCAGCGCAGATCGCAGCGGTCGGTCACCGACACACGCAGATAGGTGATGGTCCGGCCGAAGGGGTCGGTCATCGTCCCGGGATGGTTGGCTAAAGGCCCTGACATCGCGCGTCACTCGGTTCAGGCATGAATCCCCCAAGGAATTCCCTGAGGGCTGTTTGCAGCCCTGCATTATTCTCATTCTAAATCTATGGGCGATCAGGCGGCTCCGCAATCCATCCCATTGTCGCGGTTGCGCGCCGCCCGTCAGCGCACCGGCTGGCCCGCTTAGTGGGCCGGTTGCGCCGGGGGCGCCGTTGTCTGCGGCGCCGGGAATGCCGAACTGGCGGCGGGGGCGGGGGCCGCTGCGGCAGGCTTCGGAGCAGGCCGCTTTCGTGGCTTCCGCCGCGCCGGTCGCTTTGGAGGCTCAGCCTGAAGTTCGCCGATTATCGGATTCGGATCGAAGACAGTGGTGGGCTGCGAGGTGATGTAGTCGCCTGGCCTGTGTGTCACCTGCACCGGCACGGTCAGCGGTTGATAGTTCGGCAGCGTAAAGGCGACGCTGAAGCTCTCGGCATTATCGGGCACGGACAGCGAGCACGGCGTCTTGCAACTCGATCCAAGCGAACTGGTGGCGTCAGCCCCCTGCGGCACCGAATCGACCTGGACCGATACGGCTTTCGGAGCCGGTTTGAAGGAATCCATCGACAGCGACGAGCAGCCCGCCAAGCCGAAGCTGGCGACTGCGATAACGATCATACTGCGCATTATCCACCCGTTCTCTTGCGGCACCCAGCCACAGACCCCGCGTGAACAATAGGAGGGAGCGAAGCGCCGCGCAATAAGCGGTTACCGGCCGTCCATTAGGATATCGAGTTAGATAAATAAGATTGAAAACATGGCCTTATTTGAAGCATCTAATCTTTCACAGGAATCTTGAATAGGCTTTCGACGGCCCCCGGAAGCTCACTCATGCGGTCGATCAGGCGATCCGGCTTGAGGTCCGCGATCGGGACTTCGGTGTAGCCGAAGGATACCCCGATCACCGGAACGCCAGCGCGCCGCGCGACGCCGACATCGGTTCCCGCGTCGCCGACCATGATGGTGGAGGCGATGGCCCCGCCGGCCTTCGCCACCGTCTGGCGCAAGATGATCGGGTCCGGCTTGGAGACGCCGAAAGTGTCCGCGCCGCAGATCGCGGCGAACCGTGGCGTCAGCCCCAGCCGGTCCAGCAGCCGCCGCGACAGCCACTCCAGTTTGTTGGTGCAGACCGCCAGCCGATAACCGCGCGCGGCGAGGTCATCGAGCGCCGCTTCCAGCCCCTCGAAAGGGCGCGATTCGTCGGCGATGTGGTCGGCGTAGTAAGCGATGAAATCCTCGGTCAGCTTTGTCATTTCCTCCGGCGTGACCTGCCGGTTCTCGGCTTCAAGACCGCGCTCAAGCAGCCGGCGGGCACCGGCGCCGATCAAATTACGTGCGGAATCAAGCGGTAACGGCGACATCTTCTCGCGAACGAGGATGTGGTTGAGTGCGCCGATGAGATCCGGCGCGGTGTCGACCAGGGTGCCGTCGAGATCAAAGGCGATGACGGGGGCGTTTTTCATGCCTGATCGCTAACTGGCCGGGCAGGCGGTTGCAAGGGCGGTTCGGGTCACGGTTTCACGAGGGAACGAGGATGGGCCTGTTCAGGACCGGCGGCCGACGCTAGATAAGTCCGCGGATTGGGTCATGGGCGGGTTCCTTCAGGAACCTTGGTGGGTGGTGTGGCGGATGAATCTCGACGACCGAAAACGACAGGCCGCCGCGCGTGCCCTGGAAGAGGTTCGTGACGGCATGAAGCTGGGGCTCGGCACCGGCTCCACCGCCAAGCATTTTGTCGACCTGTTGGGTGAACAGGTCCGCAGCGGCCTCAAGGTGGTTGGCGTTCCGACCTCGGAAGCGACCCGCATCCAGGCCGAACAATGCGGCGTCCCCCTGACGACGCTGGACGATATCGATCATCTCGATCTGACGGTGGACGGCGCGGACGAAGTCGACCCGGCGCTCGACCTGATCAAGGGTGGCGGCGGTGCGCTGCTGCGGGAGAAGATCGTGGCGGCGGCGTCGGATCGGATGATCGTAATCGCCGACGACAGCAAGTGGGTTGAAAAGCTCGGGCGCTTTCCCCTGCCGGTAGAAGTCATTCCCTTCGGGCTGGCGGCTACGCGGCGTGGTGTCGAGAAAGTCATGACCGCCTGCGGCGTAACCGGCGATCTGCGCATCCGGCAGACTGCCGCCGGCCATGCTTTCGTCACCGATGGCGGTCACTGGATTATCGATGCCCATCTCGGCGCCATACTGGATGCGCCGCGTCTGGCTGGATTGCTGGCATCGATTCCCGGTGTCGTCGAACATGGTTTGTTTATCGGCCTTGCCAACACGGTGGTGTTGGCCGGAGCCGGCGGAATTCGCGTCGTCGAGCGGCGCTAGTGGTTCGATTCTAACATTTGCATCCCGTCGCAGAGGATGCTCTTGCAAATGTTAGAATCGAAGAACCACTAGCAATCATAGGTTTCTAGTGGCGTGAATTTGACATTCGCCCGTCGGCTTCGCTGCAAGGTGAGTAGCGAATGTCTAATTCACGCCACTAGGTCAAATAGGAATCTCAAGGAGTTTCATATGAAATATCTCAGCCAGATGTTGGTCGCCGGCACTTTTGCAGTGGGGCTCGCGCTGTCCGGCGTGGCCGCGCAGGCGCAGACCGCCGCGCCGGCGCCGAAGCAGGAACTCAAGCCGGTGTCGCCGTCGGCGATGGCCGCCGCCAAGGAATTGCTCGCGTTGAAGAATGCGCAGGCGATGTACGCCAGCGCCATTCCGAATATCATTCAGCGCACCAAGGCTAATCTGCTGCGGAGCAACCTCAACTATCAGAAGGATCTGGATGAAGTCGCGCTCGTCATCGCCAAGGATCTCGGCGGTCGCGAATCCGAAGTGGCCGACCAGATGGCAAAGATCTACGGCAACTTTTTCACTGAGCAGGAGCTGAAAGACCTGGTGACCTTCTACAAGACACCGCTGGGGAAGAAACTGCTGACGGAGGAGCCCCATGCCATCGCATCGAGCATGGGCTTCATGAACCAGTGGGCGCAGCAGACGGCAGAGAAGGTTGCCGAAGAATTCCGCGACCAGATGAAGAAGCGCAACAAGCCGATCATGTAGGCTGAACCGAGGGCGCGATCGTCATGGCGGATTTCGACACGGATCTGTTTGTCATCGGCGGTGGCTCGGGCGGCGTGCGCGCCGCGCGGATCGCCGCCGGTCATGGCGCCCGCGTCATGATCGCCGAGGAATATCGGATGGGCGGCACCTGCGTTATCCGCGGTTGCGTGCCGAAGAAGTTGTTCGCCTACGCCTCGCATTTCAGTCACGACTTTGCGGATGCGGCCGGTTTCGGCTGGACCGTTCCGTCCGCGACCTTCGACTGGCCGACGTTGATCGCCAACAAGGACAAGGAAATCGCGCGGCTGGAGGCGGCCTACACCTCCAACGCGGAGAAGGCCGGCGTGCAGATCATCAAATCGCGCGCGGTGTTCGAAGACCCGCATACGCTGCTGCTCGACGACGGCAGGAAGGTCCGCGCGCGATACATCCTGATCGCCACCGGCGGAGCGCCGAACCACGGCAAGGCCATCCCCGGCATCGAGCACGTCATCTCCTCGAACGAGGCGTTTCATCTGCCCGCGTTGCCAAAGCGCATCGTGATTCAGGGCGGGGGCTATATCGCGCTGGAATTCGCCTGCATCTTCGCCGGCCTCGGTTCCGACGTGACGGTGATCTATCGCGGCGACAATATTCTGCGCGGCTTCGACGACGACGTCCGTGCGCACGTCCGCGCCGAGATGGAGAAGGACGGCATCACGATCCTCACCGGCTGCACAGTGGACAAGATCGAGAAGCACGGCGACGAGTTTACTTCGCATTTGTCGAACGGATCGAGCATCGCCTCCGACAAGGTGATGTTCGCCATCGGTCGCCACCCCAATGTCGCTAATCTCGGGCTGGAGAAGGCGGGCGTCGCCATCAATCCCAAGAACGGCGGCATTGCCGTCAATGAATTCTCGCAAAGCTCCGTGCCGCACATCTACGCGGTCGGTGACGTCACCCATCGCTTCAACCTGACACCGGTGGCGATCCGCGAGGGCCACGCCTTCGCCGACACCGTATTCGGCAAGCGCGAGGTGAAGGTCGATCATGCCGACATTCCGACGGCGGTGTTCACACAGCCGCAGGTCGGCACCGTCGGCCTGACCGAAGAGCAGGCGCGGGCGCAGTTCGCCACCGTCGATGTCTACAAGACCACGTTCCGCCCGTTGAAGGCGACCTTGTCGGGCAGCCAGTCGCGCGTGCTGATGAAGCTGGTGGTGGATGGCGCGAGCGATCGCGTCCTCGGCTGCCACATCGTCGGGCCGGAGGCCGCCGAACTCATTCAGGTCATCGCCATCGCCGTGAAGATGAAGGCGACCAAAGCCGACTTCGATGCCACCATGGCGCTGCATCCGACCTCCGCCGAGGAACTGGTGACGATGCGCACTCGCACCGCGCGCTACGTGCGCGAGGCGGCGGAATAGGGCGGCTACTCGATCACACCCAGCCAATCCGCAGCATTGCGCCACAACGTGCCGCGATGTTCGCGCCGGAAGAATCCCATGTGACCGATGGTCTTCACGCCGGCGTCGCTCGGCGTGATCGACACGACCTCGGGCGTCGTCGCGGTGAAGCCCGAGCACAACAGTTCCACCGCCGGCCGTGGCGCCCAGGTGTCGTCGGTGAAGGCCAGCGCGCGCAGCGGTGCCTTGTAGTTGGCAAAGTTCGGCAGCGCTTTGAGCGTCGCATCACCGAGCAGATAGCGCTCGTTCATCACCCAGCGCGTCCATTCGAGAAAGACACCCTTGGGCAGATCCTGACCGAGCATCATGCGGCCCGGCAGATAGCCCGCGACCCTCGCCACCGGCACGCCGAGATAGTTCATGAACAGATAGACGCGATAGCGCTCCGGCGTCGGCATCAGCTTCCAGTAGGCGGCCTGTGCCGAGACGAACAGCGCGCGCGTCACCTCGGTGTTGTTCGGCAACAGCCCCAGTGCCTGACCGCCGAACGAATGACCGACATAGAGCAGCGGCAAGTTAGCGTAGCGCTGGCGCATCCACGTCACGGCGCTGGTCACGTCCTTCGCCGCCCAGTCCGTCATCGACGCATCGAACCCGCGCAACGACGGCGGCTTGCTGCCGGCGGTGGGCGGCTTCGGCCGCGAGCCGCCGATGCCGCGATAGTCGTAAGTGAGAACGGCGCAGCCCTGGCGCGCCAGATAGCGAGCGAAGGCGTCGTAATAACTGCGCGGCACCGCGGTAGCCGAGTTGATCAGCACGGCATGGTGTTTGGCCCCGCGCGGCAGGTACAGCGTGGCGGCAAGCGCATATCCGTCGGTGGCGGAAATCGAGATATCGTCGGAATAGACGTCGTCCAGCACAGCCTCGGTCACGGTCGCATCTTCGTCCTTGCGGTGGGCCTGGGTGGCAGGAAATCCCGCCGCCGCCTATATCCTATAGCAAACCCTTGTATTGCCACGACGATTTCAAACTGGCGGGGAGCCTCCCGGCTGTGTATAACCCGCCGGTCCGCCATCCGTGGAGGAGGGCGGCTTTTTCTTCAGGAGTAGACCATGTCCGAGCGGTGGACACCCGACAGTTGGCGCAACAAGCCGGTAGTGCAGATGCCGGCCTATCCCGATGCGAAGGCTTTGGCCGACGTCGAGGCGCAACTTTCGACGTTTCCGCCGCTGGTTTTTGCCGGTGAGGCGCGCAACCTGAAGAAGTCTCTGGCCCGAGTCGCAAAGGGTGAGGCTTTCCTGTTGCAGGGCGGCGATTGCGCCGAGAGTTTTGCCGAGCACGGCGCCAACAACATCCGCGACTTCTTCCGCGTGCTGCTGCAGATGGCGGTGGTGCTGACCTATGCCGGCGCGCTGCCGGTGGTGAAGGTCGGCCGCATCGCCGGTCAGTTCGCCAAGCCGCGCTCGTCGCCGGTCGAGAAGATCGACGGTGTCGAGCTACCGAGCTATCGCGGCGACATCATCAACGACATCGCCTTCACCGCCGACGCCCGTACGCCGGACCCGCGGCGGCAGGTGATGGCGTACCGGCAGTCGGCGGCGACGCTGAACCTGCTGCGCGCCTTCGCGACCGGCGGTTATGCCAATCTCGGCAGCGTGCATGAGTGGATGCTCGGCTTCGTCACCGGCTCGCAGCAGTCGCGGCGCTATCAGGAACTGGCCGACCGCATCTCCGACGCGCTCAACTTCATGCGCGCCTGCGGCCTCAATCTGGAGAGCCATCCGGAACTGCGCTCGACCGAAATCTACACCAGCCACGAGGCGCTGCTGCTCGGTTACGAGCAGGCGTTCACGCGCGTCGATTCCACCACCGGCGATTGGTATGCGACCTCCGGCCACATGATCTGGATCGGTGACCGCACCCGTCAGCTCGATCATGCGCATGTCGAATACTTCCGTGGCATCAAGAATCCGATTGGCCTCAAGTGCGGTCCGTCGCTGAAGCCGGACGAGTTGCTGAAGCTGATCGACGTCCTCAATCCGGACAATGAGCCGGGTCGGCTGACGCTGATTTCGCGCTTCGGCGCGGACAAGGTCGCGGACGGATTGCCGGCGCTGGTGCGCGCGGTGAAGCGGGAAGGACGTGTCGTGGTGTGGTCGTGCGATCCGATGCATGGCAACACCATCACCTCGACCACCGGCTATAAGACGCGGCCGTTCGACCGCATCCTCTCCGAGGTGAAGGGCTTCTTCAACGTACACGCGGCGGAGGGCACTTACGCCGGCGGCGTGCATCTGGAGATGACCGGGCAGGACGTCACCGAATGCCTCGGCGGCGCGCGCGCGATCACCGACGAACACCTCAACGACCGCTATCACACCGTCTGCGATCCGCGGCTCAACGCCGAGCAGTCGATCGACATGGCGTTTCTGATCGCCGAACTGCTCAAGCAGGAGCGGGCTGGCAAGGCGCAACCGATGCCGGCCGCCGCGGGAATGTGATGTGCTGAGGGCGTGGCGGGCGACGGTCAATTCGTGGAACGGATTGGCCTTCGCCATCCATGCCGCGGAAGGCACGCATGCCGGCGGCGTGCATCTGGAGATGACCGGGCAGGACGTCACCGAATGCATCGGCGGCGCCCGCGCCATCACCGACGAGGACCTCAACGATCGCTACCACACGGTCTGCGATCCCCGCCTCAACGCCGAACAATCGATCGACATGGCTTTCCTGATTGCCGAACTGCTCAAGCAGGAGCGCGTGGGCAAGGAAAAGCCGATGCCGGCTGCGGCGGGCCTCTGACTTGCTGCGACTTTGGCGGGCCACGATCAACACGCGTAACGGCCTCGCCTTTGCGATCCGCTCGGAGCAGGCCGTCCGCGAGGAGATTTTCGCGCTGGCGCTGTCGGTGCCGCTGGCCTGGCTGATCGGCGTCACTGCGGTGCGCAGTGTGGAACTGGTCGTGGCCGTCGCTTTCGTGCTGGTGGTCGAGATCCTCAATACCGCGATCGAGAAGCTCGCCGACCGCCTGACCACCGAGCACGATCCGCAGATCGGGCGGGTCAAGGACATGGGTTCGGCGGCGGTCGGCGTCGCGCTGCTGATGGCCGGCGGCTTCTGGCTGTTCGCCCTCGCCGAACGCATGGGTCTAATTTAAAGCGAGCATTTGCAGTTTGCTCTCGTGCAAGGCACCAT
>JAEWIX010000004.1 GCA_023386885.1 Pseudomonadota bacterium
AGATAGAGCCTGCTGCCACGGTGTGGTGGATGGGGCGCTGCGTCGGCGATGAAGCGCTCGGACGCTTCACGCTCATCGGTTCATGGAAGGAGGTGTAAAATGGATACCAATGTTTCCCGTCGCGGCCTTCTTCTAGGCCTTGCTGCTGCATCCACTGCTGCAGCAGGAATTCCTGCTGCGGATGCGGCTGTCACGGTGGCCGAAAATCCTGAGTTGATCCGGCTCGCCGACGAACTCCCCGCCGTATACGACCGCTACGTCCAGGCATGGCACGAAGACAGGGCCATCAGAGACAAGTGGTATGCCGTCTGGCCGCTGGCACCCGATGAGATTTCCGAGGTTACGGACCCCGGAGCCAAGGACGCTTGGTCGACGCCCGGGGAGAAAGAGAGCAGCTTCGAGGGCGGCTTTCTTTGGCGCAAGGGCGAGAAGTTCCCGCGCACCATCACCGCCAAATCGTGTTGGGTGAGAAACGAGCACCATCTACACTGTCAGGTGGTGCGGCATGTTCGTCACTCCTAGGGCTGAGCGGGCGCTAGGCATACGCGTGGCTGAGATTTACCGCGAGTGGAAAGAAGATTGGCCGGAAATACCGGATGATCTGCCATACCTCTCACGTCGCTTCCGACCCGTCGATGACAGCCGACTGGACATCTTCAGGAGGGCCTTGGTCTCCGTCCCAAAGAAAGTGGCGGTCGAATGAGGCTGCTCGACGGCTACCTCTGCCTGGCGCACCTTCGCCTTGCCATGTGGCACGAGGGCAGGGCACGCCGGATCCTCGACGTCGTCCATGCGCGGCGCTGTCGGCGCCCTACGGGGCCGCTGATCAAGGGCCGGAAGCGGCCCCGGCAGCGGTGAGAACGCCGGGAGAACATCCTGCTACGCTTTTTGCTACGCAACTGCGTAGCACGCTATCGGACGGACAGGGACGAAGAACGCCGGCAATATGGCAGATCGTTTGATTTGCAGGGACTTCGGCGCACTGCGCGGGATAAACGGGGATGCCTATAAGCGAATTTCAAGACCGGTGCCTTAAACCGCTCGGCCACCCATCCAGTTCTTGAAATCGTCGGGTTGTCCTGCTTCCCGGTGCCTCGTCAAAGATCTTGCTGCCGGATTTGCTACCGAACCATTTCAGGGGCCCGCCTTTAGCGCCTTCTGGATCGCAGCGTCAACCTGCTCGGCCGCGTCTGCCTGCATGCCCGCACGACGTGCGAGCAGGGCACATCTCGACTAGCAGAGCGCCGGTCCGCGCGGCGTCATAGGCCAGCATCTTCTTTCGCTCGATTTTCGGACGGCAAAGGTAGCTCGTCCTTCGCTCCACGCTACGGTTCGTGGTTTCGTCACTGATCCGCAAGAAGGGCGCGCAGTCGCCGGCCGGACCGAGCAGGTGCGGTGGCTGGCTTAAACGGCGCGCATGTCTCGACAGCACTGCCGACAAGACGGCTTCGCACTGAGGCGGTCTGGCGTTTCCTCGAAGCTCTCGAATGAGAGTGCCAGGCGGAAGTCACCGGCTCCGATATCACCACCCTTTGGGGCCATGTATGGCGCTGCACTACCAGGCATACTGAGGGCTCTATCCGCGCCCTCTGCTTCTCCGAAATTCAAATGTTCGGCTGGCAGTGGAGCCTAACTTGGAAACTCGTGGCTGTAGCCGAGCGCAGTGAAATCCTGCTCATAGAGCCGGCCGATCTTGTTGATAGTTTCAGGCGAGTAGAATTCTGCAATCCGCTTGTCGGCGGATGTTTTCTTGCCGGGGGCGTCGGAAGGGTAAAGGCCGTCCAGTCTTCCTTTCGGAACCTTGAGCCCGCGCTCATCGAGCATGGCAGACATCTCGGGTTTAAGGCTCTCAAACCGTATAACGGCATCGAATTTTTCGAAGGGCAAAAACATCTGCTCGGTTTGCAGGTTCCAATGCGCGTTCTTCTTGATGCCGCCGTCCGCCAGCCAGTCCGCGAACGAGGCAAAGCCTGAAGGATCCATGGGGAAACGGCCGTACTTTTGTCGATACTCCGGTCGGAGGCCCATCTGGTTGAGAAAAGCCGACAGAACCCGTGAGTATGGGTTTCGGACTATGACGAAATACAGGTGGTTGCGAAGCGCCATCGTCTGTGGGAGCGACAGACTATCAATGCGGGCCGCCTTCTTCGGAGAGTTGGCTTCGGTTTCTACCTTTCCGCTTTCTATCTCGTGCAACAGAAAGACGGCGGTCGTGTTCGCGTTCTTTTTGATGCGGTTATAGACGATGCCCAAGTCGGGGTAGACTGCCAATCGCTGCCGTGCATGCCAGTTGATGCTTGTCGGTCCAAAACGGCGAGAAAGTACCGGCGCAGCAACGGCCATTTGTAGCAGGCGCATCTAGTCTCGGCCTCCCTGCGCTCGGAACGCGCGCTGTACCGGATTAGGCATAAAACCTACCCCCTGTCTTCCCTCCCTTCAACCTGACCATGCCCGACCTAGGCGCGTGAGGCGTGGCAGCGGGAGCGCCTTCCTTTTCAAAGGCGGCTTCGCCCCCCTTGCCGGTTGACAGGCTCCTCGCTCGCGATGCAACTGTAGGCTTATGCATATCGGGATATATTATGTTTCGCTCAATTAAAGAGAAGCTCACGATTGCGTTCGGATCGGAGCAGGAAAAACGGCAGGCGAGGAGAGGGCGGGTAAAGAGGCATGTGAAGCGTGCCGGGCTTCACCTCTATCAGGATCACATGCTCTGGAGTTCGCAGCCCTTCTACGTCAAGGCGAAGGGGCGCGTAAAAGGCGTTCAGGGCATCCCCGATCCGCGCTGCTTCGTGCTTCAGAGCTGCCTGCGGTCGATCAGCGAAGTGCAAGGGGACGTTGCTGAATGCGGAGTGCGGCAAGGCCGGTCCACGCTTTTCATGCTGACGGCCGACCTCGGCAAGCGCCACTATCATCTGTTCGATTCCTTTGAGGGTCTTTCGAAGCCGAGCGAGGAGGACCGCGACGGAAAAGGGAACGTTCATTGGGCGGCTGGGGACCTCGGCACCGACGAAGCTGTTGCGCGAAAGAACCTCTCGGGCTTTGACCACATCACCTTCCATGTTGGCTGGATCCCCGACACTTTGCCGGCGGTCGCTGACAAAAAGTTCGCCTTCGTCCACATTGACGTCGATCTGTACGAGCCGACCCGCGACGCATTGGCGTTTTTCTACGAGCGGACGGTAAAGGGCGGGATGATCGTCTGCGACGATTACGGCTCCGCAAAATGCCCTGGAGCCCGCAAGGCATTCGACGAATTTTTCTCCGACCGCAAAGAGACGATTATCGAGTTGCCCACTGGGCAGGCTCTGGTTTCTAAACGGTAGAAACCCGTCTCCCCATCCACCGTCGTGACCCGAGGTCATCAATCGGTCCCGCTGGTCCCCACGGCGGGAATTTTTTGCGTTTGAGGGTTGTCAGGACTTCACCACGCCACCGTTCGAACGGCCCCGCTGCTGCGGAAGAGCGAATGTTCGTAAGGCCCCGCAACGACGGGCCACCGGCGAAAGCCGGCCTTGCCACATTCCTGCCCGCTTCCCGACATAATCGCTTAACAAGCTGCTAAGCCTTCCCGTGCATATTGAGGGGCTAGGGGACAGGTTACGGCGCATTCGCGAGTCGTCAGGGGACAATTTTGGCCATCGATTCTTCGGCGCGCTCGCGCCTCCTCAACGCTACAGCCGTCCTTGCAGTCACCGTCGCGGCAGGCTTTCTTGCCGCTTGCACCTCCTCGCAGCCCACGGCGATGGCGAACGTCAAAAAACCTTCGAAGGAATATTTCTCGGAGGCCGAATACGGAGTGAAGGCAAGCCCGCGCGTCACCACGAAGATGGCGAATCTGACGCGCGGCGGCGGCCGCGACATGGTCGGCAAGCC
>JAEWIX010000075.1 GCA_023386885.1 Pseudomonadota bacterium
CCACCCCCGGGGGCGGGGGGGGCGCGGCTGGCCGCAATGGCCGCGCCGCTCGGTGACGCGCGCCGGGTCTTCCTTGCCTTGCTTGATGCGGCGCTTGGCGAGAAGCCTGGTGATCGGCGGGGCGGCCTGGGACATCGCGCGGTAGGCGCGCAGCAGCGGCGGCAACGGGTCAGGCATCGCCACCCTCGCGGCCGACCGCGACATAGGCGCGCCGGGTGGCGTCGTTCAATGTCGCTTCCAGTTGCGCCCGCAGGGCTTCCATCGTGGCAGCATCCGCATCCGGCGGAACCGTGATCACCTCGCCGCCGACCAGCGCGCCCCGGCCGAACGGCAGATTGATGGTGGTACGGTCCCAATTGCTCAAACGCACGTAACGACTGGTGGCCATCGCGAACGGCATGATCGGCCGCCCCGACTCGCGCGCCAGCATGATAATCCCCAACCCGGCGACGCGCGACCGCTTCGGTACGTCGGCGGTGAGCGCCATGTTGTAGTTATCCTCAAGCGCCCGGACCATTTCGCGGAACGCGCCGACGCCGCCCTTGCGGTTGAAAGCCGAGCCGTGATCGCCGGAGCCGCGCACCGCGCCGATCTTCAGCCGCGCGGCGGTAATGGCGTTGATCTCGCCATCGCGATGCCGCGAGATCAGCACCTTGCCGCGATGGCCGTCCTTGCGGATGAAGGGCGTCATGAAATGCTGGCCGTGCCAGAACGCCAGGATCACCGGCATCTGCGGCTCGACGATGTCGTAGACGTCCACGGGATCGAAGCTGAAGCGGTTGGTCAGCCAGACAAGGCGCAGGTATTCGGCCGCCGCGACGCCGACGGCGCGCTGGAACCACGACGAGCGCAAGGCATTGCGAAGAAGTCGTTTCAATTGGCAGGCTTTGTGTCTTTGGCGGGCTTCGTGACTTGGGACGCATCTTGGGTCTGGCCCGGATCGAGCAGCCGGTGCAGGTGGACGATGAAGTAACGCATATGCGCGTTGTCCACCGTCTGCTGCGCCTTGGCCTTCCACGCCGTCAACGCCGTGGCGTAGTTGGGATACACGCCGACGATATCGACCTTGTCGAGATCCTTGAAGGTGACGTTATCGAGATCCGTCAGTTCGCCCCCGATCACCAGATGGAGCAACTGCCGCGCGGAATCCGTCATCGACGTCCTGTCCTCATCACCGAATGTTAGTTCGCCGTGCCGAATCGCCATGGGTCGAATGGCTTTAGGTCGAATGGCTGCGGATGCATGACGCGACTCACGACCACGGAAGCGGGTGATCGCGGAAATGCGAGATCACGGAGGCATGGCGTTCACGCCCCGCAGCAACCAGTATGCCATGGGTTACGTCCGGGCGGTTATAGCCGATCGGCTCGCCCGAAAGCATCGTCATTCTACCACCCGCTTCGTGCACGATCAAATCCGCCGCCGCAAGATCCCAATCCCGGCTTTGCCCGCCGGCAAAGGCGATATCCAGCGAGCCGTCGCCGATCCGGCACAACCGCAAGGCCAAGGAGCCTATTCGCGGATGGATCGCCACGCCATCGCGCGGCAGTCCCAGCCGTTCGACGATCGGCTTGGGCCCGGCGACCCGGCTAAAGTCGAAGACGGTTCCGGCCGCGGCATGGATCGGCGCCTCGTGCAGGGTCGCGCCGGCGCCGCGCACGGCGAAGAAAAATTCGTCGGTCACCGGTGCGAACACCGCCGCCAGCACGGGCGCATCGTCCTCGACCAGCGCCACGCTGACGCACCAGTCCTCGCGGCCTGCGAGATAACTGCGGGTGCCGTCGATCGGATCGACGATCCACACCTTTTTCTGCGCGAGGCGCGCCTTGTCGTCGGCACTTTCCTCCGACAGCCAGCCGTAATCCCGTGTGGCCTGCCGCAACCGCTGCTCGATCAGGTTGTTGACGGCAATATCGGCTTCCGACACCGGCGACGACGCGCCCTTGGTCCAGGTTCGCAGATCGGTCTGAAATTTCGACAGTGCCAGCGCCCCCGCCTCGCGCACCGTCTCCGCCAGCAACGCGCCATCGCGCCCGACGGTCTTGGCTGCAATGGCGAGATCAGCGTCCGGCAATCGTCAATCCTTCGATACGCAAGGTCGGCGCGTTGACGCCGTAGCGGAATTCGAGATCGTTGGCCGGACGCAGCGACTTGAAGATGTCGAACAGATGCCCGGCGATGGTCATCTCGCTCACCGCATACGTCGGCTTGCCGTTCTCGATCCAGAAGCCCGACGCGCCGCGGCTGTAATCGCCGGTGACGCCGTTGACGCCGGAGCCGATCAGGTCGGTGACGTAGAAGCCCTGCTTGATGTCGGCCATCAGTTCGGCCGGCGTCATCTCGCCCGCTTCCATGTGCAGGTTATAAGCGCCCGGCATCGGCGACGACGACACGCCGCGATGCGCGTGGCCCGTCGTGGTCATGCCGAGTTCGCGCGCGGTCGCCGAGTCCAGCAGCCACGAGGTCAGCACGCCATTATCAATGATGGCGAGTTGTCTGGTCGCGACGCCCTCGGCATCGAAACTCTGCGAGCGCAGGCCGCGCACGCGGCGCGGATCGTCAACGATGCGGATGCCGTTCGCAAATAATTGCTGTCCCAGCTTGTCCTTGAGGAAGCTGGTCTTGCGCGCGATCGACGCGCCGTTCGCCGCGCCGACCAGATGCCCGACCAATGATCCCGCGACGCGCGGATCGAAGATCACCGGCGCCTTGCAGGTTTCCGCCTTGCGCGGATTGGCGCGCGCCACCGCGCGGTCACCGGCGCTGCGCCCGATGCTTTCGGGCGACGCCAGATCAGAGCCGTGCAGCGCCGAACTGAAATCGTAGTCGCGCTCCATTCCGGTGCCCGTGCCGGAAATCGCGGTCATCGAGATGCCCTGGCTCGAACGCAAGTAAGCACCGTGAAAACCGGTGGACGTGACGAGCACCATGCCGCCGATGCCGCACGACGCCGATGCGCCGCCAGATTTGGTGATGCCCTTCACCGCGATGCCCGCCGCTTCCGCTTCCAGCGCGCGGCGCTCGAGTTCGGCGGTCGACGGCATCGATGGATCGAGCAGATCGAGATCGGGAAAGTCGCGCGCCAGCAATGCCGGATCGGCAAGGCCGACATACGCATCATCGGGGGCGACGCGCGCCATCGCCACCGCACGCTCGGCGAGCTTCGCGATGCCGTCGCCGCCGACGTCGTTGGTGGACACAACCGCCTGCCGCTTGCCGACGATGACGCGCAAGCCGACATCGTCGCCTTCTGAGCGCTCGGATTCCTCGACGCGACCGTCACGCACCTCGACGCCTTGCGAAACGCCGCGCACCGCGACCGCGTCCGCCGCATCGGCGCCGGCGCGCCGCGCTGCCTCGACGAGACGCTGTGCGAGATCGCTCAAGGCTGACTGATCGAGCAGGCCGGCATCGGTGGAACGTGATTCGTCTGCGGTCGAATTGTTTGGTGAAGCAATCACGAACAAAATCCCAAAGAAGCGAACGAAAGATCCATCAAGCGCAGATGTGCCTGATTCAAGCGGACTTCAAGCACATGGCGGCGCCTTTTCGCGGCAAATCGTGGAGCCTTGTCGGGATCTTGGCAACGACTCGTCAATCATCCCCGCCAAGGACTTGTCAATCATGCCCGCGAAAGCAGGGCAAGTGACTTTCGATTAACCAGCCTTTTTAAGCGAATCCGGACGCGGCTCTGGCACAGTCTCACGCATCGATCGGGAACATAATCCCGGCGGGGAGACAAGACCTTGAGACGTCAAACAGCGACAGGCGGGATCAATCCCGCAGGGTCGGGCCGCATCGCGCGGCTCGACCCCCACTCACTCCCGGTCAGCTTCGAGGCGCACGACACGCGCGCCGACGGCAATGTCCGGCACATCGAAATGCATCGCGAACACATCGTGCTGCGCCGCGCCGTTCACGGCATGCAGATGGCGATCAACGTGCGGGTGCGCGATTTCCTCGGCGTTGCGATCCGCGATGGCGGCGAGACGCAGACGCTGGTGCTGATGCATCGCGATCCGTCATTGTCGGTGCCGCTGTGCGAGATCGACGATCCGGACGCGATCAACGACACCTGGCAGACGTGGAGCGATCTGTTCGCGCTGCCGCAGCTCGTCGAATTCAAGCGCCAGCCTGCGCAACGCCGACGCCGGCGCAACGCCATCAGCAAGCGCCGCCCGCGTTTTCTGGCGCGACGCCGCGCCGGGCAGATGCCGGGCGAGCCGACGATCCATCGCGGCGAACACGAGATCATCGCGCGGGATTGAGTGGCTTCGTGATTGCGTGAAGCGAAACGCCAACCACTCGTCATTCCCGCGCGTTTGGCGGGCAGGGCGACCGGGATA
>JAEWIX010000051.1 GCA_023386885.1 Pseudomonadota bacterium
CGCCAAGGTGCCGGAAGCATCGCCGCCGTTCGTCCCCGATGCGCCCGCAGACGCGGCGCCGGAGCCGCCGGACCCGGCCACGCCGCCGCCGCCGTCATCACCGGCACCGCCGTCGCCGCCGGTCATACCAGCACCGCCCCCCCCGCCGCCGCCCCCGTTGCCCCCAAACGGTACTCCGCCCCCACCTCCAGCGCCCGTAAGACTGTCAGCGCCGCCTCCACCTCCGAAACCACTGTTCTCACTACCACCGCCGCCGCCAGCCCAAGCGGACACCGGTGCCAATGCGGCAGAAAGCGCGGCCGCTGGCAGCACCGTCCCTGCTAACAAGAAACGAACACACGTCGATCGACTGTGCCATTTGCGCAGTGCCGAAGATGCCAACAGCGCCGTGCGCGAATGCGAAAACGCCGACTGCGCCGGCTGCCGATCCATGCCCATCCCGATGCCCCACCGGTTGACGAAGCTGACGCCCCGCTCCTGCCTTCTTGGTGATTTGTTAAATCGGTAAACGATCACCGGCGCAACTCGGGATTGCCGAACCCAGATCACTATCTCAGTCCATTGGAGCTACTTTCAACAATTGGGGCGCTACTGACGACAGCCGGAATCAAAACCCCGTTTCTATGGGCTGGTCTTGCTTATTCTGGTTGAAGGCGTCCCGCTCCGGGAAGGGGTTTCTTATACCAACGCAATGACCCAATAAACGCCGATTGCCATTTGAACGGCGAAGGCTGTAAAGCGCGCGCTTACCGCGGCAGCGCTCGTTGAAATCAAATGAATGGTTGATTGCACCACGCGGGCGCCTAAGAACCACAGTGCCAGCCCGTCTGTTACCGCCGTCTTTTCCAGCATGATAGCGACGGCGAGTATTCCTCCGAAAATCGGCAAGCCTTCAATGCAATTTGCATGGGCCCGCGCGAGCCGCTGCATGAACGGAGACAGATTGTCGTTGTCCGGTCTAAATGCATTCGCTGCGACTTTGCCCGTCACCACCAGATAAGTCCGGATGATCTCCATCAATATCAGGAGTGCAAGCGCCCATGCGATGAAGCCGATCAGCGCAACTTCCGTGTTAGGCATCCGATCCTCCACACCGCTCCCGCGGGGCTTTCTATTGTGCTTGCTTTAGGTCCGACGCAGTGCCCCGTTGGTTCATCTCGGCAGCTTGGTCGACCTTCGCCGAGTCTCGGTCAGCTATTCCAAAGGCTGATCATCATCCGTCGACGGCTCCCGCTGGACAGATACGATATCACCACCACCACCATAATCCTCTTCGGGAAGCGGTTGGTCTTCCTTCCGTGATACCAGAGCCAAGGCTTCAGTGGCCGACATGATGGCACCTTCGCTCGTATGAACCTCATAGAGCTTGTGAGAGGCTTCCGGCTTGCCGCGCAAGGCGTCAATACAGTCGCGCAACGAACCGCGCATGATGGTGTAGGGAGCAGCGCCGTCTTTCGGGCTGATACGCTCGCCCCGCAGCGACGGCCACTTCATCAGTTTGGCGGAGGTGTCGATAATCATGTCTCAAAGTTCGCAGTAGCAGCGTTCACCGAAAGGTCGCCAGACGATCACGGCGCGAACGGTCATCACCTCGAGCTTCTCGCCCTCGCAACGGATGCACTCGAAATAGCGTCACCGCCACCACCTGAAAAGCCCCCGGTCCAATGGACGTAAACCGTCATCAGATGACGCGAATCGGGACGATAGATGGACAACCAAAAACAGCCCTGAACCGGCAACGCATCCCGCACGGGCAACATAGCAATCGATCTGGTAGGGCTTCGAGACGGCTCCCCATTCGACCCGCAACGGATCGATTACGCCGTCTCGCAATTCTTTGGGTTTATTCGTCTGCTGGTACAGTTGGGTGGGCTCGAACCACCGACCTCCTGTTCCACAGACAGGCGCTCTAACCAACTGAGCTACAACTGCATCCTGACCCGCCGGCAGGCGGGTGCGAACGGGCCGGAAACTAGGTGCAATGCCACGGTTTGGCAAGTGCGCCATGACCCGGATTTCAGGAACTGTCCCTGGAAAAATCAGCCCCTGCAAGCCGGTTGCCGACACCTGTTCGACAACGGCAAGCGCGAAGTTACGCCACCGGCTGGAACAGCTTGGCGACGCTGTCCTTGAGGGGTTCGACGGCGTCGACCGCGACCTTGCGCGACAATTCCACCAACTCCCGCGACTGGTCGGTGAGCGTTTCCATCTGCTTGCGCGCATGAGCCTGCCACAGCTCAGCCGCCTGCGGAAAGGATTTCACATTTGCCAGTTGTTGTGCGAGATCGAACATCGCGAAGGTGTTGACCTGAAAGAAGCCCAACATCTTGGAGGAATAATCGGTGACGCCCTTGCTGGTCACGCCGAAAGCCGCTTCCACCGCGACATTATTGCCCTCGGCGACGTCCTTGATCCGATCGTAGTTCTGCCGGGCCTGCGCAACGCCGTTTTCGACAAACGCGCGAACCGGCTCGGGAATTCCAAAGGCCATTGCGGGAACGGTGAAGGAATTGGCGAAATCGACCATGGCAGCGCCCCTTATTCGATGAGTTCAAGCTGGCGCCATCTGTCCGTGACGCGACATCTTGCCGAACCGGGCCGCGTACACGTCGCCCATCAAGGTCCCCAGCGCTTCCTCCCTATCAAGATTTTTTGTGCAATGCAATATATTCTGGCCCGCCCGCGGGCGACGGAGCCCGCCACAGCGATCCGCGCCGGCGCAAGTCGCCAAATTAACGCTATTGCGGCTTTCACTTGTGCGGTTCCGAGCAAACCGTGGACCGGATCGCAGCCGGAGGCGATACTAACCAAATGTTAAGCGTATTTCGCCCCGGCGCGCCTGCGGGGTGCAATTTCTTGACATCCGGCCTTCAACCATGACGTGACGATGAGTAACGCGGAATTCCAGTTGCGAGGGATACACGACGCACGGCTGGCGGTTCACGTCACTGGCGCGTCGCCGGCGTGGCTGTGGACGCCGGACGGGACACGCATCCTGTGGGCGAACCCGGTCGGCGTCGCGTTACTGGGCGCGCCCGATGGCGCGGCATTGGCCGCCCGAACCTTCGGTCCTGCCGATCCGCAACGACGCCAGATTGCCCAGCTTGCCGCCCGCCTGTCGCCGACCACGCCTCCGCGCCTGGAGCGACTGCGTGGCTTTGGTGCGCCGCTCGGCAGCCTTGTGACCTGCATCTGCACGCGCTTGCAATTCGCCGATGGCGACAGCGGAATCCTGATTGTCGCTGCTGAAATCGTCGGACGCACGATTCCGCTCGAAGAGCGGCTGCGGCGCGTTGTCGAGACCGTCGACGCGCCGATGGCTGCGTTCACGCATGACGGCCGATTGGCCGGCGCGAACCAGGCGACACGATCGCTGCTCGGCAGCCGCGATCTGACCCATGCCGATCTGGTGCAAGCGCGCGACGTTGCGCTGAGCACGGGCCACGCGGAAGCGACCATCGACATCGGACATGTGGTGCTGCAGCGGATCGGCAGCGGTGACCATATCGGTTTGATCGCAACTCTCACACCGGCGATCGTGCCAACCGCGATCCCGCCCGTGCATGATGCGCCGCACGAACCAGTCACCGCGGAAGCACCGTCAGCGGACGATCCGACCGAGACGACTCATATGATGCCAGTCGTCGAAGTTGCCGCAAACGAACAAGCGGCTACGACCGATGAATCCGTTGCCGCGCAGCCGCCACGGCCGCTCGCCGCCGATCCTGCACCTCACGATGTCCGTGCTGCCGTGCTGTCGCCGGTCGCCACACCGTTACCGACCACGGTGCAGCCGATCCGCTTCGTCTGGCAGATGGACGCTGACGGCCGCTTCCTGCTTGGCTCCGACGAGTTCATGCGGCTGATCGGCGTACACACCGCATCGGCATTCGGCCGGCCCTGGCATGAAATCGTCGAGGCGCTCGATATCGATCCGAATGGCCTTGTCGAAAAAGCCGTGGCGACACACGAAACCTGGAGCGGCATCACGCTGCAATGGCCGGTGGACGATCCCGGCACGCGCCTGCCGGTGGAGTTATCCGGGCTGCCGGTGTTCGATCGCGCACGCAATTTCGCCGGTTATCGCGGCTTCGGCGTCTGCCGCGATCTCGCGCGGCTCAACGAACTCGCCATGCAGCAGCACGCGACGCCGGTGCGCCATCCCCCCATGCCGCGCCCACTGGCTGCCGACGTCCCTCACGTTCCCGCTACGGATGCGACGCCGACGCCGCCTTCCGTCGAACACGCTCCTTCCGCGGCGGAAATGCCGCTTTCCTCGCCAACCGATCCGGATGCCATCTTGGATAACGTCTTAGAGAATTCCCAGAATGTCGTGCAATTCCGGCCGACACTCGATGCGAAACAGCCGACGCTGACGCCCGTGGAAAACAGTGCGTTCCACGAACTCGCCCGGCAACTGTCCGCGCGGCTGGAAAGCGAGATGAGCGAGACCGACACCGCGACACCCGACAACGACGATCTCGTGACCGCAACCGATGCACCCGCGGCTGTGGCCAAAGCCGAACACAACGACAGCGCGGATGTTTCGTCGCATCCCGTCACGCCGCCGCACGTTGCATCCGCACGCGATGTACCGCTGTTCGACCTGATGCCGTCGGGCGTGCTGATCTATCGGCTGGAACGATTGCTTTACGTCAATCGCGCGTTCCTCGCCCGCGCCGGGTTCGAGAATCTCGAAGCACTGCACGATGCCGGCGGTCTCGATGCGCTCTACATCGATCCGGCAGATGCCGTTGCGAGCAGCGTGATCGACGCCGGCACACCGGTGACGATCACCACGCAAAATGCATCGGTGCCGCCGCTACAGGCTCATCTCTCGACCATCACATGGGACGGCGAAACCGCATTGGCGCTGATCCTGACGGAAACGACGGTCGCGCAATCGGTCATTCCATCCGCACCCGAGGCGGCACCGACGCCCGCGACCGGTCAGGTCAATGCCGAGGAACTCGCCGCCATCCTCGACATCACCGCCGAGGGCGTCGTGATGTTCGATGCCTCTGGCAAGATCAGCGTCTGCAATCGCAGCGCGGAGGCGCTGTTCGGCGTGACGGGCGATGAACTCACCCAACGGACGCTGTCGGAACTGTTCGCGCCGGAAAGCGAGAGCACTGTCCGCGACTACTTTGCCGGCATCGCGAGCGCCGAAGCCGCCAGCCTGCTCGATCACGGACGCGAAGTTCTGGGCCGGGTGCGCGGGGGCGGTTTCCTTCCGCTGGCGATGACGATGGGTCGCACCCTGCCCGGCAGCCCGAATTTCTTCGCAGTGTTTCGCGATCTGACGCAAAGCAAGCAGAACGAGGCCGCACAACGCGTGGCACGGCGCCAGACCGAGCGCGCCGCCAGCGCCAAGGCCGATGTGCTCGCCCGCGTCAGCCACGAGATTCGCACGCCGCTCAATGCCATCATCGGCTTCGCCGACGTCATGATCGACGAACGTTTCGGCTCGCTGGGGCACGAGCGTTATGCCGAATATCTCAAGGACATTCGCGCGTCCGGTGAGCGAGTCTCAGCCATCGTCGATGAAATGCTCGATCTGTCGCGGATTGAAACCGGCAAGCTCGACCTTGCGTTCGGCCGGCACAATCTCAACGACCTTCTGGAGCAGTGCGTTGCGGTGATGCAGCCGCGCGCCAACCGCGAACGGATCATCATCCGCACCTCGCTTGCGCATACGCTGCCCAGCATCGTTGCCGATGCGCGCACGCTGCGGCAGATCACACTGAACCTGATCGGAAATTCGATTCATCTCGCCAATGCCGGCGGTCAGGTGATCGTCTCAACCGCGCTTTCGGACGAAGGCGAGGTCGTGCTGCGGGTCCGCGATACCGGCAACGGCATGAACGACAACGAACTCGCAGCTGCCGTCGAGCCGTTCGGCACGCCGATGCCGGACCAGACGCCGGGCCATGTCGGCGTCAGTCTCGCATTGACCAAAGCGCTGGTCGAAGCCAATCGCGCCCGCTTCCAGCTCAAGAGCGTGCCGAGATCGGGAACGCTGATCGAGGTGACGTTTCCGCAGGCAGCGACAGCCGCCTGATCCATCTGGAATTGCTCTAAACAACTATCGTCGCGACAACGCGTCACGGCGCATGACGGTACGTCCCGGCTACATGAATCCGATATGTCATCCGACCATCGGAGCCAGTCGATGCAGCATATCCGCGCCTTCGCCCCCGCCGTTGTGATGCTTGCGCTTTGTGGCGTCGGCACCACCGCCCTCGCCGACAGCGGCGAAGTAAACGTCTATACCTATCGCGAAACCAAGCTGATCCAGCCGCTGTTTGCCGCCTTCACCAGCGATACCGGCATCAAGGTCAACATCGTCTCGGCAAGCTCGGGGCTGGAACAGCGGATCAAGGCCGAAGGCGTCAACAGTCCGGCGGACGTTCTGCTGACGGTGGATATCGGCCGCATCGACGAGGCGGTGCAGGCGGGCGTGACGCAGCCGATCAAATCGGAGGTCATCGACAAGGTCGTTCCCGAGCAATACCGCGATCCGAACGGCCACTGGGCCGGCATCTCGATGCGCGCGCGCGTTATCTACGCGTCGAAAGATCGCGTCAAACAACAGACGATCACCTACGACGAACTGGCCGATCCGAAATGGAAGGGCAAGATCTGCATCCGCTCGGGCCAGCACATCTATAACAACGCCCTGTTCGCGGCCTACGTGGCCAAACACGGCGAGGCCAAAGCCGAGGAATGGCTGCGCGGCGTCAAGGCCAATCTGGCGCAGAAACCTTCGGGCGGCGATCGCGAAGCCGCGCGCGATGTCGCCGCCGGCAAATGCGATCTCGGCATCGGCAACACCTATTACTGGGCGCTGATGATGAACAAGGATCCCGACAAGAAGCCATGGGCGGAGGCGACGCGGGTGATCCTGCCGACGTTCGAGGACGGCGGCACGCACGTCAATCTCTCCGGCGTTCTGCTCACCAAACATGCGCCGAACCGCGCCAACGGCGTCAAGCTGATCGAATGGCTCGCCGGCGAGAAAGCGCAGCAGATCTACGCCGATATGAACTACGAATATCCGGTGCGCAGCGGCGTCGCCATCGATCCCACGATCGCCGGTTACGGACAGCTCGAGGCCGATCCGCTACCGATCGCGAAGATCGCCGCCAATCGCAAGGCAGCATCGGCACTCACCGATAAAGTTGGATTCGACAACTGACCGGGAAAGCCTTGCCTCTTCCCTCGGCTCCGCGCCGCCGCAACCGATAAGACATGCGCCCGCCCGGAGCCGTCAGCAGCCGATTTGCGACCATCATCGCGGCGATGACGGCGCTTGCCGTCGCCACGCCGGTGCTGAGCATTGCGGTGCTGGCGCTCGCGCCGTCCGACGATCTCTGGCCGCATCTGTTTCACTACGTGCTGCCGCGCGCGATCCAGGATACCGCAGCGCTGATGGCCGGGGTCGGCGCCGTTGCGCTGATCGTCGGCGGCGGCACCGCATGGCTTGTCTCGTGCTATGATTTTATCGGTCGCCGCGCGCTGCTTTGGTTGATGCCATTGCCGCTCGCGATCCCGACCTACATCGTCGCGTACGTCTATGTCGATCTGTTCGAACCGCTCGGCGCGGCACATCGTGTCCTGCGATTGTGGCTCCCGACGCAGGACAGCGTCGGATGGCTGCCGAACCTGCGTTCGCTGCCCGGTGCCATTCTGCTGATCGGCGTCGTGCTGTATCCCTACGTCTACCTCTCGGCGCGAACGGCGTTGCAGTACCAGTCGGCCGAATTCATCGAGGCTGCGAAAACGCTTGGCGCCCGGCGTTGGCAGATTTTCTGGCTTGTCTCGCTGCCAATGGCGCGGCCCGCACTTGCCTTGGGACTTGCGCTGGTCTGCCTCGAAACGCTGAACGATATCGGCGCCAGCGAATACCTCGGTGTGCAGACCCTGACGGTCGCCGTCTTCACCACATGGCTCAATCGCGGCAGCCTCGCCGGGGCGGCGCAGATATCCTGCCTGATGCTTGCGGTGGTCGCGTTGCTGATCGCCATCGAACGCTACGGCCGACGCAACGTCTCGGTCGAATTTTCAGCGGAGAACCCGCAGCACACAACCCGCACTCGCCTCTCCGGCATCAAGGCATGGTTCGCTTTTGGCGCCTGCCTCGCACCGGTGGCGTTCGGCTTTGTCATTCCGCTGCTGTTTCTGATCTTCGAGACCATCAAGCGCGGATTGCTGACCGCGGCCGACGATGCCCTGATGCAGCACGTTATCAGCACGGTCGCCTACGCCGCACTCGCAACACTGGTCGCACTGCTGCTCGGACTGGCGGCCGTTCTGGCGCACCGCTGGCATTCCAGCGCATCGCGCGCGGCGATGATCAACGTCGCGCAGGCCGGCTATGCCCTGCCCGGACTGGTGCTGGCGATCGGCCTGCTGATTCCGGTGCTGGCAATCGACAACGGGCTCAATGCGCTGGCGCGGTGGCTCGCACTGCCCGCGCCGGGCTTGCTGATCGTCGGATCGGGGGCGGCACTGGTGCTCGCCTATGTAATTCGCTTTCTGGCGGTCCCGGTCGGACTCCTCAAGGCCGGCGCGGAGCGCATCCCGCGCGACTACGACGATAGCGCCGACGCCGCCGGCGCTGGCCGGATGACATCGATGCGGCGCATCCACCTGCCGCTGTTGCGACCTGCGATGGTCGGCGCCGCGATCGTCGTATTCGTCGATTGTCTGAAGGAACTGCCTGCGACGTTGTTGCTCCGACCGCTGAATGTCGAGACGCTGGCGACGTCGATCTATCAATATGCCAGCCGCGGCAGCTTCGAGGACGGCGCACTCGCGGCCTTGCTCATCGTCGCCGCGAGCATTGGCCCGGTCGCCTGGCTGACGCGGTTTTCCGATCTGCCCAGCGGCCCGGCGTAATTCATCATCCAATGAAAAACGGCCGGGATTTCCCGGCCGTCGAAATCTTTATCAGTGTTTGGACGACGCTCAGGCGTTCTTCAGCGCAACGCGGAAGTCCGCTTCGGTCTTGGCCTTGACCTCGTCGAGGGTGACGCCGTCGGCCAGTTCGATCAGCGCCATGCCGTCGTTGCCATGCTTGTCGATGGTGAACACCGCGAGATCGGTGACCACCATGTCCACCACGCGCTCGCCGGTCAGCGGCAGGTTGCATTTCTTCAGCAGCTTCGAGCCGTCCTTGGCGACGTGCTCCATCACCACGACGACGCGCTTGACGCCGGCGACGAGGTCCATCGCGCCGCCCATGCCCTTGACCATCTTGCCGGGGATCATCCAGTTGGCGAGGTCGCCGTTCTGCGCCACCTGCATCGCGCCGAGGATCGACAGGTCGATATGGCCGCCGCGCACCATGCCGAAGGAATCGGCGCTGGAGAAATAGCTGGTGTCCGGCAGTTCGGTCACGGTCTGCTTGCCGGCGTTGATGAGGTCGGGGTCTTCATCGCCCTCATACGGAAACGGTCCCATGCCGAGCATGCCGTTCTCGCTCTGCAGCGAGACGTCGACGCCATCGGGAATGAAGTTCGATACCAGCGTCGGAATGCCGATGCCGAGATTGACGTAGAAGCCGTCGCGCAATTCCTTCGCTGCGCGGGCGGCCATCTGTTCGCGGGTCCATGCCATCGCTCTCTCCTACAATCCTGAACCGTTACGCGGGGCGCTTGCGCAGGGTGCGCTGCTCGATGCGCTTCTTGTCGGTGCCCACCTCGATGATGCGCTGAACGAAGATGCCCGGCGTATGGATATGATCGGGGTCGATTTCGCCCGCCGGCACCAGATGCTCGACTTCGGCGACGGTGATCTTGGCGGCGGTCGCCATCATCGGGTTAAAGTTGCGCGCCGTCTTGCGGTACACCAGATTGCCCGCGGTATCGCCCTTCCAGGCGTGGACGATGGCCAGATCACCGAACAGGCCCCGCTCCATCAGATACTTCTGGCCGTCGAATTCCTTCACTTCCTTGCCTTCGGCGATCAGCGTGCCGACGCCGGTCTTGGTGTAGAACGCCGGAATGCCCGCGCCGCCGGCGCGAATGCGCTCGGCCAGCGTGCCTTGCGGCGCGAATTCGAGTTCCAGTTCGCCGGCAAGGAATTGCTGCGCGAACAGCTTGTTCTCACCGACGTAGGACGAGATCATCTTCTTGATCTGGCGCGTCTCCAGGAGCCGGCTGAGCCCGATGCCGTCGACACCGGCATTGTTAGACACCACGGTCAGATTCTTGACGCCGGATTCGCGCAGGGCATCCGACAGCGTTTCGGCAATACCGCACAGGCCGAAGCCGCCGGACATCACCATCATGCCGTCTTTGAGAATGCCATCGAGTGCCGATTTGGCGTCGGGATAAACCTTGTTCATGGGGATACGACCTGATCGAGGAAAAGACGCGGAAATTGGGCGTGCCGGGGTGGAGAACGCCAAATCTAAGTTGTATTAGGCGAAATGGCCGCGGGACGTCAATTGGCGTAGCCCGGCGCTGGCGGCGGCCTTGAAAGCGTCAAGAAAACCCATCAAGTTGCGGTGGATCGTGGCCCCGGAGAGACCAGCGCCACCCTCAAACTTCAACCGATCCGAGTAAGCCATTGACCATCGCCCAAGGAATGAAGCGCCTGGGGTTGCCGATTGCGGCAATCCTCGGCGTTGTGCTGGCCGGCCTGGCCAGCATCTCCTTGTTGCTCGACCGGGATGCGCTGCGTGAGGCCGTGGAAGCCCAAATCCGGGCCGTCACCGGCCTCGATCTGGTGGTGAACGGCGCAATCGACGTCACAGTGTTTCCGCAGAGCCGTGTGGTTTTCCATGATGTCGGCTTAAAGGGTGGCGGGACGACAGACGCCGCTCTCAATGTCGATACGCTGGTGGCCAACCTGCGGCTGCTGCCATTGCTGATGCAACGCTTCCAGATCGCCGACGTCATCCTGGCGCGACCGCGTATCCGGGTGGTGCGGGATACCGACGGCGGCAGCAACTGGACGCCGTTCATCAATACCCTGACCCGCACGCTCAAGCCGGGCGCTGAAAGTCCGCTGTCGTTCTCCGAAATTCGCATCCAGGACGGCAGCCTGACCTATACCGATGCCGCCAAAAACGTCGAAACCGTCCAGGACATCAACCTGTCGCTGGCTTGGCCTTCGATCTCGCGCTCGTTTGCCGCCACCGGACAATTCGACTGGCGCGGCGCGCGCGTCGACGGCAGCATCAGCGTCAACGATTTTCTCGCGGCCCTCGCCGGCGAGCGATCGGGATTGAAGATTCGCGTTGCGGCGCCGGCCTTGAAACTCGCATTCGACGGCGCCGTCGCCAACAAGACCAGCCTGATGATGGATGGCACGCTGACGGCGGACAGCAATTCGCTGCGCAATGCGCTGCGCTGGTTCGGACAGGCGCCGCCGGGCCGCGGCGGCTTCGGGCGGTTCGCGCTGAAAGCGCGCGCCAATCTCGTCGGTCCATCGCTGGCGCTCACCAACGTCAATGTCGAACTCGACGGCAACGCCGCCGAAGGCGTCATGACCTACAGCAATATCGGACGCCAGACCCTGCAGGCCACACTCGCCGCGGGCGCGCTCGATTTCACCCCTTACGTGAGTACGTTCCGGCTGCTGGCCACCGGAGCGCGTGATTGGAACCGTCAACTGTTCGACTTGAGCGCACTCTCGGCCACTGATCTCGATATTCGCCTGTCCGCCGCGAAGCTGACCATCGGATCAACCCGGCTCGGCCGCACGGCGCTCGGCGCCAATCTGCGCAACGGCTCGCTGGCGCTCAGCGTCGCGGAAGCGCAGATCTTCGGCGGCATCGCCAAGGGCTCGTTCGGCGTCTCACGCGACGATATTGCCGCCGACATCAAGGCTCAGTTTCAACTGGTGGATGTCGACCTGCAAAGCTGCGCCAGCGAACTGTTCGGCACCGGCAGGCTCTCCGGGCGCGGCAATCTCACCGTCGTTCTCGGCGCGACAGGTTCGAGCCCGTTCGGACTGGCGCAGACGCTCGCCGGGACCGCCACGCTGATCGGACACGACGGCGCGATCAGCGGCTTCAACGTCGAGCAGCTCTTGAAACGGCTGGAACGGCGACCACTCTCCGGCGGTCACTTCCGCAGCGGCCAGACGCCGTTCGAAACCCTGAAAATCGCGGTTCGATTCAATGACGGTGTTGCGACCGCCGACGACATCCAGATCAACGGCCCGAATGCCAATCTGACCCTGACCGGCACCGCGTCGGTGCCGTTGCGCGAATACGATCTTAAAGGTGTTGCGAGCCTGGTTTCGACGTCAGCCGATGCACCGAAATTCGAACTTCCGTTCGTCGTGCAAGGTCCGTGGGACGACCCGCTGATTTTCCCCGATCCGGTCAGCCTGATCCGCCGTTCGCCGGCCTCGGCCCCGCTGCTCGACGCCGTGAAGGATCGCCGGACGCGCGATGCCGTTCGATCGGTGCTGGAGCGCATCACCGGGCAGAAGCCCGCGCCGGTCGCGGCCACGCCGCCGGCGACGGAAGCCGGCGTCGAAGCTCAGCCGAAATCGGACTGACAATCGCGCAGTGTTCAAGATTCACATCGGCGCGGCGTTACCACCCCGCCGGCTGGAGAGCTTGGTCGCCAGCGACGCCGTCACGATGGCCAGCGTGACCGCGCCGATGATCAACGCGCAGATCGCATTGATTTCCGGCTTCACACCGAGCCGCACCTCCGAATAAATCCGGATCGGCAGGGTTGCCGAACCCGGTCCCGTGGTGAAACTGGCGATCACCAGATCGTCCAGCGACAGCGTGAAGGCCAGCATCCAGCCTGCAGCGATGGCCGGTGCGATCAACGGCAGCGTCACCGCGATGAACGCTCTCACAGGACTGCAGCCGAGATCCATCGCCGCCTCCTCGAGGCTGCGATCGACGCTGCCCAGCCGGGATTGCACGATCACCGCGACGAAGCACATCGTCAGCGTGGTATGGGCGATGGTGACCGTCCAGAAGCCGCCCGAGCCGCCCCGCCCGCAC
>JAEWIX010000038.1 GCA_023386885.1 Pseudomonadota bacterium
CAGGATGACGGCACCCAGCTTCAATTGGAGCCGATGATGCGTTCAGGTCTCCTCACGTCGCCATGAAGATCGACCACGCCAGCACCGCCTGGGCGATGAAGCCGACGGTGAAGGCGAGGGTACGGAACACCGGGATGCCGAGCGTATAGACGATCAGGTGCGCGACGCGGGACCAGAAATAGACCGTGCAGGCCAGCACGGTCCATTTCGACGAATAGTCGACCGCGTTGAGGATCAGCACCAGCGGCGCGAAGACGATCAGGTTTTCGACCGCGTTGTCATGCGCGAACATCAGCCGGTTGGCCCATTCGGCCTGGGGCTTGTCGTTGCGGGACGGATTGGCCATCGCGCCGCCGAGGCCGCGGACTTGACAGCGATTGAGCACGTAAGGCACCCACATCAAGCCGGTAAGAATGACCGTGAGCGTCAGCCAGAACAGTTCCCGCGTCATCGAGGTTTTCCTTTTGTCATGCCACGCCGACACGGGCGCGATGCCGCGTCGCCACGAACTCCATTCATAAACGGTTGTATCGATGCCGCCAATGACGGGCGGTTGCCGGAATCTATATCTCCACCAAAACAAAGGCCGGCGACAACGACGCCGGCCTTGTGTCCAGAAGCAGCTTCAGGCCCGCACCCGCACATAGCTGCCGGGCGCATCCTCGATCGGCGGGCGGGCGTCGTTGCCGACCGGCCTCGCGGCCACTTCTTCGGGATCGTGACTGGCGAGCCATTGTCGCCAATCCGGCCACCACGAGCCTTTGTGCTCGACCGCGCCTTTCATCCAGTCCGCGACCGAGCCGGCCTCGATGTTGTCGTTGGTCCAGTATTGATACTTGCCGCCGGACGGCGGATTGACCACGCCCGCGATATGGCCTGAACCCGACAGCACGTATTTCACCGGCCCGCCGAAGAACTTGGATCCGAACAACACCGACTCAGCCGGCGCGATGTGGTCCTCGCGGGTGGCGAGGTTGTAGATCGGCGCCTTCACTTTCGACAGATCGAGCAGGGTGTTGTCGATCACCATGGTGCCGGTCGACAGCTTGTTCTCGAGATAGCAGTTGCGCAGGTAGTAGGAATGATTGGCCGCCGGCATCCGCGTGGCGTCTGAATTCCAGTGCAGCAGATCGAACGCCGACGGCGTTTGTCCTTTCAGGTAGTTGTTAACGACGTAGGACCAGATCAGATCGTTCGAGCGCAGCATGTTGAAGGCCATCGCCATCCGGCTGCCTTCGAGCACACCGTCCGACCGCATCTGGTGCTCGAGTGCGGAAATCTGTTCCTCGTCGACGAACACCATGAGATCGCCGGCGTGGGTGAAGTCCACCTGCGCGGCGAGGAAAGTGGCGGAGGCCACGCGCACGCGGCGCTTCTCGGCGAGCCAGGCCAGCGTGGTGGCGAGCAGGGTGCCGCCGACGCAATAGCCCATGGTGTGGACCTTCATTTCGCCGGTGACCTGCTCGATGACGTCCATCGCCGTCAGCGGGCCTTCCTTCATGTAGTCCTCGAAGCTCTTCTGTCCGAGCTTCTTGTCGGGATTGACCCACGAGATCACGAACACGGTGATGCCCTGATCGACGCACCACTTGATGAAGGATTTTTCCGGCCGCAGGTCGAGAATGTAGAACTTGTTGATCCATGGCGGCACAATCAGCAGCGGCGTGCGCAGTACGTTCTCGGTGGCCGGCTGATACTGGATCAACTGCATCACGTCGTTCTGGTAGATCACCTTGCCCGGCGTCACCGCCATGTTGACGCCGACCTCGAGATTGGTCGGGTCGGATTGGCGGATGCGCAATTGCCCGTGGCCGGCTTCGATGTCCTCGGCGAGCATCGCCATGCCGCGCACGAGATTGTCGGCGTTCGAGGCCAGCGTCTGTCGCAACACCTCGGGATTGGTCAGCACGAAATTCGATGGCGCGAATGCGTTGGTGAGTTGCTGGACGTAGAACTCGGCTTTCTTGCGCGTATGCGGATCGAGGTCTTCGGCCTCGCGCACCAGATCGAACGCCCATTTCGTCGTCAGCAGATAGGCCTGCATGACGAATTCGAAGAACTGGTTGTTCTTCCATTCGGGATCGGCGAAGCGCTTGTCGCGCGGTGCAGGCTCGATGGCGCGCGGCGCGTCCTCGCCGGCCATGCGGCGCATCGCCGAGCCCCACAGATCGAGATAAGCCTTGCCGAGTTTCATCTGGATATCGGTGGCGCGGGCCTGATCCGACATCCAGTATTGCGCCACCACGCCGAAGGTCTTGATGACTTCCGCGGCTTCGCTCGGCGGACGGTCGTTCGGATCGAGCGCCTGCCGGGGCTTGAGATAGGCCGCGAGTGCGCGACCGCCGCTTTCCATGGCGCGCGCCAGGTTGAGGGAGAAGGCTTCGGGGTCGAAGGTCTTGGCGGCTTTGGTCTCGACAGGGAGATCGCTCATGGCTTGGACTTCACTTCTTGCACTTCACTTGGACTTCGTTTCCTAACAGAACCCGGCGTTTGCAATCCGGTTCGATGCGATGATGGCACAGTTCATTTCGTTTGGGTGATTTCGATATACTGCAATGCAAGACGGCATCTTTGTTCGGACATATTGCCGCCTTAAGGTTTTACCTTCCACGATGCTTAAATGTTGAGTGAGATATTGATGGCACGGTTGCCGTTCGTATCGCTCGCAAGGTGCAGACTCCCGTCATTGCAGCAGTGTCCGCTAAAGCGGCATGCAGATTCTGGAGTCGAACCGCGTGCGTGGGCGGTGAATTCAGGCCAACCATTAGCCAAGGTTTCGTATGCGTATCATTGAGCGGCGGTTTGCTGGTCCATTTCGTCGCAGCAGGGTCTGGCTTGTCGCAGGCGCGATCCTCTCGGCGATTCCGTTGTCGGGTTGTGGAAGCATGGTTGCCGATCTTCCCATCGTCGGATTGCCGGAAGGCACACCCGCGCGTCCCAAAGATCCCGGCGCGTTTCCGGCGGTTCATGACATGCCGGCGCCGCGCGAGGAGTCGGCCCTCGATCCGGCCGAACAGGTGAAGATCGAAAGCGAACTGGCCGCCGCGCGCGATCGTCAGGCCGGGGCCGCCGCAGCCAACGCGCCGTCCGGCAAGAAATAGGCGGGAATCGCGAAAAAACAGGCCGTTTCGCTGGCGCTTCATGGCGTCCGTGCTAAAAAGAACATGATTCAAGCCTCAATCGACATCAGCAGCGGAATAGGGCCAAAGCCATATCCGCTCGCCATCGAAAAGTGGCATAAGTAACTAGATACATTGATATTTTCCGAGCGTCGGAATTTCCGCGCACGGGAAAGCCAACCGCGAGCTTCCGATTCCGGAGTCTGACCCATGGACGAGTTCTACCGCATTCGCCGTCTGCCGCCCTACGTGTTCGAGCAAATCAATCGAGCCAAGGCCGCCGCGCGAAATGCCGGGGCCGACATCATCGATCTGGGAATGGGCAATCCGGACCTCGCCACCCCGCCGCACGTCATCGAGAAGCTCAAGGAGACCCTGGGCAAGCCGCGCACCGACCGCTATTCGGCATCGCGTGGCATCACCGGGCTGCGCCGTGCCCAGGCCGGCTATTACGAGCGCCGCTTCGGCGTGAAGCTCAATCCGGACACCCAGATCGTCGCCACCCTCGGCTCGAAGGAAGGCTTCGCCAACGTCGCGCAGGCGATCACCGCGCCGGGCGACGTCATCATCTGCCCGAACCCGAGCTATCCGATCCATGCCTTCGGATTTCTGATGGCCGGCGGCGTCATCCGTTCTGTGCCGTCGGCACCGACGCCGGACTTTTTCGCAGCCTGCGAGCGCGCGATCATGCACTCGATCCCGAAGCCGCTCGCGCTGGTGGTCTGCTATCCCTCCAACCCGACGGCCTGCGTCGCCAGCCTCGACTTCTACAAGGACCTCGTCGCCTTCGCGAAGAAGCACGAGATCTTCATCCTGTCCGATCTTGCGTATTCGGAAGTCTATTTCGATGACAATCCGCCGCCGTCGGTGCTTCAGGTGCCGGGCGCGATCGACGTAACGGTCGAATTCACCTCGATGTCGAAGACGTTCTCGATGGCCGGCTGGCGCATGGGCTTCGCGGTCGGCAACGAGCGCATCATCGCCGCGCTGGCACGGGTGAAGTCGTATCTCGATTACGGCGCGTTTACGCCGATCCAGGTGGCGGCGACGGCGGCACTTAACGGACCAGACGACTGCATCCGCGAGATGCGTGAAACCTATCGCAAGCGGCGCGATGTCATGGTCGAATCGTTCGGCCGCGCCGGCTGGGACATCCCGCCGCCGAATGCTTCCATGTTTGCGTGGGCGCCGCTGCCGGAGGCCTTCCGCGAGGTCGGCAGCATGCAGTTCGCCACCCTGATGGTCGAGAAATCCGGCGTCGTGGTGTCGCCGGGCGTCGGCTTCGGCGAGCACGGCGAAGGCTATGTCCGCATCGCCATGGTGGAGAACGAACAGCGCATCCGCCAGGCCGCCCGCAACGTCCGCCGCTTCCTTGAAACCGGCATCGAAACGTTGCACAACGTGGTTCCGCTCGCCAACCGGCGATAGGTTTTTCCGACAGGTTGTTGTCTATGGTCGCGCCACTCACGGTGGGAATTGCGGGTCTTGGCACCGTGGGTGCCGAGACCGTGCGTCTGATTGAGGCTCAAGCATCGTCGCTGGCGGCGCGCTGCGGACGCGGCATCCGCGTTGTCGCGGTGACCGCACGGTCGAAGGCCAAGAAGCGCGGCATCGATCTGCGCGGCGTGCGCTGGATGAAGGATCCGCTGGCGCTCGCCAACGATCCGGAAGCCGAGTGCTTCGTCGAACTGATGGGCGGCGACGGCGATCCGGCGTTGTCCGCCATCGAAGCCGCGCTCACCTCCGGCAAGTCGGTCGTCACCGCCAACAAGGCGCTGATCGCCAGGCACGGGTTGCGGCTCGCCAAACTCGCCGAACAACATGGCGGCGCGCTGAATTTCGAGGCCGCCGTCGGCGCCGCCATTCCCGTCGTTAAAACTTTGCGCGAAGGCTTGGCCGGAACCGAAATCGATCGCGTCTACGGCATTCTCAACGGCACCTGCAATTACATCCTGACCCGGATGGAGCAGGAGGGGCTGTCGTTTGCCGAATGCTTGAAGGATGCGCAGCGTCTCGGCTATGCCGAAGCCAACCCGTCGTTCGACGTCGACGGCCACGACACCGCGCAGAAGCTGGCGATCCTCGCCAGTCTCGCGTTCGGCACCGAGGTCGCGCAGCGCGCGGTCTATGTCGAGGGCATTTCGTCGATCACGCCGCAGGACCTGCGCGCCGCCGAGGAACTCGGTTATCGCATCAAGCTGCTCGGCGTCGCGGTGCGGACCAAGACCGGCATCGAGCAGCGCGTCCATCCGACCATGGTGCCGCGCACGTCGTCGGTCGCGCAGGTGATGGGCGTGACCAACGCCGTGACCATCGATGGCGCCGGCATCTCGCCGATCACGCTGGTCGGCCCCGGCGCCGGTGGCGCGGCGACGGCGTCGGCCGTCGTTGCGGACATCGCCGATGTCGCGCGCGGCATTCGCGTCAACCCGTTCGGGCGGCCGGTCGCTCGCCTCAAACCCACCAAGAAAGCGCCGATGCAGCGCCATGAAGGCGGCTACTATATCCGCCTGATGGCGCGCGATCTCGCCGGCACCGCCGCCACCATCGCCACCCGCCTCGCGGAGCGCGGCATCTCCATCGAGTCCATTGTGCAGCGCCACCCTGATCGTTCCGGCGACCACAAGATATCCGCCGGAGCGTCTTCACCGGTCCCGGTTATTCTGATTACGTATGCCACCAGCGAAGACGCCATGCGCGGCGCGTTGCAGGCGGTCCAGCGCGACAAGGTGATCAGCGGCCGACCGCAGGTGATCAGGATCGAGAAGAACTAGAGCATGATCCCGAAAAGTGGGAACCGGTTTTCGGACAAGATCATGCTCCAGCAAAAATAGTAGGCCGGGTCCGGTGCCCATCAGGCTCCGGGATCGGATTGTCCGCCACTTTTTCTACGCGAGCTATCGCTCGTCGTGACCGTCAAGGAGTACATCGATGTCGACACATATTTCCGTTCCGCCGCAGCAGTTGCTAGAGCGCATTCTGACGCTCGAGATCGTGCGTGTGACGGAGCGGGCGGCGGTGTCGGCGGCGCGGTTGCGCGGCCACGGCAATGAGAAGGCAGCGGACCAGGCGGCGGTGGATGCGATGCGCCGCGAACTCAACAAGATGCCGATCGAGGGCACCATCGTGATCGGCGAAGGCGAGCGCGACGAAGCGCCGATGCTGTTCATCGGCGAGAAGGTCGGCATCAACGCCGGGCCGCAGGTCGATATCGCCGTCGACCCGCTGGAAGGCACCACGCTCTGCGCCAAGAACATGCCTGGCGCAATCGCCACCATGGCGATGGCCGACGGCGGCACGCTGTTGCACGCGCCGGACGTCTACATGCAGAAGATCGCCATCGGTCCCGGCTACGACAAGAACGTGATCGACCTCGATGCGTCGCCGGATGAAAACATCCGCCGTCTCGCCAAGGCCAAGGGCGTGCAGCCATCCGCGATCACCGCGCTGGTGCTGGAGCGTCCACGCCACGCCGACATCATTGCCGCCATCCGCTCGACCGGCGCGGCCGTGCGCCTGATCACCGACGGCGACGTCGCCGGCGTGATCCACACCGCCGACACCGAGAACACCGGCGTCGACATCTACATGGGCACCGGCGGCGCACCGGAGGGTGTGCTTGCGGCCGCTGCGCTGCGCTGCATCGGCGGCCAGATGCAGTGCCGTCTCATCCTCGACACCGAGGAGAAGCGCGAGCGCGCACGCAAGATGGGCGTCAGCGATCCCAAGATGATCTACGGGATCGAGGACATGGTGAAGGGCGACTGCCTGTTCGCCGCCACCGGCGTCACCGACGGCTCGCTGCTGTCCGGTGTCAAGTTCCGCAAGGATGGTCTGATCGAGACGGAAACCGTGGTGATGCGTTCGGTCACCGGTACCGTGCGCATCATCAAGGGCGAGCATCGGCAGATCGAGAAATTCCACCTCGACTAGGGGTACACCCTCTCAATTAAGGACGCATATGGGCAAGGATGTTGTCGTCAAGCCGGTCGGAGAAGACGAGCGGGCGGCGTGGGAGCCGCTCTGGGCCGGCTATCTGACGTTCTACAAGACCAGCGTGCCGACTTCCACCAGCGACGTGACCTGGAGCCGCTTCCACGATCCGGCCGAGCCGATGTATCTGCTCGGCGCCTATGTCGACGGCAAGCTGACCGGCATCGTCCAGTATCTTTTTCATCGCTCGACATGGACGCCAGGCAATTATTGTTACTTGCAGGATCTGTTCGTCGATGACAGTGCGCGCGGGCTCGGCCTCGGGCGCGCGTTGATCGAGGCGGTTTACGCCAAGGCCAAAGAGGCGGGCGCGAGCCGCGTGCATTGGCTGACGCACGAGACCAACGCGCAGGCCCGCATCCTCTATGATCACATCGCCGAGCATCCGGGCTTTATCCAGTATCGCAAGGTTTTCTGACAATCAGCGACGGCGAAGCACGCCGCCCGAAGAGGCGAGGGATCATGACTGCTTCCGCCGACCTGTCATCCGTGAAAGCCATGGTGTTCGACGTCTTCGGCACGGTGGTCGATTGGCGCAGCAGCCTGATCGCCGATTTCACGCAATGGAGCGCGAAGCGCGGCCTCAGCGGCGACTGGACCGGCCTCGTCGATGCGTGGCGCGGCGCTTACGTGCCGTCGATGAACGAGGTGCGCAATCATCCGGAGCGCGGCTATCTCGCGCTCGATAGCCTGCATCGTCAGTCGCTGGACAAACTCGTCGCGCAGTTCGGCATCACAGGTCTGACTGAGGACGATCTCGCTTACATGACGTTGGGCTGGCACCGGTTGCAACCGTGGGCCGACAGCGTCAGCGGCCTGACCCGGCTGAAGCGCAAGTACACCATCAGCACATTGTCGAACGGCAACGTCGCTCTGCTCAATAACATGGCGAAGCACGCCGGCCTGCCGTGGGACCTGATCTTGAGTGCCGAATTGTTCGAGCATTACAAGCCGGACCCGGAAACCTATCTCGGCGCAGCGCGGCTGCTCGGTTTGCAGCCGGAGCAAGTGATGATGGTCGCTGCCCACAACAACGATCTCGCGGCCGCGCAGAAGCTCGGTTTGAAGACCGCCTTCGTGCCGCGTGTGACCGAATACGGCCCGCTGCAAACCAAGGACTTCAAGGCGGACGGCGATTGGGATGTCATCGCCGCCGATTTCAACGATCTCGCCGCGCGGACGGGCTGCTGATGGGCCGCGGCCCGCATTGCACGGCGCGCGATCGCGCCTATCTGATGCCTGCCCCATGACGCCGCCCACCATCATTCCGCAGGAAACGCCGACGGCTTTTCTCGGCGTATCGCGCTCCGTGACCGGTCGCCTCTGGCGCGACCGTCTCGACGCGCGCGGCGCGGCGCAGGCGCTGGCCATCGTGCAGCGCCATCTACTGCCGGAGATGCTCGCGCGTGTTCTCGCCGGGCGCGGTGTCGATCTCGACGCGGTCGACGATTTTCTCGATCCCACCATCCGCAAGCTGATGCCGGACCCCTTCACCGTGACGCAGATGGACGCGGCGGCGGTGCGGATCGCTGATGCGGTGACGCGTGGGGAGAAGGTCGCGATCTTCGGCGACTACGATGTCGATGGCGCGACGTCGTCGGCGCTGTTGGCATGGCATCTGAGGCATTGCGGGCTCGATCCGCTGATCCATATTCCCGATCGCATTTTCGAAGGCTACGGGCCGAACGTCGAAGCGGTGAAGGCGCTCGCCGCGAAGGGTGCGAAGCTACTCGTCACCGTCGATTGCGGCACCACCAGCATCGAGGCGCTGGCTGAGGCCAAGCGTCTCGGCATGTCGGTCGTGGTGATCGATCATCACCAATGCGGCGACGATCTACCGGTCGTCGATGCGCTGGTGAATCCGAACCGGCCGGACGATCTCTCCGGCCTCGGTCATCTCGCGGCGGTGGGGCTGGTGTTCGTCACGCTGGTTGCGGTCAATCGCGAGTTGCGCGGTCGCCGCTTCTGGAACGGCGAGCGGCCGGAGCCCGACCTGCTCGGTATGTTGCATCACGTTGCGCTTGGCACCGTCGCCGATGTGGCCTCGCTGACCGGGCTCAATCGTGCGTTTGTCGCCAAAGGCCTGATCGCGTTGCGTCGGCGCGACCATGTCGGACACACCGCGCTGATGGACGTGTCGCGGTTGAACGGCCCGCCGGAAGCGTGGCATCTCGGCTTCATGCTGGGGCCGCGCATCAATGCCGGCGGCCGCATCGGCCGCGCCGATCTCGGCGTGCGGTTGTTACTTGAGGGCGACGTGTCGGAAGCGGCGCGCATCGCCGCCGAACTCGATCGCCTCAACACCGAACGCCGCGTCATCGAGCAGGCTGCGGAAGCGCAGGCGGAAGCCGAGGCCCTGGCGTCACTCGGTCTCGAGGACAAGGGCGCGGTGATCGTCACTGCCGCCGAAGGCTGGCATCCCGGTGTGGTCGGTCTGGTCGCGGCGCGGCTGAAGGAAAAATTCGCGCGGCCCGCGTTTGCCATTGCGCTCGAGCCCGGCGGCATCGGCACCGGTTCGGGCCGCTCGATTTCCGGCGTCGATCTCGGCCGCGCGGTGCGGCAGGCGGTGACCGACGGCTTGTTGATGAAGGGCGGCGGCCACGCGATGGCGGCCGGCATCACGCTGCGCAAGGAGCAACTGGCGCCGTTCCGCGCCTACATCGAGAGCGCGTTGGCGAACGATGTCGCGCAATCGCGCAACGTCCGTGAATTGTTCGTCGACGGCGCGGTCAGCGCGCGTGCAGTGACGCCGGACCTGGTGGCGACGCTCAATCGCGCGGGCCCGTTCGGTGCCGGCAATCCGGAGCCGGTGATCGCGCTGCCGTCGCATCAACTGGTCTATGCCGACGAGGTCGGGCAGGCGCATTTGCGGCTGCGCTTCAAGGCGGGCGACGGCGCCATCGTCAACGGCATCGCGTTTCGCTCAGTGGGGCAACCGCTCGGCAATGCGCTGAAGGAGAACCGCGGACAGGTGCTGCATGTCGCGGGCTCGCTCACCGTCGATCGCTGGCAGGGCGCGGAGCGCGTGCAGTTGCGGGTGATCGACGTCGCGGTGCCGGACGCGGGGCCGGCAATGATCCGCTAGCCGCCGCGTAACCGCGCCAGCACCTTGAGGCCGGCGTAGCCGTCGGCGGGCAGGCCGACCTTCTGCTGAAAGTCCTTCACCGCCTTCATGGTGTCGTTACCGACGCGGCCGTCGGTGCCGCCGGTGTCGAAGCCGGCTTTTGTCAGGCGCGTCTGCACTTCCTGAATTTCGGCTAACGTCAGCGCGCGTTCGGAGCCGGGGAAGGGGTGGATGAACGGCCCCGCGCCGAGGATGCGGTCACCGAGATGACAGATCGCCAGTGCGTAGTTCATCGACGGGTTGTAGCTGCGCACCGAATAGAAATTCGGGCCGAGCAGGAACGAGGGGCCGCCTTGCACCGGTGTCCATAGTTTCGCCGTCGCGTTCGGGTGCGGAAACGGCCGCCCATCGGCACGCGTCACGCCGGCGCTGGCCCATGCCGCATAGCTGCGGCTGCCCGACGCGCCACCCGATGCGCGCACTTCATAACCCCAGTGTTCGTTGCGATGATATTTGCCGCGCTTCACCAGATAGCGCGCGGTCGATCCCAACGCGTCGTCGGGCCTGCCGAACGGTGAGACGCGACCGTCGCCGTCGTAATCGAAGCCGACATTGAGCCAGACTTCCGGCATCCATTGCGTGTGACCCATCGCGCCGGCCCACGAGCCGCGCATTTCAGTGGGCGTGCTCCAGCCGCGCTGCACGATCTTCAGTGCGTTGATCAGTTCGGTTTCCCAATAGGCGCGGCGGCGCGGCTCGCGCCACGCCAGCGCGGCGAGCGAGGGAAACACCGGGCGCATATGGTTCTGCTGTACCAGCGGGTCGCCATAGGCGGACTCGACGCCCCACAGCGCCAGCAGCGTGCCGCGCTCGACGCCGAAATCCTTCTCGATGCGCGCGAACAGCGATTGATGTTTCCGCAACGCTTCCTTGCCGGCGATCAGCCGCCAGTCCGACACCCGGCGATTGATGTACTGCCAGACCTGTTCGTGGAATTCCGGTTGCTTGCGCATCTTCGCGAACACGCTCATGTCCGGCTCGATCCGGCCGAGAACTCTGCGATAGGTCTGGTCGGAAATGCCGCGTGCGCGGGCCTTGGCCTCGAAGCCGTCGCGCCATGTATCGAAGCCTGCCGGCGCGGCAAATGTCGCAGTCGGAGCGGCGACCAACGCACTTGCCCCGGCGGCTGCCTGCAACAGACGGCGGCGTGTCATCGTCATGCGGGAATCGCTGTCATCCATGGGATGAGTGTAGGCGGCGCGTCGCAGCACGCCAAAGGTCTTTTCGACGCGGAACGGAACCCGGCTATTCGCTTTTCGTGGCGGGTTCGGTTGCCGCGGAACCTTCGCCAGAGGGCGTTGCGGCTTTCGCCTCGGTGTCGGTCCCGGGGACTTCGCGGCCGCGTCCCTCGATCAGCCGCTCATAGGCGGAAATCAGCGTCACGTACGGATTGACCCAGAGCCAGCCTTCGCGCGTGAACACCTGCACGTCGAAATGCAGGTGAACGGTAGTGCCGCCCTGATAGTCCTGATAGTTCGACACCAGCCCGAGCTTCTCGCCCTCGGCAACGTGCCGGCCGTTCAGCACGCCGTCGGCATCGAGTTGAGCTGGATTCATGTGCATGTAGCGGAAGCGGATATGTTCGGTCCGGGTGTTGACCAGCAATGTCACGGCTTCCCGCTTGGGTGAGCGTAACAGGGTGCCGTCGCGCACCGCGAGCACCGGAAAGATATCCGGCTCGCAGCGGTCGGCGCTCTCGTTGCGCAGCCGGCAGGCGGACGGGCGGATGTCCTGACCCTGATGGCCGAACCCGCTGGCGCATTGCCCGACTTCGAAATCCCGTGCCTCGCAGAAATTGTCCTGCCACGGATAAGAGTAGTTCTCGCGGGCGGACTCGTCGAACACCAGCGGCTTGTTGTTCGACTTGCAGTGATACTTCGCACCCTTGCGATAAGGCGGCGGCACCCGGCCGCGCTGAAAGCAGTCGCCCCAGTTCAGGAACGATTGCGAGTTGGCATAGGCGGGGGCTTCCAGCAGCGGAAAGCGGATCTGCGAATAGACCGTCCAGTCGGCATGGCCGCTCTGTTCACGATAGCCGCTGTTGGCGATGATCTCTCCCGGCGGACGATAGGTGAAGTCGAGAGACCAGTTGCCGGGACGCGGCGAGATGTCCGCGGTCTTGTTGGAGCGCGCGCGCGACGGTTGGCCTCCGACGATGCGAAGGGCCTTGATAAAACGCTCGGCCACGCTCGATGCTTCACGGCAGGCGAGGCGGTCGGCGCGCGGCACGCTGTCGAGGCAATGGATCGAGACAACATAGGGGACGCCGAACGCCGTGAACCGATAGCGCACGTAACCCTCGCGGATCACGCGGCGAACATCCGGGAATTGCCCCACCAGCGCGCGTACCGACTCGCCTTTGTTGGCGACCGGATCGTTGATGTCATAAACCAGCAGCGATCCAGTGATCTGCACTTCGACCGGCTTGGCGTAGACGCGCTCGGGAGCGCCGTCCCCCGCCGAGCGCGGCAGGCTGAACAAGGCGTCGTAACCGGCGCCGCCCGCAACGAACATCTCTGCTTTGTTGAATCCCGATTGATAATGGGAGATCGCGATGCTGTCGGGTGCGCCGCTGTCCCGGTCCCTGACGTAGCTGGCCGTATCGAACGGCAGCAGCACAGGCACAGGGCTGCGGCTGATGCCGCGAAACAGCGGTGAGGTGATGGCGTTCAATTGCTCGAACGCGGGCATGACGCGCGGATCGGACGGCGACAGCCGGCGGCGGCTGGTGAATGTGAAGCGGCCCGCCAGCTCGGGATGCGCGGCGATCTCCGACTTGAACTGATCGAGCGCCGCGCGCCACTCGACATGAATCGCCGAGATCGCGGGAGTCTTGAATTCCTCGGCGGCGGCAGGAGCCGCGAGGACCACCAGACCCACGAGCGCTGAGAGGCACCGCCTTCCAGAGAGCATATCAGCGCAACGTGAGATGGTGTTTCGCAATCGTTCGGCTCCCGCGGGCCGTCAGGCGATGGACCTGATCGAAGTTAGTCCTTATCGAGTTAGTCCTTGGCACGCTCGACGTAGGAGCCATCCTCGGTCAGGACGACGATCCGGGTGCCGACGCCGACATGCGGCGGCACCGCCGAGCGGACGCCGTTCGACAGCATGGCGGGCTTGTAGGACGACGATGCAGTCTGGCCCTTGGTCACCGGCTCGGTCTCGACCACTTCGAGGGTGACACGCTGCGGCAGCGTGATGGCGACCGGCACCACGTCGTGCATCGACAGTTTGACCGTCATGTTTTCCTGAAGGTAGGGCGCGGAACTGCCCACAACGTCCTTCGGAACCTGAACCTGGTCATAGGTCTCGGCATTCATGAAGTGGAAGCCGTCGCCGTCCTCATAGAGGAAGTTGTAGTTGCGGTCCTCGATGGTGGCACGCTCGACCTGGTCGGTGGTCTTGTAGCGTTCGGATATCTTTACGCCGTCGCTGATTCGGCGCATTTCGATCTGGCTGACCGGCGTGCCCTTGCCGGGGTGGATGTTTTCGGCGGACAAGACCACATAAAGCTGGCCGTTTTGCTCGATCACATTGCCCTTGCGGATAGAACTGGCGATGACTCTCACAGAAAATATTCCTAGCGTTCGGGTTCGGGGCCGATCGGGCCAAGACGGTTCCGGCGGCGAAGCGGTTTCGGGCTGCAACATACTGATTTGGGCCGCTGATGCTAGAGCGTTTTCAAGCGAAGTGGATACCGGTTCGCGTCAAGAAAACGCGTCAAAAGTAGAATCTGGAGCCCCGTTCCGATTTGATCGGAACGGAAATGGCTCCAGGGGGCTGGGGTCAACATTTGTGCTCCGCATCGGCGGACGATCATGAGTCCGGATGATCGCCCTTCGCCGTGGTGGAACCGAAATCGCCATCAGGATCGCAGACCCTTTCTGATGGCGCGCAGCGCCATCACGATGGCCTGCCGGAACTGGTTTACGGCAGCCGGATTCGTCGAGGTCGAAACCGGCGTGCTTCAGGTGTCGCCCGGAAACGAAACCCATCTGCACGCACCGCGCACCACGCTGACCGGTCCCGAAGGCCAAAGCCTGCCGCGTTACCTGCGCACTTCGCCGGAGTTCGCCTGCAAGAAACTGCTGTCGGCGGGCGAGAGCCGGATCGTCGAATTCGCCCGCGTGTTCCGCGACCGTGAGCGCGGCGACCGACATCTGCCGGAATTCACCATGCTGGAATGGTATCGCGCCGACGAACCATATGAAGCGGTGATTGCGGATTGTCTGGCATTGATCGCGCTGGCGGCGGATACCACGCAAACTCGCACTTTTGCATTTCGGGGACGCAGTGCCGATCCGTTTGCTGACGCTGAATGGCTGACCGTGGCCGAGGCGTTTCAACGCGCCGCCGGCATCGATCTGCTGGCGACCATAGATGGCAGCGAAGGCAAGCGCCAGGCATTGGCCGATGCCGCGCGTGGCAAGGTGCGCGTAGCCGACGACGACACATGGTCGGATATCTTCAGCAAGATTTTGGTCGAGCATGTCGAGCCGCAGCTCGGGCAGGGCAAGCCGACGGTGCTCTATGAATACCCGGCGCCGGAGTCCGCGCTGGCACGGACAAAACCATCGGACCCGCGTGTCTCGGAGCGGTTCGAGATCTATGCCTGCGGCGTCGAACTCGCCAACGGCTTTGGCGAACTGACCGACGCGCGCGAACAGCGGCGGCGGTTCGAACTGGCGATGGACGACAAGGAGCGGCTTTACGGCGAGCGCTATCCGCTCGACGAGGATTTTCTCGCTGCACTTGCGGCGATGCCGCAGGCGAGCGGCGTGGCGCTCGGCTTCGACCGGCTGGTGATGCTGGCGTCCGGCGCGCAGCGGATCGATCAGGTGGTGTGGACGCCGCCGGCAGGCAACGCATGAACGAGAAAGTTTCCACCACGCTGCGCCAACCGCAGCAACTGATCGCGCAGGGGCTCGCGCCGGCATCGGCGCTGCATGATCTGGAAAAGGTCGCGGCACGTTACGCGGTAGCGCTGACGCCGGACGTGGCCGCGCTGATCGATCCGGGCGATCCAACCGATCCGATTGCGCGTCAATACGTGCCGGACGTCATGGAACTGGACAGCCAGCCGATCGAGAACGTCGATCCGATCGGCGACCATGCGCGCTCGCCGGTGGAAGGCATCGTCCATCGCTACCCGGATCGCGTGCTGTTCAAGCTGGTGCATGTCTGCGCGGTCTATTGCCGCTTCTGTTTCCGCCGCGAGATGGTGGGGCCGGGCAAGGACAGCGCGCTGACGCCGGATATTTATGAGGCGGCGCTCGCCTACATCCGGTCGCATCCGGAAATCTGGGAGGTAATCCTGACGGGCGGTGATCCGCTGATGCTGTCGCCGCGCCGTATGGCCGAGGTGATGGCCGATCTCGCCGCCATCGATCACGTCAAAATCATCCGCATCCATACCCGCGTGCCGATGGCCGATCCCACGCGTGTCAGCGCTGAGATGGTGGCGGCGTTGCGCGTCCCAGGCGCAACGACGTGGCTCGCGGTCCACGCCAATCACGCGCGCGAGTTTACGGCGGCGGCGCGCGACGCCTGCGCGCGGATCGTCGATGCCGGCATTCCGATGGTCAGCCAGTCGGTGCTGCTCGCCGGCATCAATGACAGCGCACCCGCGCTGGAGGCCCTGATGCGCGCCTTCGTCGAATGCCGGATCAAGCCGTATTATCTGCATCACGGCGATCTCGCGCCGGGCACCGCGCATTTGCGCACGACGCTGGAGAAGGGGCAGCAGTTGATGCGGGAGATGCGCGGTCGCGTCTCGGGATTGTGCCAGCCGGAATTCGTGCTGGATATTCCCGGCGGCTTCGGCAAGGCGCCGGTCGGGCCAAGCTATCTCGCGCGTGATGCCAACGGTGTCGCGGCGCATTATCAGGTCACCGACTTCTGCGGTGGCATCCATGCCTATCCGCCACGGACATGACGGGCCGATGTTCTGGAACGATCGAAGCCCCCGAACGTTTCTGTCAGATCGAAACGCGCACATCTGTCGTGGGTGAAAATCGGCCAGAACCCGAGGTGAGGTGGCGCGGATGTCTCGAATCCGCTTCAATGGAGACGGTTCAGGTATTGATGGAGGCCGACATGACCAAATGGATTGCGACAGCGGCCTTGCTGCTGATGATCACCGCGCCCGAAGCGATCGCGCAAACCGGTCGGAATAATCCCAGCCAGACCGCGCCCGGCATCACCACGCCGATTCCCAATGCGCCCGTCGGGCATCGTCAGCCGCGCCGCAGCGACGTGTCGGAGAACGCAATGCAGCGCGATCCCAACGATCCGATCTCGCGCGAGGACGCCCTGCTTGATCGCAAGCTGAAAAGCATCTGCCGCGGCTGCTGAAGCGACGGGTTACTTGTCCCGCACGGCGAGCGCCACGCCGATCAGGGTCGCGCCGCCGAACAATAGGTTGATGCCGACCAGAAGGCCGATCGCCCAGAGTGCCGAGCCGGGCAGGCCAGCGACGATGAGCGCGGCGACGATGATGTCCATGATGCCGGCCGTCAGCATCCAGCCCCAGCGCTGCGACAACTCGCGACGATGCTCCAGCGCGTACATGATGGTCGTGACGCCTTCCGCGAGGAAGTAGGCTCCGACGATGATGGTCAGCGTCAGAGTGCCCTGAACCGGCCGCGCCAGCAGGATGACGCCCACGCCGATCGCCAGCAGCGCTGAAATCAACGACCACCAGAAACCGGGCATCTGCCGCGCCCAGAATGTCAGCGCCAGCCCGGCGGCGCCGGCGACCAGAAACATCCAGCCGAGAAAGATGGTGACGGCGAGGCTCGCCAGCGGCGGCACGATCATCGCTGCAAGCCCGAGGATCACCAGCAAAATGCCTTCGATCAGGAAAGCTTTCCAATTGTCGCGCACCGCCGCGTGCATCTTCGACGAGAGATTGTCGGCGTCATGAGGAAGCGTCATGGGAATCTCCTGCGGTGGCGGCGGGACGCGAGAGGTGGGGTTCCTTTGTCGTTTCAATGGAGAGGTGAGTTGCGGGTTCCCATCCATCAATCGAGAATAGCGACGGCGCGGGTCCAGCCGGCTGATGCCCGCTCGATCTTCACCGGAAAGCACGAGACGGTAAATCCGGTCGATGGAAGTTGCTCGAGGTTGTGCAGCTTTTCGAGATGGCAGTAGCCGATATGCCGGCCGGCCTTGTGGCCCTCCCAGATCAGGCCGGCATCGCGGGTTTCGGCATACTTCTTCGCGGTATGCACGAACGGCGCGTCCCAGCTCCAGCCATCGGTGCCGGTCAGGCGAACACCGCGCTCCAGCAGATACATGGTGGCCTCGTAACCCATGCCGCAGCCGGAGGCGACGTAATCCGGCTGGCCGAACTTTGCGCCGGCGCTGGTGTTCACGACAACAATCTCGAGCGGCTTGAGCGTGTGCTTGATGCGCTTGAGTTCGTCGGCGACGTCCTGCGCGGTTGCCACGTAGCCATCCGGCAGGTGGCGGAAGTCGAGCTTGACGCCGGGCTGCAGGCACCACTCCAGCGGCACCTCGTCGATGGTCCATGACCGCTCGCCGCGATTCATCGTTGGGTGGAAGTGGTACGGCGCATCGAGGTGCGTGCCGTTATGGGTCGAGAGGTTGACGGTCTCGACCGCCCAGCCTTGTCCGTCCGGCAAGTCTTCCGCCTTGAGGCCATCGAAGAATTGCAGCATACGCGGCAGGCCTTGCTGGTGGTCGATATACTGGATCGTGGGATGATTGCCGGGCGGATCGGCCGGGACGTCGTTCTGCAGCGGCACGGAAATGTCGATCAGCTTGCGGGCCATGGTCGTTCCTGTCTTCCTGCGGATGCGTGCAACTAGTGTCCCGCTTCCGACGCTTGCACCCCTTCGCAGTTCACGCGCCTGCAAGCATCGGAAGCAAAGGGACACTAGCAACCTGTTATGGGTCGTGTGGCTTGGGATTTGACGTTCGTATGAGAACTCGCGGCGATGCTGATACG
>JAEWIX010000080.1 GCA_023386885.1 Pseudomonadota bacterium
ACATTCGCCCCCCGGTTGGCCGCTCGCGCTGACGCTAATTAAAAATCCAAAACTCCACTGAGAATGTGAAACGCTAGTGGTCTTTCGATTCCAACATTTGCGGGAACACCAGCGGAGACGGGAGGCAAATGTTGGAATCGGACCACTAGGCCATGGATGAAGTCTTCAAAGCACTTGCGGACGCGTCGCGACGTGCGTTGCTGGACAGGCTTCACGCCCGCAACGGCCAGACCCTGAGCGAACTTTGCGACGGCCTCGACATGACGCGTCAGGCCGTGACCAAGCACCTTGCGATTCTGGAAGCGGCCAATCTCGTCGCCACCATCAGGCACGGCCGCGAGAAACTGCACTACCTCAATCCCGTGCCGATCCATCAGATCGGCGAACGGTGGATCAAGAAGTTCGAGCGCGACAAGCTCGCCGCGCTCAGCGACCTCAAACGACGATTGGAGTCCCGTGATGCGTAAGCCCGATTTCGTCTATGTGATCTACATCCATACCACGCCCGAAAAGCTCTGGAACGCCTTGATCGATCCGGAGATGACCAAGGAATACTGGTGGCGTCACCGCAACCGCTCGGATTGGAAGCCGGGCTCGACGTGGAGCCACGAGAACTACGACGATGCGAGCAATATCGACATCGTCGGCACCGTGATCGAAAGCGATCCGCCGCGCCGCATGGTCCTCACGTGGGCCAATCCCGCCAAGGCGTCCGACCCCAGCAAAGTGTCGCGCGTGACCTTCGATCTGCATCCGCTGGAGCATGAGGTTCGCCTCACCGTCACCCACGACGAAACCTATCCGGAGATGCTCAGCGCGATCTCGACGGGCTGGCCCGCCGTGCTGTCGAACCTGAAGACCATGCTGGAAACCGGCAGCGCCATGCCGATGGCGCGCGAACGCCGGCCGTTGACGTAACGAGTGGAGACGCGTGATGAGCAAGCCCGAATTCATCTATGTCACCTACATCGCCACCACACCCGACAGGCTGTGGCGCGCGCTGACCGACGCCGAGTTCACCAAACAATACTGGATGGACTGCGAATTGATCTCCGACTGGAAGGTCGGCTCAAAGATGACCATGTCGCGTTACGGCGAGGTCAAGAACGAATGCGTGATCCGGGAAGCCGATCCGCCGCGCCGCCTCGCCTATGACTGGGTGTCGGTGCATGACCCCGAGATGAAACGGGAGAAGCCGTCGCGTGTCACCTACCTGCTCGAGCCGCACGGCGATCTGGTCAAGCTCACCGTGTCGCATGAGAACTTCGCGGACGGCAGCAAGACCTTGCCGAGCATCGCCTTCGGCTGGCCGATGGTGCTCTCCAGCCTCAAGAGTATTCTGGAAACCGGCAAGCCGCTCGCGATCAATCCGCCGTTGATCGCGGAGACCGAGGCCGAGCATGGCCACGCCTGACGACAACCGTGCCAACGAGGTGACGACATGACCGGTATCGATGCGTTCACGCCGCACACCGTCTACACGATCTACATCGTCGCCACGCCGGAGCAGGTATGGCAGGCGCTGACGACCGCCGAGTTCAGCCGGAAATACTTTTCCGGCTTCGCCGTCGAGGTGGAGGAACGCGTCGGCGGCCGCTTCGTGCTGCGCGCGCCGGACGGCTCGGAGCACATCGGCGGCGAGGTGCTGGCCTGCGAACCACCGAAGCGGCTGAGCGTGACATTCAACGTCAACTGGCCGGGCCTTGTCGAAGCGCTCGGCCAGACGCTGGTGACCTATGAGATCGAGCCCGCTGGCGACGCCGTGCGGCTGACCATGACGGAAGCCGGCGAGCGTCCGATCGACGAGGACATCCGCTCCGGCGGCGCGACGGGTTGGCCGGCGATTCTGTCGAGCCTCAAGAGCCTCTTGGAAACCGGCACAGCACCCGTCATCAAGCTCGAGACGCCAGCGAAGATGCTGGCAGCGCTGAAGCGATTGGGCGTAAAATTGCCAGGGTGATCGCAACGGCGACGTCATCTCCGCCAGCGCGGGACGGCAACCCTGAAATAGCGCTACCCCAGCTTCCGCAACTCGCGGCGCAGCACCTTGCCGGTGGCGGTCATCGGCAAGGTGTCGGCGAACTGCACGACGCGTGGATACTCGTGCGCGGCGAGCTTCACTTTCACGAATTCCTGAATCTCGCGCGCCAGCGTATCGCTTGCGGCAAAGCCCGGCCGCAGCACGATCCACGCCTTCACGGATTCAGTGCGGATCGGGTCCGGCACGCCGACCACTGCGGCGAGCGCCACCGCCGGATGCTTGATCAGCGTGTCCTCGATTTCCGCGGGCCCGATGCGATAGCCGGCGGAGGTGATGACGTCGTCTTCGCGGCTCATGTACCAGAAGTAATCGTCGTCATCGCGCTTGCCGAGATCGCCGGTGAGCAGGAATTCGCCGGCGTATTTCTTCTCGGTCGCGTCCGGGTTGGCCCAGTATTGCAACATCATGCACGGGTTTGGCCTGCGCACGCCGATGATGCCGGTTTCGCCGTTCGGCAGCACGTTGCCTTTGTCATCGACGATACGCACGTCGAAGCCCGGCGTCGCCTTGCCCATCGAGCCCGGCAGGATCGGAAACAGCTTCGAATTGTTGCCGACCACGAGATTGCATTCGGTCTGACCGTAAATCTCGTGCGCCTCGACGCCGAACGTCGCCCGCACCCAGTCCAGCAGCTCGCTGCCGAGCGACTCGCCGCCGGAGAAGATGCTGCGCAGCCCAACGCCATCGTGCTTGACGTTCGCCTGCCGCATCAGCTTCAGCGCGGTCGGCGGCAGGAACACGTTGCGTACCTTGTGATCGGCCATCAACTGCATGGCTTCGTGCGGATCGAATTTTTTCGCACGGAACCCGACTACCGGCACGCCGTGATACCAGGCCGGAAACAGCGCATCGAACAGTCCGCCGATCCACGCCCAGTCCGCCGGCGTCCACATCACATCGCCCGGCTTCGGGAAAAAGTCGTGTGCCATCTCGACATTCGGCAGATGACCGAGCAGCACGCGATGCGCGTGCAGCGCGCCCTTCGGGTTTCCGGTGGTACCCGAGGTGTAGATGATGATCGCCGGATCGTCGGCTGCGGTCTCGACAGTGGCGAAATCGTCCGACGCGTTCTCAATTGCATCCCAGAACGATTTAGCGCCGGCATGAATGTCACCGCCGACGATGTAGATATCCTGCAGATGCGGCAGCCGCTCGCGGATGCGCGACAGTTTTTCCCAACCGGTCTGATCGGTGACGATGGCCCTCGCGCCGGAATTGGCGAGGCGAAACTCCAGCGCGTCCTCGCCGAACAGCGTGAACAGCGGCACCGAGACGAGACCGGAGCGAAACGCGGCGAGATGCGCCACCGGCAATTCCAGCGACTGCGACAGGAACACGCCGACGCGGTCGCCACGCTGCAGGCCATCCGCCTGCAGCACGTTGGCGAAGCGGCGGGAGAAGTCGCGCAACTCGTCGAACGTGGTGTCGGTGTGGCTGCCGTCCTCGTCGCGATAGATCAGCGCCAGCTTGCCGGAGCCGTCGGCATGGCGATCGCAGGCGGCGGTGGCGATGTTGAAGCGCGCCGGCACCTCCCAGCGGAAATCGCGATAGAGTTTGTCGTAGTCGGAGGTTTCGGTGAGCATGGTCGTCTCGTTAAATGTCGGAAGAATTTACAATCTCTTCCCATACCCACTAATCATCAAGCAAATCTGTCGTGAGTCGTTCATCGAATAACCAGTACTCACCACTGCTCGCAAAAAGCTTCTCTTTCCACAATACATAAATCTGATGAAACGGTCCTAAAGGTGCGGCGAGTTGACGTCGGATTTCGGTTTCAATTTCATGTTGTCGAATTCCGTATTCACCAATATTCAAATATATAAACAACTCGGTGGCCGGTGGGTATCTGATCGCCTTCTTCTTTGTCAGCGAACTGGCGAGAGCAACGGGTATCAGTTCAGCTCTTCTGATCCACTCGCTTCCTGGATCCTCTCGCCACTCCCCTGGCTTCCAGTTCTCCAATCTTCTTTTTCGATCCGGCTCCATCGCCTCTGTTATTTCTGCACCGAGCTCGCCTGCCGCACCGAGAGTGTAACCGTCTGGCCGCTTAATCGTCGAAGGTACGAGACGTACATGCGAGCGCCCCAACATGAGCGCACACCGTGCCAGCACCCACATTTCTCTGAATGGTAGCGCTTCAGTATCGTGCAAAAAGTGAAATCGATCACCAAACTTAGTTCCAAGCATCCGAACGATTGTTTCAGTCTGCTGAATAGCTTTCGTTGGAGTATGCCACTCCATCAGCCGCGCTCGCTGCTCTGAAACCGAATTTCGAAGCTGGTGATCGCGCCGCTTCACGCCTACCCCATCAGCGCCGCCTTCACCACGCCGCTGGCCTTGGCGAAATCCATCTGGCCGGCGTATTTGGCTTTCAATGCGCCGATCACCTTGCCCATGTCCTTGATGCCGCTCGCATTGGTTTCGGAGATGAGCGCGGCGACGGCGGCCTTCACCTCGTCGTCGGACATTTGCTTGGGCAGATAGGCGGAGATGATCGCGATTTCCTCGCGCTCCTGCGCGGCGAGTTCGGTGCGGCCGCCCTTGTCGTAAAGCTCCACCGATTCCTGCCGCTGCTTGATCATCTTCTGCAGCAGGCTGAGCAGATCGGCGTCGGAGAGCGGCGGCTTGCCCTGCCCGCGCGCGTCGATGTCGGCGTTCTTGATGGTCGAGTTGACCATGCGCAGCGTCGACAGCGCTCGCTCGTTCCTGGCCTTCATGGCCTCCTTGACGGCCGTGTTGATGGCATCGCGCAGCATGTGATCTCCTCTCGCGGCGCGTAACGCCGCCTCTTGTCATGGGGCTGATGTAAGCCCGCAAGCCGCGCGAGACAACTTAGTTCTGCAGCCACGCCACCAGCGCCGCCGCGGTTTCGCGCGGCTTCTCCGGCTGCGGAAGGTGCCCGCAATCGGGGATGATCACCAGCTTAGCGCCGTTGATGCCGTCGGCCATCTCCTTCGACAAGGTATTCGACAGCGTGTTGTCGGTGTCGCTGGTGAGTACGAGGGTCGGACAGCGGATCTTCGCCAGTGTCGGGCGCGAATCCGGCCGCGCGACGATCGCGGTGAGCTGGCGGATGAAACCTTCCGCGGTCACGTCGTCGCCCATGTCATGCACCAACTGCCGCAGCGCCGTATCACCGTGACGCGAGGGATGCACGAAACCGGGAAACAGATCGTCGAGCACGGCGTGAAATTCGCCCTGCTCGATGCGCGCGATCAAGGCGCGGCGACGCGTCTTGGCCTCATCGGAATCCGGCCGCGCCTGGGTATTGATCAGCGCCAGCTTCGCCACGCGATCCGGCGCCTGCCGCATGATCTCGAAGGCGATGTAGCCGCCCATCGAATGCCCGGCGAGCGCGAAACGCGGCGGCGCCTCGGCAAGGATCCGGCGGGCGATCACCGCCATGTTGTCGTCGCGGACGTGATTGGCGACGGTCACCGGCCCGTAGCGCCATAACGCATCGGCCACCGGCGCATAAATGCGCGGCGAGCCGCCGAGGCCCGGAATCAACAAAATCGGCATTGAGTTCAGCATTGGCGCCCCCAGACTCGTCATTCGGCTCGCTCTTCGCTTCGGCAAAGTCGCATCACGCGACATCCGGCGCAATCCGCACCACCATCTTGCCGATCGCGCTACGTGTCGTCATCGCCGCGAATGCGTCGCGAAACGCTTCGAAAGGAAACACCTCGACGGCCGGCGGCTTCAGATGACCGCTGGCGAACCAGCCCAGCAGCGCCCGCACAAGGCGCGCGTGAATTTCCGGCTCGCGGGTGCGGACCTGTGCCAGATCGACGCCCATCAGCGACGCGCCTTTCAGAAGCGCGATGTTGAACGGCAGCGCGGGAATTTTGCCGGCGGCGAAACCCACCACGAGATGGCGGCCGCGCCACGCCAGCGCGCGAAACGCCAGCGGCGAGAGTTCGCCGCCGACGCCGTCGAAGATCACGTCGACGCCCTTGCCGCCGGTGATCCCCTTCAAGGTGTCGCGCCAGTCCGGCTGCGTGTAGTCCAGCACCGCGTCAGCCCGTTGCGACAACGCGAACTGCCGCTTGGCGTCCGTTGACGCGGCGGCGATCACCCGCGCGCCGAGCAGCTTGCCGAGACTGACGGCCGCCGAACCGGTGCCGCCCGAGGCGCCGAGCACCAGCAATTGCTCGCCTGCGCGCAGTTGCGCGGTCTCGCTCAGCGCGTAGAGCGCCGTGGTGTAGTTGGCGAGCAGACCGGATGCCTGCGCCAGATCGACGGTGTCTGGCACCACATGCAGATCGGCCGCCGGATAAACGGCGAATTCCGCCAGCGCGCCGCGCAGCCCGAGCCCGAGCACGCGCTGGCCCGCCTGCAGCGCCGTGACGCCGCTGCCCAATCCATCGACGACTCCGGAAAACTCCATGCCGGGGATAAAGGGCAGCGGATCCTTGGTCTGGTACAGGCCCTGGATTTTCAGCCCGTCGACGAAGCCGATGGCGGCGGCCGCGACGCGGATGCGAACCTCGCCCTCGCCCGGTTGCGGCATCGGCGCCTCAGTCAGCCGCTGCCCGTCCACCGGCCCGTACTGCTCCACCACGACCGCCTTCATCCTACTCCCATCCTCTTGATTTCCTTCGAACATTCGGCTTTCACCGACGCATCTGGCGATCTTCCGAGGCTAGCCACCTCCGTCTTGTTGTCAAATGTCCGCAATCACCGGTGCGGAATCCATTCTGCGGCTTTGACGCGGCGCAACAGCGGGACTATGTAGTCCCTTTATGACCACATCAGAAAATTCTCCCGCTTGGCCGGACCTCAAGCCGACCGCGCTGCTGGTTCTTGCCGACGGCACGGTATTCGAAGGCTTCGGGCTCGGCGCAGAAGGCCACGCCGTCGGCGAGGTCTGCTTCAACACCGCGATGACCGGCTACGAGGAAATCCTCACCGATCCGTCCTATGCCGGCCAGCTCATCACCTTCACCTTCCCGCACATCGGCAACGTCGGCACCAACGACGAAGACATCGAGACGGTGAACATGGCGGCAACGCTGGGTGCACGCGGCGCGATTCTGCGCGCTGCGATCACCGATCCGTCGAACTACCGTGCCTCGCGCCATCTCGACCAGTGGCTGAAGGCGCGCGGCATCATCGGCCTGTCCGGTATCGATACCCGCGCGCTCACCGCGCTGATCCGCAGCAAGGGCATGCCCAACGCCGTGATCGCGCATTCGCGCGACGGCAAATTCGATCTCGAGGCGCTGAAAAAGGAAGCCCGCGAGTGGCCCGGCCTCGAGGGCATGGACCTGGTGCCGATGGTCACCAGCGGCCAGCGCTTCACCTGGGACGAGACGCCGTGGGTGTGGGAGCAGGGTTTCGGCCGGCAGGAAAACCCGGAGTTCAACGTCGTCGCCGTTGACTACGGCATCAAGCGCAACATCCTTCGCCTGCTCGCCGGCGAAGGCTGCAAGGTGACGGTGGTGCCCGCGACGACATCGGCGGAAGACATTCTCGCGCTGAAGCCGGACGGAATCTTTCTCTCCAACGGCCCCGGCGACCCGGCGGAAACCGGCAAATACGCGGTGCCGGTGATCCAGAAGATCGTCGACTCGGGCATTCCGACGTTCGGCATCTGCCTCGGCCACCAGATGCTCGGCCTCGCCATGGGCGGCAAGACCGTGAAGATGCATCAGGGCCATCACGGCGCCAATCATCCGGTGAAGGACATGACCACCGGCAAGGTCGAAATCACCTCGATGAATCACGGCTTCGCGGTGGACAAGACCACGCTGCCGGACAACGTCGAGCAGACCCACGTGTCGCTGTTCGATCAGTCCAACTGCGGCATCGCGCTGAAGGACAAGCCGGTGTTCTCGGTGCAGTATCACCCGGAAGCCTCGCCCGGCCCACGCGACTCGCACTACCTGTTCCGCCGCTTCTCCGATCTGATGCGCGAAAAGAAGCGGGCTTAGTTCAAAGAGCCTGCCCGGAAATTCGTTTTATAGGCAGACTTTCAGCACGAAAACGTCGTCCCCGCGCAGGCGGGGACCCATACGCCGCAGCGTTTCGGCTCTATCATCAGGCGAAGTTATTCTAGCATAACCAACGTCAGGGGTTCTGGGTCCCCGCCTGCGCGGGGACGACGCTGAGGAAAACGCTCATGCATGACAAAAGTAATCCACCCATCTCCTTCGGCCTGACGCCGCCGGAGGTGTTGGCGTCGATGAGCGGGCTCGACTTCCTGCAAAAGATGTTCGCCGGCGAACTGCCGCACGCCACCATGATGCAGCAGGTGGGCCTTGTCGGCGGCAGTGCCGAGCAAGGCCATGTGATTTTCCGCGCGGTGCCCGGCCCCGAGCACTACAACCCGATCGGCACCGTGCATGGCGGCTTCGCCGCGACGCTGCTGGATTCCGCGATGGGCTGCGCGGTGCAGTCGATGCTGCCGGCCGGCACCGTCTATACTTCTCTCGAATTCAAGATCTCGCTGATCCGCGCCATCACCAGCGACACCGGTGAGGTGCGCGCCGAGGGCCGCGCGCTCAACGTCGGCCGCCGGGTCGGCACGGCCGAAGGCCAGTTGCTCGACGGCAAGGGCCGGTTGCTGGCGCACGGCACCACGACTTGTTTGGTGTTTGAAGCCCCCAAGGCCGCCTGACGGAACCGGTAGGCCGCCATCGCGGTTGAAGGGCCAGACGCATCTCCGGAGATCGCGTATGGCCGGCATGCATGGTCTGGTCGAACCGCAGACATTCGTTTTCGACGATGACGGCCTGGTGCCGAACAATCGCCTGCCGGTACTGCGTTATCGGCTGGCGGTCGACGTCACCGGCAGCGAGCCGGAACGCATCTTCGAGAATTTGTTTGCCGCCAACGGCTGGGGCGATCTGTGGCGCAACGGCATCTTCGACTATCTGCATTATCACGCCACCGTGCATGAGGCGCTGGGCATCGCGCGCGGCCACGCCAAGGTACGGCTCGGCGGCGACCGCGGCGCAACGCTCGAACTCGTCGCCGGCGATGTCGTGATCCTGCCCGCCGGCACCGGCCATCAATGCCTCTCCGCCAGCGACGATTTCAGCGTGGTCGGCGCTTACCCGCCGGGCGAGAAAATGCAGATCACCAAGCCGACGCCGGACAACCATCGCAAGGCGCTGAAGACGATTCCGAACGTGCCGTGTCCCGTGACCGATCCGGTGCAGGGCGTGCAAGGCGCACTGATGCGGCTGTGGACGACGGCGAACTGATCGGCTCGACCAGCTACTGTTCGTTGGCGCCTTCCTGACGGCTGGCTTCGAACAGAAACCAGGTGCGCCGCTCAGCCTGGTCGATGAAGTTCTCGAGAATGCTGGCGGTGGCGACGTCCTCGTACTTGTCGGCGATGTCGTGAGCCTTGCGCATCGATGCCACGACCTTCTTGTTGTCGTTCATCAGTTCGCGCAGCATCTCCCGCGGCGGAACGTAATTCTCGTCGTTGTCTTCGAGCGTTTGCAGCTTGGCGATCTGGCCAATCGAACGCAGTGTGGTGCCGCCGATCTTGCGCACCCGCTCGGCGATATCGTCGGTGGAGGCGAAAATCTGCGCGGACTGCTCGTCCAGCAGCAAGTGATAATCGCGGAAGTGACGTCCCGAGACGTGCCAATGGAAATTCTTGGTTTTCAGGTAAAGCGCGAAGGTATCGGCCAGGATGGTGTTCATGGCCGCCGAAATCTTGTTGACGCCCTCCTGCGAGAGGTCGGTCGGCGTATCGAGGTCTAAGGCGACTTTACCGGATGCGGTCTTGGCTTTTGTCACGACGAGGGTCCTTCTCATGCTGGGCACGACGAAAAACGCCGTCGAAGCGTTTTCGGGGCGCTACATTCGACCGCCACTCTGATAGAATCGGAATGTCGACGGCGGCATTTTCGCCTGAGCGATAATCTTAACCGTCCAAGCGAAAGTCTCGTTGGCTTAAACAAACTCTTGGACCCCGTTCCAACGCCGTCGTAAGAACTTGGTTCCTCTCACGGAACGCTATCAAAGCTGGCCCGCACCCATGGACGACTGGATCGACTACTACGATTCAACCCACACGATTTATGTCAGCAAGCGGCATCGCGATGTGCATTTCGAGAGGGTTGCCGCCGATATCATCGGCTACATGCCGAACCCGGACGCCGTGGTGCTGGACTATGCCTGCGGCGAGGCGCTGTCGGCCCCCAAGGTCGCCGAGGCTTGCGCCAAGCTGATCCTGGCGGAGCCCGCTCCCGGCGTGCGCGGACGGTTGATCGCCCGCTTCGCGCCGAACACCCGGATCAGGGTTCGCTCGCTCGACGAGTTGCGCGGCATGGAGGAAGCCTCCGTCGATCTCGCGGTGATGAACTCGGCGGCGCAATACATGACCCCCGCCCAGCTCGACTGGGCCTTCGACACCCTGCATTGGGTGCTCAAGCCTACCGGCCGCCTCGTGGTCGGCGATATCCTGCACCCCAAGGTCGGGATGGCCCGCGACGTCGCCGCGCTGCTGCAATTCGGAGCGAAGCACGGCTTCCTCAAGGACGCCATGATCGGGCTGGTGCGCACCGCGCTTTCGGACTACCGCCAGTTGCGAACCAAGATCGGCCTGCAACGCTATACGGAAGACGACATGATCAACAGGCTGACGGCGGCCGGATTTGCCGCCGAACGCGCCCCGAAGAACATCGGCCACAACACCGCGCGAATGACTTTCGTGGCGCGGCGGCTGGACTAGAGACACCCATCCGGTTGTCCACAGCCCGATCAGCTATTCCCGCGAGCATTAGGGTTAACCCGAAGTTGACGTCGCGCACGCCGCTGTGATCGGTCAGGATAGCTGTGGCCCGGTGGCGGAAGTGTTCACGCAGGGGTGATGCATCGCTCCTCATCCTGGTTCGAGTCCAGGCTGGGCCTCCAATCGCCGGTTGACGGCGCCGTTAAAGTCCTTCCCCACCAAGGCAATCTGGTCTAAACACACCTCGCGCGGGAGCCGTCCCGCGCACGATCAGCACCCATGGAATGCGGTTTTGCGTCCTGTCGCGCTCTGGATTGCTGAGTGATCGCATGAGCTTGCCCGGATCGGGCATCTTGCGATCGCAAGACCCCAGGGACGCGCGCTGCGCGTCCTTTTTTATGCCTAGAGCGTTTTCGAGCGAAGTGGATACCGGTTCGCGTAAAGAAAACGCGTCAAAACAAGAATCCAGAGCCCCGTTCCGATTCTCCAGGAACGGGAATGGCTCTGGTTTCCAGCCCGTGAGCCGCAATGCCTAAACGCACAGATATCTCGACCATCCTCATCATCGGCGCCGGCCCGATCGTCATCGGTCAGGCCTGCGAGTTCGACTACTCCGGCACTCAGGCGGTGAAGGCGTTGAGGGAGGAAGGCTACCGGGTGGTGCTGGTCAATTCCAATCCGGCCACCATCATGACCGACCCGGAACTGGCGGACGCGACCTACATCGAGCCGATCACCCCGGAGATCGTCGGCAAGATCATCGAGAAGGAACGCCACGTCATCCCCGGCGGCTTCGCGCTGCTGCCGACCATGGGCGGCCAGACCGCGCTGAACTGCGCGCTGTCGCTGCGCCGGCAGGGCACGCTGGACGATTTCGACGTCGAGATGATCGGCGCCACCGCCGACGCCATCGACAAGGCGGAAGACCGCCAGCTGTTCCGCGAGGCGATGACCAAGATCGGGCTCGAGACGCCGAAGTCGCGGCTCGCCAACGCCTCGGCGCTGAAGAAGCAGTATCGCGACAAGTATCTCGAGGAAAAAGCCAAGCTCTCCGGCGAAGCGCTGGCGGAGCACGAGCGGCAATGGGTGCTCGGCGAGAACGAACGCCGCAAGCGCTATCAGGAAGCGGCACTCGGCGAAGCCTTGATGGCACTGTCCGAGATCGGCCTGCCCGCGATCATCCGTCCGTCGTTCACCATGGGCGGCACCGGCGGCGGCATCGCCTACAACAAGGAAGAATATCTCGACATCATCGAGCGCGGCCTCGACGCCTCGCCGACCAACGAAGTGCTGATCGAAGAGTCGGTGCTCGGCTGGAAAGAATTCGAGATGGAAGTGGTCCGCGACAAGAAGGACAACTGCATCATCGTCTGCTCGATCGAGAACCTCGATCCGATGGGTGTGCACACCGGCGATTCCATCACCGTCGCGCCGGCGCTGACCTTGACCGACAAGGAATACCAGATCATGCGCGACGCATCGCTGGCGGTGCTGCGCGAGATCGGCGTCGAGACCGGCGGCTCCAACGTGCAGTTCGGCGTCAATCCCGCCGACGGCCGCATGGTGGTGATCGAGATGAATCCGCGCGTGTCGCGCTCCTCGGCGCTGGCGTCGAAAGCCACCGGCTTCCCGATCGCCAAGGTCGCGGCCAAGCTCGCGGTAGGCTACACGCTCGACGAGATCGCCAACGACATCACCGGCGGCGCCACGCCGGCCTCGTTCGAGCCGACCATCGATTACGTCGTCACCAAGGTGCCGCGTTTCGCCTTCGAGAAATTCCCCGGTGCTTCCACCACGCTGACCACCTCGATGAAGTCGGTCGGCGAAGTGATGGCGATCGGCCGTACTTTCCAGGAATCGCTGCAAAAGGCGCTGCGCGGCCTGGAGACCGGCCTCACCGGTCTCGACGAGATCGAGATCGACGGCCTCGGCAAGGGCGACGACAAGAATGCCATTCGCGCCGCGCTCGGCACGCCGACGCCCAATCGTATCCTGCAGGTTGCGCAGGCGATGCGGCTCGGCTGGACCAACGAGGACATCTTCGCGTCCTGCAAGATCGATCCGTGGTTCCTCGCCGAACTGCGCGGCATCGTCGAGATGGAAGACAAGATCAAGACCAACGGCCTGCCGCCGCATGCTTTCGGCATGCGCACGCTGAAAGCGATGGGTTTCTCCGACGCCCGCCTCTCGGTGCTCGCCAACACCACCGAAGCCGAAATCCGCGCGCTGCGGCAATCGCTCGACGTGCGCCCGGTCTACAAGCGCATCGATACTTGCGCGGCGGAGTTCGCCTCGCCCACCGCCTATATGTATTCGACTTACGAGTCGCCGTTCGCGGGCAGTCCCGCCGACGAAAGCGCGCCGTCCGACCGCAAGAAGGTGGTGATCCTTGGCGGCGGTCCGAACCGCATCGGTCAGGGCATCGAATTCGACTATTGCTGTTGCCACGCCTGCTTCGCGCTGTCGGATGCCGGCTATGAAACCATCATGGTCAACTGCAATCCGGAGACGGTTTCGACCGACTACGACACCGCCGACCGGCTCTACTTCGAGCCGCTGACGCAGGAAGACGTACTCGAGATCATCGACCGGGAGCGCACAAACGGCACGCTGCACGGCGTCATCGTGCAGTTCGGCGGCCAGACCCCGCTGAAACTCGCGCGCGCGCTCGAAGCCGCCGACGTGCCGATCCTCGGCACTTCGCCCGACGCCATCGACCTCGCGGAGGACCGCGACCGTTTCAAGCGCGTACTCGACCGGCTGCGGCTGACACAGCCGAAGAACGGCATCGCCTATTCGGTGGAGCAGGCGCGGCTTGTCGCGGCCGACCTCGATTATCCGCTGGTGGTGCGCCCGTCCTATGTGCTCGGTGGCCGCGCGATGCAGATCATCCGCGAGGACACGCAGCTCGGCGACTATCTTTTGGAAACGCTCCCGGAGCTGGTGCCCGCCGATGTCAAGGCGCGCTATCCAAACGACAAGACCGGGCAGATCAATACCGTGCTCGGCAAAAACCCGCTGCTGTTCGACCGCTATCTGTCGGATGCCATCGAGATCGACGTCGATTGCCTGTGCGACGGCAAGGACACCTTCGTCGTCGGCATCATGGAGCACATCGAGGAAGCCGGCATTCATTCCGGCGATAGCGCGTGTTCGCTGCCGCCGCGTTCGCTCGACGCCGCGACCATCGCCGAACTCGAACGCCAGACCCGTGAGCTTGCGCTCGGCCTCGATGTCGTCGGCCTGATGAACGTGCAGTACGCCATCAAGGACGGCACCATCTACGTGCTGGAAGTGAATCCGCGCGCCTCGCGCACGGTGCCGTTCGTCGCCAAGGTGATCGGCACGCCGGTGGCGAAGATCGCCGCACGCATCATGGCCGGCGAAAAGCTCGCGGACTTCAAACTGAAGCCGCAGCAACTCAAGCACGTCGGCGTCAAGGAATCCGTCTTCCCGTTCGCCCGCTTCCCCGGCGTCGATACCGTGCTCGGCCCGGAGATGCGCTCAACCGGCGAAGTGATGGGTCTCGATCGCAGCTTCGCGGTCGCCTTCGCCAAGAGCCAGCTCGGCGGCGGCACCCGCGTGCCGCGCAAGGGCACCGTGTTCGTATCCGTGCGCGAGGACGACAAGACGCGGATCCTCGAAGCTGTCCGGCTGTTGTCGTCGCTCGACTTCCGCGTGATCGCGACCTCCGGCACCCAGCGCTTCCTGTCCGATAACGGCGTGCCGACCGAGAAGATCAACAAGGTGCTTGAGGGCCGGCCGCACATCGTCGACGCAATCACCAATGGCGAGGTGCAACTGGTGTTCAACACCACCGAAGGGCCGCAGGCACTGGCCGACAGCCGCTCGCTGCGGCGCGCTGCCCTCTTGCATAAAGTGCCGTACTACACCACTCTCTCTGGTGCCGTGGCAGCCGCGCAGGGCATTCGGGCCTATCTGGGCGGGGACCTTGAGGTCCGCACGTTGCAGAGTTACTTTCCCGGAAACTGATCTGCGGCCGCGAACGGCGGCCGTGGACGGCAAATGATCAACGGAACTGCCGGAGGCAATCCGGCTCGTTCCGTTTTAAGTGCGCCTGTTGACAGTAGCGACGTGGGTGACGCTACTTGACGAACGCGTTGGCGCGAACAGGCAGCAAAACGATTGGCACACTAATGTCCGGAACCGCCGCGGCGGTCGAAAAGGACATCGAAGGACGAGGGTAAATGGTGGACAAGGTTCCGATGACCCCCGGCGGTCATGCCGCGCTTGAGGTCGAGTTGAAGCAGCGCCAATCGGTGGATCGGCCGCGCATCATCGAACTGATCGCGGAGGCGCGCTCGCATGGCGACCTGTCGGAAAACGCCGAGTATCATGCCGCCAAGGAAGAGCAGTCGCACAACGAGGGCCGCATTGCCGAACTCGAGGACAAGCTGGCGCGCGCCGAAGTGATCGACGTCACCAAACTGTCCGGCGATACCATCAAATTCGGCGCCACCGTCACGCTGATCGACGAGGACACCGAGAAGAAGGCAGTGTGGCAGATCGTCGGTGAAACCGAAGCCGATGCCAAGAAGGGACGGATTTCAATTACGTCTCCGCTGGCGCGCGCGCTGATCGGCAAGACCAAGGGGTCCTCGGTGGAAGTAATGGCGCCGGGCGGCGCCAAGGCCTACGAGATCACCAAGGTGGAGTGGCGCTGAGCACCCACCGCTGGAATTGCTGTAAAGAGAAAGCCGCGCACGCCGCGGCTTTTTTGTGCCTTGACGGAATATTCCCGCCCAATCAATGCTAGTGGCCCGATTCTAACATTTGCATCCCAATGCGGCAGGCACTTTTGCAAATGTTAGAATCAAAGGACCACTAGCAACTATAAGCTTCTAGTGGAGCGGAATATTCTGCAGGAGCGGTTGTTAGCTTTCGTCGGATATCGTCGCAACGAGGGGGACGCGACATCCATGCGCAACGGCCTTGTGATTTGATCGCGGGTTAGGCCCGCATACAACGACGGCGAGTTTCCGACCGCATTCGATTTCCATTTCGACAATACGCAGATCAGCACCGCCAGACAGGGGGTAAAACATGGACCAAACGCTTTCCAGATTTCAGCCGGTGGCATTGAGCCTTTTCCGCTTCATGACCGGGCTGCTGCTATTCCAGTACGGCATCGCCAAGCTGTTCAAGTATCCGCCGCTGCCGATGTTCGAAAAGGTGCAACTGTTCTCGCTCTATGGCGCGGCCGGAACACTCGAACTGGTACTTGGCGGCCTGTTGCTGCTCGGCCTGTTCACCCGCTTTGCCGCCTTCATCCTCTCCGGCGAAATGGCCTTCGCGTATTTCATCGGCCATGCCCCGCGCGCCTTCTTGCCGCTTTTGAACAACGGCACCGCGGCGATCCTGTTCTGCTTTGCCTGCCTTTATCTCGCGACGGCCGGCGGCGGCCCGATCAGCCTCGACGCGATGCTGCGGAAGAAGTAATCGCAAACAGGATCAAGGTAGTCTTCCAGATCAACCCTTAAGGAAGAAGATCACGGTGAGGACCGCGCCAACCAGCACAACGGTGGCGCGGATCACCTTGATCGGCACGCTGCGCGCAACGCTCACGCCCCAATAGCCGCCAATCACCGACGCCACGATCGTTACCAGCGCCTGTGGCCAGTGAACGAGGCCGCCCGCGATCAGCACCGTGGCGGACACGATCTGGATCAGGAACGCAACGACGTTCTTGATCGCGTTGTCCTCGTGATAATTGCCGCTGCCGATGATGGCGAGCGCGGCCAGCATCATGATGCCCATGCCGGCGCCGAAGAAACCGCCATAGATCGTCGCCAGCGCCATCACCGCGAAAGCGACGATGTGGGCGGTCGCCCCGCTGCCTTTCTGCGCCATCGGTTTGGTCAGTTGGCGGATGCGATCGCTGAAAGCAAACATCAGGGTGGCCGACAGCAGCAGCCACGGCACCAGCGGGCGGAAACCCTTGTCGCCGAGCCAGATCAGCAGCAGGGCGCCGATCGCGCCGCCGGCCAGGCCGATCAGCATGAACGGCAGCATGCGCCGGAAATGCGTACGGATTTCGGAGCGATAAGCCACCACGCTGGCGAGGTTGGCCGGCGTCAGCGCCACCGCGCTGGTGGCATTGGCGTCCAGCGTCGGCAGCCCGCAGGCGACGAGCGCGGCAAACGTCGCGAAGGTGCCGCCACCAGCCACGGCATTGACGGTCCCGGCGGCGAAACCCGCCACCGCAAGCAGAACGATTTGGAAGAGTGTCACACCAGCCCCTTTAACCGGCCACGGCAACGGGACCGATCGACAACTTCGAATGCGCCCCTGAAATCAAACCTGGAGATGCGCATAAACCCCTTCGGCCAGAAACGCCATACGGGGAACGCAGCCATGCCGAAACACCGGCCCCGGCGCAGCGTGCCGGATGCTCAATCGTGCGATACTTTCAGTTCGAGCGGGACCGACGCGGCATATTTGGCGTTCTGCAGCACCAGCGAGGTACGCACGTTGCGGACATGCGGCGCCGCCGTGAGCTGCGTGACGAAGGCCTGAAAGGTCGCCATGTCGGGCGCGACGCATTTCAGAATGAAATCGACCTCGCCCGACAACATCCAGCACTCGCGCACCAGCGGCGCGCGGCGCACGAAATCCTCGAACGCGCGCAGATCGGCATCGGCCTGGCTCGACAGATGCACCGAGGCGAACACCGTCACGTCGTAGCCGAGCTTGCGCGGGTCAAGCAGCGCGCGATAGCCCTGAATATAGCCTTCCTCTTCCAGCGTGCGGACGCGGCGCAGGCACGGCGGCGGCGAAATGCCGACGCGCTTGGCGAGTTCGACGTTGGTAATCCGCCCATCGGCCTGAAGTTCGCTCAGGATCTTCAGATCGATCTCATCAAGGCTCTTGGACACGCGGTTCAAATCCTCAATTGCCGGACGCGCTCCCGTGATTCCGTGGCGAACGGCGATGGCAATACCCATAGCGCACCCTGTCGGCGCGGCGCAATTTTATTACGCGCGATATGCAGAAGGGGCACAGCGGGGGGAAAATCGCCGCAAATGTATTGCAATTCTTGCATAGCTGCCCAGATAGCCTAAACTCGCGGTAATGTTCAGGCTTCTTCAAGCCGCCTGCCGCCGTCAGTTCGCTTTCTGGCGGCTTTTCCTTGAGAGAAGGGGAAAACCCCCATGTCGACGCCTATACACGCCAAGGTTGTGATTATCGGTTCCGGGCCGGCCGGCTATACCGCAGCCATCTATGCCGCGCGCGCGATGCTGGAGCCGGTCTTGATCCAGGGCATCCAGCCCGGCGGCCAGCTCACGATCACCACCGACGTCGAAAACTATCCCGGCTTCGGCGACGTCATCCAGGGTCCCTGGCTGATGGAGCAGATGGAACGGCAGGCCACGCATGTCGGCACCAAAATCGTCACCGATCTGGTCACCAAGCTCGACCTCGGCCAGCGGCCGTTCCGGCTCACCTGCGACAGCGGCGACGTCTATCTCGCGGAAACGGTCATCCTCGCCACCGGCGCACAGGCGCGCTGGCTCGGGATGCCGTCGGAAGAAGAATTCAAGGGCTTCGGCGTTTCGGCTTGCGCGACCTGCGACGGTTTTTTCTACCGCGGCAAGAACGTGGTGGTGGTCGGCGGCGGCAACACCGCGGTCGAGGAAGCGCTATTCCTGACCAACTTCGCCGCCAAGGTCACTGTGGTGCACCGCCGCGATCACTTCCGCGCCGAGCGCATCCTGCAGGATCGTCTGTTCAAGCATCCCAAGATCGAGGTGGTGTGGGACAGCGTGCTCGACGAAATCTGCGGTGACAAGGAGCCGACCAAGGTCACCAACGTCAAGCTGAAGAACATCAAGACCGGCGCGGTGACCGAAATCCCCGCCGACGGCGTCTTCATCGCCATCGGCCATGCGCCGGCGACCGAACTGGTCGCGGGCCAGCTCAAGCTGAAATCCTCGGGCTATGTCGAGGTGGCGCCGCATTCGACCGCGACCTCGGTGCCGGGCGTCTTCGCCGCCGGCGACGTCGCCGACGAGACTTATCGCCAGGCCGTGACGGCCGCCGGCATGGGCTGCATGGCTGCCCTTGAAGCCGAACGTTTCCTTGCCCACAGCGCCAACGAACGGGCTGCAGCGGAGTAAACATGCCACGAAATCGCGACGGCTTATCCGACATGGACTGGGACAAGCTGAAGGTCTTTCACGCCGCGGCGGAAGCGGGCAGCTTCACCCACGCAGGCGAGCAACTCGGACTGTCACAGTCCGCGGTGTCCCGTCAGGTCAGCGCGCTCGAACAGGAATTGTCGGTCTCGCTGTTTCACCGCCACGCCCGCGGCCTGATCCTCACCGAGCAGGGCGACCTGTTGTTTCGCACCGCGCATGACGTCTTCATGCAGTTGCAGGCGGCACGCGCCAAGCTCACCGACAGCCGCGAGCGCCCCAGCGGCGATCTCAAGATCACCACGACGCCGGGCGTCGGTATTCATTGGCTGATTCCGCGGCTCGGCGAATTCACCGCGCTGTTTCCCGAAATCCGGATTTCGCTCATCGTCACCGACGAAGAACTCGACCTGTCGATGCGTGAAGCCGACGTCGCGATCCGCACCCGCAAGCCGACGCAGCCCGACCTTATTCAGCGCAAGCTGTTCGCGATGGGCTTCCACGCCTATTGCTCGCCGGAATACATCAAGCACTTCGGCACGCCGCGCACGCTGGAAGATCTCGACGGCCACCGCATCATCATGCTGAGCGACGCGCAGGTGCCGCAACACCTCCAGAACCGCAACTGGCTGATCGAAGCCGGCCGCAACGGCTCCGGCCCGCGCGAAGCCTTCTTCAAGGTCAACAACATCCTTGGGCTTGTTCGCGCCTGCCAACAGGGGCTCGGCATCGCCGCGCTACCGGACTACCTGGTCGAAGATACAAATCGGCTGGTGCAACTCTTCAGCGAATCCGATTCGATTCAACTCGACACGTATTTCGTTTATCCCGAGGAGTTGAAGTCGGTGGCACGCGTCCAGGCGTTCCGGGATTTTGTCGTAAGCAAGGCGCAGCGTTGGCCTTCCTGAATAGCTGCCCTGCGCTTTGCACGCCTCCAATCGCCGCATGACTGACATGCGACTTGTCCGGTTGCCGCAACGCGCTAACAGGGCTCTACTCTCATCACACTGAGCGATCGCATCGCGCATCTGTCCCCCTCCTCTAGCGGTGCGGGCGTTCAGTTATCCCTCTTGGAAGGTGATTGTGTCGGCCTCACGTGGCCAATACCTCAAGCCGGGCTCTTCGAGCCCGGCTTTTTTCTTTTGCTGTTGTTCCTCGCTGTCGGCGATATCCGAACAATGCGGCGCGCCGAAATGGCGCGGACAGAATGACGCAGCCGCATGGTGGAAACATACGACGCGCGGACGCGACGTTGCGGCCGGCTTGAAATGCGCCCCCATTCGAAAAGTTACACGCACCATCGCGAGGATTGATTCACCATTTCGCCGCGTGGCCGCGATTCACCTCCCCTGATTCACTTCCCGTTACGTAATTCAACTTACTGCCTGCGTCCCGACTGGAAGAATTTCAGAATGGTGATCGAGGCATGTTGAAGATCTACAATTGTATCGCGACCGCCCACGACCTCAGATTGGTTGGGCTGGCCGTGGTGATCTGCGGGCTTGCCTCATTCGCCACCATCAGCCTGTTGCGATATGCCGCCTCGACCAAGGACCAGATGCGCTACATCTGGATCGGCGTCGCCGCGACGTCGGGCGGTTTCGGCATCTGGGCGACGCACTTCATCGCGATGCTGGCGTTCACCCCCGGCGTGCCAAGCGGCTACAACATCTTTCTCACCATCGTGTCGTTGCTGGCCGCTGTACTCTTGTGCGGCGCCGGCCTTGCGATCGCGCTGACCCGAACGTCGCGCGCGATGCCGTGGATCGGCGGCGCGGTTGTCGGCGGCGGCATCGCGGCGATGCACTACCTCGGTATGGCGGCATTTGAAATCCAGGGCGTCATCCTGTGGGATTGGCCGATGGTCGCCGCCTCCATCGCGCTCGGCGGATTGATCGGCGCGGCGGCATTGCCGGCCGGGCTGCGCCAACATCCGGTCGTCTGGCGATATTACGGTTCAGTGCTGCTGACCTTGGCAATCGCCAGTCACCACTTCACCGCAATGGCCGCGGCCTCGATCATTCCTGTCCCCAACCTCGATATTCCACCGTCGGCGCTGCCAACCGGCCTGCTCGCGGTCGGCGTTGCACTTGCCAGTGCAACCATCATCTTGCTCGCGCTCGCCGGTGTGTCGCTCGACCTCAAGGAGCGCAAGCGCAGCCTGCTCGAAGCCAGCCGGCTCCAGGGGCTGGCGGACGCCGCCGTCGAAGGTCTGGTGGTCTGCGACGGCAATTCCATCGTCACCATCAACAAGAGTTTCGCCGCGCTGCTGGGGATCGATCCGGCCGGCGCGATGCCACAGCAGATCGATGGCTGTTTCCCCGACCTGACGGCGCATCTGGCGTCTGCGCCTTTGCCCGAAACGCCGCTGGAAATGACCCTGCATCGCCACGACGGCACCACGATCCCGGTGGAAATCCTTCACCGTGCGATGGACTACAGCGGACAGCCGCATCAGGTCATCGCGGTGCGCGATCTGCGCGCGCGCAAGGCGGCCGAGCAACACATCCGCTACCTCGCCCATCACGACGCCCTGACCACGCTGCCCAATCGCGGCTATTTCAGCAGCAAGCTCGACCAGGCGATCGCGCAGGCGAACGCGACCGGCCAGAAACTCGCCGTGCTCTGCCTCGATCTCGACCGCTTCAAGGAAGTGAACGACCTGTTCGGCCACGCCGCGGGCGACCACGTCCTGCAAACCGTCGCCAAGCGAACCAGCGCCCTGCTGCAGGACACCTACATGATGGCGCGTCTCGGCGGCGATGAATTCGCGATCCTGATGCCGGAAATCGGCCATGCGTCCGCCGCGGGCCGGCTGGCGGAAACGATTCTGACGTCACTGCAGGAAGCCGACGAGACGTCGGACATCGAGCGCATTTCATGCAGCATCGGCATCGCCGTCTATCCGGACGATGCCGTGTTGCGTGAAACCTTGCTGAGCCATGCCGATACCGCGCTCTATCGCGCCAAGACCGACGGACGCGCCACCTATCGCTTCTTCGAAGCCAAAATGGGCTCGGAGGTCCGCGCCCGCCGCGAACTCGAACACGACCTGCGGCTGGCTATCCCGCGCGGCGAGTTCTCGCTGGCCTTCCAGCCGCAGACCGACATCCAGACCGACGAGGTGATGGGATTCGAGGCCCTGCTGCGCTGGCGGCATCCGCTGCGCGGCATGATTTCTCCCGCGATGTTCATCCCGATCGCCGAGGAAACCGGTGCCATTCTCGATATCGGCATCTGGGTGCTGCGCGAGTCATGTCGTGAGGCGGCGCAATGGCGCAATCCGCTGTCAATCGCCGTCAACGTCTCCGTGGTTCAGTTGCACAACGCCAATTTCGTCCAGGCCGTGCACCAGATCCTTCTGGAGACGGGACTGGCGGCAGGCCGGCTCGAACTTGAAATCACCGAAACGGCGCTGGTCCGCGATCTCAACCGCGCGCTGACGACCCTGCGACAACTCAAGGCCTTGGGCGTCCGCATCGCGATGGATGATTTCGGCACCGGCTATTCGTCGCTGTCTAACCTGCGCGCATTCCCGTTCGACAAGATCAAGATCGACAGTTCGTTCGTCAAATCGGTCGATGCCAACGCTTCGGCGGCCACCATCGTCCGCGCGGTTCTCGGCCTCGGTCGCGGACTGGGGCTGCCGGTGTTGGCCGAAGGCGTCGAAACCAGCGAGGAATTGCACTTCCTCCGCGACGAAGGTTGCGGCGCGGTGCAAGGCTATCTGCTCGGCCGGCCATCGGACATCGCAACGTTCCACGATGTGGTCCACGACGATACGCGCCGCGCGACGGAAAGCGATATCGAACGCGCTTTGCCCGCAGCCAAGGTTGCATAAGCGATTAATGCCGCAACGTTCACAGTGACAGGCGAAGCGAAAGCCGCCTCGCGCTTTCCGACACGACGCGGACGGCAAACGTAAAAAACGCGCGACATGCGCGCGTTTGAAGCTCAATGGCTGCGACGTACGGTTACGCCGCTTGCTTGTGCATAGCGCCGTTGGCGGACGCATTGCCGCGAATGGCCTTGACCGAACGATCGATCGCCGACCACAGCCGGCTGATCTCGGAGGCGGCGCGCCCTGCCGAATAATATTCCTGCGCACCCTCGCCATGCGCCAGCGCCAACAGCAAATCGGCGCGATTGGTGATCTGGCCGCTCCACACTGGCGCGCGGAATTTAGCGAGGGCTTCGCGGGCAATGGTCACGATCGGGCTTTCAGATCCCTCACGCAGTGCGGGCGCACCGTTCATCACCACGGCATAAGGCTTGCGCGCCGAGCGGCAGGTCTGAATGGTTTCCTGCACGGCGTTGACGTCGAACACGCCGGGCCGTGCCGGAATGATCACCATCGTCGCATTGCGCACGGCATCCTCGACCACCGCCGACATGTTCGGCGGCGTATCGATGAACACCCACTCATAGCCCTCGCGCTTGGCGCTGGCGACAATCTCGCTGACCGAACGATTGGCGGTTTTCAGCGGCGGTTCGTTGGTGCCACGCAGCTTGTGCCAGAGCGTGAGCGATCCTTGCGGATCGGCATCGACAAGCAGACACGGGCGCGACGGTTTATGGACGTGCGCAGCAAGATGAGCCGTCAGAGTGCTTTTCCCCGAGCCCCCCTTGCGTGATGCAAAAACAATAACGTTCATACCTTGGCCTCCAGATTGACCCCAGAAGGCGAAAGTGAATCAGCTTGCTGATTCGTTAAAGCAAAATTTGCGATATCGGACTCTCGACATACTAGATTTAGTCGGAGGGTGGGCCTTTCGAGTCACACCATGCGGTGCAACAACGCGCAAAAGCGCAGCGTCAGCCGACCTCGCCGCCGCGCGCGCGTTGACGTTCAAGCCATTTGCGCTCCATCCAGCCCAGCAACCGGGCGATCGGTCCTTGCAGAAAGGGAATATCCTGCGCGATCAGCATCAGGCCGAGCGGCAGCATCCAGAGCCCCAGTACCGGCAAAAAGCTGAAGATACCGCCGATGATCAGCAATATTCCGAGTGGAATACGGACCAATCGCGAGGATGGCCGCCGCACCCAGGTGACGAAGCGCCCCAGCTTCGGCGGCAGCTTGCTTTCAAACCAGGCAAAGTGCCGGTCCAGTTCGGCTCGATGATTCTTCACTGACACCTCGCTTGAGTCGATCGAAGATGGGGATCGATCACGTCATCGCCAAGACGACGGGACGTCGCTGCCTCTGAACGGCGCGCCGTCGACCAACACATTTCTGCCGTAATTGAGCCGCCCCCAGGGCCGGTCGGTGATTGGCAACCTACACAATCACCACGCACAGGATAACCGGCATGACCTTGATCCGATCCCTGACGATCTGCGTTTTCGCGACGCTACCGCCGCTGCTCGCCGCACTCACACCCATGTGAGTGCTGGAACACCGCGCGCGATCGTCCGTTGTCGGGGCACCCCGTTCAGCGAAGGAGATCGCAGCATGAAAACAACATTCCTTGCCGCCGCAGCCGCAACAGCAATGCTGGTGGCCGCACCCGCTATCGCCGCACCCGCCGCGAAAAACAGCGCAACACAATCCGACGCCATGTCATCGACCACCGCATCGAAGCCGATGAAGAAATCGATGAGGCACACCTCGGCCAAGCGGATGAAGTCGCACCACCACCGCAAGCACATGAGCCGCATGGATCAACCGCGCTATGACCGCAGCGCGACCTATCGCGATGAATGGAATCGGCCGATGAACACCGGTTTCGCGCCGCTCGATTTCGCCGGCAACGTGGCGGGCAGCGCCATCGGCACGGCGGGCGCCATCGCCGGCACCGCTGTCGGAACCGCTGGCGCGATCGCAGCGGCGCCGTTCGGCCGTGGTCCCTACGGCTATCGCGACGCTTATGCGTATGAGCCGCAATATGCCTACAACGACGTCTACGATGCGCCTTACACATATAACGGCACCGCGATTCAAACTTCGCAAAGCTACGCCGCGCGTAACGGTTTCGTCTGTCAGCCGGGCACCATGTACACGAATTCGTTCGGCCAGCGGCAGCTTTGCCAGTAGCACGCATGGCGTAACTTCATGTCGTGCATGAGCGGCGCGCGCCAGATGACGATGTGAGGCGCGCGCCGTGTCGCAATCAGCCTAGCCAACTGACCTTTCCGGTCGCGAGATCGTGCATCGCGCCGACGATCGTCAGATCGCCCGCCGCCACCAGTTGCTTCATGACCGGACTTTTCGCGGTGAGTTTCGCAACCGCCATGCGGACGTTGGTTTCGGCCACCGCCTGAACGAAGGTCGCGTTCTTAGATGTGTGCTCGCCACTCGCCTTGGTCGCCTTTACCGCGGGCCGGATGTTGGCCAGCGTCGTCGTCAGATTGCCAAGCTTGGCGTTGTCGATCGCGCCCTTCACCGCGCCGCATTCGCTATGACCGAGCACAACGACGGCACGCGCGCCAGCGAGCTTGGTCGCGAATTCCAGGCTGCCGATGATATCGGTATTGACGAAATTTCCGGCGATACGCGCGCAGAAAATATCGCCAATACTCTGGTCGAACACCAGTTCGGGCGGCACGCGGGAATCGATGCAGCCGACCACGACCGCAAAAGGCGCTTGCCCGGCGGCGGTATCCTTCACCTGCTGCATCAGATCGCAGTTGACGATGTTGCCCGCGGCGAATCGCTCGTTGCCGGCTTTCAATCGGGCCAGCGCATCCGCCGGCGTCTTCGCGTTTTGACGCTCGCGCGTCATCACGCCGCAGCTCGCCGGCAACGCGTTCGCACGCGTGACCAGACTAGGCAACAACGCCAACGACACGCATCCGCAGAACATTCGACGGCTCAACATCTCACGACTCCATGAGCAACGTTTCCTCCGGCGGCACCTCATGCCGCCGCGCGCCCCCGCGCGGGCAGAGAGTTCCCCAGCGGTGGTTAAGGATCGCTCACCACAGGCGCCTGAGAGCCGGGACTAATCGCCGCCGTCGTCGCTGGCCAGGACGCCACGCACCGCCGCCGCCCAGCCCTTCAGTTTGCGCGTGCGCGTGGCGGCGCTCATGTTCGGCTTGAAGCGACGCTCCAGCCGCCAGCTATCGGCGAACCGTGCCGGCTCGGGATAGACGCCGGCGCCGAGCCCGGCGAGATAGGCCGCGCCCAAAGCGGTCGTTTCCTGAATCACCGGACGATCGACCGGCGCATCAAGCAGATCTGCGAGCCGCTGCATGGTCCAGTCCGACACCGCCATGCCGCCATCGACGCGCAGCACGGTGTTGGCGCTCGCCGCGTCGGGCCAGTCGGCGCGCATCGCCGCCCACAGATCGTGGGTCTGGTAGCAGACGCTCTCCAGCGCCGCATGCGCGAGTTCGGCCGGGCCGGTGTTGCGCGTCAGCCCAAACAGCCCGCCGCGCACGCGCGGATTCCAGTACGGCGCGCCGAGACCGACGAAGGCCGGCACCAGATACACCGACTGCGCCGGATCGGAGCGATCCGCCAGCGGCCCACTTTCGGCGGCATTGGCGATGATCTTCAGTCCATCGCGTAGCCACTGCACCGCGGAGCCCGCGACAAAGATTGAGCCTTCCAGCGCATAGGTGCGCTGGCCGTTCAACTGATAGGCGATGGTGGTGAGCAGCTTGTTATGCGACGTCACCGCCGTCGTGCCGGTGTTGAGCAGTGCGAAACAGCCGGTGCCGTAGGTCGATTTCATCATGCCCGGTGCGAAACAGGCTTGCCCGATGGTCGCCGCCTGCTGGTCGCCGGCGATGCCGCGAATGGCGATACTGCCGCCAAACAACTCCGCCGCGCTGTCGCCGAAATGCGCCGAGGAATCCTTCACCTCCGGGAGCATCGAGCGCGGCACGCGCAGCATTTGCAGCAACGTGTCGTCCCATTCGCCGGTGTGAATATTGAACAGCAATGTGCGCGAGGCGTTGGTCGCATCGGTGGCGTGCACCTTGCCGCCGGTGAGCCGCCACAACAGATACGAGTCCACGGTGCCGAACAGCAGTTCGCCACGCTCGGCACGGGCTCGCGCACCGGGAACGTGGTCGAGCAGCCACGCGACCTTGGTGCCGGAGAAATACGGATCGATAATCAGGCCGGTGCGCGCGGAAATCTCAGGCTCGAGGCCGGCAGCCTTGAGTTGCGCGCAGATGTCCGCCGTGCGGCGATCCTGCCAGACAATGGCGCGATGGATCGCCCGCCCGGTGGCGCGATCCCACACCACGGTGGTTTCGCGCTGGTTGGTGATGCCGATGGCGGCGATGTCGGAGGCGACGACATTGGCTTTCTGCATGGCGTCACGGCACGTGGCGAGCGTCGATTGCCAGATGTCGTCGGGTTCGTGCTCGACCCAACCCGAGGCCGGGAAGTGTTGCGGGAATTCCTGCTGGGCGACGGCCGCGATCGAGGTGTCGGCGCGAAACACCATGGCGCGCGACGAGGTGGTGCCCTGATCGATGGCGAGAATGTGAGACGACATGCGGCGTTTCCCGATTACAGCAAGGTGTATCAAGGCAACCGGATTGCGCCGCCGACGTCAATATGCCGCGCACTTGCCCGACATGGGACCATTCCGTGACCGGCGGAACGATTTCGCCGGCTGCCGTTTATCCAACGTGATGGCCCGCCTATAACCGGGAGCTTGACGATGACACTGGCAAAGATCGCTCTGGCTGGCGCGATGGTCGCGGCACTTGGCTCAGCGGCGTTGGCGCAGGAACCGCGCACCGGCACGGTCACCGTGCTCGACCGGTTGAATGGCAGCATCACGATTCAGCAGCCGCAAAGCGGCACCACCGGCGCAAACGCCGAGGGCGTCGTCGAACGTTTCAAGATACCGCTGAAGATGCTGGACAACGTGCACGCCGGGGACAAGGTCAAATTCTCCGTCACCGAAGCGAACAACACCAAGACCATCACAAAGATCGAGGCGCAATAGGGCGTCGTCGTTTGAGGCGCGCTAAATCGGCGCGCGCCTCAGACGCGCTCGTTACACCGACGCCGTCGTAACGCCGCCGTCGATGACGATGGTCTGTCCGGTCATGAAAGTCGACGCATCCGAGCCGAGATACGCCACCGCGCCGGCGATCTCGTGCGGTTCGCCGATGCGGCGGAGCGGCGTGGTCGCGGTGCGGCGTTTCAGCAGCGCTTCGTCTTCCCACAGCGCGCGAGCGAAATCGGTTTTCACCAAGCCCGGCGCGATGCAATTGACGCGGACACCCTTCGGGCCCCACTCGCCGGCAAGGCTGCGGCACAGCGCAAAGTCGGCCGCTTTCGAAATGCCGTAAGCGCCGATCACCGTCGAACCGCGCAGGCCGCCGATCGACGAGATGATCACCACCGAGCCGTTGCCGCGCTCCGCCATCTGCGGGATCGCCCGCGCGCAGAGCCAGACGTTGCTCTTGACGTTGGAGCCCATGATCTTGTCGAAGGCTTCGTCGGTGATGTCGAGCAGCGGGCCGTAATAAGGATTCACCGCCGCGTTGCAGACCAGAATATCGATCTTGCCGTAGTGCCTGGTCGCGCCGTCGATCAGCCCTTCGACTTCGTTCCGTCGCGAGATGTTGCAGGGAATAACCAGCGCCTCGCCGCCGGCATCGCGAATGCCCTTGGCGACTTCCTCGCAGGCATCGGCCTTACGGCTCGACACCACCACCTTCGCGCCGAGCTTCGCCAGCAGTTCAGCCGACGCGCGCCCGATGCCACGGCTCGAGCCGGTAACGACGGCAACTTTTCCGGAGAGATCGAAGGGAGTGCTTTGCATGGCGACGTTTCCTGTTCGTTACGATTGTCTATCCGTTGTCATGGCCGGATTTATTCCGGCCATTCACGCCTTATTCGTTTGCTGCTCCAAAACGTGGATGGCCGGGACAAGCCCGGCCATGACGCGGTACATGTGAGCAATGGCTGTGAACAACACAGCCGTCGCTCAGCATTCTCAAATGATCCCACCCGCCTCGCTGGCGCGGCGCAGATGATAGTCGGTATCGCCAAACGTGGTCTCGATGATCGACAGCCGCTTGAAGTAGTGGCCGATCGAGGCCTCCATGGTCATGCCGATACCGCCATGCAGTTGGATCGACTGCTGACCGACGAACTTCAGCGAATTGCCGACCTGCACCTTGGCAGCGGCCACCGACGCAGCGCGCTCCTTGGCGTCGTCGAAATCGCTCGCCATGGTCGCCAGCAGCGCCATGCTGCGGGCCTGCTCGGTGAACACGAACATGTCCGCTGCGCGGTGCTGGAGCGACTGGAAGCTGCCGATCGGCACGCCGAACTGCTTGCGCGTCTTGATATATTCGACGGTGATCTTGAGCGACTCGTCCATCGCACCCACCGCCTCGGCGCACAGCGCGGTGCGCGCTTCATCCACCACGCGCTCGATCAGCGGCAGGCCACCCGCCGGATCGCCGATCGCCGCATCCGCGCCGACTTCGACGCCGGTGAAGGTGATGTCAGCGGCGCGCATGCCGTCCTGCGTCGGATAGCCCTTCACCGTCACGCCCTTGGCGTCGCGTGGCACAAGAAACACGCCGATGCCGTCACGCTCGGTCTGCCCGCCCTTGGTGCGTGCGGTGACGACCAGCGTATCTGCGGCCTCGCCGTTGAGGACGACGAACTTCTCGCCGTCGATGACCCAGCCGTCACCCTTCTTCTTGGCGGTGGTGGAGATATCGTTGAGGTCGTAGCGCGAATTCTTCTCGAGCTGCGCAAACGCAAAGGTCTTGCTACCGTCAATGATGCCGGGAATATGCGCGGCCTTCTGCGCGTCCGAGCCACCGTGGCGCAGGAAGCCGCCGGCGATCACCACCGTCGGCAGATACGGCTCGAGTACCAGGGCGCGACCGAACGCCTGCATCACGATCATGGTCTCGACCGCGCCGGCACCGAAGCCGCCATCGGTCTCGGCGAACGGCAGGCCGAGCAGCCCCTGCTCCGCCAGCTTGCCCCAGACCGCCTTGCTCCAGCCGATTTTCTCGGCGCCGTACTTCTTGCGTTGTTCGAAATCGTAGGAATCGTTCAATAGCCCGTCGACGCTATCCTTGAGAAGCCGCTGCTCCTCGGACAAATCAAAATCCATGTTTCGTTCCTCAAACTGTCAAACTCAGCGTCATTGCGAGGAGCGCGAGCGGCGAAGCTATCCAGCTAGCCGCCGCGCCGTTTGATCTGGATTGCTTCGCTTCGCCCGCAATGACGCAGCGAAGAGATGCGCGGCCGGAGCGTTCCGGCCGCCAAGAATTACAGCCCCAGCACTGCCTTGCTGATGATGTTGCGCTGGATCTCGTTGGAGCCGCCGTAAATCGACACCTTGCGGTAGTTGAAATAGGTCGGCGCGATCTGCGCGATCCAGTCCATGGTTTCGTTGGTATTGTCGTCGCCATGGATGTCGTACGGATTGGCGAATGGGCCTGCGACTTCGAGCATCAGTTCGGTGAGCCTCTGCTGGATCTCCGAGCCCTTGATCTTGAGCACCGAGGAAGCGGGGTCCGGCTTGCCCTTGCCGTTCTTGCCCTCGTTGGCGACAACGCGCATCTGCGTCAGTTCGAGCGCCTTCAGCTCTACCTCGACCGCCGCGAGTTTCTCGCGGAATTTCGGATCGTCGATGATCGGGCGACCGCCGGCCTGGGTGCTGCCCGCCAGTTCGCGCAGGCGACGCAGGCGTTCCTTCGACATGCCGACGCGGGCGATGTTGGTACGCTCGTTGCCGAGCAGGAACTTGGCGTAATCCCAGCCCTTGTTCTCCTCGCCGACGAGATTTTCCGCAGGCACCTCGACATCGTCGAAGAACACTTCGTTGACTTCGCGGCCGCCGTCGATGGTGACGATCGGGCGCACAGTGATGCCCTTCGACTTCATGTCGATCAGCAGGAACGAAATACCCTGCTGCTTCTTCGCCGCCGGATCCGTGCGCACAAGGCAGAAGATCCAGTCGGCGTGCTGCGCCAGCGTGGTCCAGGTCTTCTGACCGTTGACGATATACTTGTCGCCCTTGCGTTCGGCCTTGGTCTTCAGCGAAGCGAGGTCCGATCCCGAACCCGGCTCGGAGAAGCCCTGGCACCACCAGTCGGTGAGATTGGCGATGCGCGGCAGATAGTGCTTCTTCTGCGCCTCGTTGGCGAAGGTGTAGATCACCGGGCCGACCATATTGACACCGAACGGCAGCGGCGGCGGCGCGGGGGTCGCCTGCATCTCCTCATTGAAGATGTATTGCTGCACGGCGGTCCAGTCGGTACCGCCATATTCCTTGGGCCAATGCGGGACGGCCCAGCCCTTCTTGTGCAGGATGCGCGTCCACTCCACCATGTCTTCCTTGGTGGTGTGGCGATTTTCCGACAGCTTCTTCTTGATGCCGGCCGGAACGTTATCGCGGAAGAAGGCGCGGACTTCCTCGCGGAATGCCTGTTCTTCCGGGGTGAGACTGAGATCCATCGGATGCTCCCTGGGTTGATGTGGCTCACCTCCCCCCGCAGGGGGAGGGAGTTATTTTTTTACTGCACGATCTCGAACAGGCCCGCCGAGCCCATGCCGCCGCCGACGCACATGGTGACGACCGCATACTTCGCCTTGCGGCGACGGCCTTCGATCAGCGCGTGACCGGCCAGGCGCGCGCCCGACATGCCATAGGGATGGCCGACCGAGATCGCGCCGCCGTTGACGTTGAGCTTCTCCGGATCGATGCCGAGCTTGTCGCGGCAATACAGCACCTGCACCGCGAAGGCTTCGTTCAATTCCCACAGGTCGATGTCATCGACGGTGAGACCGTGGCGCTTCAGCAAACGCGGCACCGCGAACACCGGGCCGATACCCATCTCGTCCGGCTCACAGCCGGCGGAAACGAAGCCGCGGAAGATGCCGAGCGGCTTGAGGCCCTTCTGCGCCGCGAGCTTGTCGCTCATGATGACGGTGGCGCTGGCGCCGTCCGACAACTGGCTGGCGTTGCCGGCGGTGATGGTGAAGCCGTCGCCGCGCACGGCCTTCAGGCTCGCCAAACCTTCGGCAGTGGTTTCCGGCCGCGGGCCTTCATCCTGCGACAGCGTCACGTCCTTGAACGAGACTTCCTTGGTCTCCTTGTTGACGACTGCCATCTTGGTCGAGATCGGCGCCAGTTCGTCGTTGAACTTGCCGCCTTGCTGCGCGGCCGCGGTGCGGCGCTGACTTTCCAGCGAATACTCGTCCTGGCGCTCGCGCGAGATGCCATAGCGCTTCGCCACCGTCTCGGCGGTGTCGAGCATCGGCATGTAGATGTCCTTGTGCATCTTCACCAGTTCAGGATCGATGACATGGAATTTGTTGGCGTGATCGTTCTGTACCAGGCTGATCGATTCACCGCCGCCGCCGACGGCGATCTCGACGCCGTCGAACAGCACCGAGCGCGCCGCAAGCGCGATCGCCTGCAAGCCCGAGGCACACTGGCGGTCGATGGTGGTGCCGCCGACCGTGACCGGCAGGCCGGCGCGCAGCGCGGCCTTGCGGGCGATGTTGCCGCCGGTGGCGCCCTGCTGCATGGCAGCGCCCATCACCACGTCCTCGATCTCCTTCGGGTCGAGCTTGGCGCGCTTCACCGCGTGCTCGATGGCGTGGCCGAGCAGGGTCGCGCCTTCGGTGTTGTTGAGAGCGCCGCGATAGGCCTTGCCGATCGGGGTGCGGGCAGTGGAAACGATAACGGCATCGGTCATGAACGACCTCCTGTTGCGAGTTTTGGTGAGTGTTGAACCGTGGGTGAAGGTTGCTGACTGCGCAATTCGTGGCGGGACAATTTGCCCACCGCGGTGCGCGGCAGTTCGTCGACGAAATCCAGCGCCGCCGGCAATTCGTGCTTGCCGACCTTGCCGGTGAGAAAGGCGCGGAGTTCATCGAGGGTGAATGCGGCGACGCCCGGCTTCAATTTTACGAACGCCTTGGCGGCCTCGCCGCGATAGTCGTCCGCAACGCCGATCACCAGCACCTCGTGGACGTCGGGATGGGTATAGATCGCCTGCTCGATCATCTGCGGATAGACGTTGAAGCCGCCAGAGATGATCATGTCCTTCTTGCGGTCGACCAGATAGAAATAGCCGTCGCTATCCATGTAACCGATATCGCCGGTGAGGAAGCGATCACCGACGAAACCTTCAGCGGTTTCTTCCGGCCTGTTCCAGTAGCCGCGCGTGACGTTCGGTCCCTTGATGCGGATTTCGCCGGTCTCGTTCGGCGGCAACACGCGCGACGGATCGTCCAGCGCCACCACGTCGAGTTCGATGCCGGGCAGCATCAGACCGATCGAACCCGGCTTGTCCGGTCCGGTCGGCGGATGGCCGGTGCCGGGCGAACAGGTTTCGGTCATGCCCCAGCCGCTCTTCAGCGTCAGGCCGGTCTTGCGCTCAAAAACCTTTGCGACCTCGACCGGCAGCGGTGCGCCGCCGGAGCCCGCCACCGCAAGCGACGACAGGTCGCGGCTTTCCAGCGACGGATCGTTGGCGAGCGCGATCCACATCGTCGGCACACCGGGAAACACCGTGGCTCGTTTTGTCTCGATATCGCGCAGCACCGCGCCGACATCGAAGCGCTGATGCAGCGAGATCAGATTGCCGTAGCGGATGGAGCCGAGCAGGATCACTGTCAGCGCGTAGATATGGAACAGCGGCAGCACGCAGATCACGCGCTCGACGGTATTGCGCTCGGCGCGCGCTTTCGCGCCCCAGACGTCGTAGATCGACACCGCCGAGGTGAGATTGCGGTGGCTTAGCATCGCGCCTTTCGGCAGGCCGGTGGTGCCGCCGGTGTATTGCAGCAGCGCCACGTCCTCGACATCGATCTGCGGCCACTGCGCGGGCTTTGCGGCACCGGCAACAAATTGTTTGAAAGTGATCGCGCGGGAATCGTCCGGCAGTGCCGTTTGCGGCGTGCCGATCGCGCCCCAATCGTCGTCCTCGCAGACGATCAGCTTGTCGAGCAGACCCTTGGCGAGAAACCGCAGCGCCATCGGCAGCAGCGCCGACAGGTTGCTGGTGACCAGCACACGCGCGCCGCTGTCGGTGAGTTTATGCGACAGTGCGATCTCGCCATCGAGCGGCGACAGATGCACCAGCCGCGCGCCGGCTTTCAGCGCACCGAAGAAATTGATCGGATGGTCCGGCGAATTTCCGAGAAACAGCGCGACCGAGTGACCCTTGCCGATACCGTCGCGCAGAAACGCCGCCGCGACCTGATCGACCCGCGCCTGCAAGTCGCTGAAACTGATCGGTCGGTCGCGAAATTCAAGAGCCGGCCGCGTGCCGTAATTCGCGACCGCCGTGGCGAGCAAGTCCGGCAAGGTGCCCCGCGCGATCGGAGCATCCCATCGCACGCCTTCCGGATAAAACTGCTCGCCGGGGTGACTCATTTCGGTTGGCCTAATTCTTCGACGCGAGCGCCGAACTTACTCCCCTCCCCTTGTGGGGAGAGGTTAGGGACGAGGGCTCCGCGCGCATGGCATCGCTAGCTGGCCGCCCACTCTATTCCTCCCCCACGAGGGAAGGAATAGAGCGACGGGCGCGGCGCCCAGCTCAGGTTCACGCCGCCTTGTTCGGCGCTGCGAGCGAGGCGAAGGTCTTGCCTTCCGCCGCCAGCTTCTTCAGGAGGGGCGCGGGCTCCAGCGACGGATCGTTGGTCTCCTTCGCGTAATACGACAGCCGGTCGGCGATGTGCTTGAGGCCGACCTGGTCGGCGTAGAACATCGGGCCGCCGCGATAGATCGGCCAGCCGTAGCCGTAGAGCCAGATCACGTCGATGTCGCTCGGACGCGACGCGATTCCTTCTTCCAGAATGCGCGCGCCTTCGTTGATCATCGGATAGATCATCCGCTCGAGGATTTCCTCGTCGCTGATGTTGCGGCCCTTGACGCCGAGCTTGGCACGAACCTCCTCGAGCATCTTCTCCACTTCCGGATCGGGAAGCGGCGCGCGGGAGCCTTGCTCGTACTTGTAGTAGCCCTTGCCGGTCTTCTGACCGTGACGGCCGGCCTCATACAGCGCATCACCGATCGGCGACTTGATGCCGCGATCCTGACGCGAGCGCCAGCCGATATCGAGGCCCGCGAGGTCGCCCATCGAGAACGGCCCCATCGGCAAACCGAACTTGGTCACCACGCCGTCGATCTGCTGCGGAAGCCCACCATCGTACAAGAGCTTTTCGCCCTGCTTGCCGCGCTGCGCCAGCATGCGGTTGCCGACGAAGCCGTCGCACACGCCGACCACCGCCGGCACCTTGGCGATGCGCTTGGCAACCGCCACCGCCGTCACCAGCGCATCCGGCGCGGTCTTCTCGGCGCGCACGATTTCGCACAGCTTCATGACGTTGGCCGGCGAGAAGAAGTGCATGCCGAGCACGTCCTGCGGCCGCTTGGTCACCGCGGCGATCTCGTTGATATTGAGATACGAGGTGTTGGAGGCCAGCACCGCACCTGGCTTGGCGTATTTGTCGAGCGCCGTGAAGACATCCTTCTTGATCGCCATGGTTTCGAACACCGCCTCGATGATGAGGTCGGCATCCTTGACGTTCTCAAGGCCGACGACACCGTTGATGAGGCCCATGCGCTTGGCCGGAGCATCCGCCGGAATGCCGCCGCGCGCCGCGGTGTTCTCGTAGTTCTTCTGCATCACGCCCATGCCGCGCTTGAGCTGCTCGTCGCCGGTCTCGATCAGCGTGACGGGGATGCCTGCATTGGCGAACGACATCGCGATGCCGCCGCCCATGGTGCCGGCGCCGATGATGGCGACGCGCTCGACCTTGCGCGGCTTGGTGCCTTCCGGCACGCCGGCGACCTTGGCCGCCTCGCGCTCCGCGAAGAACGCATAACGCTGCGCCTTCGACTGGTCGCCGGTCATCAGCTTCATGAAGCCTTCGCGTTCTTTCTTCAGGCCTTCATCGAACGGCAGGTCGATGGCGGCGCCGACGGCGTCGGCGGCAGCGAACGGCGCTTCCAGCCCGCGCGCCTTCTTGGTGAGCGCAGCAACTGCATTGGTGAAGATCGAGCGATCGGCCTTGGCGGCGGCAAGCTTGCCATCCTCGTCGCGCAGGCGGCGCAGCGGCCGCTTCTCGGCGACCACCTTCTTGGCGAACGCGATGGCACCCGGAACCAGTTCGTCGACGATCTCGTCGATCAGACCGGCTTTGAGCGCTTCCGACGCGCTGATCGGGTTGCCGCCGACGATCATCTTGACCGCGAGTTCCGGACCGACCGCGCGCGGCAGACGCTGCGTGCCGCCCGCACCCGGCAGCAGGCCGAGCTTCACTTCAGGCAGGCCGAGCTTGGCCTCTTTAACCGCCACACGGAAATGAGCGCCGAGCGCAGTCTCAAGGCCGCCGCCAAGCGCGGTGCCGTGAATGGCGGCGACAACCGGCTTCGGCGAGTCCTCCATCGCGGCAATGACTTCGTTGAGGCCCGGAGGCTGCGGCGGCTTGCCGAATTCGGTGATGTCGGCGCCGGCGATGAAGGTCCGTCCCGCACAGGTCAACACGATGGCCTGCACCTGCGGATCGCCCGCCGCAGTTTTGATTTGTTCAAAAATGCCGCGACGCACCGCCGCACTCAACGCGTTGACCGGAGGACTGTCGACCGTGACGATAGCAACCGCATCTTGACGCTCTAACCGTACGACTTCGCTCACATCCATCTCCTTCAGTCACGTATTGATCCGGACAATCCGATCAGCGTTTTCCTCAATTTCGCACTGCGAAATCTAATTCCACATCTTGACAAGGAGGGTTATTTTGAAGAGCGTCCATTGTCAACGAGGTGAGAATTGACACAACATCACCTTCAAACATCGGGGGACACGCTGCAACGATCAATGATCGGCGGTCGACGATCGAAAGATCGATGGCCGCACGATCAATATGTTACAGGCGATCGAACGTATGGCGACAGACCGTATGACGATCGATCGTAACGCGATCGGATTCAAATTCACGAATTCAGACTCACAGGTTGAAACTCCCTGTTTAACGGGGATTCACGGGTGCGGATTCACGATTTGAGACATGCGGACTCGCGTCCGCCAGCGTTGACGTCATAGGGGATTCGCGCGCAAGCCATGAAGCGTCCAGCCAAGAAAGTGGCGACAGATCGCAGTTTTGTCGTCGCTCTTGCCCGCGGCCTCGAAGTGTTGCGCGCATTTCATCCCAAGGACGGGCTGCTCGGCAATCAGGAGATTGCCGCCCGCACGAATTTGCCGAAGCCAACCGTTTCCCGGCTGACCTATACGCTCACCAAGCTCGGTTATCTTACACAGGTGCCGCGGTTCGAGAAGTATCAACTCACGCCCGCAGCCATGTCGCTCGGTTATGCCGCACTGGCCAATCTCGGTGTTCAGCATTTGTCCGAGTCGTTTCGCGAAGACGTGATGCGCGCAACCGGCGGCGCAGTCGCCGTCGGCGCGCGTGACCGGCTCAGCATGATTTATTTCGGCCAGAGCCGCAGCGGTCTGGCGCTCGGCGTACAGCTCGATGTCGGCTCGAAAGTTCCGATCGCGACGACGGCAATGGGCCGCGCCTACATCTGGGCCCTGCCCGACGACGAACGCACGCAGTTACTGCGCGAATTGCGCGAGCATTACGGCAGTCGCTGGCCACGCGTCCGCGAAGGCATTGAACGCGCGGGCGAACTCGTCGCCAAACGCGGCTTCGCTATCTCCGCCGGCGAATGGCAGGACGACATTCACGCTGCTGGCGTCGCGTTGACGTTGAACGATGGAACAGGACCGTATGCATTCAATTGCGGCGCGCCTGCATTCCGCTTCACGGAAGATCGTTTACTCAACGACATTGGACCACGTCTGGTGACGATGGTAAGGAACATAGAAGCAGCGTTAGGCGGAAGCTCGACGCCGCACTCAAAAAAAGCCGACACCAAAAAATCAAAAGGAGGAGGGAAAGTTGCGCGCATGGTTGCGGGGATCCGATAATCTTCATGGTCACAACCTCCGGCGTGTGTCGTCGGTCGTGATGGCTGAGATGGGCTGCCGCCGATGATGCAGGCACAGCTCGCACAGGGACAGGCCGCTTCGGCCAATCCCCTGCTCGCGGTTCGCGACGTCAGCGTCGTGTTCGGCGGCATCGTCGCCCTGAATGGCGTGTCATTCGACATGAAGCAGGGACAAATTCTCGGCCTCATCGGGCCGAACGGCGCCGGCAAGACGACGCTGTTCAATTGCTTGAGCCGACTTTATCAGCCGAGCAAGGGCGATATCCTGATGGAGGGCGTCAGCATCCTGACGCGCCCGCCGCACAAGATCGCCGAGATCGGTATCGGCCGCACCTTCCAGAACGTCGCGCTGTTTCCCAACATGAGCGTGCTCGACAATGTGCGCGTCGGCATGCATGCGCACACCAACAGCGACATCATCAGCGACTCGCTGAAGCTGCCATGGGTGCGCCGTGGCGAGGCCGCGATCAATCGCAACGTCGATCAGATCCTCGACTATCTCGATCTCACCAGCGTCGGCCATTCCGTTGTGTCCGGGCTTCCGTTCGGCACGCAGAAGCGGGTCGAACTGGCGCGCGCGCTCGCGGCCGAGCCGAAGATCCTGCTGCTCGACGAGCCGGCGGGCGGCCTGAACCACGAGGAAGTTCACATCCTCGGCGACCTGATCCGCCGCATTCGCGACCAGCGCGGCATCACCGTGTTGCTAGTCGAACATCACATGGGCCTGGTCATGTCGATCGCCGACCACGTGGTGGCGCTCAATTTCGGCCGCAAACTCGCAGAGGGTACGCCGTCTCAGGTGCAGTCGGACCCGGAGGTCATCAAGGCTTATCTGGGGAGCAAGGACCAATGAGCGTGTTGCTGAGTGTTCACGACCTGCGCGCCTATTACGGCCAGGTGCAGGCGCTTCATGGCCTGTCATTCGATCTCAACGAAGGCAGCATGACCACGCTGCTCGGCGCCAATGGCGCGGGCAAAACCACCACCTTGCGCGCGATCTGCAACATGGTGCGTTCGACCGGCGGCATCCAGTTCGAAGGCAAGCCGCTCAACGGCAAGTCGACCGAGAACATCGTGCGTCTCGGCATCGCACATGTGCCGCAGGGACGCGGCACCTTCACCACATTGACGGTGGAGGAAAATCTCCAGCTCGGCGCCATCAGCCGCAAGGACGTGAAGGCGATCCCGGACGACATCGAGCGGATGTACAATCACTTCCCGGTGCTGAAACAGCGACACACGCAGCAGGCCGGCACCTTGTCGGGCGGCGAACAGCAGATGCTGGCGGTGGCACGCGCCTTGATGCTGCGGCCGCGGCTGATGCTGCTCGACGAGCCGTCGTTCGGCCTCGCACCACTCATCGTGCGCGATCTGTTCGGCATTCTCGGCAAGATCAACCGCGAAGACAAAGTCAGCATTCTGGTGGTGGAGCAGAACGCACAGCTCGCCCTCGAGATCGCCGACAAGGCTTACGTCATCGAAACCGGTCGCATCGTCATGTCGGGCAGCGCGAGTGAAATCGCCAACGACGAGTCCGTGCGCAAATCCTATCTCGGTTACTGAGGAGACCGGCCATGGAGCTTTTCATCAATCAAGTCCTGGCTGGCATCGCTACAGGCGCGATCTACGCCTGTATGGCGCTGGCCATCGTCATGATCTTCCAGGCGATCGACCATCTGAACTTTGCCCAGGGCGAAATGGCGATGTTCGCCACGTTCATTGCCTGGCAGTTGATGCAATGGGGCGTGCCCTACTGGTGGGCCTTCCTGCTGACGCTGATCATTTCGTTCGCCGCCGGCGTCATCATCGAACGCCTGCTGTTCAAGCCGCTGGCGAAGGCACCGGTGCTGACCAACGTCGCGGGCTTCATCGCGCTGTTCGCCATCATCAACAGCGTCGCGGGCCTGATCTGGGACTTCACCATCAAGCAGTTTCCGACGCCGTTCGGCTCCTCGCCGTTCCTCGGCAGCCAGCTGATCTCGACCCACCAGGCCGGCATGATCGGCGTGACCCTGGTGCTACTGATCGCATTGTTCCTGTTCTTCCGCTTCACGCGGATCGGACTGGCGATGCGTGCCGCGGCATCGTTGCCTGAATCGGCGCGGCTGGTCGGCATCAACACCGGCTGGATGGTTGCGCTCGGCTGGGGCATGGCGTCCGCCATCGGCGCCATCGCCGGCATCCTGATCGCGCCGGTGGTGTTCCTCGAACCGAACATGATGGGCGGCGTGCTGATCTACGGATTTGCCGCGGCCGTGCTCGGCGGACTGACCAGTCCGCTCGGTGCGGTGCTCGGCGGCTTCCTGGTCGGCGTCTTCGAAAACCTTGTCGGCACCTACATTCCGGGCGTCGGCAATGAATTGAAGCTGCCGATCGCGCTGGCGCTGATCGTCATCGTCCTGGTTGTCAAACCGACAGGCCTGATGGGCCACACCGTCGTAAAGCGAGTTTGATCATGAGCACCATTCAGGAAACCACCGCCGATACCCAAACCGCAACCGTCGACGCACCGCCCAAGAAGTCGATGGCTCTGGGACGCGCGGCATCATGGGTGATGCTGATCATCCTGCTCGCGCTGCCGTTGTTCGTCAGAAACTTCGTCATCTTCCAGATGACAATGCTGCTGATCTACGGCATCGCCGTGCTGGCGCTGAACATCCTCACCGGCGGCAGCGGCCAGTTCTCGCTCGGCCAGAGCGCGTTCTATGCCATCGGCGCCTACACCGCCGCCATTCTCATCGAACATGGCGGCGTCAACTACGTTCTGACGCTGCCGGTGGCCGGCATCATCTGTTTCGGTGTCGGCTTCCTGTTCGGTTTCCCGGCGCTGCGGCTGTCCGGTATCTACCTGGCGCTGGCGACCTTCGCCCTCGCCGTGGCGATGCCGCAGCTCCTCAAGCTCGGCGTGATCGAGCACTGGACCGGCGGCGTTCAGGGCCTGGTCGTGACCAAGCCCGATGCACCGTTCGGCCTGCCGATGTCGCAGGACATGTGGCTGTATTACTTCACACTGGTGGTCTCGCTCGCGATCTATCTCGCATCGATCAACCTGCTGAGATCGCGCTCGGGCCGCGCGATGATGGCGATCCGCGACAACGAAATCGCGGCCTCCGCGATGGGCGTCGATCTCTCGGTCTACAAGACGCTGGCGTTCGGCGTCTCGGCCGGCATCACCGGCGTCGCCGGTGCACTCGGCGCTATCGCGGTGCAATTCGTTGCGCCCGACAGCTACACCTTCCAACTCGCCATCGCCCTGTTCCTCGGCATGGTGGTCGGCGGTGTCGGCTGGCTACCGGGCTCGTTGGCTGGCGCGGCGTTCATCGTGTTCGTGCCGAACATCGCCGAAGGCATTTCGAAGGGGCTCTCCGGCGCCTTCTTCGGCGTGCTGCTGTTTGTCGTGATCTATCTGGTGCCGCACGGTGCCCGGCAGGGCGCGATCTTTGCGGAAACCTTGTTCAACAAACTCAGAAGGAGCTAAGCAAGTAATGACTTTCCGTCAAAAACTAAGAATCGCCACTTTTTCAACGGCGATCATGGCCTTTGCTGCGACCGGCGGCAGCGCTCTCGCCCAGAAGAAATACGACACGGGTGCGAGCGACGCGGAGATCAAGATCGGCAACATCATGCCGTATAGTGGTCCCGCGTCTGCCTATGGCGTGATCGGCAAGACCGAAGCGGCCTACTTCCAGATGATCAACGACAAGGGCGGCATCAACGGGCGCAAGGTGAACTTCATCACCTACGACGACGCCTACAGCCCGCCCAAGGCGGTCGAGCACACCCGCAAGCTGGTCGAGAGCGATGAGGTGCTGCTGGTGTTCAACCCGCTGGGCACACCGTCCAACACCGCGATCCAGAAGTATCTGAACGCCAAGAAAGTGCCGCAACTGTTCGTCGCCACCGGCGCGGCGAAGTGGAACGATCCGAAGCATTTCCCCTGGACCATGGGCTGGCAGCCCAACTACCAGGACGAAGCCCGGATCTATGCCAAGTACCTGTTGAAGGAGAAGCCGGACGCCAAGGTCGCGGTGCTCTACCAGAACGACGACTTCGGCAAGGACTACGTCAAGGGCTTCAAGGAAGGCCTCGGCGACAAGGCGAAGTCGATGATTGTCATTGAGGAGAGCTATGAAGTCTCCGAGCCGACGATCGACTCGCACATCGTCAAGATCAAGGCCACCGGCGCCGACACGCTGATGGACTTCACCACGCCGAAGTTCGCCGCGCAGACCATCAAGAAGAATGGCGAACTGAACTGGAAACCGCTGCATATCGTCACCAACGTCAGCATCTCGGTCGGCGCGGTGATGAAGCCTGCCGGCTTCGAACACGGCCAGGGCGTGCTGTCGGCGGCGTATCTGAAGGACGGCGCCGATCCGCAGTGGAACAGCGACGAAGGCATGAAGAAGTGGATTGCCTTCATCGACAAGTACATGCCCGGCGCCAACAAGGCCGACAGCGGCCTCGTCTACGGCTACGGCGCAGCCCAGACCCTGCACAAGGTGCTGGAGATGGCCGGCGACAACCTCACGCGTGCGAACGTGATGAAGCAAGCCGCAAGCCTGAAGGACTTCCAGATCGACGTCGCGTTGCCGGGTGTGAAGATCAACACCAGCGCCACCGACTTCGCCCCGATCCAGCAGGTGCAGATGATGCGCTTCAAGGGCGAGAAGTGGGAGTTGTTCGGCGACGTCATCAGCAGCGACGGCAGCCACTGATCGCTACCGCCGTCTTCAATCCAGAATAACCAGCGGCCTCGCCCATGGGCGAGGCCGTCCTTCTATGAAAAACAGACAGTGAGGAAAATTATGTCGAGACGACCATCGTTTGCCATCTCCACATTCGCCGCGGCTACGCTCGCGCTTGCCGTGTCCGGAGGACATGCGCTGGCTCAGAAAAAGTACGATACCGGCGCGACCGACACCGAGATCAAGATCGGCAACATCGTTCCCTACAGCGGCCCGGCCTCGGCCTACGGCATCGTCGGCAAGGCGATGGGCGCGGTGTTCCAGCGCGTCAACGACACCGGCGGCATCAACGGCCGCAAGATCAACTTCATTTCCTACGACGACGCCTACAGCCCGCCCAAGGCAGTCGAGCAGGTGCGCAAGCTGGTCGAGAGCGACGAGGTGCTGCTGACCTTCGGCGTGCTTGGCACGCCATCCAACTCCGCGATCCAGAAGTATCTCAACGCCAAGAAGGTGCCGCAGCTTTTCCTCGCCACCGGCGCGACCAAGTGGAACGATCCGAAGCACTTCCCCTGGACCATGGGCTGGCTGCCGAGCTACCAGAGCGAAGGCAACATCTACGCCAAGTATCTGATGAAGGATCATCCCGGCAAGAAGATCGCGATCCTCTACCAGAACGACGACTTCGGAAAGGACTACCTGAAGGGCATCAAGGACGGGCTCGGCGACAAAGCTTCCAACATCGTCATCGAGGAAAGCTATGAACTGTCCGAACCGACCATCGACACCCACATCGTCAAGATGAAGGCAGCCAATCCCGACGTGATGGTCTATTTCACCACGCCGAAGTTCGGGGCCCAGGCCTTGAAGAAGGTCGGCGAACTGGCCTGGAAGCCGGTACAAATCATCGCCAACGTCAGCGCATCGACGGCAACCGTGATGAAGCCGGCCGGCTTCGAGAACGCGCAGGGCGTGATTTCCGCCGCCTACGCCAAGGATGCCAGCGACCCACAGTGGAAGGACGACGCCGGCATGAAGGATTTCGATGCCCTGATTGCGAAGTACCTTCCCGATGCCAACCGTGTCGATAGCTCGATGATGACCGGGTACAACATGGCGCTGACCATGGTGGCCCTGCTCAAGACCTGCGGCGACGACCTGACCCGCGCCAACATCATGAAGCAGGCGGCAAACATCAAGGATCTCGAGATCGCCGGCCTGCTGCCGGGCATCAAGATCAACACCAGCCCGACGGACTTCGCCCCCATCAGTCAGTTGCAGACGATGCGGTTCGACAACGGCCGCTGGCAACTGTTCGGCGAGGTCATCAGCGGCGACGTCGCCAAATGATCCACGTGTGATCCGTCCCTTTCCATTCCAGCAATGACCGACGGCCTCGCCTCAATCTCCGGGCGAGGCCGTTGCCTTTTGTGATGGACGCGATCTGCTGCAATGCCGCAAACGGGTTTGTGAATAGGCTGTGGGTGCCGTCTGCGGCGCTGCTGTTGCCGAATGCCGCAGGGAGGTGTTGAATGTCGGTGAGGCCAACGCGCCTCCAATAATAACAACGACACATCAACACCACAGAGGGAGGTTTGACATGCCCGTTATGAAACGGCCGGCAGCGGCGTTTTCGGCTGCCTTGATTGTTCTCGCGACCGCCAGCAGCGCCGCGTTCGCACAGAAGAAATATGACACCGGCGCGACCGATACCGAAATCAAGATCGGCAATATCATGCCTTATAGCGGACCGGCATCCGCTTACGGCGTGATCGGCAAGACCGAAGCTGCTTACTTCAAGATGATCAACGATCAGGGCGGCATCAACGGCCGTAAGATCAACTTCATCTCCTACGACGACGCTTACAGTCCGCCGAAAACCGTCGAGCAGGCGCGCAAGCTGGTGGAGAGCGACGAAGTTCTGTTCATCTTCAATTCGCTGGGCACGCCGCCCAACTCGGCGATTCACAAATACATGAACGCCAAGAAGGTGCCGCAACTGTTCGTCGCCACCGGCGCGACCAAGTGGAACGATCCGAAGGACTTCCCCTGGACCATGGGCTGGCAGCCCAACTACCAGAGCGAAACCCGAATCTACGCCAAGTACATCATGCAACACATGCCGAAAGCCAAGATCGCCGTTCTGTATCAGAACGACGACTACGGCAAAGACTATCTGAAGGGGTTGCTCGACGGCCTCGGTGCCAAAGCCAAGACCATGATCGTCGCCCAGGACAGCTATGAACTGTCCGAACCGACCATCGACTCCCACATCGTCAAGCTGAAGGCATCCGGCGCCGATGTGTTCATCAATATCACCACGCCGAAATTCGCGGCGCAGGCAATCAAGAAGATAGCGGAGATCGGCTGGAAGCCGACCCACTTCCTCAATAACGTCTCGGCATCGATCGGCAGCGTGATCAAGCCGGCCGGTTACGAGAACTCGCAGGATATCATCTCCGCCACCTACCTGATGGATGCCGCCGACCCGCAATGGAAGAACAATGCCGGCATGAAGGCGTTCGACGACTTCCTCGCCAAGCATTTCCCGGAAGGCAACCGGCTCGATGGCGGCGTCATGGTCGGCTACAACGTGGCGCAGACCATGGTGCAGGTGCTCAAGCAATGCGGTGACAACCTGACCCGCGCCAACGTGATGAAGCAGGCTGCCAGCCTGAAGAACTTCACCCCGACCAACGTGCTGCCGGGCGTCAAGATCAACACCAGCGCCACCGATTTCGCGCCGATCGAACAGTTGCAACTCATGCGGTTCAAAGGCCAGCAATGGGTGCTGTTCGGCGACATCATCAGCGGCGAAGTCGGCGGCTGATCCGCATCGTTTCTCAATCCGATGCTCACGATGAAAACCCTCGCCCTTGCGAGGGTTTTCTTTTGCCGCGATCGGATGGATAACCGGTGATCCGCCCTGACCCGTTCAGCGAGTTCGTAGCGCCATGACCGACCGACGCGCCCTTCTCCGCTCCATCTTCGATGCTGCCGTCGCCGCCGCGCATCCGGACTCGATCCTGGCGCAGCACCTACCGTCACCACCCAAAGGCCGCGTGATCGTGCTGGCGGCCGGCAAGGGCGCCGCCGCCATGGCTGCTGCCGCCGAACGACACTATCTCGACGACAAAGGCCTCACACCCGAGCGGCTGACGGGGATCGCCACCACGCGGCACGGCCATGGCGTGCCGACCCGCCGGGTCAAGGTGATCGAGGCCGGGCATCCGGTGCCGGACGAAGCCGGCCTCAAGGCGGCGGATGAAACGCTGACGCTCGCCACCACTGCCACCGCCGACGATCTGTTGCTGGTGCTGATTTCCGGCGGCGGCTCCGCCAACTGGATCGCACCGGCGGACGGCATCACGTTTGCGCAGAAGCAGCAGGTCAATCGCGCATTGCTGCGTTCGGGTGCGCCGATCGGCGAGATCAACACCGTCCGGAAACATCTGTCGCGGATCAAGGGCGGCCGTCTCGCCGCCGCCGGGCAGAAGGCGCAGATCGTGACGCTGGCGATCTCCGACGTGCCGCGCGACGATCCCGCCGCCATCGCCTCCGGGCCGACAGTGCCGGACCCGACCACGCTGGCCGACGCCCGCGCCATCGTCGCTCGCTACGATCTCGCGCTCGATGATGCCGTGCGCCGCGCGCTCGACGATCCACGCAACGAAAGCCGCAAGCCGGATGACGACGCTTTCGCTCGCGCGCGATTCGAACTGATCGCGCGGCCCCGCAATTCGCTTGATGCCGCGGTGAAGGTCGCGCGCGATGCCGGCTATGAGGTGATCGACCTCGGGGCCGACCTCGAAGGCGAGGCCCGCGACGTCGCGGCTTCGCACGCGGCGATGGCAAAGAAAGCCCGCGCCGAGGGCAAGCGCATCGCCATCGTCTCTGGCGGCGAACTCACCGTCACCGTGCGCGGCAAGGGACGCGGCGGCCCCAATCAGGAATACGCACTTTCGCTAGCGCAGCATCTTGCCGATATGCGAGATGTTTCAGCAATAGCCGCCGACACCGACGGCGCCGATGGCGGCGCCGGTAGCGCCACCGATCCGGCCGGTGCGATGATCGATGCGCGCACCTTCGCGGCGATGACAGCGCGTGGGCTCGATCCCGCCGCCTATCTCGCCAACAACGACGCAACAGCGTTCTTCGAAGCCACAAACGATCTGTTGATCACCGGACCGACGCTCACCAACGTCAATGACGTGCGAGTGATCCTGATCGATTGAGAAAACGGCGGGGGCTCAGAAATCCCGCGCCAGGGTCGCCAGCATTTCCAGCAGTGCGGCGCGGTTGGCGGGGCCGAGCACCTCGTTGAGGCGCGCCTCGTGCTTGGTCTCGACCAGCTTCTTGGCGCGCGCCAGAATGCTGCGGCCCTTGTCGGTCAGCATCAGGATATGCGAGCGGCGGTCGTTGGCGGAACGAACGCGAGCACACAATTCGCGCCCCTCCAGGCCATCGAGCATCGCGACAAAGTTTGGCCGCAGGATTCCCAGCGTATTAGCGATCTCGGTCTGGTTGCGGCCGGGGTTGCGGTCGATCAGGAGCAGCACCGAAAACTGCGCCGGCGTCAGGTTCAGCGACGACACGCAGCGAAGGAAGTCCTCGAACACCCGAAGCTGGGCCCGCTTCAGCGAGTAGCCCAGCAGTTCGGACAGTTCGCCCATCTTGATCTGGCTGGCCTCGGCCCCCGGATCCTCGGTCACTTCGCGCTCGGCCTTGGCCGACTTCAAGGCATTCAATGGAGCCGTTCTCGACGCAGTCATGGCTTTGCTCGCTCCGGCGATCCAACGGGAAAATTCCGAAAACCGTCCCGTGCCCTTGAGATTATAATTGATAATCGTTATTGATCATACCAAATAGTCACGGCAGATTTCAACTGCCGCTGCCGCTTGCCGGAGGACCGAATCCACGGCAATGCGGTGCTGGAGGGGGAGCCCGGCCTTGAACACGACGATCCTGCTGTTCCTGCTTCAGGACGGCATTACCAACGGCGCGGTCTATGCGCTGCTGGGGCTGGCCATGGTGCTGGTCTTCGCAGTCACCCGCGTCATCCTGATCCCGCAAGGCGAATTTGTGGCGTATGGCGCCCTGACCTACGCCACGCTGGCCACCGGCCAGGCGCCGGGCACGGCGATGCTCGCGGTGGCGATGGGGCTCGTCGCCTTCGCCTTCGACCTGTTCGCCGCGCGCAAGGCGTTTCGTTTCAAGACGATCCTGCGCGCCTTCGCCGTCGATATCGTCTTCCCTGTCGTCGTACTCGCCCTGACGTGGGGATTGGCAGGACGTTATAACGCCATTCCGGTGAACATCGCGCTGTCGCTCCTGATCGTCGCCGCCATCGGCCTGTTCCTTTATCGCATCGCATTCCAACCGATCGCCCACACCTCGGTGCTTGTACTGCTGATCGCCTCCGTCGGCGCACATCTCGCGCTGGAAGGTTTCGGCCTGATCTTCTTCGGCGCCGAGGGCCTGCGCGGCCCCGCCATGTCCAATGCGATGATCACCATCGGCCAGTTGCAGATCTCAGGCCAAAGCCTTGCAGTCTACGGCATCACCATCGCCTTGATCGTGGCGTTGTGGCTGTTCTTCGACTTCACGCTGTACGGCAAGGCGCTGCGCGCGACGGCGGTGAACCGGTTAGGGGCGCGGCTGGTCGGCATCCGCACCTCTCTCTCCGGGCAGATGGCGTTCCTGCTCGCCTCGGTCATCGGTGCAATTTCCGGCATCCTGATCGTGCCGATCACGACGCTCTATTACGACACCGGTTTCATCGTCGGCCTGAAAGGTTTTGTCGCGGCGATCATCGGCGGCCTCATCAGCTATCCGATTACCGCTGCTGCCGCCATCGTGGTTGGCCTCGTCGAGGCGTTCTCGTCGTTCTACGCCAGCAACTACAAGGAGGTCATCGTCTTCACGCTGATCATTCCGGTCCTCGTCCTGCGCTCGCTCGCCGCGCCCGAGGTCGAGGAAGAGAAGGAGTGATGACCATGATGCAGCGTTGGCCGATCATCCTTTTCGCACTGGTAATGGCGGCGCTGCCGCTGGTCCCCGACATTCCACCGTTCTGGATCGTGCTCCTGAACAACATCGGCCTCGCGGCGCTGGTGGCGATGGGGCTGGTGCTGCTCACCGGTGTCGGCGGCCTCACCTCGTTCGGGCAGGCTGCGTTCTGCGGCTTCGGCGCCTACACCACCGCCGTGCTCTCGACTGCCTACGGCGTGTCGCCGTGGCTGACGCTGCCGCTGGCCTTGATCGTCAGCGGCCTCGCCGCCGTGGTGCTCGGCCTGATCACGGTGCGTCTCTCCGGCCACTACCTGCCGCTTGGCACGCTGGCCTGGAGCCTCGGGCTCTATTACCTGTTCGGCAAACTGGAATTCGTCGGCCGCAATGACGGCATCTCGGCGATCCCGCCGCTCGAGATCGGCTCGTGGCGGATGCTCGATGGCGGTTCGATCTACTACGTGATCTGGATCGCCGTGATCCTGTCGGCGGTGCTCACCACCAACCTCTTGGACTCGCGTACAGGACGCGGCATCCGCGCACTTCGGCGTGGCCACATCGCCGCCGAAGCCTTCGGCGTCAACACCGTGCGCGCGAAGCTGCTGGTCTTCATCTATGCCGCCGTGCTTGCCGGTCTGTCCGGCTGGCTCTACGCGCATTTCCTGCGCGCGGTGACGCCGACGCCGTTCGGCGTCCACGCTTCGATCGAATATCTGTTCATCGCGGTGGTCGGCGGCGCCGGTTACATCTGGGGTGGCGTGCTCGGCGCGGTCATCGTCATCGTGCTGAAAGAGATTCTGCAAAGTTACCTGCCGATGATCTTTGGCGGACAGGGTCAGCTTGAACTGATCGTGTTCGGGCTTGTGCTTGTCGCTTTGGTGCATCTCGCGCCCGGCGGCGTCTGGCCGTGGCTCGCCGGCCTGTTGCCGTTCAAGCGCCGTCCGCCCCACATCGACACCTCGCTGCAACTGGGGGCACGGGCCACGACCGAGCTGCCGCCAGTGCTGCTGCAACTCGAAGGTGCGCGCAAGCAGTTCGGCGGCGTGATCGCCGTCAACGATGTCAGCTTCGCGGTGAAGCCGAAAGAGATCGTCGCGCTGATCGGCCCGAACGGCGCCGGCAAAAGCACCACCTTCAACCTCATCACCCGCGTGCTCGATTCCAGCGCCGGGCGCATCACGGTCTGCGGCACCGACGTCGCCGGCATGACGCCGCAGCAGATCGCCAAGCTCGGCGTCGCCCGCACCTTCCAGCACGTCAAGCTGATCCCGGACATGACGGTGCTGGAAAACGTTGCGCTCGGCGCGCACCTGCGCGGCCGCTCCGGCACATTCGCCAGCATGCTGCGGCTCGATCGCACCGACGAAGCCAAGCTGCTGGCGGAAGCGGCTCGGCAGATCGAGCGCGTCGGCCTCAAGGACCCGATCGACCAACTGGCCGGCAGCCTTTCGCTCGGCCAGCAGCGGATCGTCGAGATCGCCCGCGCGTTGTGCGTCGATCCAGTGCTGCTCTTGCTCGACGAACCGGCGGCGGGCCTGCGCCACATGGAGAAGCAACAGCTTGCCGCGCTGCTGCGGCAACTGCGTGACAGCGGCATGTCGATCCTGCTGGTGGAGCACGATATGGGATTTGTCATGGACCTCGCCGACCGCATCGTGGTGCTCGACTTCGGCACCAAGATCGCCGAAGGCACGCCGGATGCGATCAAGACCAACCCGGACGTGATCCGCGCCTATCTCGGAGCCGCCGCATGACCGCGCCCCTGCTCTCGGTGTCCGATGCGTCGATCTCCTACGGCAAGGTCGAAGCGGTGCGTGCAGTATCGCTCGACGTCGGCCGCAACGAAATCGTCACCATCGTCGGCGCCAACGGCGCGGGCAAGACCACGCTGCTCAACGCCATCATGGGCATTCTGCCGCAGAACGGCCGCATCCGCTTCGACGGCATCGACATCGCCGGAATCGAGATCGAGGATCGCGTCGCGGCCGGGCTGTCACTGGTGCCGGAGCATCGCGAGTTGTTCGGCACCATGAGCGTCGAGGACAATTTGCAACTCGGTGCGTTCCGCAACGCCAAGGCCGCCACGCAATCGTTCGAGCGGGTCTATGCACTGTTTCCACGTCTGAAAGAACGGCGGCAGCAACTCGCCGGCACGCTCTCCGGTGGCGAACAGCAGATGCTGGCGATGGGCCGCGCGCTGATGGGCGAGCCACGATTGCTGATGCTGGACGAACCGAGCCTTGGCCTCGCACCGCTGATCGTCGCCGATATCTTCAAGACGGTTGGTGAATTGCGTGCCGCCGGCGTCTCCGTGCTGCTGGTCGAGCAAAACGCTAAGGCGGCGCTGCAGATCGCCGACCGCGCCTACGTGATGGAACTGGGCAGCTTCATCCTCGACGATGCAGCCAGCGCGGTCGCCGCCGATCCGCGCGTCATCGCCAGCTATCTCGGCTTTCAAAACAACGCGGCGGCCTCGCACTGATTGTTACGCTGCGGTTTCCTGCTCCTGACAGATGTCCTTGCTGTCGGCTTCCGACAACGGCTCGTCGAGCAATCCGCAATGATGCGGTGATGCTCCCTGTCGCGCGTTACGCTGAAAATGGCGACAGCTATGGCAAACGCCGAACGCGCGGCCATCATTACGCGCGATCGTCGCCGCGAGGATTGCCTGAAGCGTCGCAACGAGTTTCGCCGGATCGTCATCCGTACCAGCCGCGATATCCTGTGCCAGATGCAGCAGCGGGTCCTGCTTCAGCACAGCCTCGCCGCGCCGGGTCAACGCCAGTTGGACCGAGCGGCCGTCACGTTGGCTGGCGCTGCGCGCGGCCAACCCCTTCTGCTCCAATGCGATCAAGGTCTGCGAGATAGTGCCGCGGGTCGAGCCGACATAATCGGCCAACGCCGCCGGCGTCCGCGAGAAGCGATTGGCACGTGCCAGATAACGCAAGGCCTCCCACTGCGCCGGATTGAGCCCTTCGACGGTGACGCCGCTCCGCGTCAGCCGGTCCAGCCGGCCGACCAGATAGGCGGCTTCCAGCGCCTTGGATACTTTCATAGTAGCGACTCGCTATCTTTTAGTTGACGCACGGTCCGGTATCGGGAATCTATAGTAGCGACTCGATACTATCAAGCGCGAGTTCAAATAGGAGCCTTCGTCATGCGTCATCCCCTCGCCTTTGGATTCACCTTGCTACAGGGAGCGATCCTCGCCTCCACCTCAGCCCTCGCCCACGACATTCATGCCAAACCGGACGCCAAGGTGCCGCCGGCCTTCGACATCACCCGCGCCACCGCCTCGACCGATGGCCGGCTTGCTACTTTCGCGATGGAAGTGAGCGGTGACGCCGGCTCGCTGAAGCCGCAGAAGGTCGGCAAGCTCGCGGGCTCCAAAGTCGACGCCTATGTGTGGCCCACCAAGCTCGATCCCTCGGCGGTTGGATTCGCCACGGGCTCCGGCATTCTGGCGCTCGCCATCACCGCGCATCCGGATTTCGACGATACGCCGCTGTTCGATGAAAATGGCGACGGCGATCCCGCCAACGACGGCGCCAACTGGCACTCGCATTGGGTGGTGCTCGGCAACGACAAGACCTGCGCCGGCGGCCTCAAGGTCAACGACATCTCGCCGGGACAAGACGTGCTGCCGGCCACCGCGCCCGGCCTGCCGCTGGCGCTCGACAGCCCCGGCATGAGCCCGATCCTAAAAGGCAAGACAGTGCGCATCACCGTGCCGGTGAAGGGCGCGGAAAACGTCAATTTCGACGCGGTCGCCGCACACCTGCAAGTGCACGAGAAGGGCGAGAAGCCGCTGCTCTGCGTCACCGGCACCTACAAAGTGGCATCCGGCAATCTGACGCTGCCGGGCGTCATCATGAAGGAAACGAAGAAGTAGATTCAGGACCACGCAAAAAGAATGGCCGGGCAAGCCCGGCCATTCTCAATCGTTACACAGCGTCCGCGGCGCTTACTTCACCTGGACGTACTTGCCGTCCTTGACGGTGAGGATGATGCGCGAACGGTCATCGAGACCGAAGCGATCCTTCTCCGTGAAGTTATAGACGCCCTGGCTCGCGGCGATATCGCGCTCGGTCAGCAGCGCTTTACGGATCGCGTCGCGGAATTCCGGCGTGCCGGGCTTGGCCGACTTCAGCGCCACCGGCACCACGCGCTCCAGCACCTTGAAGGCGTCGAACGAATGGCCGGCGAACTGGCTGCGGCTGTTGGCGCCGTGCTTGGCTTCATAGGCCTTGTTGAGTTCGAGGCCCGGCTTCTTGGTCAGCGCGCTGTCCGGCTGGCCTTCCGGATCCATCACCGGACCCGACGCCATCAACACGCCCTCGGCGGCTTTACCGGCGATGCGGATGAAGTCCATGCTGGCGGCACCATGGGTCTGATAGATCAGCCCCTTGTAGCCGCGATCGCGGAGCGTCGATTGCGGCAGCGCGGCCGCGGTACCCGAAGCGCCGATCAAGATCGCGTCCGGATTGGCGGCGATCAGCTTCAACGCCTGACCGGTCACCGACGTATCCGGACGCGCGAAGCGCTCCTCGTCGACGATCTTGATACCCATCGGAACCGCCTGGTTCTTGAGGTCGTTGAACCAAAGGTCACCATAGGAATCCGAGTAACCGATATAGCCGATGGTCTTCACATTGTGCTTCTTCATGTGCTCGTAGAGCACCTTGCCCATGATCGGAATCGGCTGCGGCATCGACACCGACCACTTGGCGCGTTCCGGCGTGATCGGGAACGGCGCCAGACCGAAATGCGGCACGCCGGCTTCGTTGGCCACCGTCGACATCGCGATGCTGGGCGGCGTGGTCGACGAACCCATGATGATGTCGGCCTTGGATTCCGTCACGAAGCGACGCGCGTTGTTGGTCGCAGCGGTCGGATCACCGCCGTCATCGAGCACGATGACCTTAAGCGGCACGCCGCCGATCTCTTTCGGCACGAATTCCAGCGCGTTGCGCTCCGGAATGCCGAGTGCAGCGGCCGGTCCCGTGGTGGTGACCGAAATGCCGATGACGATTTCGTTGCTTTGAGCCTGCGCCGGCGCGATCAGACCCGGCAACGCCATCGCCGCAGCAGCGGCCATGGACAGCGTAAATTTCTTCATTCGTTCCTCCCTGAAGATGCTTTGGAATAGAGTTTAGCGAAGCGCTTTTTCAGTTCAGCCCCTTCTTTAGGCGGTGCTGTTGTCGATGTCATCCTGCCCTGGCG
>JAEWIX010000087.1 GCA_023386885.1 Pseudomonadota bacterium
CGCCCGAACGGCCCCTTGGTGTGGATTCACGGCGCCAGCGTCGGCGAGGTGCTGGCGGCGGCCGGCCTGATCGCGCGGCTGCGCACGCGCGGCTTCCATGTGCTGGTAACGTCCGGCACCGTGACCTCGGCGACCATCGTCGCCAAGCGCTTTCCATCCGACGTGCTGCATCAATACCTGCCGTATGACGCGCCGAAATTCGTCGCGCGGTTTCTGGATCACTGGCAGCCGTCGCTGGCGCTGTTCGTCGAATCCGACCTGTGGCCGAATCTCATTCTGGCGTGTTCGGCGCGGCGCTTGCCGATGGTGCTGATCAATGGCCGCATGTCGCCGCGCTCGTTCCCGCGCTGGCAGCGCGCGGCGCAGACCATCGCGGCGCTGCTGGGACGCTTCGATATCTGCCTCGCGCAATCGCAGGTCGATGCCGAGCGCTTCGCGGCACTGGGCGCGGAGAGCGTCGCCGTTACCGGCAATCTCAAATGGGACGTCGAAGCGCCACCCGCCGACAACGTGCGGCTGGAGCGGCTGATGGCGCTGACGCGCGGCCGGCAGGTGGTGGTTGCGGCCTCGACCCATCCCGGCGAGGAGGAAATCATCCTCGCCGCGCACAAGAAACTGGCTGCATATGTCCCCGGCCTTCTGACGGTCATCGTGCCGCGTCATCCGCAGCGCGGCGAAGCGGTGGCGCGGCTGGTCGCGGACGCCGGCATCGAGGTGGCGCTGCGCTCGCACGAGGAATTGCCCGGCGCGCGCACCGGCGTCTATGTCGCCGATACCATGGGCGAACTCGGGCTGTTCTATCGGCTGGCGCCGATCGTGTTCATGGGCGGCTCGCTGGTGCCGCATGGCGGGCAGAACCCGATCGAGCCGGCGAAACTTGGCGCGGCCATCGTGCACGGGCCGCACGTCTTCAATTTCACCGAAGTCTACGACGCGTTCGACCGCGCCGGGGGTGCGCGGGTTGCGGCCGGTGAAAAGGAACTGGTGCAGGAGATCGGCCGGTTGCTCAAGGACACGCGCGAGCGCCAGGCGTCGATTGCCGCCGCCGAGCAGGTGGTCGCCGACCTCGGCGGTGCGCTCGACCGCACGCTGGATTCGCTGCGGCCCTATCTTCTGCAGTTGCGGTTCGACCGGGGGGCGGCGGATGCATGAGCCTGCCTTCTGGCACCGGCCATCATCGTTGACCTCGCGACTTCTGCTGCCGCTCGCGGCGCTTTACGGAGCCATCGCCGCGCGGCGAATGGCGCGGCCGGGCGCGGACGCCGGCGTGCCGGTGATCTGCGTCGGCAACTATCACACCGGCGGCGCGGGCAAGACGCCGACCGTGCTGGCGCTGGTCGCCATGCTGCGCGAATTGGGCGAGACGCCGTTCGTCCTCAGCCGTGGCTATGGCGGGTCGGCAACAGGGCCGTTGCAAGTCGATGCCGTACGGCGCACGGCGGCGGAGGTCGGCGACGAGCCGTTGATGATGGCCGCGCATGTGCCGGTCGTCGTCGCGCGCGATCGCGTCACGGGTGCGCAATTGGCGCGCGGCGCGGGCGCCAGCATCATTGTGATGGACGACGGTTTTCAGAACCCGGCGCTGCGCAAGGATTTCTCGCTGATCGTCGTGGGCGGTGGGCGCGGACTCGGCAACGCGCGGGTGTTTCCCGCCGGGCCGCTGCGCGCGCCGCTCGCGCCGCAACTCGCGCGCACCGATGCGCTGCTGGTGATCGGCGAGGGCGATGCGGCCGCGAATCTGGAATCTGCCTTGGCTGCACGCGAGATGCCGGTGTTTCATGCGCGCGTGACGCCCGACGCGGACACTGTCGCGATGCTGCGCGACAAGCGCGTGCTGGCCTTCGCCGGCATCGGCGATCCCGGCCGCTTCTTCGACACGCTGCGCGCGCATGGCATCGACGTGGCAGCGGAGCGGCGATTCCCCGATCATCATCGCTTTACGAAAGATGAGTTGTGGGCGCTGCGCACCGAGGCGACGCGTGACGGGCTTGCGCTGGTGACGACGGAAAAGGATTTCGCGCGGCTCAGCGGCGACCTTGCATCGTTAAAGGATGGCATCACGCCGCTGCCGGTGACGCTGCGCTTCGATGACGAGGCACGCTTGCGTGAATTGATTGTGGCGCGACTGTCTCGCGTCAGGTCTTGAGCGCTTCCGGGAAATGCCGCTTCAGCACCGCGTCCGGCGTCGCATACGCCTCCTGGCGGTCGACGCTCCAGTATTTCAACTCGTCGATCGGAATGTGGATGCCGGTCACGGCGCAGACCACATAGGCCCCCGGTGAAATGATGCGAAAGTCGCCGTCGAGATATTCCAGCCTGGCTTCGCCATGGCTCGACGGTCCGAATTTGTTCAGCACGGTCGGTCTCCTGGCGGTCGCCTCAGGGGCGGCCCGCGCAATCATCAGGTGTGACCTGTCGTTTAGCACAGAACGGCCGCGACGACATACCGGATAGATAGGGATGGTTTTTGGCGGTTGCAGGGAACCGGCCGCGGCGGGTGTGCGTAACGGCTCCAACACCTTAAAACAAATCGCCTTGATCCGATGGTTTTGCTGAACGCTTTGCGGCAGGCTTTGCAGTCGTCTTCGGCGATTCGCGTCGAGGCGCGGGCGTTACCGGATCGCCATCGGCAATCGCGGCGACGTGCCCGTCCGCGAATTCGAGATCGAGGCGCATTCCGGGTGCCACCGATGCCGCGCTGCGCAGCGCGTGGCCGGCTTCATCGCGGACCAGCGCGAAGCCGCGCGCCAGTACGCTTTTGTAGGAGAGCGCCGCCAGCAATTGCCCGGCGTGATCGGCGCGGGCGCGCTGGCGCAGCAGCAATGTGGAGAGCGCGCGCCGCGCACGCTCGGCGAGGCGCTGCGTGCGCTCGCGGTCGCGGATGAGTGCGGCACGATGCGCCTGCGCGCTGGCGAAGCGCGCGGCCTTCAACCGCAGCGCCAGTCCCTCGAAACGGTCGCGGCGTTGTCGCGTCATGGCGCGAGCACAATGGGCAAGGCGAATGCCGCAGGTGGTCGTCTGCTGGCGTGCTTGCGCTACCTGCGCACGCAGCACGTTGAGCGTCAGTCCGCCGGCCGCGCGGGTGAAGCGACGGTGATGCAACTGCGTGTTGGCGGTGAGCGCGCGCGGCAGCGCGGCGGTTGCGGCATCGAGACGCTGGCGCGGGATCGCCAGCACATCGGCGGCGGAGGGCAGCGCGCGGGCGACGCCGCGCAGATCGTTGCGGCGACGATCCTGCTCGCGCTGCCAGCACAACAGCGTGCGGCGCGCGAAGCTCGCGACTTCCACGAACAATTCGGCGCGCACCGGCACCGCCATTTCGGCGGCGGCGGTCGGCGTCGGCGCGCGCTTGTCGGAAACGTAGTCGATCAGCGTCACGTCGGTCTCGTGGCCCACCGCCGAAATCAGCGGGATCATGCTTTCCGCCGCCGCGCGCACCACGATTTCCTCGTTGAACGACCACAGGTCTTCCAGCGAGCCGCCGCCGCGCGCGACGATCAAGAGATCCGGCTTCGGAATTTTGCCGCCGTCCTCCAGCGCATTAAAGCCGTTGATCGCGGCAGCGATCTGTTCCGCCGAGCCTTCGCCCTGCACCCGCACCGGCCACACTATGACGTGGCGAGGAAAACGATCGGCCAGGCGATGCAGGATGTCGCGAATCACCGCGCCGGTTGGCGAGGTGACGACGCCGATCACCTCGGGCAGGTAGGGCAGAAGCTGCTTGCGCGCCTCGTCGAACAGGCCTTCGGCGGCGAGCTTCTTCTTGCGCTCCTCCATCAAGGCCATCAGCGCGCCGACGCCGGCGGGCTCCAGCGCATCGATGACGATCTGGTATTTCGACGAGCCGGGATAGGTGGTCAGCTTGCCGGTCGCGACGACCTCGAGCCCCTCCTGCGGCTTGAACCGCATCCGGCCAAAACTGCCGCGCCAGATCACCGCCTCGATCTTGGCCTTGTCGTCCTTCAGCGCGAAATAGCAGTGGCCGGAGGCGTGGACCCCGCGAAAGCCGGAAATCTCGCCGCGCACCCGGACATGACCGAAGGCGTCCTCCACCGTCCGCTTGAGGTCCGAGGACAGCTCGGAGACCGTGTATTCGGGCGCGTTGGGCAAGAGTTGTGCGGAATCGGCGGGCATCGACATCCATTCTGTTGCACGGGTGCCTTACCATGCTAAACCGCATGGAAACCACTGAAAAACCCTGAGATTACAGTATCCCATGAATATTCTCGTGCTTGGTTCCGGCGGCCGCGAACATGCCTTGTGCTGGAAGATCGCGGCGTCGCCCCTGCTGACGAAGCTGTGGTGCGCGCCGGGCAATGCCGGGATCGCGCAGGACGCCGAATGCGTCGCGCTCGACGTCACCGATCATGCAGCGGTGATCGCGTTCTGCCGCGAGAACACAATCGATCTGGTGGTGGTCGGGCCGGACGCGCTGATCGCGGCCGGCATCGTCGACGATCTCACGAGCGCCGGCTTCAAGACGTTTGGGCCGACGCAGGCTGCGGGGAAGCTGGAAAGCTCCAAGAGCTTCACGAAAGAGGTTTGCCGCGACAATAACATTCCGACCGCCGCTTACGCGCATTTCACCGACGCGGTGGCAGCGAGAGATTACGTTCGTACGCAAGGCGCGCCGATCGTGGTGAAGGCCGATGGCCTAGCGGCGGGCAAGGGCGTCGTGGTGGCGGCGACAACCGACGAGGCGCTCGAAGCCATCGACATGATGTTCGGCGGCGGCTTCGGCGAGGCCGGCGCGGAAGTCGTGATCGAGGAATTCATGGAGGGCGAGGAAGCCTCGTTCTTCGCGCTGTGCGATGGCGACACGGCGCTGCCGCTCGCCACCGCGCAGGATCACAAGCGCGCCTTCGACGGCGACGTCGGACCCAACACCGGTGGCATGGGCGCCTATTCGCCGGCGCCGGTGATGACCGACGCGATGAACAAGCGCGTGATGGACGAGATGGTGATGCCGACGTTGCGCGCGCTGAAGGCGATGGGCACGCCGTACAAGGGCGTGCTCTACGCCGGCGTGATGATCACCAGCGAAGGGCCGAAGCTGGTCGAATACAACGCGCGCTTCGGCGATCCGGAATGCCAGGTGCTGATGATCCGCATGATGTCCGACATCGTGCCGGCGCTGCTCGCTTCGGTGGACGGCGAGTTGAAGCATTTCGATCTGCGCTGGTATCCGGAGCCCGCGCTCACCGTCATCATGGCGACGAAGGGTTATCCGGGTGACTACGGCAAAGGCTCGCGCATCGAGGGGTTGGAAGAGGCTGCGAAGGTCGAGGGCGTCGAGATATTTCACGCCGGGACCAAGCGCGTCGATGGCCATATCGTCGCCAATGGCGGGCGCGTGCTGAACATCTGTGCCTCGGGCAAGACGGTGAAGGAGGCGCAGGCGCGCGCCTATCGGGCTGTCGATCTGATCAAGTGGCCGGAAGGTTTTTGCCGCCGCGACATCGGCTGGCGCGCGGTGGAGCGGGAACAATAGTTTTGCTCGCGTGTCGTCATACGCGGGCTTGACCCGCGTATCCATCTTTCGAAGATGGTGGATTGCCGGATCATAGGCGAGCGAAAGCGAAGCCGTTCTTCCGACCATCAAGTCCGGCAATGACGCAGAGGATGCACGATGCCTGATCTCGCCGACTTGTTTCCCGGCTACAAATCCGAATGGATATCGACCAGCGGCGGGCGCATCTTTGCGCGCGTCGGCGGCAAGGGGCCGCCGCTGCTGCTGTTGCACGGTTTTCCGCAAACCCATGTGATGTGGCACAAGGTGGCGCCGCAACTGGCCGAGCGCTTCACCGTCATCGTCGCGGATCTGCCGGGCTACGGGTGGTCCGACATGCCGGAGAGCGACGCCGATCACACGCCCTACACCAAGCGCGGCATGGCGAAGACGTTGGTGGAAGCGATGGAGCAGTTGGGCCACGTGCATTTCGCGCTGGCCGGACACGATCGCGGCGCGCGGGTATCGTATCGTCTGGCGCTCGATCATCCGGGCCGGCTGTCGCAACTCGCGGTGCTGGATATCCTGCCGACCTACGAATACTGGGCGCGGATGAACCGTGCCTATGCGCTGAAAATCTATCACTGGGCGTTTCTGGCGCAGCCGAATCCGCTGCCGGAGAAACTGATCCTCGGCGATTCCGATGCTTACTTCCGCCACACGCTGGCAAGCTGGACCGTGACCAATACGCTCGACGCATTCGATCCGCGTGCGCTCTTGCACTATCTCACGGCGGGGCGCGATCCCTCGCGCGTCCATGCGATGTGCGAGGATTATCGCGCCGGCGCCTATGCCGATTTCGAGCAGGACAAGGCGGACCGCGACGCGGGAAACAAGATCACCGTGCCGATGCTGGCGCTGTGGGGTAATGCCGGCGTTGCCGCCGCTGCCGCAACGCCGCTCGACACCTGGAAAACCTGGGCGAGCAACGTCACCGGCGCGCCGATCGCCAGCGGCCACTTCATGCCGGAAGAAAATCCGGACGAGACCGCGAAGGCGCTGCTGGGATTTTTCGCAGGATAGACAACGCCCATCGAGTCGGGGGGGGGGGCGGCGGGGGGGGGGCGGGGGGGGGGGGCGGGGGG
>JAEWIX010000006.1 GCA_023386885.1 Pseudomonadota bacterium
ACGCGCTGGCCCCCCCCGCGGCGGGGGGGCGCGCCCGGCCGCGCTCCAGCCAGACCGGCACGTAATCGGTCGAGGTGACCTCGCACCAGCGCCGCGCCGCCGCCAAGGTGACATTGCCGTTGCCGGCAGCGACATCCAGCACACGCTGACCGGCGCGCAGGTCCAGCGCCTCGCACAAATTCTCGCCGACGATCTGAAGGGTGGCGCCGATGATCGCATAGTCGCCGGACGCCCATGCGCCGTGCTGCTTCTGCTTGATCGCGGCGAGATTCGGCCTGGTCGGGGCAATCGTTTCAAGAACGGACATGACGAATTTCCTCGCTAGGTTGTGAACGGTTGAGTTGGTCTCGGGCTACGCCGGATTCTGAGTCCCCCGCATGCGCCTTCGCTATGCAGCTTGCGCAAGTTGATGCAGAATGCGCATCGACATCCGGCGTGATGCGGATCAGCGCGCACCCGCCGGTTCACCTCGGGGGCCGATGCGAGAGCGATCCCATGACCGAGGACGACAATGCGTCAGGTCGTCGGCAGCCGTTGCCCGCCAGTATCGTGCAGGCGCTCGACTGGTTGAGCACGCGGCTCGACGAACCGGTTCAACTCGAAACGCTGGCTGCCGTTGCGGGCGTGCGGCCGCGTACGCTGCAACTTCATTTCAAGGAGCATCTCGGCACCACGCCGCTCGGCTGGGTGCGACGGACGCGGCTGGCGCGTGCCCGCCAGCAGCTTGCGGCCGCCGGCGATGATGACACGAACATCACCGACATTGCGCTGGCCAACGGCTTCAATCAGTTCGGCCGCTTCGCCGCGCGCTACCGCGACCAGTTCGGCGAACTTCCCTCGCAGACGCGACACGGCGCGCGAACACATCGCGACATGCCGGCGATCGACGACGAGGCCCTGCGCCTGACCTGGCGCGCGGTCGCGTCGGCTTTTGCCGTCGGCCCTCGGTCATGCGGCGCGGCGCTGGCCGATGCCGAACAGGCGCTCGAACGCGCGCCACATTACGCCTTGCCGAAAGCAATCGCGGCGTGGTGCTGGAGCCAGCGCGCGGCTCACAATTTCAACGGCACATCGGGTGGCGACCGCATCCGCGCGCTGACGCTGGCGGACGAAGCGGCGCGGCTCGCAACTCACGATGCCATTGCCCTGAGTCTGTGCAGCGGCGCGCAGACGCTGGCGCGCCGTCTGCCCGAGGCCGACCGGCTGATCGAGCGCGCGCTGGCGCTCGATCCATGGTCGCCGTGGGCATGGGTGCGGCGCGGCTGGCTGTCAGCCTATGCTGGCGACGACAACGGCGCGTTGCGAGAGTTGCAGATCACCTTGCGGCTGATGCCGTTCGAGCCGCTGCGCCATCTGATCTTCATCGGGATCGGTTGCGCGCACTTCAACGCCGGTCGTTACGAGCGCGCGGCGCACTGGATCAGGGACGGCACGGAAGCGGTGCCGGAATCCTTCTGGGCCGAACGGGTGCTGGTTGCGGCGGCCGCACACGCCGGCGCGCGCGACGAGGCGCGTCGTCATGCGCGACGCCTGCTACGCAAGGATGGCGACCTGACGGTGGCAGTCGCGCGCGAGGCGTGGCCGTTCCGCGCGTCCTTCATGGACCGGCTGTGCGACGGCCTCGCGGTCGCCGGCGTGCCAAAGCATTAGGAGCGATGGCCGGGACATGCCCGGCCGTCGCTTGTGACACCTACGCCGCCGCGCGATGCGCCGCGACGATCTGGTCCGCGGCGCGGCCAATCACCTCCGCCATGTGATCGAAACTGCGGGTGAAACTGCCCGCCCCCGCCGTCGCCGAACGCAGTTCGACGATGAGATCACCGATCTCGGCTTCCGGCATCGACGCGCGCACGCAATCCCATCCGTCCCAGCCCTCGCGGGTATCGAAGCCGAGGATCTGGCCGCGCCGGCCGGACAGGATGGCGTTGACCTTCGCCGTCGCGTCGCTCGGACAAACGATCTCGACCAGATGGATCGGCTCCAGCAGCACCGGAGCGCATTGCGCCAGCGCCTCGGCAACGCCCATCCGCGCCGCCGTACGAAAGGCCTGATCGGAGGAATCGACGCTGTGATAGGAGCCGTCGGTCAACGTCACCTGCAGATCGATCACCGGAAAGCCGAGCGGCCCGCGCGCGAGCGCATCCTTCGCGCCCTCCTCCACCGCGCCGATGTAGTTCTTCGGCACCGCGCCGCCGACCACCGTTTCCTCGAAGCGGAAGCCTTCGCCGCGCGGCAACGGCGTGATGTCGAGAACGACGTCGCCGTACTGGCCATGGCCGCCGGACTGCTTCTTGTGGCGGCCGCGCTGGGTGGCGGATTTGCGGATCGTCTCCTGATAGCCGACGCCAGGCGGATGCGATCTGGCATTGACGCCGTAACGCTCCTGCAAGCGCTCAAGCGCGACGCGCAGATGCATCTCGCCCTGCCCCCACAACACCATTTCGTGGTTCGCCGGATTGTGCTGAACCGTGAGCGAAGGATCTTCTTCGGTCAGACGCTGCAATGCCTGCCCCAGCTTGACGTCGTCCTTGCGGTCGTTCGCCGCCAGTGCGATCGCCAACACCGGAGACGCGGCGATCATTTGCGCCAGCGGCGTCGGTGCGGTCTTCGCCGTCGTCAACGTGTCGCCTGTTCTGACGGTATCGAGCTTGCCGAGCGCGACCACATCGCCCGCTTCGGCCGACGCGCGTTTGCTGTCACTTGCGCTACCGACCGACAGGATGCCCGAGACACGTCCGGCACCGCCGCCGGAGGATTGCACCATCGCGCCATCGTCGAATTGGCCACGCAACACGCGCGCCAGCGAGAGCTTGCCGCCGTGCTGCAAATGCGTGGTCTTGATCGCGTAGGCGAGAGCGGCGCCCTCTTCCGTCGCGGCAAGCCGCGCCGCCGTGTCACCGATGTGAGGCGCTTCATGACGCAACGCCTTGAGCAAACGTCCGACACCGTTCTGCCGCGCGGCGGAGCCGAGCAGCACCGGACAAATCTGTCCTTCGCGCAGTTCGCGCGCGAGATCGTCGAAGATCGCGTCGCGCGGCGGCGGAATGTCGTCGAGCAATTGCTCCATCAGCGCGTCGTCGTGATCGGCGAGATATTCCAGCATGGTGAAGCGCGCATCTTTTTCGCGATCGAGATTGCCGCCGTCGAGCGCAACGACTTCGGAGGCCATATGCTCGCGATAGACGAACGCACGCTCCAGTGCGAGATCGACGAATCCGGCGACGAGATCGCCATTCCAGATCGGGATTTGCCGCAACACCAGCGGCACGCGCGATGCCGGCTGTAACGCGGCCAGCGCCTCGCGAATACGCTTGTTGGCCTTGTCGATCTTGTTGAGAAACAGAAAGCGCGGAATGTGCAGATCTTCCAACTCGCGCAGGATCACCTGCAACTGCGGCAGCTTGCGCTCGTCGGCCTCGCACACCACCACCGCGGCGTCGACGATCGGCAGGACTGCGCGCATGTCGTGCGCGAATTCGATCGAGCCCGGACAATCAAGAAACGTATAGGTATCGCCCATGAAGGTGGTGGTCGCGGCGTTGAGGCTGACACCCATCTTGTGCGCACGCGCTTCGGCGCCCGCGTCGCCGACCGACGTGCCTGCCTCGACACTGCCGGCGCGCGGGATCGCACCGGTGCGCGCGAGGATAGCTTCGAGAAGAGTGGTTTTTCCGCTTTGAAAGGGGCCCACGAGCGCGATGCATCGTGAGCCCGGTCCTGGATGACCAGAGGGACTTCTGACGTCCTGTCCCATTGCCGCCTCCTGATCCAGCGGTCCGATTCCAACATTCGCATCCCGCTTCAGCGAGCATCCACGCGAATGTTGGAATCAAAGGACCACTGGCAAATATAGATTGCTAATGGAGTTCTGAATTTGACATTCGCATCCGGAACGCGCGGCCATCTGTGTCGCGAATGTCAAATTCACTCCACTAGGCTCGGCCCGTGATTGGGTCGGCAAGGGAATGCTCTCAGGGGTCCCGGCGGTTGGCAAGCGGGAACTTGGTTGCAGCCGGTTTAGCGGCCCGGCCGCAATTCCAATCCGGCCAGTCCCACAGCCACGCTGATACCCGTCGAGCCCTGCACGCTGAGCGGTTGCAGCGCCACCGAATTGGCTGAGCCGCCGATCAGGACGTTGGCGCCAAGGCCAATCCCGATATTGGCGCTGCCTTGCGCGCCGGCGTAGTTGCCCGAGAGATCGCCGATGCCGGCACGCTCCACCGGCGCGAACACCGCCCAGGTCAGTGTCGATTGCTCGGTGATGCCGAGATCGATGCCGACCTTGCGGATGGTCGCCACATAAGGTTGATCCGGCTTGCCTTCCGCATGCAACAGACAGCCGAGATTGGTCACCGATCCGACGATAAAGCCGACGCTGGCGCCGCCCCGGCATTCCAGCACGCCGATCTGCACCCGCTGCGATTGCTGGGCGTGAGCGGCAACGGAGATCAGTGTGGCAGCGGCCACACCCAAAAGGATGGAACGACGGTGCATGACAGATCTTCTCCGGCGGGAAGGAAAAGCAAACGGCGGGTCCGCATGATGTTACACGCGACGGCAACGATTTGATATCGCAGATGTGACTGGCGAGAGGTCTCAAGCGACACTATCCCCGTCAACGTCGGCCGGCGCGTGAGCAGGCAGCCTGACATTTCCATGGCGGAGAAGAATGCAGCATCAATCGATCATACGCTGTCCGTCTTGCGGTCATGAGTCGGTCGAGATCATGCCGACCGACGCTTGCGTCTTCTTCTACGACTGCAAGGGATGCGGACAACGACTGAAACCCAAGGCTGGCGATTGCTGCGTGTTCTGCTCTTATGGCTCCGCACCCTGCCCGCCGATGCAATCCGGCACCTGCTGCGGCTAGGGCACACGCGAACCGGTCCAGCCCCATTATTGACGTTGCAAAAGCCAACAAAAAAGGCCCGCTTGCGCGGGCCTTTCGATGTCACGTCCACGCCGCTTAGCGGTGGTGACGATGATGATGATGACGGTGGTGCTTGCGATGCTTGCGCGCCTTGCGGTGCGGCTGCACGGCAGCCGGACGCAGTTCGACGTCAATCACGCCGGCGGTAGCGTTGAGGCCGGTCTGACCCTGCAGGCTGAGCGGCTGCAGCGAGAACGCGTTGTTCGAACCGCCGACCAGCAGGTTGCCGCCGAGGCCGACGCCGACCGACGCATTGGCGCCGACGCCACCGAAGTGACCGGCGAGATCGCCGCGGCCGATCCGGTTGGTCGGCGCATAGACAGCCCAGGCAAGGCCGGTCTGCTGGGTGAAGCCGAGGTCAACGCCAAAGCGCTTGACGGTGGCGATATACGGCTCCGGACGGCGACCCGTGCTCTCGAACGTACAGGTCAGGTCGGTGCTCGAACCGACCACATAGCCGACATTCTGGCCGCCCTCGCAAGCGAGCACGCCAACCTGAAGCTGGCCCTGCTGCGCGTTTGCCGTTGCAATGGAAGCAACCAGCGCGGCAGCGCCAATGCCCAACATCTTAATCATATGCATCTGAGTTTGATCTCCACTTATGTGGTCTTGAACGGCCACGCTTGAATGCCGGCGCACAGGAGGGACCACCCGTGTCCAAAACATGGCAGTTCCACGAGAAAATCGGAAAAAATTGCGGCAAGCCGGACGATCACGACGATATGATCGCCCGGGTGCTCTACCAACGATTGTCCTTACCGCAAGTTCCCACAGAAACGCTGGATGCGTTTGCAGGCGTCCTCGAGATCCGAGGTCTTGGTGGCATAGGAAATCCGGAACGCCGGACCGAGCCCGAAGGCCGAGCCCTGCACCACGGCGACACCTTCGGCCTCCAGCAGTTCGGTGACGAAATCCTGGTCGTTCTCGATTTTCTTGCCTGACGGGGCGGTCTTGCCGATGGTGCCGGCGCAGGACGGATAGACGTAGAACGCGCCCTCCGGACGCGGACAATCGATGCCCGTCGCCTGGTTGAGCATCGCCACCACCAGATCGCGGCGCTCCTTGAACACCTTGTTGTTGGCCGCGATGAAATCCTGCGGACCGTTCAAGGCTTCCACCGCCGCCCATTGCGACACCGACGACGGGTTCGAGGTCGATTGCGACTGGATGGTCGCCATCGCCTTGATCAGTTGCGCCGGGCCGCCGGCGTAGCCGATCCGCCAGCCGGTCATGCAATAGGCTTTCGAGACGCCGTTCACCGTCAGGGTGCGGTCGAACAGTTTCGGTTCGACCTGCGCCGGCGTCGTGAACTCGAAGTCGTCGTAGACCAAGTGCTCGTACATGTCGTCGGTCATCACCCAGACCTGGGGATGCTTCAGCAGCACGTCGGTCAGCGCCTTCAGTTCGGCGCGGGTATAGGCCGAGCCGGTCGGGTTCGACGGCGAGTTCAGAATGATCCACTTGGTCTTCGGCGTGATGGCACGCTCCAGCGCCTCCGGCTGCAATTTGAAGCCGAACTCCGCGGTGCAGACCACCGGCACCGACTCGCCGCCCGCCAGTGCCACCATTTCCGGGTAGCTGACCCAGTACGGCGCCGGGATGATGACCTCGTCGCCCGGATTGATGGTGGCCATCAGCGCGTTGTAGAGCACCTGCTTGCCGCCGGTGCCCACCGTGATCTGGTTCGGCGTATAGGTCAGGCCATTCTCGCGCTGGAACTTGGCGATGATCGCCTCCTTCAGCTCGGGAATGCCGTCCACGGCGGTGTACTTGGTCTTGCCCGCTTCGATGGCGTGGACCGCAGCCAGCTTGATGTTGGCCGGGGTATCGAAATCCGGCTCGCCCGCGCCGAGCCCGATGACGTTGCGGCCCGCGGCTTTGAGCTGCCGTGCTTTATCCGTGACCGCGATGGTCGCGGACGGCTTCACACGGTCTAGCGCGGCGGACAGGAACGACATCTCAATCTCCTCGAAAAGGGCGCAAAATCGCAGCCAACGTATCTAAGGCTGCTGCACTGCAGCGGCAAGCGAAAAACCTCGAAAAGCCCTGCACAGCCGCACGCCTGCCATTAACGTCCCGCAAAGCCGCGGCTGCTATCAGGCGAGAGGACAATCTTGCCGAACGAACGATGGCCATGCCCGACGAAATTGCCCGCTTGCGTCATGCGGATTACCTGATCTGGGCGGTGATCGCCGCCGTCGCGCTGATCGTCGGCGCTGCCGGGACGGTCGGACCGTTCCATATCGATCTGCCGTCCTATCTGCGGGTGGCATCGGCTTGCATATTGATGGTGGCCATCGCCGGCTTCTATTCGCGGTTCCGGCCGGACCCAAAGCTGGCATCGGCCCTGACCGGCACCGCGCAACTGGCGGCCTTCGCCGCGGTCGGCGCCCCCCTGTCCTACATCGCGGCGAGCGCCGGGCTGCCATTGTGGGACGACGCGCTCGTGATCTGGGATCGCTCCCTCGGTTTCGACTGGATGGCGTGGCTCGCCGCCATGGATGCCCATCCGACCCTGCATCTGGCGTTTCGCTTCGCCTATCTCAGCTTCACCGTTCAGGCCACGATTACCATTTTGGCACTCGCCTTTACCCATCATCTGACGCGGCTGCGCATCTTCATTTTCGGCTTCATGCTGGCGACCTTCGTCACCATCGCGATCTCGGCGTTGATGCCCGCGCAAGGCGTCTGGGGACAATTGCATCTGGCGACAAACAACTATCCGAATATCGACCCGGCGACACAGAGCTTGCATCTCGCCGTATTCCATGGCCTTCGCGACGGCAGCTTCCGCACGTTGATGGGTCTGGGCTCCGAGGGGATCATCACCTTTCCCAGCCTGCACGCCGCGCTGGGATTGCTGTTCATGGTGGCGGTCTGGCCGCTTCGCTATCTGCGCTGGGTCATGATCGCCCTGAACCTTCTGATGATCGGCGCAACGCCGATCGACGGCGGCCATTATTTTTCGGACGTTATCGCGGGCCTTGCGATTGCAGCGCTGTGCTGGTGGGCGGCGACGCGTTGCGTCGACAGACGATATCTCGCAACCGCGAGCGACATCAGCAGCGCCGACGCCCCGTCGATCATCCCGGACACTGAGACGGCGCGGGACTATGCTGGCGAGCCGCTGCCGCAACCGGATTCACGGCAGCCGCTCAAGGCAACGTGATCCGCTGACGATCGCGCCGTTGGCATGATTTGCCGCGAAATCGCGGTGCAGCGGCTGTTTCCGACTATTTTTGGCGCAGCGCTTGTTCCCCGACTGGAGATGCTCCAAAGTCGCGAGACTTGCGACACATCGGCGCCAACCACATTGTCAGGTCGCGCAACCGGCAGCAGGATGGTGGCCCAATCCGTCATTCGCTTACTGAACGGCGCTGCGATGCCGGTGGCGAACGTCAATCCACGTCACGAACCGTACGGGCAACAGGGTCTCACGACGCGAATGTACAAGCTCTATTCCATGCAGCGCTCCGGCAACAGCTACAAGGTCCGGCTGACGCTGGCGGTGCTCAACATTCCCTATCGCGCCGTCGAGATCGATATTCTGAGGGGCGAAAGCCGCACGCCGGATTTCCTCGCCAAGAATCCGAGTGGTCAGGTGCCGCTGCTCGAGGTGGAGGACGGCCGCTACATCGCCGAGTCCAATGCCATTCTCTGGTATCTTGCCAACGATACGCCGATCCGGCCGGAAACCCGTCTCGGCCGCGCCGAAGCATTGCAATGGATGTTCTTCGAACAGCACGCGCTGGAGCCGAATATCGGCGCCGCCTACTTCTGGCTGGCGCTGGTCCGCGGTGGCCGCGATCTCCAGACCCATGCCCTGGAGGACTGGATGGAACGCGGCTATGCCGCGCTGCAGGTGATGGAAAACCACCTCAAGGCGCATGATTACTTCGCCGCCGGGCAATTCACCGTCGCCGACATCGCGCTCTATGCCTATACGCACGTCGCCGACCGCTGCGACTTCGATCTCGCCACCTTCCCCGCCATTCGCGATTGGCTGGCGCGCGTCGAGGACAATCCCGGTTTCGTTTCGATGGACTGGCGGCCGGCGGACACCACCGCCGACGCCTGATTATCTTCACTTGCGGACCCGGGAATGACCGCTGGCGCAGGCGCCCGCTCGCCACGTTTTGGCCACTTTCGAGACTTTTGCCGCCAAAATCTTGCCGTGCCGAATCGGCAAATTCCGCCTTGCGGGTGATTCGCCCGTAACATGTAGGAATCACGACCATGTCGCGGTCGCGCGGTCCCGGACCGGGTTTCGCCGAGAAGCCCACGTCGGTGGCATCCTCAGGATTGACTCACGCGGTCGCCGCGTCGCTGGCGATTGCGCTCTCGCTATGCCTGATGATGACCTTCACGTTGCTGACCATCAATACGCACCTGCCGTTGCCGGCCTGAAGCCGGCAGGACTGATCCCGCTTCCCGCGGTTTTGCTCAACCAACCATCACCACGCCGAAAAGGCTGCCACGCATGAAAAGGCCCATCCTCTGGGTGACGGGTTCGCTGACGGCCGCCACTACGCTCGCGGCCACCTTGCTGATCGCCACGGCGACGCGTGGCAACGTCCGGCCGGAGTTTCAGGCACCGGTCGGCGTCGGCGCGCCGATCCAAACGCCGACTGCGGATTGCTCGGAGGCTCATTGTAAGCCGGTTGCGGCCGAAGCCGCGCGCCCGACGGCCGATTGATCCGTCCGGCCGTTCCAGCCGTCGCATTCAAATCGAATTTGCGGAGCTCGTGCGGACGAACATTTACCCTTCGTTGATCCTACCACCAAAAGCCGCCACGGGGCTGTGAACAAGTCACACGTAGTTGCGCTTACACTCCGAGGACACAAGGGTTCCGCCCATGCGAACTGATTGGCGCGCAATTTCCGGCCCTGTCCTGATCACCGCGGTGTCGCTCGCCGCGATCGCCGCCGATCAAGCTTATGGCAACGTCCCCAATCCGGCGCCGCTGCAAGTCTGCATCGTAGCCGTCGCAGCCGCCCTTGCCGGCGTCGGTTCCGGCGTCGTCAGCGCGGTAATCGCGGTGGCGGCGAACGCGGTCTTCATACGGCATCATGGTCTCGGCACGCAATTCGACACACCGGAGTTGCTGCGCCTCGGTCTTCTGGCGGTCACCGCCGCCGGCACCGCCGTACTCACCGGCCTGCTCCGCAAGAAGATGCTCAACGCCATCGCATGGGAGCGCGACCGCCATGCGACCGCGACGCGCCTCGCCGCGGCGCTGGACGAAATCGACATCGGCGTGGTGTTGCTGGATGCCGACACGCGCGCGGAGTTCATCAACCGCGCATTCCGCAAGTACTTCGCCCTGCCGGACGCCAAAGCCGACAGCAAGCCGCCGTTCATCGCGCTGATGTATCACGGTCGCGATGCCGGCTGTTATGAACTGCCGAAGGACGAACTCACGCATTTCATTGCCGAGCGCACCGAGAAAATGCGCGCTGGCGATTCCACGCCCATCAACATCAAGCTGACCGACGGTCAGGTCATGCGCTTCCGCTGCACGGCGTTGCCCGACGGCGGACGGATGCTCAGCTATACGCCGATCACCGACGTGATCCGCCGCACCGACGATCCTGCGATGGCGGACTACTACCGTTCGCTACGGGGCGCCGGCGATGTGTTCGCGCCGACCCATCTGCGCGCCGCCGAATAGATCGGTTCAACCACTCTTCCGGCCGTCATCAGGCTGCAACAACCGCCCGATAGGCTCTGCGCGCGCTTGATCACGATCCCCCATCCGGATCAATTGCGCCCGCGGTCCCGTCAGTGCCCACTGACCGGGGCCGCCTTTTTGCGTCTTCGCGCGGCGGTGAGCGGTGATGTTTTCGGCAATTTTTCGTCCATTGCCTGGTTGGCGAAAGCGGGCTAACGACCATCCATGATCCGCTTCACCTTGGTCATCCTGGCGCTCGCGATCCTGACGCTGGTCCTGCTGCCGTTTCAGTTGATCGCCATCGCCTTCGGCCTGCGCTGGCAGCGAACCATTCCCCGTCTCTACCATCGCGTGTTGTGTGCGCTCGCCGGCGTCCGCATCCGTCAAATCGGCGATCAAACCCGCGCGCGGCCGGTGCTGATCCTGGCCAATCATGCCTCATGGCTCGACATCTGCGTCATAACCGCCGCGACGCCGGTGGTGTTCGTCGCCAAAAGCGAGGTGGCGCGCTGGCCGCTGTTCGGAACACTGGCGAAACTGCAACGCACCGTTTTCGTCGACCGCGAACGGCGGCAACAAACCGCGGAAGCGACCGCCCAGATCGCCGGCCGCCTGCTGGGAGGCGAGGCCGTCGTGCTGTTCGCCGAGGGCACATCGAGCGACGGCGTCCGGATCCTGCCGTTCAAGTCGGCGCTGGTCGGATCGGTGCATCAGGCGCTCGGCGCATCGAATGCGCACGACACCATCGCGGTGCAGCCGCTGTCTCTGGCCTATACCCGGTTCGACGGATTGCCGGTCGGCCGCGCCTTGCGCGAACGCGTGGCATGGTACGGCGACGCCGATCTGATTCCGCACTTCATTCGCGTGCTGGCGTCGGGCGCCACCGACGTCACGTTGAGTTGGGGCGAGACGATCGTGCTCGACGCCGCGACGGACCGCAAGCAGGTGACGCGCGACGCGGAAGCCGCCGTGCGCCGCATGACGGCCGCCGTACTGCGCGCGCCCTCACCCGCGACCGCGGAGACGCCTCACGGCGAACTGGTGCAGAAAGCCGTCTGAAAAGCCGGGCAACCATGCGGCGGCGCGACTTGCGGCTCCAGCGAGCGGGCGGCACAATTCCGGCCCATTTGATAATCTCGCCAACAGGATCGCATCTCCATGCAAATTCGCAATCTCGGCGGCTCCGGCCTGCGCGTCTCCGCGGTCGGACTCGGCTGCAACAACTTCGGCCAGCGCACCGATCTCGAAACCTCGCGCAAGGTGATCCACAAGGCGATCGACCTTGGCGTGACGCTGTTCGATACCGCCGATATTTATGCCGGACGCGGCGGCTCCGAAACTGTGCTCGGCGAGGTGCTCGGCGCACGCCGCAAGGACATCGTGCTGGCGACCAAGTACGCGAAGCCGATGAGTGACGATGGAGCGAAGCAAGGCGCATCGCGGCGCTACATCATGGCAGCGGTAGAGGACAGCCTGCGACGGCTGAAAACCGATTACATCGATCTCTATCAGCAGCACGACTATGACCCGCTGACGCCGATCGAGGAAACCCTGCGCGCGCTCGACGACCTAGTCCGGCAAGGCAAGGTCCGCTACGTCGGCAATTCCAACTTCCCGGCATGGCGCATCGCCGAGGCCGAACTGGTCGGACGCGCCGCCGGCACCGTGCGCTTCGTCTCGTGTCAGGACGAATACAGCCTGCTGGTGCGCGGCATCGAGAAAGACCTGTTGCCGGCCGCACAGCATTACAATCTCGGTCTGCTGCCGTTCTTCCCGCTGGCGAGCGGCCTTTTGACTGGCAAGTATCAGCGCGGTGCGGCGGCTCCCGCCGACACGCGCTTCGCCAAGATGCCGGCGCTGCGCGACCGCTACGTCACGCCGCGCAACGAAGACATCGTCGAGAAACTCGATGCCTTCGCCAAGGCACGCGACCGCACCATGCTCGAACTGGCATTCTCGTGGCTGGCATCGCGGCCACAAGTCTCCAGCGTCATCGCCGGCGCGACCCGCGTCGAGCAGATCGAAGCCAACGTCAAGGCAATCGATTGGGCATTAACCGCGGACGAACTGGCGGAAATCGACACGCTGACGGATGCGGCATGACCGCGCGTGCCGCGATCCGGCCACACCGCGCGCTATAACCACACCATGACCGACGTTCTGCCGCTCGCAACCGCAACACCCCGCCGCCTCGCCTGCGCACGCTGCGGCGCGGCGTTCGGCTGCACGCTGTCGACCGACTGCTGGTGCGGCGAAGAAACCGCGCGGCTGCCGTTGCCGACTTCCGGCACCGGCTTCGCGGATTGTCTCTGTCGCGACTGCCTACGCGCGGTGTCGGTGCTTGCCTCGCTGCAAGATCACACCATCAGCGCGGTGCTGCTCGACATGGACGGCACGCTACTCGACACCGAACGCGTCTATCGCACCAGCCTGTGCAACGCGCTGGCCGACCTCGGCTATGGCGACGGCACAACCATAGCGCATGCCATGATCGGCATTCCAGCGGCCGAATGCGAGATCATGCTCCGCAATCATTATGGCGCGGGATTTCGCATCAACGATGTGCGCGCGGCTTATGAGGTTCATCGCGACGGCATGCTGCGCGACGGCATGCCGCTTAAACCCGGTACGCTGGAATTGATCGCGGCGCTGCGCGAATTCGATTGCCCCGCCGCCGTCGTCACCTCGTCGACGCGGCACAACGCCGAACATCACCTGGCACTCGCCGGCATCCGCGACCGCTTCGACATGGTGCTCACCCGCGACGATGTCGCCCGCGGCAAGCCCAGCCCGGACCTGTATCTGCTGGCGGCGGAACGCCTCGGCTTCGCGCCAAGGGTCTGTCTCGCGGTCGAGGATTCACGCCCCGGCATCGAGGCTGCGCACAGCGCCGGCACGATCCCGATCATGGTGCCGGACATCGTGCCGCCGAACGACGACACCCGCGCCAAATGCGCCGCCGTGTTGCCGGACCTGCACGCGGTGCTGGCGATGCTGCGCGACAAACGCGTGTTCACGCGCGCCTGACGCGTTTCCTAAACGGCAAATCCCGGCGACCTGCGAGCAAGTCCGTCGAACGCATCAAACAGACGCTCGCGCCACGCGAAGACGAGATCGTCGTCCTTCAACAGTTTGAACTCGCTCACAACTCGCGCCCACTGGAAGCAACCGAACACGATGTAATCGGCATAGTTCGGCGCGGCGCCGCCGAGATACGCTTGCGTCTTCAATGTCAGGCGCATCGGATCGAGGCTCTTGCGGAACGCCAGCACGTCCTTGTCGCGACTGGCGGCGGCGTCTTCCAGCCGCATGCCGCCAAGCCGCGCCTCACGCGTCTTGCGGAAATAAGCGGCATCGTCCGGCGGAAGCCGCGTGACGATATCGGCGGCGATCAGCGGAAACATACCGCCGACCACGATGACGTCGCCCCACCAGTTGAGCATCCGCGCCATGGCGCGGCCGCCCTCGCCGCCGAACAACGACGGACGATCCGGATAAGTGTCCTCCAGATAATTGGCGATGGTCCAGGAATCGGCCACCGCCTTCTCATTGTCGAGCAGCACCGGCACCTTCTCCGAGCCGTGCGGCGCGATGGCGGTTTTCTCGGTGAAGCGCCACGGAACGGTTTCGGCGCTGAGCCCCTTGTGCGCCAGCGCCATCCGCGTTCGCCAGCAGAACGGACTGAACGGTCGCGTCGCGTCGGTGCCGACGAGTTCATAGAGCTTGAAGGACATGGATCGATCCGCCATCTGCACCGTCAATTTTTCACCACGCTCGCGGTCTGACCAAACAGCAGCTTGCGTTCTTCCTCGGTGCGGATCGCGGGCTGGCCGAAGTTCGGATTGATTTCCTTCGCCTTGGCATAAGCGCGCTGCGTCGCCGGCCGCGCCGCGATCGTTTCCAGCCAGCGCTTGACGTGAGGGAAGTCGTCGATGTTCTGGCCCTGATTGGCGTAGGGCACCACCCACGGATAGCTGGCCATGTCGGCGATGGAATAATCGCCGGCGACGAAGGCGCGATCCGCCAGCCGCTTGTTCAGCACGCCATAGAGCCGGTTGGTTTCGTTGATGTAGCGATCGATCGCGTAGGGAATCTTCTCCGGCGCATAGTTGCGGAAATGATGGTTCTGTCCGGCCATCGGGCCGAGCCCGCCCATCTGCCAGAACAACCATTGCAACGCATCGAAGCGGCCACGCAGGTCCGCCGGCAGGAATTGGCCGGTCTTCTCGGCGAGATAGAGCAGGATGGCGCCGGATTCGAAAATCGAGATCGGCTTGCCGCCATCCTTCGGCGCATGGTCGACGATGGCGGGCATGCGGTTGTTGGGCGCGATAGCGAGAAAATCCGGCTTGAACTGATCGCCCTTGCCGATATTCACCGGGAAGATTTTATAAGGCAGCCCGGCTTCCTCGAGAAAGATCGTGATCTTGTGGCCGTTGGGCGTGGTCCAGTAGTGGAGATCGATCATGTTGCGTGCCTCATTCGCGGAGGCTCCATTGCGCCCCGCCATATTCATGCATCTGCATGAATATGGGACCATCGCCACACCGAAGTCAACGGCAGACTGCGAACACGAGATATCGCTCCCCACTATCTCCTTGCTGAACCTTCAACCGAGTGGGACGACAGACTCATCGCACTATCGGCACGGATGCTGGGAGCCCATGCATGTCCTATTCGATTGACGACCTGAAGGCGGCGGTTGCTGCCGGCGTTCTTTCCGACGGCGATCTCGGCCGCCTGACAGCATTCCTTCAAAATCGTCATCCGACCGCCGCACCGCACCGCGCCTTCGATATCGCGCATCTGCTCTGGTATGCAGGTGCACTGATCGTGATGTCGGCGATGGGCCTGTTCTCGACATTGGCATTCTCGCAAATGGGCGGTTGGGCGCTGACCATCACGGCCGCAGTCTATGCCGTGCTGTTTCTTCTCGCGGGCAACCATTTGTGGAACGCACGCAACCTGCGCACACCCGGCGGCCTTTTGATCGCCGTGGCCGTCGCCATGGCGCCGCTGGCCGTCTACGGCATTCAGGACGCACTCAATTTGTGGGGCAGCTTCGGCAAGCCCGGCACGACCCACGACTTCTATGTCTGGATCAAGGGAAGCTGGGTGTTCATGGAGCTTGCGGCCATCGCGGCGGCGATTGCCGCGCTGTGGTTCTATCGTTTTCCATTCATTGTGCTGATTGCCGGCATCGCGTTGTGGTTTCTATCGATGGATGTCGTCCCGTGGATCACCGGCTCCCGCTACGGCAACTGGGAGACGGCGCGGCAAGTCTCGATCCTGTTCGGGCTGGGAATGCTGATCGTCGCGTTCGCCGTCAACATCTGGCAGCGCTCGGGCGATTTTGCCTTCTGGCTCTACCTGTTCGGCGTGCTGACGTTCTGGGGCGGCATCACCGCGGCATCCGATGGCACCGCCGTGCAGAAAGCGCTCTATTGCGCGATGAACATCGGTTTCCTGTTCCTCGCGGTCTATCTCGGGCGGCGCGTGTTCGCGGTGTTCGGTACCATCGGCATCGCGATCTATCTCGGCGATCTTGCCGACAAGGTCTTCAAGAACTCGATGCTGTTTCCGTTCGTGTTGTCGCTGATCGGCATCGGCGTCATCGTCGCCGGCCTTTGGTACTACCGGCGGCAGGCCGCGATCAGCACATGGTTCGACGGCATATTGCCGGAGCCACTGCGACGCTTGCGACCGGCGAACACGACGCCGGGGTGATTTCAGGAGACCGGCGTCACGACCACCGTTTTCACCTGATGCTTGGTCAGGGCGTGCCCCCTGGCGCTGACGACATGATGCGTCGTCTCGGAGATCTTCCGCGTCACGCCGTTCTCGACGTCGATCACCGCGCGCTCGTCCAGCGTCAGGTTCATCTCCTTCAGCATCTTCTCGACCTGCTCGGCGGTGACCTTCTCGCCTGTTGCCATCATCATGCGCCGTGTGATCCCGGCCAACGAGTCTTTCATCGACTCGGCGTCGTAAGAGCGAGTGATGACATACTGCGCCTTGCCGGTGCCGGCGTCGGCGCTCACCAGATGAACCATCACATTGGATTTGAGTTGTCCGCCGCCGAACGGATTGGGCATTGCGTCGGAGGTTCGGCGGATCTCACCCGGCTTCATCCCGGTGTTCTGGGTCTTGGCCAGTTGCGGCAATTCATCCAGATAATGTTTCGCCGCGGTTTGCTCGTCGACATCGAGCAAATTGGCCATGATCTGGGTCAGAATCTCCGCGACCTGCGGCTTGTCGGCAAACGGCTTGAGGATGTTGTCGCGCATCGCCATCATGGCCTTGCGCGCCTCACCCAGATTCTCGACGCGAACAGGCTTGCCGCTGCGATCGGTCTCGGCGCGAATGACGACGTTCTCCATCGGCTTGAAGGCCAGCCGCAGCAACGGTACCGAAGGCGACGTGCCGCCGAGCGTCACACCACGATTGACGTAGGCGACGCGGAAGCCGTCCGCCGTTCGTTCCTGAATCATCAGTTCCGCGCGGCTCTTGCTCTCGAGCGTCTTCACGCCCTCCGGTTTGGTTTCCTCCGATTTCATCTCGCTCTCGACGATCCAGCGGCTGCCAACCGGCGGATCGTATGGGCGCTCGACAAATTCGGCGGCGCGCGCAGAGCACGGAATGATGGCGGACGTCAGAAGCACCGCACATGCCGCGAGGATCGTCGCGGCCGTTTGCTGTCGTGGCATTGCGGATATCATTGTTTGGCCCGCTTTGTGTTGGCGCGCCCCTGCACGAGGCCGACAATCATGGCAACGCAACCGGTCCACCAGAACACCGGATAATAGGTCGGGATCGCTGAAATTCGCGAGATCTGCTGCTGGAAGAATTCGCATTCCGAAGTGGCGCCGGTGATGCACATCAGTTTCAGCCGCATCAGGCCGAACGCGCCGTGCCAGTTGGAATAATAGGCAAACCACCAAAGCAGCGCGACACCCCACAACGCGAACCCGATCTTGGTCGCCATCGGGGTTTTCACGGATGTTTTTTGTTGCGATTGCGTGTCGGTCATCAAAGGCCTCCACGGCATTGGTCGCGGCAGCGCGCGGTCACGTTCGAACACGCAAAAGCTGCGCGCAGCGTTATCCTCGATATCGTCCTTAGGACGATCGCTCATCGCGGGTTTCCTTCACCATTTCCTTGGAGATTTTGCCCTTTTATCGCCGCCGGACTCATCCCATATTCCGGCGATGGCGAAGAATCCAGACAATCCGAAAAAGCCCGGCAAATCCCCCAAATCGAAGGCCCATCGCCCCGACGTGAAACCGATCGGCCCGGCGCTGGCGGACCTTTTGAATCCCGCGATCAATCGCGGCGATGCCGGCATGGGCTCGGGCACCGGATTGCAACCGCCGCCGGACAATTCCTGGGATCGCCGTTCGGGCGGCGAGGCCGCCGCGCATCGCGCCCGCGCCTCGACGCGCGCCAAGGACGAAGCGACGGCGAAACGGGATGCCTCTCTCTCCTCTCCCCTCTCTGGCGGGGAGGGGTCGGGACTGGGGGGCGGCACACAAGGCTTCGAAGAGGCGCCGCAAGCCAACTACGGCACCAGCGCCACCATCCCGACGCTCGATCCGGAACTGGCGCGGCAACTCGGCCTGCCGACCGCGGAGGATGACGAAGCTGAACTGGCTCGCCCGCCGCGCAACAAGATGGAAGCACTCGGCGTGCAGGCCACCGCCGAGGCGCTGGAAAGCCTGATCCGCGACGGCCGCCCGGAATTCCGCAAGGATGACGGCTCGTTGAAAGTCTGGACGCCGCATCGTCCGCCGCGCCCGGAGAAATCCGAAGGCGGCGTGCGCCTCGAGATCAAATCCGAATACGAGCCGAAGGGCGACCAGCCGACCGCGATCAAGGAACTTGTGGAGGGCATTCAGCGCAACGACCGCACCCAGGTGCTGCTCGGCGTCACCGGCTCCGGCAAAACCTACACCATGGCCAAGGTGATCGAGGCGACGCAACGCCCGGCGCTGATCCTCGCGCCGAACAAGACCCTGGCGGCGCAGCTCTACGGCGAGTTCAAGAACTTCTTCCCCGACAACGCGGTGGAGTATTTCGTTTCGTATTACGACTACTACCAGCCCGAAGCCTACGTGCCGCGCACCGACACCTACATCGAGAAGGATTCCTCGATCAACGAACAGATCGACCGGATGCGTCACTCGGCAACGCGCGCGCTGCTGGAACGCGACGACGTCATCATCGTAGCGTCAGTGTCATGCATCTACGGCATCGGCTCGGTCGAGACTTATACCGCGATGACCTTCGCGCTGAAGAAGGGCGAGCGCATCGACCAGCGGCAATTGATCGCCGACCTCGTCGCCCTGCAATACAAGCGCACGCAGGCCGATTTCACCCGCGGCACGTTCCGGGTGCGCGGCGACACCATCGACATCTTCCCGGCACACTACGAGGATCGCGCCTGGCGCGTGAAAATGTTCGGCGACGAGGTCGAGGCGATCGAGGAGTTCGATCCGCTCACCGGCCACAAGAGCGACGAGTTGGAATTCATCAAGATCTACGCCAACTCGCATTATGTGACGCCGCGCCCGACGCTGATCCAGGCCATCAAATCGATCAAGCTCGAACTGAAGCAGCGGCTCGAGCAACTGCACGCGCAAGGCCGCCTGCTGGAGGCGCAACGCCTCGAGCAGCGCACCACGTTCGACATCGAAATGATGGAGGCGACCGGAAGCTGCGCCGGCATCGAGAACTATTCGCGCTATCTCACCGGCCGCCGTCCCGGCGAGCCGCCGCCGACGCTGTTCGAATACGTGCCCGACAACGCGCTGGTGTTCGCCGACGAGAGCCACGTCACCGTGCCGCAGATCGGCGGCATGTTCCGCGGCGACTTCCGGCGCAAGGCGACGCTGGCGGAATACGGTTTCCGCCTGCCCTCCTGCATGGACAACCGGCCGCTGCGCTTCGAGGAATGGGACATGATGCGGCCGCAGTCGGTCGCGGTGTCGGCGACGCCGGGCGGCTGGGAAATGAACGAAGCCGGCGGCGTGTTCGTCGAGCAGGTCATTCGCCCCACCGGGCTGATCGATCCGCCGGTGCATATCCGCCCCGCTCGCACGCAGGTCGACGACCTCGTCGGCGAGGTGCGCGAGACTGCGCGCAACGGCTATCGCTCGCTGATCACGGTGTTGACCAAGCGCATGGCGGAAGACCTCACCGAATATCTGCACGAGCAGGGCATCCGCGTGCGGTACATGCACAGCGACATCGACACCATCGAGCGCATCGAGATCATCCGTGATCTGCGGCTGGGCGCCTTCGACGCGCTGGTCGGCATCAACCTGTTGCGCGAGGGTCTCGACATTCCGGAATGCGCGCTGGTCGCCATTCTCGATGCCGACAAGGAAGGCTTTTTGCGCAGCGAGACGTCGTTGATCCAGACCATCGGCCGCGCCGCGCGCAACGTCGACGGCAAGGTGATCCTCTACGCCGACCAGATGACCGGTTCGATGGAGCGCGCCATCGCCGAAACCGATCGCCGCCGCGAGAAGCAGGTGGCCTACAACGCTGAGAACGACATCACGCCCGCCAGCGTCAAGAAGTCGATCGGCGACATCCTCAACAGCGTCTACGAGCGAGATCATGTGCTGGTGGAGATCGGCGACGGCGGTGGCACCGGCTTCACCAACGACGCCATCGCCATCGGCCATAACTTCGAAGCGGTGCTGGCGGATCTCGAAACCCGGATGCGCGAGGCTGCCGCCGATCTGAACTTCGAGGAAGCCGCGCGGCTCCGCGACGAAGTGAAGCGGCTGCGCGCGACGGAGCTCGCGGTGGTGGACGATCCCACCATCAAGCAGCGCGGCGTCGCAGCGAAAGCCGGCAGCTACAGTGGCGCGAAGAAATACGGCGACGCGGCCAATCTGCCGGCACGTCTCGACAAGGCGGCGCAGGGTAAGCCGTCAGGCAAATCGCGCGTCCACAAACCCTCGCTCGACGAAATGGGTATCGCCACTTGGCACGAGGTGAAGCCGGATCGAAAGAGCGTCGCTCGCCCGCGCAAGCCGACGCTGGACGAAATGGGTCCCGGCACCGAAAGCCGCATCTACAAGCCGAAATCGATGCGCGAAGGCGGCCAGGAATTCGGCGGCGTAATCAAGGACAGCCCATCGCCACGCTCAAGCGGCGGAGCACCGGGTAGACGCGGTGGGTGGAAAAAGAAATAAATCACGCCTTCTGTCCGACGAACCATCCACGGGGCGTAATCCATTTTTGACAAACCAGATCGTCGCAAGACAACGCGACCGCAGATTGAACTAGCCAAATCCTTCCCCTATGCAATGATGAAACCGTCTCGGCTAACGTTGGGACGATTTTGCTAGTTGCTGCTTTGACATTTGCTTGTTTGCCGCGCGCATCATTGCCTTGAGTGGAGGGCCGCTTGAGCGAATTGCTTCATCCAGCCGCGCCTCATCACCTGCCCTCCTTCATTACGGCTCCAGGCGATACAGACATTTTAATGATTTTGGTCGGCATCATTCTGATCGCCGCCGTTCTTGCCGTCGGAAACATCTATCTGCGACTCCATACGCTGCCCGAGCGGATGGCTCACAAATCGCAGAAGCTGCAATTCGAAATTGTCGCCGTGCTCGGCCTGCTGGCGCTGTTCACGCACATCCATCTGTTCTGGGTCGCGGGATTACTGTTGGCGATGATCGATCTGCCGGATTTCGGCACGCCGCTGCGCAGTATTGCTAGCTCCGTCGCGAGAATGGCCGGCGTCCCGGCGAATATCGACGAAGAGACCGCATCCGAACCTGCACAAAAGCTCTCGGCCGATACGGAGAGGCCGGACAAGCCTCAAACATCTGGCAAGGACAGCGCAAGCGAGGAGCAGAGCCATGCTTGAAGTGCTGCTGTGCTCGCTGCTGACGATATTGCCGGACTATCTTTATCGGCGCTACGCACAGGGCAAGCGGCTCGGCCGAGAAATTACCCTGTTCTCCGTATGGTTCGAACTGAGGTGGGGCATCATCACCTGCCTGATGCTGACGGTCTCCCTGATCACGCTGATCTTCTATTTCCATCCCTCCACCACCACCGCGACGCTGTTCTACAGGACCGTTCCGATCATTCCCGAAGCAACCGGTCGCGTGTCTGAGGTTCATGTCGATTTCAGCGCGCCGGTGAAAAAGGGCGACGTCATCTTCAAGCTCGACAGCACGAAGCAGGAAGCGGCGCTGGAAACCGCTCGCCGCAAGATCGCCGAGGTCGACGCCGCGCTGGTGGCGGCGCAGGCGGACGTCGTCAAAGCCGACGGCCAGATCCAGGAAGCCAAGAGCGCCTATCAGCAGGCGACCGACGATCTTGACGTCAAGCGCGAGTTGCAGAAGCGAAATCCCGGTATCGTCCCGCAACGAGACATCGAGAAGCTGGAAGTGCTGGCGACCGGGCGGCAAGGCGCGGTCAATGCGGCGACAGCTGCAAAACAATCCGCAATGGCGCGTGTGACGTCGCTTCTCCCTGCGGAGAAAGCCAGCGCAGAAGCGGCGCTCGCCCAGGCGCAAGTCGAACTCGACAAGACCTATGTTCGCGCCGGAGTCGCGGGGCGTGTCGAGCAGTTCTCGCTACGACCCGGCGACATCGTCAGCCCGATCATGCGGCCGGCCGGAATCCTGATCCCGGAAGGCGCCGGCCAACGCGTTCTCTCAGCCGGGTTCGGCCAGATCGAAGCGCAGGTCATGAAGGTCGGGATGATCGCCGAGGCGACATGCATTTCGAAACCATGGACGATCATTCCAATGGTCGTCGTCAGCGTGCAGAATTACATCGCGGCAGGTCAATTTCGGGGCGGCGAGCAACTCGTCGAAGCGCAGCAGGTGCTGCGCCCGGGCTCCATCCTCGTGCTTCTCGAGCCGCTCTATAAAGGCGGCCTTCAAGGCGTTACGCCCGGAAGCAGTTGCGTCGTCAATGCCTACACCAGCAATCACGACCTGATCGAGTCGAAGGACACCGGCGCGTTCAAGCGCTTCGCACTCCACGCAGTCGATGCCGTGGGGCTTGTGCATGCGATGCTGTTGCGCATCCAGGCGCTGGTGCTCCCCGTCAAAACCCTTGTCATGAGCGGCCACTAAGGACGCAATTTCATTCCGTGAACTGCACCACAGGCAGTTTCTCGCGATTGCCACTCCCCCTTTCCGCCTGCTACGTGATCGCATCATTGATCCGAGGCGCAGGCGAGGACATCACTCATGGCGGGCACCGATCTGGATGCGATCATCCGGCAGCTGGCGAAGCAGCAGCACAAGAGCCTGACGGCCGCCGTGAAAGCGGGACGCGACCGCTATCTCGCGCTCGCCGGCAAGGCCAAGGATGCCGCCGCGAAGCAACGGTATCGTCAGATGGCGAAGCACGCCATGGAGGAAGGCACCGCGGCGGCGCGGCGATTGCAGATGTCGGCCGACAACGCCGCCGACAGTTACGCACGCGCCATGCGGAAGGCGACCGAAGCTGCGATGACGCCGAAGGCCGCGCCTGCCAAACCCACGGCCAAATCAAAGACGAAAGCCAAAGCAGGTAAAGCCAAAACCTGATCGCGCTGCATCGCGAACATCGCTTGCAGCTTAGGAGAGGCGGCAAACCTCATCACGGCATTTTGCACGTGAGCCGTCAACACAACGCCAACCTTCCGGGTCGCTCGCGCTTGCACCGCCGCCGTTTTCGTTGACAATGCCGTCAACAAAGCGACCCGGGAGGCATGCATGGAGAGCGACAGCAGCAGGCAATGCGTCCTTGATTTCCTCCAGGCCTTTTATGCCGGCGATGCCACCGCGGCGATGGCTTGCTGCGACAACGAGATCGACACCATCACGTACGCGCCTGTCGATCTGTTTCCGCATCTCGGCCACAAGCACGGCAAGGCGTGGGTCGCCGAAGCCATCGCGATCCAGCAGCAGCGCTATGCATCACGAAAGCACGAGGTGCTGTTCATCGCGGCAGAAGACGACAAGGTCGCTGCCATGACGCGCTGCGCTCTGACCAAGCGGAACGACGGACGCGTGGTGCAGTTTACGGAAGCGGCATTCTTCACGTTGCGCGATGGGCACATCGCCCAGCACCGCGCCTTCTTCGATTCATTCGATCTGGTGCAGCAGGTGCTCGGCCACGATCTGGCCGACGACTTCGCCATCAGCGTGCGCGGCGCCATGGAGCGGTAGAGCCCGCTCCACCGCTTGTAACGAGCCCGAATGCATCCCCCGGATTGCATTGAAGTCGAAGCACACCCAATCCTGCAATTGTGCACTGCAAAAACAGGCATTGTATTTGCGGCGATCCGGGATATTTGCGGGTCCAAATCAAGGAGCCAGCTTGTCGGCCGCCATGCAAATGCGCGGTCGTCGGCTGGCTTTCCTATTGCAAACTCAATTTTGGATCACCCCGCCATGACCGAACATAGTCTCTGGCGTTTTTCGCGCGCTTTGCATCGCGCCATCAATGAACGCCAACCTGATGATCTTGAAGCCTTAATTGACGACGACGTCGAATGGACCGTCTACGGTCCGGTCGACATGTTTACCTTCCTCGGCGCCCGCCGCGGCAAGGCCGCGGTTCTCGAGGTCTGTCGGCAGATCGCCGAAAACGTGCGGATTCACCGTTTCGACCGCGAATCCATCATGCTGGGAGAAAATTCGGCTGCGTCGATGATGCGGTATTCCCTCACCGCGCTCGATTCCAACCGGCCGATCAGCCTGCGGATCGCCCAATTCGCCCAGTTCAAGGCCGGTCGCCTGCTCAGCATGCGGGTTCTGGTCGATACCTTCGATCTTGTCGAGCAGGCCCTCGGCGCGCCCATCCATCTGCCGAAGATCGCCTGAGTCCCGCGGCGGGCGAACCGCCCGCAGCCACAGCCGTCGGAAAGCCCGTGTCAGGCCGTCACGGGCTTTCTGCGTGGTTTAACCCGGCTTTAACGGCGAATAAGCGATCCATGCCGTAGATCGGCCCCGATCCCGACAAGATCGGCTGTATTGATGGCCGCGTCATCGTGCGGGGACATCCGCGCTCGCGTCATGCGAAAGGGAACGGCAGATGAACGCAACTTCTCCTGAGAAGACTGAAACCACCGAAACCGACGAGAACCTCGCCGCTGTCTCCGATGTCGAGGCTGGAATTCGTGATTTCGTCCGCAACGACGTCGCCTATCTCCGCCGTCCGGGCGCGGGCATGGCCAGCAGCGAGCCCGCGCTCGACAGCAACGCTGAGGCCACCGTCAGCAGCGTCAATTCGCTGATCCAGCGCGTGGCGGGCACGTCGCTCGCCGAGATCGAACGGCTGATTACCGAACTCGAAGGCTTGCGCGACCTGCTGCATGCCGAGGGTCAGCGCGTCCAGCGCGAGATCTCCGGCTATGCCCAGTTGAGCCAGGCCGCCATGAAGTCGACGCGGATCATTTCCGAAAACGTCGCGCAGTGGAAGAAGGCCGCCGAGAATCTGCGGCACGAGTAATCGGCCGAAACGACCGGATTTGTTCGGGGCGGCCTCGAGCCGGTCCGAACGGTTGCGTTATGCCGGCTTCCCGCCGGCAGTCGCGCGACGCGGCACGAAGGCGGTGGCCAGGAAAGAATACACCGCCTCGCCGCGCTGATTGACGCCGAGGTTGCGGGCCTGAACGATCCCCCACTCCGGGCGCTTTTCCGAGGTACGCAGCGACTCCACCACGCTGCTGAACGTGATGGTGTCGCCGGCCAGCACCGGCTTGAGCCACTTCAATTCGCGAAATCCGGGTGACGGTCCCCACACTGCGGGCGTGCCGCCGGCGGCGAGCATCTCGGCCGTCTCTTCCTTGCCCTTGGCGACCAGCAATTTCATGCAGACCGAGCCGACGTGCCAGCCGGATGCGGCTAGCCCACCGAACAGCGAATTGCGGCCGGCTTCCTCGTCGAGGTGGAATTTCTGCGGATCGAACTGGCGCGCGAACGCCTTGATGTTCTCCGCCGTGAAGGTGAACGAGCCCATCTCACGGCGCTGACCGACTTCAATGTCTTCAAAAAAACGCATGCGCTGTCCTTAACCGGCGGCGATCGACGCATCGCGACGCTGCACCATGATCGGCGAGGTTGCCTCCAGCAACACCTGACCGGCGGCGTTGCGCACGCGCATCCCAAACGTGACAATGCCGACATTGGGCCGGCTGCGCGACGCCCGTGCTTCCTTCACCTCGACATCGAGCATGAGGTCGTCGCCGGGGCGCAGCGGCGACAGCCAGCGCAACTCATCGACCCCGGGCGAGCCGAGCGAGGCCGTGCGCCCGATGAATCCGTCAAACAGCATCCGCATCATCAACGAGCCGAGGTGCCATCCCGAACCCGAAAGCCCGCGCAGCATCGATTTGCCGGCGGCCTCCTCATCGAGATGCATCGGTTGCGGATCGAATTCGGCGGCAAAGGCCAGGATTTCCTCCCTCGTCACATGACGCGGGCCGAATGTCCCGAAGTGACCGGGCGGGAAGTCTTCGAATGTCAGGGTCATACTGTTGATCACTGGTGGGATGCCCGATTGTGGCCGCTATTTGCAGCAATCTCAAGTCCGCCTGCGGCGCGTGCCTCAACCTTGCCGCATGCCACGTCCGACGTCTGAGCCTGCCCAGGCAGAATGCCGCCAGCGGCATGCCAACGCGTTCAGCGCCGGCTGGCTTCCTTTGGTATCAAGCGAAACATGGTCCGCCGCCCAAATTTTCGGCGCGGGCGAGATTCGACAACGCCGCGACGGCAATCGGCTGAGCGCGATGACAGGAGAACGACGATGTTCGAATTCCGGGACTTGTTCCAATGGGACCGCTTCATCACGCCCGGCATCATCAAGACATTCTACTGGCTGGTGATCGCGCTGGTCATCCTGTTCGGCATTTCAGGCATCTTTTCCGGCCTAGCCGCGATGGCCGTCAGCCCGTTCGCCGGCGTCATCATCGTGCTCTACAGTCTCGCCGGCATCGTTGTCGGGATTATCTTCTCGCGTATCGCGGCAGAATTCGTGCTGATCATCTTCCGCATCAACGAACACCTCGGCGCCATCCGCGACCAGGGCCAGCACCGCAGCTAGATCTAGTTGTTGAATCGGAAGTGCATCACGTCGCCGTCGGCGACGACGTATTCCTTGCCCTCTAACCGCAGTTTGCCGGCATCGCGCACACCGGCTTCACCGTTCAGCGTCACATAGTCGTCGAAGGCGATGGTTTCGGCGCGGATGAAACCCTTCTCGAAGTCGGTATGAATGACGCCTGCCGCCGCCGGCGCCTTGGTGCCCTTGGTGATGGTCCAGGCGCGCGCCTCCTTCGGGCCCACTGTGAAGTAGGTGATGAGATGCAGCAGCTCGTAACCGGCACGTATCAGTCGGTCGAGGCCGGCCTCCTCAAGCTCCAGCGTTTCGAGAAAATCGACACGCTCGGCACGTGACAACGTCGCGATCTCGGATTCGATCTTCGCCGAAATGACCACGGCGACCGCGCCTTCCTTCTTCGCATGATCGAATACCGCCTGCGAGAAGCTGTTGCCGTTCGCGGCCGCACTCTCCTCGACGTTGCAGACGTAGAGCACCGGCTTCGAACTCAACAGGCCGAGCATCCGGAACGCGCGTTCCTCCTCCGGCTTGCGCTCGAGGAAACGCGCCGGCTTGCCGTCGCGCAGCAGCTTCAGCGCGCGCTCGACCAGATCGAGTTGCTCCTTGGAATCCTTGTCGCCACCTTTGGCCTTCTTCGACAGGTTATCGACGCGCTTTTCCAGGCTTTCGAGATCGGCCAGCATCAGCTCGGTTTCGATGGTCTCGATATCGGCCAGCGGCGCGATCTTGCCTTCAACGTGGGTGATGTCGCTGTCTTCAAAGCAGCGCACCACATGCGCCACTGCATCCACTTCGCGGATGTTGGCGAGAAACTGGTTGCCGAGTCCTTCGCCTTTCGACGCGCCTTTCACGAGGCCTGCGATATCCACGAAAGTCAGTTGAGTCGGAATAATCTGCTGCGACTTGGCGATCGCCGACAGCTTGTCGAGCCGTGCATCCGGCACCGCCACCGCGCCGACATTGGGCTCGATGGTGCAGAACGGATAGTTCGCCGCCTGCGCCGCCGCCGTTTCGGTCAACGCGTTGAACAGGGTGGACTTGCCGACATTCGGCAGCCCGACGATGCCGCATTTGAAACCCATGATATCCTCAAAATCCGCCGCTTATGCGGTGTCGTTGTTCTCGGAGCCAAATCCCTTGGCCTGCATCGCCAGATGCACCTTGTTCTGGAACGTCGCATCCTTGCCTGTCGCCAGGAGGCCCGCATTGTCGGCGACGATATCGCACAACGCCTCGAAACGCGGCCGCTCCGCCTTGGCGAAATCGTTCAGCACGTAGGCATGAACCAGATCCTTCACGCCGGGATGGCCGATGCCAATCCGCACCCGGCGATAGTCGTTGCCGGCATGCGCCGAGATCGATCGCAAGCCGTTGTGTCCCGCGATGCCGCCGCCGACCTTGACGCGAATCTTGCCGGGCGGCAGTTCGAGTTCGTCGTGAAACACGCTGACGTCACCGAGCGTCATCTTGAAGAAGTGCATGGCCTCGCCGACCGCGCGACCGGACTCGTTCATATAGGTCGCGGGTTTCAGCAGCACGACGCGTTCGCCGTCGAGCGTGCCTTCCGAGGTCTCGCCCTGAAAGCGACGGCGCCACGGTGCAAAACCGTGACGCCGCGCCATCACATCCAGTGCGATGAAGCCGATGTTGTGCCGGTTGCCCTGATACTTCGCGCCAGGATTGCCGAGACCAACAAACAGCCGCATGACGCGGTATCCCGCGCCTGACCGTTACTTCTTCTTGTCGGCAGCCGGGGCCTTCGCGGCGCCCGCAGCCGGAGCAGCGGCACCGGCAGCCGGAGCAGCGCCGGCGGCAGGAGCCGCACCGGCGGCCGCGCCACCCGCAGCGGCCTTCTGCTCTTCGGCGTAACCCGACGGCGGCACAATGGTGACCAGCGTCGCGTCTTCGCGGGTGATCAGTTTCACGTTGGCCGGCAGCTTGATGTTGGTGAGGTGCAGCGAGCCGTTCATGTCGAGCGCGCCGACGTCCGCCTCGAGATACTGCGGAATGTTGTCGGCCGGCACTTCGAGATCGACGGCGTGCGTCACGATGTTGATGGTGCCACCACGCTTCACGCCCGGCGCGGTTTCTGCGTTCAGAACATGCAGCGGAACGCTGACGCGAATCTTCGAGCCCTGACCCAGCCGCAGGAAGTCGACATGCAGCGGGAAGTCGCGCACCGGATCGAGGCTGAAGTCGCGCGGAATCACGCGGTGCTTCTTGCCATCCAGCACGATGTCGTGAATCGTGGTGAGGAAACGGCCGGCCTGCAGGCGCAGGCGCAGTTCCTGGTCGTCCAGCGAGATGGTCAGCGGGGGTTCGTTGTTGCCATAGATCACGGCCGGAACCCGGCCGGCGCGACGTTCAGCCCGAGCGGCCCCCTTGCCGGCCTTCGGACGAGCGGTCGCCTTCAATTCCTTGACGGTCGCCATTGTGTAAATCCTTGTTTTCTAAAAGTTAAAGGCCGCTGAGCGGCCTGTTTTTCTGTCGCGGCAAGCCTCCAGGGGTGCAGGGGCCGCAGACATGCCGGGGCTTTTAGCGCCAAAGCCTCGAAAAGACAAGGAAATGGCCGGACTTTTCTCGCCCGGCCGCATGGGGACAGGCGCCTACCGCAGCTTCAGTTCGAGCCGGAACCAGTTCTGGCTTCAAGCGCGGCGATCCGCGCCTTCAACGCCTCGTTCTCCTCGCGCGCCAGCCGTGCCATCTCCTTCACCGCCTCGAACTCCTCGCGCTTGACGATGTCGAGATCGCGCAGGATCCGCTCGGCCTGATTCCGCACGACGGTATCGACCTCGCGCTTGACCCCCTGAGCGGCACCGGCGGCATCGTTCATCAGGCGGCCAATCTCGTCGAAGAAGCGATTGCTGGTCTGGGTCATGTCAGGTTCTCCCGCGGTCCACCAAGGGACGTCGTATGCTCACAATGGCGATCACGCGCGTTCACTTCAAGCCTCACGATCGCGGACGGCGATGGCGCGCGCCTTGCCACGGTCGGCTTTCCTTGCGATCTTGCCGCAACCATGCGCCGCCCGAGATAAAGAATCCGTCATGATCGACCAGCAACTCGATATCGCGACCCCCGATGGTCACGTCACGACGTTCATCACCCATCCCGAGCGTGACGGTCCGCATCCGGTGATCCTGTTCTTCATGGATGCACCCGGCATCCGCGAAGAGTTGCGCGACATGGCACGACGTCTCGCCACCGCCGGCTATTACGTGATGCTGCCGAACCTCTATTACCGATCGGGCGAGATGGAGCTTGGTCCGATTCCACGCGAGGAGGATGCACCTCTCCGCAAGAAAATGTTCGACCTGATGTATTCGATCGACATTCCGCGGGTGATGCAGGACACCCGCGTGTTGCTGAACTTCGCCGCTACCCAGCCGGCAGCCGGCAAGGGCCCGGTCGGCTGCATGGGCTATTGCATGAGCGGACGCTACGCCATCAATGCCGCCGCCAACTTCCCCGACCGCGTTGCCGCCGCGGCCTCACTCTACGGCACGCATCTGATGACGGATCAGCCGGACAGCCCACACGTGGTCGCCAAAAAGGCCAGGGCCGAATTGTATTTCGCCTGCGCCGAAGTCGACCGCTGGGCGCCGATGGAAATGATCGCGCCGCTGCGTGAGGCATTGAAGAACGACGGCGTCAACGCCGAGGTCGAACTTTATCCCGGCACGCATCATGGCTTCGCGTTTCCGGCGCGGCCGGACTATCATAAGGCTGCCGCCGAGCGGCATTGGGAGCGGCTGCACGCGCTGTTCCGCCGCCATCTGCAATCCTGACCGGCGCGTCGATGCCTGCGCTCACGATTGCCTTTCCCGTTTTCGATCCGGTCGCGATCTCGATCGGGCCGTTCGTCATCCGCTGGTATGCGCTGGCCTATATCGGCGGCATCGTGCTCGGCTGGATCTACGCGCGCGCCGTCATTCGCCGCCCGCAATTGTGGGGTGGGCAATCGCCGATCACGCTGATCCAGATGGACGATTTCATCCTGTGGGTGACGCTCGGCATCATTCTCGGCGGCCGCACCGGCTACGTGCTGTTCTACAACCTCGATTTCTTCATGCAGCATCCGGTGAAGATTCTCGAACTGTGGGAAGGCGGCATGTCGTTCCACGGCGGCTTCCTCGGCTGCGTCGTCGCGGTGATGGCATTCGGCTGGAAGCGCAACGTCTTGATCCCGTCGCTCGGCGACATCACCTGCGCGGTGGGACCGATCGGCCTGTTTCTCGGGCGCATCGCCAACTTCATCAACAGTGAATTGTGGGGACGCGCCGCCGACCCCAGCCTGCCGTGGGCGATGGTGTTTCCCAATGGTGGGCCGCTGCCGCGCCACCCGAGCCAACTCTACGAGGCCGGGCTTGAGGGTATTGCGCTGTTCGTCATCCTCGCACTGATGATCCGCGCCGGGGCATTGAAGCGCCCCGGCCTGATCCTCGGCAGTTTCATTACGCTGTATGGCCTCGCACGCATCACCGGCGAGTTCTTCCGCGAACCCGATCCGCAACTCGGCTTCCTCTGGGGCGGCCTGACCATGGGCATGCTGCTGTCGGTACCGATGGTGCTTGCGGGTATCGCCATCATCGCAACCGCGTTGCGCCGCAAGCCGGCGTCACAACCCACCACACAAGGTGCGCCGTGATCGACGGGTCCCCGCTTCATCAGGAAATCGCCAGGCTAATCGCGACCGCCGGACCGATGCCGGTGTGGCGCTACATGCAATTGTGCCTGACGCATCCGCGCTACGGCTACTACATCGCGCACGATCCGCTCGGCCGCGAGGGCGATTTCATCACCGCGCCGGAAGTGAGCCAGATGTTCGGCGAATTGCTCGGACTGTGGGCGGCTTCAGTCTGGCGCGAAATGGGATCGCCGCCGGCCTTGCACCTGATCGAACTCGGCCCCGGTCGCGGCACCATGATGGCGGACGCCTTGCGCGCGCTGCGGGTGCTACCGCCGTTGTATCAGGCTATCAACATTCACATGGTCGAGGTCAATCCGGTGCTGCGCGACAGGCAGCGGGAGGCTTTGGTCGGAATACGCAACGCCCACTGGTACAATTCGCTGGATGAGGTGCCGCGCGGACCTTCGATCATCCTCGCCAACGAATATATCGACGTGTTGCCGATCCATCAGATGGTGAAGCGCGAGGGCGGCTGGCACGAACGCACGGTCGAACTCGATGCCGCCGGCAAGCTGATCTTCGGCGTCGCGCCGGAGTCGACACCGCAATTCGAGGTGTTGCTGCCGCCGCTGGTGCGCGCCGCGCCCGTCGGCGCCATCTTCGAATGGCGGCCCGACAGCGAGATCATGGCGCTTGCGACACGGCTGCGCGAAACCGGCGGCGCGGCGCTGATCATCGACTACGGTCACGTCCGCAGCGATGCCGGCGATACGCTGCAGGCCATCGCACGCCATAGTTTCGCCGATCCGTTGCAGAACGCTGGCGAAGCCGACGTCACCGCGCATGTCGATTTTCAGGCGCTGGCGCGCGCCGCTGAAGACGTCGGCGCCTGCGTCCACGGCCCGGTGACGCAGGGCGAATTCCTGCAACGCCTCGGCATCGAGGCCCGCGCCGGTTCGCTGATGGCCAAGGCCGATGAAAAGGTTGCCGAAGGCGTCGCGGCCGCGAAGGCCCGCCTGATCGGCGGCGGACGCGGCGGCATGGGCGCAATGTTCAAGGTGCTGGCGATCTCCGATCCGTCGTTGCCCGTGCTGGTCGGATTTGCCGATGACGATCCCGCTGCAGGAGTTGCGCCATGATGCTCACCTCGTCGCTTCTCGCCGCCGTTCCGAACCTGCGCCACGCCTTCTTCACCCGTGAGGGCGGCGTCTCCGACGGCATCTATGCCAGCCTCAATGGCGGCCTCGGCTCGCGCGACAAGATGGATCACGTCCGCGAGAACCGCGCGCGCATGGCGAACGCAATGGGCGTTGCACCGGCAAATTTCCTGACCGCGTATCAGGTCCATTCACCGGACGTCGCGGTCGCAGAAACAGCGTGGGATTCGACGACGCGGCCGCATGCCGACGCTATCGTCACGCGAAATCCGGACCTCGCTATCGGCATCACCACGGCCGATTGCGGGCCGGTGCTGCTCGCCGACCCCAAGGCGGGCGTGATCGGCGCGGCCCATGCCGGCTGGAAAGGCGCGCTGACCGGCGTGCTGGAATCGACCATCTCCGCGATGGAAACGCTCGGCGCCGAACGCAACGGCATCATCGCCGCCATCGGTCCGCTGATCCGCCAGCGCAGCTACGAAGTCGGCGCGGAATTCGTCGCGCGCTTCACCGCCGCCGATCCCGGCTATGCAGCCTTCTTCATCGCTTCGGAGCGCGCCGAACACGCGATGTTCGATCTCGCCGGCTTCATCCGCGCACGGCTGGAACAGGCCGGCGTGCTGATGATCGACGATCTCGGCAACGACACCTATGCCGACGATCGTTTCTTCAGCTACCGGCGCTCGGTGCATCGTAAGGAACCCGACTACGGCCGGCTCATCCACGCCATCGCGCTGAACCGCGACTGAGTTGTGCCACCCTCAATTTGATGCAAATTCCACCGCACGCAGCACAGGTTCGCTCACCCTTCACCGCATTCGATGTGGCTTGCCCTAGACCTTAACGGATTTTAACGATATCGGTGCTGGGCCCGGCGCCGGTGCGGCGGGCGACCTTGCGAGCGCAGGATACCGGTCCCGACCCCGATGCCTCTTACCCGCATTCCATCCATCCGCACCTTGTGGCGTGCCGCGCTGGTTCTGGTGCTGGGAAGTGCTTTGGCCGGTTGCGTCAGCGACGGCCAGGGGCCGGTCGCCTCGCAATCCACGCCGAGCGGTGCAACGGTGGCGTTCGAATCCATCGACGGCCCACCGCCGCAGGTGTTCGACCGCATGGTCAATATTCTCGACAGCGAAGCGCAACTGCGCAATGTCGCCGTCGTATCTCGCAAAACCACCTCCGCGTCCTACCGCGTCCGCAGCTATCTGGCCGCGCAGACCGTCCGCGGCCGCACCTCGATCGATTGGGTCTGGGACGTCTATGACCGCGACCAGCGACGCGCATTGCGGCTCGCCGGCACCGAGCCGGTGAGCAAGACCGGTGGCGACACCTGGGCGGCCGCCGATGACGTCACGCTGCGGCGGATCGTGCAGGCAGGTCTGAGCGGGCTCGCGACCGTAACCGGCGGCAGTGCCGCGCCGGTCGAACCCACACCGTCCGCCGCCCCGCCGCCGCAGGCAAGCGGTCCGGCCATTGCCGCGAACGATGATTCAGTTGCACCCGCTGCCACGCCCGCCCGCAATACGCTCAGCTTCGCCAGCATGGATGACGCCGGATCGTCGCCGCGACGCTGATTTAACCCCCGAAAAGCGTTCGCGACGGGTTGCCATCGCCGGGGCCGCCTTGATATCACCACGGCCGTCACCCGTGCGCCAAATGTCTGGGGCGCCAGCTCGATAGGTAGCCGATATGCTCAACGTTGTGTCCACCAAAACCGGGGGAAAAGCGACGATGTCGGCCAAGAACGGGGCGATCAAGCTGGTCGCCGGAAATTCCAATCCCGCGCTGGCGCAGCAGGTTTCCGCGGTCCTCGATATCCCACTGACCAAGGCCAGCGTCCGGCGCTTCGCCGACATGGAAATTTTCGTCGAGATCCTGGAGAACGTGCGCGGCTCCGATGTCTTCGTGATCCAGTCGACCTCCTATCCGGCCAACGATCACCTGATGGAGTTGCTGATTATCATCGACGCGTTGCGCCGCGCTTCGGCGCGCCGCATCACTGCGGTGGTTCCGTATTTCGGCTACGCACGGCAGGACCGCAAGGTCGGTTCGCGCGCGCCGATTTCCGCCAAACTGGTCGCTAACCTGATCACTCACGCCGGCGCCGACCGCGTGATGACGCTTGATCTTCACGCCGGGCAGATTCAGGGCTTCTTCGATATTCCGACCGATAACCTCTACGCTTCGCCGGTGCTGGTGCGCGACATCCGCGAAAAGTTCGATCTCTCCAACGTGATGGTGGTGTCGCCCGACGTCGGCGGCGTGGTGCGCGCACGTGGCCTCGCCAAGCGCATCAGCGCGCCGCTCGCCATCATCGACAAGCGCCGTGAGCGCGCCGGCGAATCCGAAGTGATGAACGTGATCGGCGATGTCGCCGGCTTCACCTGCATCCTGATCGACGACATCGTCGATTCCGGCGGCACGCTGGTGAATGCCGCCGATGCGCTGCTCGCCAACGGCGCGAAGGACGTCTACGCCTACCTCACCCACGGTGTGCTGTCGGGCGGCGCGACCGCGCGTATCGCCAATTCCCGGCTCAAGGAGTTGGTGATCACCGACTCGATCCAGCCGACCGATGCGGTTCTCGCGGTGAAGAACATCCGCGTGCTGCCGATCGCACCACTGATCGCCGAAGCGATCAGCCGCACCGCCGCCGAAGAATCCGTCTCCAGCCTGTTCGACTAACCGACACGCCCCCTCACGCCCCGCTACGAGATGCAACGGGGCGCCGGGATTCTCGCGGCAAACTTATGGCATCCCCGCCGCGACCTGCCCGCGCAGCCGCTCCAGTGCGTGAAGCGTATTGGCGCAGGCTTCGGCGACCTCGATCCCCTTGATCGCGAAGTGCTTGCGGAAGAATTCGAAGTGCGTGGCGTGCTCGTGGAATTGCTGCGGCGTCAACACCGCCGAGAACACCGGCACCTCGGTCCGCAATTGCACGTCCATCAGCGCATTGATCACGGTGCCCGCGACGAAGTCGTGGCGATAGATACCGCCATCGACCACCAGGCCGGCGGCGACGATCGCGGTGTAACGCCGCGTCTTCGCCAGGATTTGTGCGTGCAGCGGAATCTCGAACGCACCCGGCACCTCGAACAGATCGACCTGCGACGGCGAAATGCCACGCACCTCGATCTCCTGAAGAAACGCGATGCGACATTCCGCGACGATCTCGCGATGCCAGCACGATTGCACGAAGGCGATGCGCTGCGGCTTGGCGAACCGCACCGGTTCGACGGTGACGCCCGGCGGCACGCCGGGAGACTCGGCATGGACCGCTGCATCGGTGGTTTCAGAAATGGTGGACGTGGTGTCTGACAACATCTGATTCATGGCTTTCCTCGTGTTTGCCTGGGCATGATCTTGTCCGAAAACCGGAAACCACTTTTCGGGATCATGCCCTCGAGACCAGAATCAGGGCATACGGACCGCCGGCCACGCGCAAACGCGGCCTTCGGGTACCCGCTCTCTTTCATCCGGACTTTAACCGTCGGCTTCGGAATCGCACCGAATCTGCTGACCCTTCCTCACCGAGGCGAAGAAGGCGCTCGCGGGCTTAAGGCACGTATACCTTTTAAGGAACGTAGGCCTCTTACCGCCGGTGGGGACTTTCACCCCGCCCTGAGAACTACCGCCCCGACGGGACGGCAACCGAACTATGCCGGACGGGCCCGGCCGCTGCAAGGCATCCGCCATGGGTGGATCGCATGGCACCCACGCCGGGCGTAATGGCTTCGCCGGAGCCGGATCGGAATCCGATACAACCCGCGCGGAGACTCGTATCGCGAGAATCCGTCTCGCAGACTCGCACACCGCGAATCCGATTCCGTTTTGTTCTCGGGCCGAACCGCTCCGTCGCGATGATCTGTGGACGAGCCCCGGTTTGCCTGTGGATGGAGTCCCCCTGCCGTTGCGCGGATTCGGCAAATCACATCACTTGATCCTCGCGCACCTGAATGAAGCAACTGCATTCCTCACGGTTCGCGACCTGCAGCGACGCGTCGGGCTCAGTGCCTATTGTCCTGCCGCGTGCGTATCACAACAAACAACAGCAAGGTCGAGACGGCATGTCCCTCCTCGAAGGCACGTTCGATTCCCGAAACAGTCCGCTGGAAGTGATCGAGGAGATCGCCGCGACCAACGACTGGTCGTTCGAGCGTTCGGGCGAGGACGAGATCACCATCGTGACCCAGGGCGCGTGGACCGATTATCAACTGTCCTTCACCTGGATGAACGAGATCGAGGCGCTGCATCTGGCCTGCGCGTTCGACATGAAAATCCCGCAGGCGCGGCGCAACGAAGTACAGAAGCTGATCGCATCGATCAACGAACAGCTTTGGGTCGGCCATTTCGACATCTGGGTGCAGACCGGGACCATCATGTATCGTCAGGCGCTGCTGTTGCCCGAGGGGCTCGCGGCATCGAGCGCGCAATGCGAGGCGATGCTGTCCGGCGCCATCGGAGCCTGCGAACGTTACTATCCGGCGCTGCAGTTCGTCGTCTGGGCCGGCAAGTCCGCTCCCGATGCCATGAGCGCGGCGATGTTCGACACCGAGGGCGAAGCGTAGGCGCGCACGCTAGAACATCCTTCGGCGGCGCTTGTTGGCCGCTCCTGCATGACATACAAAGCCGATGAGATGGGTCCCTGCCTTCGCAGGGACAACGCAGGTAGTTGTCTCCATGGCTTCATCCGACACATCGAATCCCCTCGCGCAACTTCAAGGCACCGTTGTCCTCGCCGGCGCGGGAAAGATGGGCGGCGCGCTCTTGACCGGCTGGCTGGCGCAGGGACTCGATCCCACGCGCGTCGTCATCATCGATCCATATGTATCGGACGATATTCGCGCGCTCGGTGCGAACCGCTTGCGCATCAATCCCGCGCCGTCGGAGATCGGAATGGCCGACGCGCTGGTGCTCGCCGTCAAGCCGCAAACGTTTCACGACGCGGCGGCGACGCTGAAAGCATTCGTGCAACCCCCGACACTGGTGGTGTCGATCATGGCCGGCACCACGCGCGCCGCCATCGCCGGTGCTTGCGGCGGCAACGTGGTGCGCGCGATGCCGAACACCCCGGCCGCGATCGGCCGCGGCATCACCGTCGCGGTTGCCGACGGCACGATCGGCGACGCGCCACGCGCGATCGCCCATGCGCTGCTGGCCGCCACCGGCAAGATCGAATGGATCGACGACGAAGCCCTGATGGACGCCGTGACTGCGGTGTCCGGCTCCGGCCCGGCTTACGTGTTCCTGCTGGCGGAAGAACTGGCGCGCGCCGGCGTCGCCGCCGGCCTGCCCGCCGACCTCGCAGCAAAACTCGCGCGTGAAACCGTCGCCGGATCGGGCGAGTTGCTCTACCGGTCGGATCTCGACGCGGCGACGTTACGCCAGAACGTCACCTCGCCCGGCGGCACCACGGCCGCCGCGCTCGGCGTGCTGATGGGCGAGGACGGATTCAAGCCGCTGCTGGAACGCGCCGTCGCAGCGGCCACCAACCGTTCCAGGGAACTGGCGAAGTAACTCCGCTCACTCCCCGACGAACATCACCGTATCCGGAATGCTCGCGCGCGAGGTGCGGTAGCTATTGACCTTGTGCGCGGTGTCGCCGTAACCGAACGAGATGCCGCACACCACGCGGCGGTCATCGCCAAGACCGAAGTGCTTGCGGATCAGTCCGGAGTGCCGGGCCAGCGCCGCTTGAGGAATGGTCGAAAGACCGAGCGCCTGCGCCGCCAGCATGAAATTGCTGACATAGCCGCCGCAATCGACGGCACCGTAGACGCCGAGCGCCTCGTCGGTGTGAATGATGGCGACGTGCGGCGCACCGAACAGGTTGTAGTTCTCCAACGCCTGCCGCGCATAAGCCGCCTTATCGCCGCGCGCGATGCCAAGCGTGTTATAGAGCTGGAAGCCGCTCTCGCGTCGCCGCTCCAGATAGACGCCGCGATATTCGCGCGGCGCGGGGAAATCGTGATCGTCACCGCTGCCGGACGATGCCTCGGCATAGATCAGCTTGCGGAACGCTTCCTTCTCGGCGCCGCTGGCGATGAGAACCTGCCACGGCTGGCTGTTGCACCACGAGGCGGTGCGCTGCGCGGTGTTCAGGACACGCTCAAGGACATCGCGCGGCACGGGCTTCGGCAGAAAAGCCCGACACGAGAAGCGTTCGTGCAGCAATTCTTCAAGCACGCCGATGCGTTGTTCGGTCGTGTATTTCGCGGGCTTGCCCGCTCCGCCGTCTGTCATCGTTACCGCCCCTTGGTCGGAATCTTGTTGAACGGCACGTCCTTATCGACGCGGATATCGCCCGGCAAGCCCAGCACACGTTCGGCAATGATGTTGCGCAAAATCTCGTCGGTGCCGCCGGCGATGCGCATGCCGGGCGAGCCAAGCCACATCGCCTGGAAGCGACCGCCCGCCTCCGCCGTCGCCGGATCGGTGACGACGCCGGCCGCACCCTGCAGATCCATCGCGAAGGCGGCGATGTCCTGCACCATGGTTCCCGCGACCAGCTTGCCGATGGAGTTTTCCGGACCCGGACGCTCGCCTTTCGACAGCGCCGACAGCGAGCGATAGGCGGTGTATTTCAATCCGCTCGACTTCACCGCCCAGTCGGCGAGCCTCGCACGCACCGCCGCGTCGTCGATGGCGAGGCCGTCATCGGTCATCAGTTCGCTGCAGAACGCGAAGATTTCCGGGAAGCCGGTGGCAAGCCGCGAGCCGATCGACATGCGTTCGTTCATCAGCGTTGTCAGCGACACGTTCCACCCGTCGCCGACATTGCCGAGGCGCTGGCTGTCCGGAATCCGCACGTCGGTGAAATACACCTCGTTGAATTCCTGCATGCCGTTGGCCTGCTTGATCGGCTTCACCTCGACGCCCTTGCTCTTCATGTCGAGGAAGAACATCGTCAGCCCCTTGTGCTTCGGCACATTGGGATCGGTGCGGGTGATGAGCAGGCCCCAGTCGGCATAGTGCGCGCCGGAGGTCCAGATCTTCTGGCCGTTGATGATCCAGTCGTCGCCGTCGCGTTCCGCGCGGGTGCGAAGGCCTGCGACGTCAGAGCCGCCGGCCGGTTCGGAAAACAGCTGGCACCAGATTTCCTCGCCGGACGCGAGTTTCGGCAGGCGGCGGCGCTTGTCGTCCTCGCTGCCGAACGCCATCACCGTGGGGCCGCACATGCCCTCACCGATCTGGAACGGTTGCGTCAGCTTGCCGTAGACGCCTTCCTCCTGCTGCCAGATCACTTTCTCGATCGGCGTCGCACCGCGCCCGCCATATTCCTTCGGCCAGGAGAGGCAGGCCCAGCCGCCCTCCGCCTTCTTCTTCTGCCAGGCCTTGCCGACCGCGACCATGTCGCCTTTTTTCAAGGTGATGCGGCCAAGCGAGGCTTGCGACAGTTCCGCCTCATATTCCTTCGGCGCGTTGGCCTGCACCCATTCGCGTGCCTTGGCGCGAAACGCGGCCTCTTCCGGCGTGTCATCGAAGTTCATGGCAACTCCTTCGCTTTCTCCCTCCACCTGCAGGGGAGGTGAAATCTCTAGCCCCGACCCTTGGTCGGAATCTTGTTGAACGGTACATCCTTATCGACGCGAATGTCGCCCGGCAGACCGAGCACGCGCTCCGCGATGATGTTGCGCAGGATTTCGTCGGTGCCGCCTTCCACACGGGTCGCCGGCGAGCGCAGCAGCATCGCCTGAAACTTGCCTTCGACTTCCGCCTGCGCCGGATCGCTGACAACACCGGACGCGCCTTGCAGATCGAGCGCGTAGGTCGCGACCTCCTGGATCATCGAGCCTGCCACCAGCTTGCCGATGGAATTCTCCGGTCCCGGCCGCTCACCGCGCGACAGCGCCGAGATCGAACGGAACGCGGTGTATTTCAGGCCGGAGGCTTTCACCGCCCAGTTGGCGAGTTTCGAACGCACCGCGCGATCGTCGATGGCGGGACCGTCTTCCAGCATCAGGCTGCTGCAATAGTCGAACAATTCGGGGAAGCCGGTCGCAACCGACGCGCCGATCGACATGCGCTCGTTCATCAAGGTGGTCAGCGAGACGTTCCAGCCGTCACCGACCGCGCCAAGCCGCTGGCTGTCGGGAATCCGCACGTTGGTGAAATACACCTCGTTGAATTCGGATTGCCCGTTGGCCTGCTTGATCGGCTTGATCTCGACGCCGGGGCTCTTCATGTCGAGGAAGAACATCGTGAGCCCCTTGTGCTTCGGCACGGTGGGGTCGGTGCGGGTGATCAGGATGCCGTAGTCGGAATAATGCGCGCCGGAGGTCCAGATCTTCTGGCCGTTGATCACCCAGTCGTCGCCGTCGCGCTCGGCACGGGTGCGAAGCCCCGCGACGTCGGAGCCGCCCGCCGGCTCGGAGAACAGCTGGCACCACACCTTCTCGCCGGACGCCAGCGGCGGCAGGTAATTGCGCTTATGTTCCTCGCTCGCATAAGCCATCATGGTCGGGCCGCACATCCCGTGGCCGATGATGAACATGCGGCTGAGCTTGCCGAACGCGCCCTCTTCCTGTTGCCAGATCACGCGCTCGATGGGCGACGAGCCGCGCCCACCATATTCCTTCGGCCAGTGCAGGCAGGCCCAGCCGGCATCGGCCTTCTTCTTCTGCCAGGCCTTCGCGACGTCGAGCACGTTGGCGCCCGTGAGCACCAATCGCCCGAGCGAGGCCTTTGCCAGTTCATCCTCGTACTGCTTCGGCGCGTTGGCGGCGATCCAGGCGCGCGCCTCATCGCGGAACGCGGCTTCCTGCGGGGTATCGTCGAAATTCATGGACGTGATCTCCGCGTGACGCTCACGCCGCGTTCTTCTTGCGCATACGCTCGATCAATTGATCTTCCCAATAGGAAAGAGAGCCAAGCGACAGCGTCAGCGCATTCGAGCGGCGATAATAGAGGTGACAGTCGAACTCCCAGGTGAAACCCATGCCGCCGTGGACCTGGATGTTCTGCTTCGAACAATGCTGGAACGCCTGTGTCGCGCTGATGCGCGCGGTGGCGGCGGCTTCCGGCAGTTCGCCCGCATTGGTCGAGAGCGCCCACGCGCCGTAGTAGCAGTTCGACCGTGCGAGCGTTGCCGCGACATACATATCGGCAAGGATATGCTTGATCGCCTGGAACGAGCCGATCTGGCGGCCGAAGGCGATGCGGTCCAGCGCGTAGTCGCGGCCCATCTCCAGCGCGCGATCGGCACCGCCGACCTGCTCGAATGCCATCAGCACCGCGGCGCGATCCAGCACGCGGCTCAGGATGCTCCAGCCCTCGTTCGCCGAGCCGAGCGGCTCCGCCTTGCAGCCCTTGAACGTCAATTCGGCCTGATTGCGCGACGGATCGAGATTGGTGAGCGTCTTGGCTTCGACACCGCCGGCCTTGAGATCGACCAGATACAACGCAATGTCGGTTTCGCGTCCGGTCGATCCATTGCGCGCGGCGACGATGGCGAAGTCGGCAATGGCACCATCCGCCACCGGCTTCTTGACACCGTTGAGCACGCCGTTGGCGGCGGCAAGCTTGATCGCCTGCGGCGACGGATTGCCCGGCCCTTCGAACAGCGCCAACGTACCGATGGCCTCACCGGACGCGATCTTCGGCAGCCACGTCTGCTTCTGCGCGTCGCTGCCGGCGAGCATCAACGCTTCGGCGGCGAGATAGACCGTGGAGGAGAACGGCACCGGCGCCAGCGCACGGCCCATTTCTTCCGCGATCACGCATAGTTCGAGATGCCCCGCGCCGGTGCCGCCGAATTCCTCCGGAATGGCGACGCCGAGAAAGCCCATCTCCGCGAGACGGCTCCACAGCGCCTTGTCGTATCCCGCGCTGCCTTCCAGCACCGCGCGCACCGCTTTCGGCGGACACTTCTCCGCGAGGAAACGCCGGGCCTGATCGCGAAGCTGCTTCTGGTCGTCGGAGAATTCGAAATTCATGTTGATGCACTCTGGTTTGAAACGGGTTGTCGCTCGTATCGCCCCTGCAAAGCAGGAACGACGATCATCGTTTATTTCAGTACGATCACATCGTCGGCCGGCGGATCGGCATAGAGCCGCTCGACCAGATCGGCGCGGCGGTCGAGCCCGGCACGCTGGTTGATGTATCCCTTGTCGGTGAGTTCATTGCCGTCGATCGACGGCGGTTCCGTCATCAGCAGCGCGCGGCCGATGCGCAGGCTGGACGCGCCGTTGGTTGCGGCGTTGTGCGCCTCAAGACCTTTGCGAACGCAATCGATCACCGCGGGATGCTTCACCACGTCCTCGAATGTTGCATCGGGATTGCCGATCAACTGCCGGCAGGCGTGAAGGTTGGGCCACGCCAGCAGGCCGACGAAAGCGCGATCCTGCCCCGCTACCAACGCGTCGTGAATGACGGGCGATGCGGCCGCGATGGCATCGGTGCGCAACGGGCCGACCTGCACGAAGGTGCCGGTGAACAGCTTGAAGTCCTCGACGACACGGCCGGCGAAGATCAGCCCTTGTGACGGATCGTCAGGATCGACGAACACGCCGGCATCGCCGATGCAGTAGAAGCCTTCCTCGTCGAACACCTTCGCGGTCAACTCAGGCTGGTTGTAGTAGCCCGGCGTGACGTTGATGCCGCGCAGCCGCAATTCGTACTTCGGCCCGGCCGGCACCAGTTTCAGTTCGACACCGGGGAACGGCAGGCCGATCAGGCCGACGCGCTCGGTGTCCCAATAGGTGCCGGTCGATGTCGGCGCCGTCTCGGTCGAGCCCCAGCCGGTGTAGAACACGATGCGCTCGCCGGTGGCGCGCACGGCAAGCGCCTGCATCCGGTCGTAGAGATCGTCCGGCAGCCGCGCGCCGCCATAGCCCATGATGCCGAGGTTCTTGAAGAACGAGCGGCACAACGCGTCGTCTTTCTCCATCGCCGCCGCCAGCACGGCGTAGCCGACCGGCGCGTTGGCGTAATAGGTCGGCGAAATCTCCCGCAGGTTGCGCAGCGTTTCCTCGAACTGTCCCGGCACCGGGCGGCCGTCGTCGATGTAGAGCGTGCCGCCCTCGATCAGCGCCGGATGGAACAGCGCGTTGCCGCCCATGGTGTGGTTCCACGGCATCCAGTCGAGAAACACCGGCAGCGGCGCGTCCGGATCGCGCGGCCGCACCTGCATCATCATCATCGCGTTGGCGCACATCATGCGCTGGGTGTTGATGACCGCCTTCGGCATCCCGGTGGAGCCTGACGTGAACAGCAGCTTGCCGATGGTGTCCGGCGTGATCTGTGCAACCGACTGTGCCACCGCGTCGGCGACCTTCGTGGCCGCGAGATCGGCATAGGCGAGACTTGGAATGCCTTCCGCCGGCCGGTCGACGTGAACCACGGTGATGCCGGTGAGGTCGAGCGCCTTCAGCGCCTTCGCGAAGGCCGGCGCGTCCTGCACCATCACCAGCTTCGGCTTGATCAGACCGAACAGGTATTTCAGCTTGGCGTGGTCCTGGCTCATCAGCGAATAGGCGGGCGACACCGGCGCTGCCGGGTGGCGCGCCTGCATCGCGGCCTGTGTCATCAACGCATGTTCGATGGAGTTACCCGAGAGGATCGCGACCGGCGCGCCCTCGGGCAGTTTCATGTCGAGGATCGCTTGCGTCAGCGCGTCGACCGTGTGCTTGGCCTCACTGTAGCTGACGCGATGCCAGTCGCGGTTCGGCCCGCGCCGCTGCGCCAGCCAGGTGTGATCGGGACGCTCCACCGCCCAGCGCGCCAGCGCGGCGGGAATGTGCGGCAGATATTCGTTGAGCGGAAACCGCGACTTCAGCACGATGACGCCATCGGCCCGCCGCTCCACCGCGATGTCGCGCGGCAGCCAGTTCACCTTGCGGAATGGCGGCTTCTGAAGAACCGGGGCCGCGTTGCCTTCCATGGTCACTCTCTCCCGTTGCCGTCCGTGGACCGGACTTCGTTTTAGCGTCGAATGTAAACCGGCTTACGTTTTTCGAGGAAGGCACGGATACCTTCGTTGAATTCTTCCGAACGGCTGCACAACACCTGGTTGCGATCCTCCATGGCGATGGCGGCTTCGAGCGAGCCGGCATCGACGCTCATGTTGAGGCACTCCTTCGACAGCCGCAATCCCACCGGCGAGGCGGTCAGCATTGCGTCGACGTAGGGCTCCGCCGCCGCTTCCAGTTGCGCTTCCTCAACGACTTCGGACACCAGCCCGACGGCGAGCGCGCGCTCGGCGCCGATGAAACGGCCGGTGAGGATCAGTTCGGACGCAACCGACACGCCGACGAGGCGCGGCAGGAAATAACTGGTGCCGATATCGCAACCGCCGAGGCCGAGCTTGATGAAGGCGCAATTCATCCGTGCGCCCTTCGCGGCGATGCGAATATCGGAGGCCAGCGCCAGCGCGAAACCGCCGCCCGCCGCGGCGCCCTGAATGAGCGAGATGATCGGCTGCGGACAACGCCGCATCAGCATCACGATGTCGGCGATGCGGCGCTGCGAATCCAGCGACTCGGTGACGCCCGGCGGCTCCTGCTGGCCGGCGCGGCGCGCCATCGCTTCCTTGAGGTCGAGCCCGGCGCAGAATGCCTTGCCGGCGCCCCTGAGCAACACCACGCGGGTGTCGCGATCGCGCTGCAGCTTGCCGAAATAATCGTTGAGCGCATCGATCAACGTCGGATCGAGCGCGTTGAGACTGTCGGGACGATTCAGCGTGACGCGGTCGAGGCCGTCGTCATGTTCGATCAAGAGCGGTTGCGACAATGCCATCTCCATCTTTCACCTCTCCCTGAAAGGGAGAGGTCGGCTGACGACGCGCAGCGGCGACAGTCGGGTGAGGGTCTCCTTGCTGCGGACCCCCACCCCGACCCTCCCCCTTTCAGGGAGAGGGAGAAGCGACTACCGCGGCGCCATGCGGATCGCACCGTCGAGGCGGATGGTTTCGCCGTTGAGCATCGCGTTCTCGACGATATGCACCGCCAGCGCGCCGTATTCATTGGCATCGCCGAGCCGCGCCGGATGCGGCACCTGCGCGCCGAGGCTCTTGCGGGCTTCCTCGTTGAGGCCCATCAGCAGCGGCGTCAGGAACAGACCCGGCGCGATGGTGTTGACGCGGATCTTGTGCTGCGCGAGATCGCGCGCCGCCGGCAGGGTCAAGCCGACCACGCCGCCCTTCGACGCCGAATAGGCGATCTGGCCGATCTGGCCTTCATAGGCCGCAACCGAAGCGGTGTTGATGATGACGCCGCGCTCCTCGCTGTCCAGCGGCGTCGGCACCAGCCGGCCGGAGAACAGGCGCAGCACGTTGAAGGTGCCGATCAAGTTGACGTTGATGATGCGCGCGAACTTGTCCAGCGGATAGATCGAGCCGTCCTTGCTGACGATGCGCATCGAACCACCGATGCCGGCGCAGTTCACCAGCACGCGGGCGACGCCGTGCGCCGCTTCCGCCTTGGCGATAGCAGCCTGCACCTGCTCCTCGCTGGTGACGTCACCGACCAGCGCAACGCCCTTCACCTCGGCGGCGACCTTCTCGGCGTTGTCCTTGTTCTGGTCGAGCACCGCGACCTTGGCGCCCTTGGCCGCCATCGCGCGCGCCGTCGCGGCGCCGAGCCCGGAGCCACCGCCGGTGATGAGAACGGCAACGTCTTTCAACTGCATCTGAGATCCTCTCTGTTGGGAAACCTAGTCAACGATCGATGGTGTGCGGCACGCGGCGCTGAACCTCATGCCCTTAGCGGTGCCTGATCCGGTGCCGACGCCAGAATGCCGCCGAGCAGCATCATTTCGACGTGGGCGACGTAGTCGCGGCAAACTTCGTCGGTCACCGGCCCGACGCCGACGGCGCGCGAGATCGCATGACGACCGAAGAACAGGTGGTCGCAGGCGCCGATCAGGCTGGTGTAGAACAGCACCGGATCGACTTTGCGGAATTCGCCCGCGGCGACGCCTTCGGCGAGCAGGCGACGATGAAAGTCCAGCAGCGGCGCCACGAAGAACTTCGCGACCTCATCGGCCGCCCCCGCGCTGCTTTCATGCAGCAGCAGATGGATCAGCCGGTTCATGTACGGAAAACGGTAATATGCCTTCATGATGCCGGCGATGTGCAACTTCAGCTTGGCCGTCGGCGTGATCGGCTGCGCCAGCAGGTACTCAAGATTGGCCGTTTCGGTGGCGGCATCACGTTCGAGCAGCGCCAGCAGCAGGCCGTCCTTGTTGCCGAAGTGATACTTCACCAGCGCCGCATTGACCCCCGACTGTTGCGCGATGTCGCTCAGCGACACATCGGTCGCGTTGCGCGCGATCATCAACTCGCTGGCCGCGACCAGCAGCTTCTCGGCGGTCGAGTTCCGGGCCGTCGCGCGAGGATGAGCGATGGTATTGAGATGCGGCGTCATTCTTCCAGATAATCCTATGCGACGGCGCGGCTCAAGAGTTAATTGATTGATTGACTAAATCCTGCACCGCCCGTTAAATCGTGCCTCATCCTTTAACCGCTCTCCAGGAGATTGCCATGGCCGAAGCCTATATCGTTGCCGCCGCGCGGACCGCCGGCGGCCGCAAGGGAGGCCGCCTCGCCGGCTGGCATCCCGCCGATCTCGCCGCGCAGGTGCTGAATTCGCTGGTAGACCGCACCGGCGTCGATCCCGCGCAGATCGAAGACGTCATCATGGGTTGTGTCGGCCAGGCCGGCGAACAGGCCGTCAACATCGCGCGCAACGCTGTGCTGGCCTCGAAGCTGCCGGAAAGCGTGCCCGCCACCTCGATCGACCGCCAGTGCGGCTCCTCGCAGCAGGCACTGCACTTCGCGGCGCAGGCAGTGATGGCCGGCAGCATGGACATCGTGATCGCCGCCGGCGTCGAGAGCATGACGCGGGTGCCGATGGGCACGCCGAGCATTCTCGCCGCCAAGGCCGGGCTCGGCACCTACAAGAGCCCGAGCATGGAAACGCGCTATCCGAACATCCAGTTCAGCCAGTTCACCGGCGCCGAAATGATGGCGCAGAAGTACGGCCTGTCGAAGGACGAACTCGACGCATTCTCCTACAACAGTCACCAGAAAGCGATCGCGGCAACGCAAGCCGGCAAGTTCAAGGACGAGATCGTTCCGCTGCAGATCACCCGCGCCGACGGCTCGACCGATACGCATCACATCGACGAAGGCATCCGCTTCGACGCCACGCTCGACGGCATTAAGGGCGTCAAGCTGATCAACGAGAACGGCGGCCGCCTCACCGCCGCCAGCGCCAGCCAGATCTGCGACGGCGCCTCCGGCGTCATGATCGTCAACGAGAAGGGCCTGAAGGCGTTGGGTGTGAAGCCGATGGCGCGCGTCCATCACATGACCATGGTCGGCGGCGATCCGGTGATCATGCTGGAAGCGCCGCTGCCGGCGACCGAACGCGCGCTCAAGAAGGCCGGCATGAAGATCGACGACATCGATCTGTTCGAGGTCAACGAAGCTTTCGCTTCGGTGCCGGCCGCGTGGCTGAAGACCACCGGCGCCGATCCGGCGCGGCTCAACGTCAACGGCGGCGCCATCGCGCTCGGCCATCCGCTCGGCGGCTCCGGCACCAAGCTGATGACCACGCTGCTCTACGCGCTGAAGCAGAACAACAAGCGCTACGGCTTGCAGACCATGTGCGAAGGCGGCGGCATGGCCAACGTCACGATTGTCGAGCGGCTGTAAGAGCACGGCACGCAATCGCTCCCTCCCCCTGCAAAGGGGGAGGGTTGGCGCGGTCTGAATTCAGCCGGCAGCCTCCCCACCCGGTTCGCTTTACGCGCCGACTTCCTCTTCCAGGGGAGGTGAAAATATCGAGCGGATAAATCCCCGCCGACCCCACGATCAGGAAACGCCCAAGGACCTCTCCGTGACCCACCCGTCGCATTACGCAAAAACCCAGCCCGACAAGATCGCCTATCAGATGGCCGGCACCGGCAAGGCCATCACCTATCGCGAACTCGACGAACTCTCCAACCAGGGCGCGCACCTGTTCCGTTCGCTCGGCCTCAAGGCCGGCGATCACATCGCTTTCCTGCTGGAAAACCGGCTGGCGTTCATGGAGATTTGCTGGGCGGCGCAGCGCGCCGGGCTCTATTACACCGCGATCAGCCGCTACCTGAAGCAGGACGAGATCGACTACATCGTCAAGGACTGCGGCGCGAAAGTCGTGATCACCTCGCCGCAATGCGCCGATCAGATCAAGGGGCTGCTCAGCGACGCGCCCGGCGCGCCGCTGTTCTTCATGCTTGACGAGCCGTTGCCGGGCTTCCGCTCCTGGGTCAAGGAATCCGAAGAAACGCAGCCGAAAACGCCGATCGCCGACGAGGTCGCGGGCTACGACATGCTCTATTCGTCCGGCACCACCGGACGGCCGAAAGGCATCAAGCGGGCCCACGAAAACAATCCGATCGACGTGCCGAACCCGTTTCTGAAACTGCTGTGCGCCAACATGTGCGGCATGGGACAGGACAGCGTCTATCTGTCGCCGGCGCCGCTCTATCACGCAGCACCGCTGCGCTTCAACATGATGGCGATCACGCTCGGCGGAACCTCCATCATCATGGAGCATTTCGACGCCGAGGAATTCCTCAAGCTGGTCGAGACGCACAAGGTCACGCAATCGCAACTGGTGCCGACCATGTTCGTGCGGATGTTGAAGCTGCCCGACGAAATACGCACCAGATACGACGTCTCGACGCTGAAGGGCGCGATCCACGCCGCGGCCCCCTGCCCGGTCGAGGTCAAGGCCAGGATGATCGAGTGGTGGGGCCCGATCCTGATCGAGTATTACGCCGGTTCTGAGGGCAACGGCGTCACCGTGTCGGATTCCAAACAGTGGCTGAGCCATCGCGGCACCGTCGGCAAGGCGGTGGTCGGCGTGCTGAAGATCCTCGACGAAGACGGCGTTGAGGTGCCGACGGGGCAGATCGGCACGGTCTATTTCGCCGACGCGCCGCAGTTCACCTATCACAACGATCCGGAGAAGACGCAGCGCGCCTTCAACGAGCGGGGCTGGTCGACGCTCGGCGACGTCGGTTACGTCGATGACGAAGGCTATCTCTATCTCACCGACCGCAAGTCCTACATGATCATTTCCGGCGGCGTGAACATCTACCCGCAGGAAACCGAGGACGTGCTCATCACTCACCCCGCCGTGGCGGACGTCGCGGTGTTCGGCGTGCCGAACGAGGAAATGGGCGAGGAAGTGAAAGCCGTGGTGCAGCCGCACGACATGGCACAAGCCGGAAAGGCGCTCGAAGGCGAGTTGATCACCTACTGCCGCGAACGGCTGTCGGCGATCAAGTGCCCGAAGAGCATCGACTTCGCCGCGGAGTTGCCGCGCACGCCCACCGGCAAACTGGTGAAGCGTCACTTGCGCGAGAAGTATTGGCCGAAGAAGGGGTGAGCTTCTCCGTTACTGCGAGCACAGCTCAAATGAAGCGTCATGGCCGGACTTGTTCCGGCCATCCATGTCTTGGCTGCAGGAAAGAAAGACGTGGATACCCGCGACAAGCGCGGGCATGACGCCGCGTTTTCATCTGAACTCATCACGACAAAAAGCCCGCCTCCACGGCGGGCTTTCCTTTTTACGCAACGCCACTCAACGCAACACGTCTCACGCCAGCGGCACGCCGTAATAATCGTTCACCGCGCGCGTCCGTCCCGGATCGCCCCAGTTCCAGTCCTTATCGCTGGCATATTTCGGCGCGCCCTGAATCTGATCCTCCGTGATCATGGTCTGGTAGCCGCCGAGTTCCGTGTTGTACTTGAGCGATTGCCACGGCAACGGATAGTGATCGTTGCCCAGTCCCATGAAACCGCCGAACCCCAACACGGCGTAAGACACCTTGCCGCTGGGCTTGTCGATCATCACGCGTTCGATCAAGCCGATCTTCTCGCCGTCAGCGCCATAGACGGTGGTTCCCTCGACCTTGTCGCTACCGATCAGATTGCCTTGTTCCTTCGCTTCGATTCCCATTTGACTCCTCCGTGCTTGTGCTGGATCAACAGACGGACGTCAGGTTCGTTCCTGCCGTGAGATGCGAACAAACAACGCATGCGCTTCGAACCGGATGTAAGCGATGTCCTTGAACCAGCCGTTACCCGATCTTCCGCTGCCGCCCGGCATTCGCTCGCACTTCGTCGAGGCTATCAACGGCCTCACCATGCATGTGCTGGAAGCCGGATATGAAACCGGCGGCCGGCCCTGCGTGCTGCTGCTGCACGGCTTTCCGGAACTGGCCTATAGCTGGCGCAAGGTGATGCCGGCGCTGGCGGCCGCCGGCTATCATGTTATCGCGCCGGATCAGCGCGGCTACGGCCGCACCACCGGCTGGAGCGCCGATTACGACGGAGCCTTGCATCCGTTTCGGCTGATGAACCTGGTGCGCGACGCGCTCGGCGTGGTGTTCGCCTTCGGCCATCGCAGCGTCGAAGCCGTAGTCGGCCACGACTTCGGCGCCATCGTCGCGCCGTGGTGCGCCTTGTCGCGACCCGACGTGTTCCGCTCCGTCGTGATCATGAGCGCGCCGTTCGCCGGTCCGCCTGCGATTCCGTTCGATACGGTGAACCATCCCGCGCATGTAACAGAAGACCCGGTGCATCGCGATCTCGCCGCGCTGCCGCGTCCGCGCAAGCACTATCAATGGTACTACGCGACACGCGAGGCGAACGTCGATATGCACGGCGCGCCGCAAGGGCTGCACGATTTCCTGCGCGCCTACTATCATCACAAGAGCGCTGACTGGACAGCCAACGCGCCGCATTCGCTGCAAGGCTGGACCGCAGCCGAACTGGCGAAGCTGCCGACCTACTACGTGATGGACCGCGACAGAACCATGGCGCAAACGGTCGCCGAGGAAATGCCGTCGCGCGACGCCATCGCCGCCAACCTCTGGCTGTCGGACGACGAACTCCGCGTCTACAGCAACGAATATGCCCGCACCGGATTCCAGGGCGGCCTGCAATGGTACCGTTGCGGCACCGAAGGCGTAAACACGCCGGATCTCGAAGTGTTCTCCGGCCGACGCATCGAGGTGCCGTCGTGCTTCATCGCCGGCAAACAGGACTGGGGCATCTATCAGCGCCCCGGCGCCATCGAGGCGATGCAGACCACTGCCTGCGCCGACATGCGCGGCTGCCATCTGATCGATGGCGCCGGCCATTGGGTGCAGCAGGAGCGGCCCGACGAGGTCAATCGCCTGTTGCTGCAGTTTCTGCAAACCGCACGAGCGCCGCGTTGAGCCCCGCGAACCGCGACGTCATGGCATCGTGATCGCGATGCCGCGCCCTGCGCTTGACGCGGGCGCGCCGCGCGCCTCATGCTCCGCGCAGCTTTCGCCATCAGTCGGACAACCCGCGCAGCCTTGTTGATCGTCATGTCTGAATCCGGGCTGCTTTCGAGATTAGGTGCCGCCGCATCGGTGGTCGGCCATCTCGCCTTGCTGGTTGCGATCCTGCTGTATGCCGGCGTGCGTCCGTTCGAAACCGAAAGCGCAAGGGCGATCACCGTCGATCTGGTCACCCCGGACGAGATCAAGCCACCGGAGCAGCCGCCCACGCCACCGGAGCCGGACGTGAAACCGCCCGATCTGAAACCGTCGGTGGAAACGCCACAGCAGCCCGAACCGCAAGCCGCGCCGCTGTCGCCGCAACACGCCGCGCGGCCGCAGCCCGAACCGGAACAACACGCCGACGCACCTCAAGCCGCGCAGCAGCAACAGTCGCAACCGCAACAGCAGCCGCCTCCAGCGCCCGCGTTCAAACCACCTGAGCCCGACCTCACTGTGAAATACGGCGTCACGCTCGGCTTGCCCGACGCCGCCGGCAAGAGCGACTTCGACGCCATCGCCGCCGATGGCGCCAAGCTGACCCCGGACGACATCGCCGCATTTCGCCGCCACCTGAAAACCTGTTCGACGATGCCGGACACCGTCGCCGCATCGGACGACGTCTGGATCAAGCTGCGAACCGTGTTCTCGCCGGATGGTCATCTGGTCGTGCAGCCCGCCCTGATTGAAGGCAAGGCTTCGCCGAAGGCGATCGCGCTGGCGCACGGTGCCATCGCTGCACTACAAGCGTGCCAACCGTACACCATGCTGCCCGCCGACAAATACAGCGAGTGGAAGGTGCTCGACCTCGAATTTTCTCCGAAGGATTTTACGAAAGGTTAGCGCGGCCGCGGCGCAACCGCGACCTGCCACCGCGTTCTTGCATGTCGCGCGGGAACTGGCATCATCACACCGCAATCATAAAGCAGGAGAGAAAATCTTGGCCGCATCGCAATGGAGTTTCACGTCCGCCGCCGACATGTCCGCCGCCCTCGCCGCGAAGAAGGTCTCCGCCGTCGAATTGGCGCAAGCCGCCATTGCGCGCATCGAGAAGCACGACGCCAAGATCAATGCGGTCTGCGTGCGCGATTTCGAGCGCGGGCTTGAAGCCGCCCGGGCCGCCGACGCGGCGTTGGGACGCGGCGAGAAGAAGCCGCTGCTCGGCATTCCGATGACGGTGAAGGAATCCTTCAACGTCGCCGGGCTGCCGACGACATGGGGCTACGTGCCACACAAGAACTTCAAGGCGACCGAGGACGCGCTGCCGATCACGCGCGTGAAGAACGCCGGCGGCGTCATCCTCGCCAAGACCAACGTGCCGATCTCGCTCGCCGACTGGCAGAGCTACAACGAGGTCTATGGCGTCACCAACAATCCTTACGATCTTGGCCGCACGCCGGGCGGCTCGTCGGGCGGCTCGTCGGCGGCGCTGGCTGCCGGCTACGGCGCGTTGTCGCTTGGCTCCGATATCGGCGGCTCGCTGCGCGTGCCGGCGTTTCATTGCGGCGTCTATGCGCACAAGCCGACCTACGATCTGTGCGCACTGCGCGGCCATGTCGCGCCGCCCAATCCGCCGCTGCCGTTCACGCGCGATCTTTCGGTGATCGGGCCGATGGCGCGCAGCGCCGCCGATCTCGCTACCCTGCTCGACGTGATGGCCGGGCCCGATCCGATCGATGCCGGCGTTGCCTATCGGTTGTCGCTGCCGGCGCCGCGCCATCCCGACTTCAAGGGCTTCCGCGTGCTGGTGCTGGACACTCATCCGCTGCTGCCGACCAGCGCCTCGATCAAGGACGCCATCGACAAGCTCGCGGACAATCTTGAAAAGCTTGGCGTTCATATCACGCGCGAGACGCCGCTGCTGCCGGACCTCGCCGCCTCGTCGCGGCTTTACATGCGGATGCTGATGTCGTTCCTCGCAGGCAGCCTCCCGCCGGAAACCTACGCCGCGGCGCAGGTCGCGGCCGCGAAACTCGCACCGAGCGACACCAGCCTCGCCGCCGAGCGACTGCGCGGCATCACGCTCAGCCATCGCGACTGGGTGATGGCCGACGGCGGCCGCACCCGGCTGCGCGCGCAGTGGCGCGACCTGTTCAAGAAGTTCGACGCGGTGATCTGCCCGATCATGCCGATCCCGGCCTATCCGCACGATCATCTGCCGGATCAGGAGCAGCGCCGCATCACGATCGACGGCAAGACCTATCCCTACACCGATCAACTGGTGTGGCCGGGCATCGCCACGCTGCCGGGCCTGCCGGCGACGGCGTTGCCGCTCGGCCTCGACAAGGACGGCCTGCCGCTCGGCGCGCAAATCGTCGGGCCGTGGCTCGAGGATCACACGCCGATCCGCCTCGCCTCATTGATCGAGCGCGAGTTCGGCGGCTTCACGCCACCACCGATGTTCAAGGATTGAGGCGACGACAGGCATGCTTCGGCCGCTGCCGAATCATGCCTGTGCCTTGTGCGGCTATTGTCATCGCCTCAGGACATTTCACGCATTACATATCCGGGAGCAGCCGACATGAGCACCGACATCGAACAACTGACGCAACTCAATCGCGACTACATCAGTTCGGTGCAGAATGGCGACGTCAAACGCTTCGACGAAATTCTTGCGCCGGAATTTTATTGTTCCAACCCCGACAAGACGCTGATCGACCGCGCCGGTTTTCTCGAACAGACCGCGCGGCCGGTGACGATCCGCGGTCTCGAAGCCCATGACGTGATGATCCGCGTGATGGGCGACTTCGCCATCATCCACGCGCAAACCCGCTACACCATGGCTGACGGCACAGCGGCATCGGGTCGCTACACCGATTGCTGGGCGCGGCAGAACGGCCGATGGCTCGCCGTGTCGGCGCACGTCTCGCGATAGATATCGCGCCATACGCTCCGATCTGTCATGGCCGGGCTTGTCCCGGCCATCCACGTCTTAATAACACCTCAAAAAGGAAAACGTGGATGGCCGGAATAAATCCGGCCATGACCGAGATTCTCGATGTCGGCTACGCATCGAACATGATGACGCTGCGCACCGTCTTGCCCGCCTTCATGGCGGCGAAACCTTCGTTGATTTCCGACAGCTTCAGCTTGGCGGAAATCCAGTCGTCGAGGTGCAGCTTGCCGCGCATATAGAATTCGACGAGGCGCGGCATGTCGACACGGAAATGGTTCGAACCCATCGACGAGCCCTGAATCCGGCGCTCGCGCAGGAAATCGAAGCCGTGCAGCTCGATCTTCTGGCCGAACGGCACCATGCCGACGATGGTGGCGGTGCCACCCTGCGCCAGCATGGCGAACGCCTGCTCGGCGGTTTCCTTGCGGCCGAGCATCTCGAAGGCATGGTTGACGCCGCCGCCGGTCAATTCCTTGACCTGCTGCACCACGTCGCCGTTCGCCGGATCGACGATGTCGGTGGCGCCGAGCTTGGTGGCGAGTTGCAGCTTTGCCGGATTGTTGTCGATCGCAATGATGCGTCCCGCGCCGGCAATGGCCGCGCCATTGATGCCGGCCATGCCGACGCCGCCGCAGCCGATCACCGCAACGGTCTCGCCCGCCGTCACCTTCGCGGTGTTTACCACCGCGCCGTAGCCGGTGATGACGCCGCAACCGATCAGCGCCGCGAGTTCGAGCGGCATGTCCTTGCGGATTTTGACGATGGCGTTTTCGTGCACCAGCATCTGCTCGGCGAACGACGACAGATTGAGGAACTGGTTGAGCTTCTCGGAGCGCGCCCACGACAGCCGGTTGGACTGCCCCGGCAGCATCTTCACCGTGGTGTCGGTGCACAGCACCGGCCGCCCGGTCGAGCAATAATCGCAGGTGCCGCAGAACACCGAGAGGCAGGTGACGACGTGATCGCCGGGCTTCACGTAGGTCACATCGGAGCCGACCTGCTCGACCACGCCGGCGGATTCATGACCCAACACCACTGGCAGCGGGTGCGGATACAGCCCCTCCATGAAGTGCAGATCGGAATGGCATAATCCTGCGACGGTGGTGCGGATCAGCACCTCGCGCGGCCCCGGTTTCTGGATGCTGATGTCCTCGATCTGCAGCGGCTTGTTCACCTCATAGAGAACGGCGGCCTTCATCGATCACTCCCTGATTGTTGTTCGTTTCATGCAGCAACGGCTCAGGCGGCGGTCAGCAACTCGCCCGCCTCCGCCATGCCGAGCGCATTATCTCCGAGCAGATGCTCGACAATCTTGCGTTCAGCACCTGTGGTCATCAGCTTGAACGGATCGTTCGGCGTCAGCCGATGGTCGATCACCGCGCGCGCCAGCAGCACGCGCCGCGCATCGCCCCGTGCCGCGTGAATCCGCGCGCCTTCCCATGTCATGGCGACCGCGCTCGCCACCTGATACAGCGTCGAGGTGGCACGGCGCGCATCGGCTTCGTTCTCGGAATGCCGCGCCACTTCGCGGGCAAAATCGATCGCCTTGTCGGTGAGGCCGTGCAGCTTGTCGCGCCACGCCTGCGGCACGCTCGCGCTGTCGTCGAGCCGCGCATGCAGGTCGGCGCCGAGCGCGGATTCAGCACCGTGACGACCCACCGCGCGGGTCAGCGCATCGAGCGCGACGATGTTGCCGGTGCCCTCCCAGATCGAGCCGAGATGCGCGTCGCGCAACAAGCGTGGCGTGACGAATTCCTCAATGTACCCGACGCCGCCGCGCATCTCCATGGCGTCGCCGCACACCTTGCGGGCATCACGAGTGGCGCGGAATTTCAATGTCGGAGTCAGAATGCGCAGCAGCGCGGCGGCATCCTGGCTGCCGCCCTCGGCGCGGTCGAGCGCATCCGCCGTGATGAAGCTCATCGACAGTCCCTGCTCCACCGCCAGCATGATCTTCATCAATTGTCGACGCGCCAGCGGCAGATCGGAAATGCGTTGTCCGAACACGATGCGGCCGCGCGCCACCGCCATCGCGTCATGCCACGCGCGCCGCATCAGCGCGGTGGACTTGACGCCGTTGGAGAGGCGAGACGAATTCACCATCTCGGCCATCTGCACGAAACCACGATCGAGCCGCCCGACCGAATACGCAATCGCGCCTTCCAGCTTGATCTCGCCGGAGGCCATCGAGCGCGTGCCGAGTTTGTCTTTCAGCCGCACGATCCGGTAGTGATTCTGCGAACCGTCATCGAGGAAGCGCGGCATCAGGAACAGGCCGACGCCGCGCGTGCCCGGCCCCGCACCGTCCGGCCGCGCCAGCAGCATCACCACCTTGGCGTCGGCGTTGGAGCAGAACCACTTGTCGCCATGGAGCCGCCAGTGATCGCCCTCCTGCACCGCGCGCGAGGTGAGGCTACCGACGTCGGAGCCGCCTTCCTTCTCGGTCATGAACTGGCCGCCTTGCGTCAGCTTGCTCATGTCGGTTTGCGTCAGGCCGTCGAGATACTTCGCTTTCAGCGCGTCGTCGCCGAACCGCGACAACAGCTTCGCCGCACCGTCGGTGACGTTGATCGGACAGCCCATGCCGAATTCGCACTGGTTGAAGAGAAACGTAAAGGCGTGTTTCGCCGTGACGGGATAAGTATCCGACCAGCCCAGAATGCCCTTGCGATGCGACATCGCGTGAATGCCGAACTCGCCGAACGCGGCGTTCTCCAACTCACGATAAGCCGGGTGATATTCGATCGACTGCACGTCGCGGCCGAACTTGTCGCGCGGATGCAGCACCGGGCCGTGGCGATCCGCGATGCGACCGCATTCGTCAAGCCGGCCGCCGACCAGGCCGCCGAGCCGGTCGAGATGCGGCGCGATGTGCTTGAACAGTTTTTCCGACAGATGAATCTGCAACAGGTCCGCGAGCGACGGATCGGTGCGATAGAAGTTCGTGCCGGTGGTGTCGGGCGCGATCAGGTCGGACGAGATGGGCGTTTGAATATTCATGGCGGCCTCCGGCGACGAACTGTTTTGCCGAGGATCATGCGCCTGTTAGATTGGCGAATAAAGCCCCGCCAATGCAGGCGGCCATGCACGCGCCAACCGAAACGGCGTCATTTTCCGCATCGCGAAACATCATTCACAGCCAGAACGGTGAGCCATGACAACGACCACGCGATCCATCGACACCGGCACCAACGAACTGCTCTGCGAGGTGCGTGACCGCGTCGCGGTCATCACGCTGAACCGGCCCGAGGCGCGCAACGCGCTCTCCGATCATCTCACACCGGCGCTGCGCACGATGATCCGCGTCTGCGGCGAAGATCCTTCCGTCGGTGCGTTGCTGATCACAGGCGCGGGCACCGCGTTCTGCTCCGGCGGCGACGTCAAGGGCATGGGCGCCAACACAAATCCGGCGAAAGTGGCGATGTCGTCCGACGAACGGATCGCTGATTTGCAGGAGCGTCAGCGATTGCTTACCGGCGCACTGGTCGCCGTACGCAAGCCGACCATCGCGGCGCTGCCCGGCCCTGCCGCCGGCGCCGGCCTCGCCATCGCGATGGCCTGCGACATCCGCATCGCCGCAGAGTCGGCATTTCTCACCACCGGCTATATCCGCGTCGGATTGAGCGGCGACTACGGCATCGCCTGGCTGCTGACGCGGCTGGTGGGCACGTCACGGGCACGCGAGTTGATGTTCACCGGCGAGAAGGTCGAGGCCAAACGCGCCGAAGCGATCGGCCTCGTCAACCGCGTGGTGCCGGATGCGCGTTTGCACGACGAAGCCTTTGCGCTGGCGACATCGCTGGCGGAAGGCTCGGCCGTCGCGTTGCGTTACATGAAGGACAATCTCGACGAAGCCCTGGCCTTCGACTTCGCCACCGCGCGCGATCATGAAGCGGTGCGGCTGATCAAGTCGGCGGGAACGGCGGACCATCGCGAAGCGGTCGCCGCTTTCATCGAGAAGCGCAAGCCGGTGTTTGGGAAGGACTGAAAACGCGACGGCGTCATCCTGAGGTGCTCGGCGTTCTTCATGCCGAGCCTCAAAGGATCGCCGTCGCCCTTCGAGGCTCGCTTCGCTCGCCCCACAGGGTAAAGGCTACCGTGTGGTGTCG
>JAEWIX010000010.1 GCA_023386885.1 Pseudomonadota bacterium
GCGGGGCGCCGAAATGAGGTTAACCAAAACAAACGCGGCCGGCGAATATCGCCGGCCGCTTTGTAAGCTTATATTCGCGTCGGATCAGACCGCCGTGGAGATCCACTGTTGCAGTTTCTGCTTCGGCGCGGCGCCGACCTGACGCGAGGCCATCTCGCCGCCCTTGAAGATCATCAGGGTGGGGATCGACATCACACCGTATTTCGACGCGGTTTGCGGGCTCTCGTCGACGTTGAGCTTGACGATCTTGACCTTGTCGCCCATCGCGCCCGCGATCTCGTCCAGTGCCGGCGCGATCATGCGGCAGGGGCCGCACCATTCCGCCCAGAAATCGACCACGACCGGGCCTTCCGCCTTGAGCACCTGTGCGTCGAAATCGGCATCGGAAACCTTGCCTACGGCGGCCATGATATACCTCGTTGTTCCTTGAAATCGGCGGCGCGGGAATCGCGCCTCACGTCTGGCGCTGAACGTAGGAAGGCGACCCCGCCGGGTCAAGGCTCCCTTGTCGCGCCAGCGCGGATGCCAGCCCGGCGTCCAGCGCAGGCGCTGAAATCTCCATCATTTCAAGCGTTTCGGTCCATGCCAGCGCGGCGCGGATCGCTCGTCCAGGGTAGAGGTTGGCGAGCACGGCGCGGTACAGCGCCAACTGCCGGATATAGGCCGGTGGCGCATCCTTGGCGTGGGTCGGCGGTGCGTGATTGGTCTTGTAGTCGACGATCAGGATAGCATCGTCGGTGACCACGAGGCGGTCGATCTGGCCGGAAACCACGACGTGTCCGCCTCGCGGACGAGGCAGCCGGCCGACGATGGAGACCTCGGCGCGGCTGCCGGACGCGAACACCGGCGCGAAGCGCGGGTCGTCGAGCAGCGCCAGCGCCTGCGCGATCAGCGCATCGCGATTCGCCTCGCTCCAATCGCGCGCGGCCCGCGCAAGATAGCGGCGTGCAGCGTCAAGACGCTGCTCGCGCGCGAGATCGGGCAGCGATTGCAACAGCCGGTGTACTAAGGTGCCGCGTTGCAAGGCGCGTGCGCGTTGTTCGGGTGACTCGCCGCCATGCATGCCGTGCGCTTTGTCGCCGTCGGCATCCGACGGCCGCAGCACAGCCGCTACGCGCGATTCCGGTGGCGCGATAACGCGAAGCCACGGCGGCAATGAAAGCTCTGTCGTTGTTTCCGCTGCGGAGGCTGACGTGGTGGTAGAATGCGTGTCGCCGGCGCGGGTGTAGCGCTTTAACAGGCCGGACGGCGTGTCGATGTCTTCGCATTGCAGATCGGAGGCGGCGAGCCCCGCCTCAAGTCCTTTGGCGATCAGGTCGTACCAGGAATGCTCGCGCACCTCCTTGCGGTTGCCGGGCTGACAGCCGCCGACGATCAGACGATCGGCGGCGCGCGTCATCGCGACGTACAGCAGGCGACGATATTCGTCCTCGGTGTCGTCGAGCATTGTCACGCGCGCGGCGGCGACAGCGGCGGGATCGTCGGCCTTGCTGCCAGCCCAGACGTTGACATTGAGCCCGTGCGGATCGGCGTTACCCTGCGGCACACGGATCAGCCGTAGCCGCTGCGTGTCGCGCGGCGAAGTGGTCGTGTCGACCATGAACACCACCGACGCTTCCAGTCCCTTCGCGCCATGCACGGTCATCACCCGCACCTCGTCGCGGCCGATATCCATGTCGCGCTTCACGTCGGTGTCGGCGGCGCGCAGCCACGCCATGAAACCTTGCAACGAGGCCGGCGCTTTGCGCTCGTAGTTCAGCGCGAGATCGAGGAATTCGTCGAGCGCGTCGTTGGCTTCCGGTCCCAGTCGCTTGAGGATGCGCGCGCGGCCGCCGTCACCGCCGAGCAGCCACGCGTAGAAGGTGAAGGGTGTGCTCTCCAGCGTACGACGTTCGTATTCTGCGAGACGATTGTGCGCGGCTTGCAGTTTGACATCGGAATCGGCATGCCGTGCCAGCGCCTCGCGCAGACTGCCTTTGCGGTTTGGCGCGATCTTCAAAAGGTCACCGTCGTCGAGGCCGAACAACGGGCTTTTCAGCGCAACCGCCAGCGCGAGATCGTCGCGCGGCAGCAGTAGCGCATCGGCGAGGCTCATCAGGTCGATCACCGCGATGTGCTCGGTGAGTTTGAGTCGATCCGCGCCCGCCACCGGAATGCCGGCATATTTCAGCGCCTGAATCACCGCGTTGAATGTTGCCTCGCGCCGCCGCACCAGCACCAGAATGTCGCCGTAGCGCAGCGGTCGTCGGTCGTTCGCCGGGCCGGTCATGGTGCCGTTGCCGATCAGCGTCGCGATCTCGGCCTGCACGCGGCGCGCCAGCTTCACCTGTGGACTGGTTTCAGACCTATGGTCGAACGGGGCCTGCCAGCCTTCGATGTCGGGCTGCTCGTCCGGCTTCTCCAATTCCCACAGATCGATCAGGCTCGGCGCGGCGTCGCTGAGTGCGAGATGCGGCGGCATGCCGTCGAGATCGGTGGTGATGCTCTTGTAGATATCCTGTGTCTTGAACGTCTCCGAGACGGCGGACAGCACCGTCGCTCCGGAGCGGAACGAATAGGTGAAGGACACCGGCGCGAAGCGCAGCCCTGCGTGGGTGAAGCGCCGCTCCAATTCGCGGCGGCGATGATCGAACTCGCGCGGCGCGGCGCCCTGAAACGAGAAGATCGATTGCTTCTCGTCACCCACCGCGAAGATGGTGCGCTTCACGCCGTCGCGCGCGCCTTCGCCGGAGGTGAATTCGGCGATGATGCGATCGACGATGTCCCACTGCCGGGGGCTCGTGTCCTGCGCTTCGTCGATCAGCACATGATCGACGCCGCGATCGAGCTTGTAATGCACCCAGCCGGACGAGACGTTGGCGAGCATAGCGAGAGTCTTGTCGATCAGGTCGTCGTAATCGAGCAAGCCGCGCTGCTGTTTCTCGGCGCGGTAATGCGCGGCGACAGTGCTGGCGATGACGAGCAGCGCCTCGGTGCGGTCGCGCTGGATGACGGCGCGGCGCTTCTCCAGAAGACTGGCGAGGCGCGCGGCCTCGTCGGACAGCGTCTGCGCCAAGCCGGGTTGCGCATCGCTGAGCTTTTTGGTGAGCAGCGATTTGCGCGGCTCCAGGCTTTGCGTGAGGAAGACGCTGAAATAGACTTCGAGTTGCGCGTCGCCGTCGAGATCGAACGCGGCCAGCAAACGGTTGGCCTGATCCTGATCGGTCTTGCTGCCGGTCATGAAAATCGCGGCGGTTGCTTTCCATCGCGCACGCGGCAGGTGCGGGCCGTCGACGATGTCACGTTCGATGTCCGCGAGCTTGTCATCGGCCGTGATGCCGAGCGTGCGCGCGAGTTGCGCGCGCGCAGCTGCGACACCGCCGGCCTGATCGGCCCAGGCGATGAAATGCTCGCGGGAAAGACACGCCTCGCGCACCACCTCCTTGAAGGTGACGTCGGCGGCGTAGGCCATCGCCGTCGTGAGTGCGCGGCCGACCGCGCTGTCTGGCGCGTTTGCAGCTTCCAGCAGCACCGCGAGATTGGCGCGCTCCATCATCTCGCTCTGGTCGCGATCGTCGAGCACGGCGAAGCGTGCCGGCACGTTGGCCTCGAACGGAAACTGTTGCAGCAGCCGGGTGCAGAGCGCGTGGATGGTCTGCACCTTCAGTCCGCCCGGCGTTTCCAGCGCGCATGCGAACAGCTCGCGCGCACGTTCCCGCGTTTTCGCTGAAGGCTTTGCTGCGCCGGTGGCGAGGATCGCGGCATCGAGCGCGGCATCGTCGAGCGTCACCCAGCGGCCGAGTGTCTCGAAGACGCGCTGCGCCATGTTGGCGGCGGCGGCCTTGGTGAAGGTGATACAAAGGATCTTCTCCGGCGAGACGCCGTCGAGCAGCAGCCGGATCACACGGCTGACGAGGACGTGTGTCTTGCCCGCGCCGGCGTTGGCGGCGACGAAAGCGGAAGTGCCGGGATCGGACGCCTTGGCCTGTGCCTCGCGCACCGCCAATGGAATGTCGCGACGCGCGCTCATGCCTCGCCTCCGTCGTCGCCGCCGCCCGCCGACCATTCCTTGATGCGGGCGAGGTCGTCGTAGCGGCCGTAGCGGTTGGTCCACATCGAGAGGTTGAGCGAGGTGTAGGGCTGTGCCTCGTCGTCGAAGCGGCGGATCAGCGCTTCGAGTTTGCGCAGCGCTTCGTCCGCGCCGTCGTCCGGCCATTGCGGCGTGTCGCCGCGATTGATCTTCAATTCGACCGGCTTCTCCTCGCCCGGCGGCGTGTTGCCGCTGAGACGAATGTACGTCAGTTCACTGACGGAGGCCCCGGCGGCGATGCCCTCGAAGCCGCCTTGCCGCAGGATCGCGGCTTCCAGCGTCAGTTGCGGCGACAATCCCATGCGGACCTGTTTGCCGGTCGGCGGAATGCCGGTCTTGTAGTCGAGCAGCGCGAAGGTGCGGTCGGCACGATGTTCGATGCGGTCGGCGCGCGCCGACAGCGTGAAAGTGCGGTCGGCGTCGAGATGAATCTTCGTCTCGCCGCGAATTTCCGCATCGATGCGTGCGACCTCGCCGCGGCGTTCGCGCTCCCACCCGGAAAACCATCCGGCGATGCGCAGGAAGCGTGGCCACCACAGCGCGCGCGCCTCGGGTCGCTCCATCAACGCCGCGAAGTGCTTTGTGCCGATGCCACGCAAGGCGGCTTCGATATCGTCAGGCAGCGCTTCAGAAAATTGACGTGAAAAGTCGCCGAGTGCGGCGTGGATCGCCGAGCCGCGATCTGCCGCCGTCAGCGGCATGTCCACCGGATCGAGCGGCATCAGTTGCAGGATGCGCTTGGCGAAGATGGTGTAGGGATCGCGCAGCCAGTCTTCGATCTCGGTTACCGACATTTTGAGCGGTCGCAGCGCGCGCGGCGGTTTCGGCGCGGGCTGCGCGATTGGCTTGACCACATCGGGGCGGTCGAGAGCTTCGGCGTAATGCAAATATTTTGCGCCCGCCTGCTTTGCCTTGTGCCATGCGTCCGTGCCGGCGGTGGCTTCCAGCCGATGCAGGAAACGCGAGGCCACCGCTGGCGCGCCGCCGGATTTCGCGGCATGGCTGAGGATCACTTCGCGGGTGCCGAGCAGTTGCGTGAAGTCGTGCGCGGAGAGGCCGATGCGGCGCTCCGGCAGGTCGAGCCCGAGCTGATAGCGCATCGGCCGGCTCAGCCACGGGTCGATGCGCGGCGCCGGCGGCCAGGTGCCTTCGATCAATCCGCCAAGAATGACGCGGTCATGCTCCGTGAGGCGGGCTTCCAGCAAGCCGTAAATGCGTAGTTGTGCGTCTGCGGCGAGCGGCTGCCGCGCCACGCGGTCACCGAACGCGGTCTGGAATACGTCGGTGTAGTCGCGCAGCGGCACCGGCAGCCCGCTCGGCACGTGCTTGCCGTCGACGGTTTCGCCGCGCAGTTCATCGAATGCTTTCGACAGCGCGCGGCCGTCGTTGTCGTCGAACGCGGCTATTGCGTTGGTGTCGTCGGTTGCGAGTGCGATCAGCGCGACGCGATGCTTCTCCGCCAGCGCGGTGAAATCCGGTGACGCCTTGGTGTTTTCAAGCGGGGCGAACGCTGCCTGCAAGCCGGCGATCAGCGCGGCGGCCTCATCGAGCTGCGGCTCCTGCAGTATCGTGCGCGGCTCGCTGCCGTGGATCGCGGAATCTTCGCCGCGATTGAGCTTGATCAGTTCGGCGCGGAAGGTCGCGAAGTCGCGCGCGAGGCCGGCGCTGCCGGCGGCGGGACGGGTGCCGCGCAGCAGCGCCAGTTCAAGCGTCTCGATGGCGGTGTGCCAACCGTTCTGTGTGCGGCCGAGGCGAAACAGCGGATGCTTGAGCAGCGCCAGCAAGGTCGGCGGCTCCAGTCCCTCGCAGGCGGCGCGCGACGTCAGGCGTGTAAAGATGCCGACCGGCGTATCGAGCAGCGGATCGCCGCCGGAATCGTCGTAAGCAAGCTCCCAGCGGTCGAGCGCTGCCATCACCCGCCGCGCCAGCGCGCGATCCGGCGTCACCAGCGCCGCCGAGAGGTCGAGTTCGCGCGCCTCGCGCATCGCCACCGCGATCGCCAGCGCTTCCATTTCCGGATTGGGCGCTTCGATCACGGTGAGCTTATGCATGGCGTCCGCGATGTGTCGCGCGACGTCAGGCTCGGCAAGGCGTTGATGCCATTGTCCGGTGGCATTCGCCGGCCGCATCGCTTCCGACGTCAGCACCTCGCGGCCTTTCGGTGCCGGCGTACCGAGCGGGACGACGTCGCGGCGTTCGATGCCGAACCGCGCCAGCAATCCATGCAACGCGAATTGCGGATGGTTCGACGCGGGAGCGACATCGTATTGGCCGCCGGCGTTGCGATGGCCGCCGATGCCGTGCCAAGCATCGGCGTCGAGATCGGTGTCGAGGCCCGGCAGCACCACCGCGCCGTGCGGCAGTCGCGCGATGGCGTGCAGCAGTTTCGCCGTGGCCGGGATCGAGCCGGTGGAGCCTGCCGCGATCACTGGGCCGGCGTGATGCGTTTTCAGTCGCTCCGCTTCGGCGGCGATCAACAGGTCGCGGCGCGTGGCGGGTTCGATGTGGCCGGTTTCCTTGAGATAGGCCGGCCACGTCTCGCGCGCGATCTTGAGGAAATCCAGCGACAGCTTCCAGTAGTCGTCGAGCGCATCGGGCACGAGGCCGTCGAGCGTGGCCCAGTCGACGCCGCGCGTCGCCATATCGTCCATCAGCCGCGCCAGATCGGTGGCGAGCGCCAAGGTCGCGGCGGGGCCGCCCACCACCAGCGGAGCCACCAGCGGACTCTTCGGCCGCAGTTGTTTGGCCCAGGCGCCGACCAGTTGCGCCAGCGTCAGGCGTCGCTGCAAGCCGCCGAGTGCGGGCGGCAGATCGAATACGTCGCGGATGTCGGTGTCGGCGAATGCGCCTTCGTCCTCGTCGATGTCGCCGAGGGTGACGATGCGTGGCAGCACGGCCGCATCAAGCTTCAGTACGTCAAGGAACACTTCGCGCGCGAGGCGTCCGGCGCGGCGCGTCGGCAGATACAGCGTTGCCGTCGCCAACAATTCCGGATTCGCGCGCGCGGCAAAGCTGTCGATCAGCCGGCCGTCCACCAGCGCTTCGATCAGCGTATGCAAAAACGGCGCGGAGGCGGGAATATTGAAAACGTGCATGAGCAACCTGATTTGAGGATCAGGTTACCCCATCGCAAGGGTACAATCACAGCGGGAAATAAGTTCAGGCCGCGCTGGCGAGGAATGCCTGCTCGGCCGCCTGCACCGCGTCGGGCGTGCCGACATGCATCCACAGGCCGTCAAGCCGCAGGCCGAACAGCCGTCCTTGCTCGCTTGCGCGGTCGAACAGTTTCGTCAGCGCGAATTCGCCGCTCGGGTTGCCGGCGAAGATGGCTGGCGACAGGATGGCGACGCCGGCATAGACGAACGGGACCACCTCGCGTTCCTTGCGCCGGCGCAGCGTGCCGTCCGGCAGCATGGCGTAGTCGCCGCTGCCGCTGTAGCCGATGCTGTCGGCGGTCGGCGCCATCAGCAGCAGGATGTCCATCCGCGCCGGATCGAAGGCGTCGGCAAGCCGCGTCAGGTTCGGTTGCGCGCCGTCGATCCACAATGTATCGGCGTTGAGATGGAAGAACGGTGCGTCGCCGAGATGCGGTAGTGCCTTCACCACGCCGCCGCCGGTGCCGAGCACTGCGTCGCGCTCGTCCGAAATCGTGATGTGCGGCCTGGTCCGCGTGGCGGTGTGATCGATGATCTGATCGGGCAGGTAGTGGACGTTGACGACCGCATCCGCGACGCCGGCTTCAGCCAGCTTGTCGAGCACGTGGTCGAGCAGCGGGCGTCCGGCCACCGGCACCAGCGGCTTCGGCATCCGGTCGGTCAAGGGCCGCATCCGCGTGCCGAATCCGGCAGCAAGAACCATGGCTTTGGTGGGGCGGGTGGGCATACGTGGCTCCGGCAAATTTGGCTCCGGCAAACGGACAGCGGGAATCGGTCACGCCGATGCTATCACGTTCGCATCGGCTGACGCTGCCATAGGCAGCCGTGATGACGGCGATATGACGGGCGACGTGTCTTAGAGCGTTTTCGAGCGAAGTGGATACCGGTTCGCGTAAAGAAAACGCGTCAAAACAAGAATCCAGGGCCCCGTTCCGATGCTATCGGAACGGAAATGGCTCTGGTGTCTCAGACCTCGACGACCTGCGCCGCGCCGCGTGCCTTCTTCTTCTTTTCGCCCGGTTTGAGGAAATTGACGCCGATCTGGTCGCCATTGACCCAGGCCAGTTCGCAGCGCCGATAGGCGAGGCCGGTCGAGGACAGAAGCAGGAAGAATTCCTTGAGGTTCAGCCCTTCCATCGAGCCTTGAACCGTGAGCTTCGCGCCGGTTTCGGATACGTCCTCCATGGTGCAGTGACGACGCCAGGTGCCGTCGATGCCCATCAGGTGCGCGTTGAAGCCGCGCTCGAAGGTGATGCGTTCGCCGGTTCGTCGCTGTTCCGCCGCCATGCTCGTGTCCCCACAGCCAGCCCAATTTCACGGCCTCAGGTGTAAGCCGAAGCTGGCTAACAGAGGGTAAAATCAAACGCTCAGGTTTGCGGCGGCGGCACGTGGGTGGTGTACCACTCGCGCAGCACGGCCAGCGCGGGATGTGCCAGCGAGCGGTGGAGATAGGTCCAGATTCGCGGCTGGTGGCGCAGATATTGCGGCTTGCCGTCGCGCCGGTTGAGCCGGGCGAAGGTGCCGAGCAGACGAGTGTTGCGCTGCGCCGACATCACCGCATAGCTTTCCGCGAAGGCGGCGGCGTCGAAGCCGGGGTCGAAGCCGCGTCGCGTTTGGGCATAGCGGGCGAACATCGCTAGTTCGAGCGGCTCCGGCACGTCGATGCGGGCGTCCTGCAACAGTGATACCAGATCGTAGCTCGGCGGCCCCATCACCGTATCCTGAAAGTCGATCACGCCGACCTGACCGATGCCGGGGCGATCCGCGAGCCAGATCAGGTTGGGCGAATGGAAATCGCGCAGCACCCAGGTTTCGTCGGCCGGTTGCCGCGCCAGCAGCGCGTGCCACATCGCGATGAACTCGTCGCGCGCAGTTTGGCCGGGGTCGGTATCGCGGTCCGGCAGATACCATTCCAGCATCAGCCCGATCTCGATCAGCATCGCTTCGGTGTCGAAATCCGGAATGGTGTAGGTGGCTTTCGACGTCAGCGGCAGGGTCGACGGCAGCGGGGTATGATGCAACTCCGCCAGCAGGTCGGTCGCCATCTGGTAACGATCGGGGATCGGTTGCGGCGGCGTGCCGCCGATGACGCCGTCGCTGCCGAGATCCTCGAGAATGAGAAAGCCGTTGTCGAGATCGGTGTAGTGGATCGCGGGCGCGGACAGCCCCTGCGTGCGCAGGCCGTTGGCCATGGCCACGAACGGCCGCACGTCTTCCGCCAAATGCACCGCGGCGCTGTAGGATTTGCCGCGATAGAGCGCCGGGCCATCGGGGCGCTTCGGCGCGTTCATCAGGATCACCGCGTTGTCGCCCTTGAACAGCCGCGCATAGGAGCGGGTCGAGGCATCGCCCGCCATGCGCTGCCGTCGCGTCTGATCGTGGTCGCTGCGCTCGAGAAAGCGCCGCAGCGCGGCGAGCCGCGCCACCTGCGCTGCGGCCTTGCCATGACCGGTGATCTCGGCGGCGCGGGCCGATGCGCCTAACGCCGGACGATGACTGAGAGCAATGTCGATACGATCGGCGGGCAGGGCGTGTGCGGCACGTTCCGGCCATTCGATCAGAACGACGACGCCATCAGGTAATGGATCGAGGCCGATCTCCTCAAGTTCGCTGGCATCCTCGATGCGGTAAAGATCGGCGTGCAGCAGTGTGAACGACGGCAGCTCGTAAGTCTGCGCCAGCGTGAAGGTCGGGCTCGGTACTTCCAGTGCCTCGTCGCCGGCGAAGTAACGGATCATCGCGCGCGCGGCGGCGGTCTTGCCCGCGCCGAGATCGCCCGACAGCGTGATGATGTCGCCGGCATTGATGAGCAGCGCCAGATCGGCCATCAGGTTGGCGGTCGCCATCTCGTTGGCGAGCGCTACGGCGAATGTCGCGGGCGCCGCCGTCATTCAGCCGCGCTGCGGTGGATGGCCTGATCGGCCGGGAATTCGCACGTCACCGTGGTGCCTTTGCCGACCGCCGACTCCACCCGCACCTTGCCGCCGTGCAGTTCGACGAACGAGCGCACCAGCGACAGGCCGAGGCCCGCCCCGCGGTGCCGCGAGCCGTTGGAATGGCTCTCGAACCAGTCGAACACCTTGTCTTTCACCTCGGCCGGGATGCCGGGGCCCCGGTCGCTGACGGCGAAGGTGATGGAATGATCGCTGCGCCGCGCGCTCAGCGTGATCGCGGACTCCTGCGGCGCGAAGCCGACGGCGTTGGCGAGCAGATTGTAGAGCACCTGCACCACGCGCCGTTCGTCGCCGATGAAGTGACCGATGTTCGGATCGGCATCGATGCGCAGCGCGATATGGTCGCGCGCCAGCCGATCCTGGATGCCTTCGGCGGCTGCATCGATCGCCTTGCGGATATCGATCGGACCAAGGTTGAGCGTCATCGCGCCGGCGTCGATGGTGGCGAGATCGAGGATGTTGTTGATGATCGCGAGCAGCGCGTTGGTCGATGCGGTGATGTAGCCGAGATATTCGTCCTGCTTCATCGTCAGCGGGCCGGTGGACGGGTCGCTGAGGAAATGCGCGAAGCCGATGATGGTGGTCAGCGGCGAGCGCAGTTCGTAGGAGACGTGGTGGACGAAATCCACCTTCATCTGGTCGGCGGCTTCCAGTGCCTCGTTGCGCTCGCGCAGCGCGCGCTCGACGTTCTCGGTGTCAGTGATGTCCTGGAAGGTCAGCATGGTGGCGCCGTCGGGCAGCGGCAGCGTCATGCAATCGAGCACGCTGCCGTCGCTGCGTTCTATCTTCAGCGGCAACGGGCTGCGATTCTCGATGGCGGTGATGGCGTCGCGGATGGTGCGCCATGCGGTGTCGTCGCTGTAGAGCGGCTTGCACCAGTCCACCACGGTTTCGATGTGAGGCTGGTCGTTCAACGCCTCGGTCGAAAGCCGCCACATCTTGGCGAAAGCCGGATTGAACAGTTGCGCGCGGCCGTTGCTGCCGAACACCGCCACCGCTTCCGCGAGATTGTCCAGCGTCTCGCGCTGCACCCGGATCAGGCCGTCAAAGCGCCGCGCCAGATCGAGGCTCTCGGTGACGTCGTCGAATAGGTAAGTCACGCCGCCTTCGGGATTCGGCGTGGTGACAATGCTGACAGCGCGACCGTCCGGCAGATACCAGACGTCCTTGGCCGGCTCCACTGCACGATAGGCTTCATGCAGCCGTGCTTTCCAGGCGCGGAAGTCCGGCTGCTCCGGAATCTTTCGCGCGGCGCGCAGCTTGTCGAGAATGCCGGAGTCGTCGGGATTGCCGGCGGGGAAGGCGCGGTCGAGGTCCCACAGCCGGCGATAGGAATCGTTGTAGAACGCCAGCCGCCGCTCGCCGTCGAACACCGCGACACCCGACGACAGTTGATCGAGCGTGCGGCGGTGCGCGTCGGCCATGCGTTGCAGCGCGGCGCGCAAGCTCGCGGCTTCGGTGGCGTCGATGGCAAGGCCGGCGCTGCCGCCCGGCACGTTGCGCGCGTGAATGTCGTAGATGCGCCGCTCGCCGCCGACCACCACCGGCAGGCGCGCATCGAATGCGGCGTTGTCGTTCAGCGTGCGCGCCATGGCGGCGCGGTCGTCGCTGTCGAGCAGTTCGAGATTGCCGGCGATGGCATCGGCCGGGGTTGCGGCGTCGGTGGCGCGCGCATAAGCGGGGTTGGCGTAGGCGAGTTGCCCGTTGGCCTTGCGCGCCCACAGCGGCCACGGCGCGGAGGCGGCGATGCCGCGCAGCATCTCGGTTTCGGCGACGAGGTCGCGATAGCGCAGGCTCATCTCGGCAAGATCGCGGCGCAAACCGCCGAGTTCGCGAATCCGCACGATGGCCTGGCCGCCGATGGCGCGGCCCATCGCCTCCACCGCGCGACCGTTGCTGGCGGTGAGGTTGAGCTGAAAACCTTCGCCGGCCTCGCGCAGTGCGTCGACGGCGTGGTCCATCTGCAAGGCCGGTTCCGGCGGCAGCCAGGTGCCGAACGCCAGTACGCGTTGCGGCGCCAGCGACGGGGAATCTTGCGGCAGAAACAGGGCGACGTCGCCGCTGATATCCGGGCGGTCGTCGCCGGCCGGCCACGAGATCAGCACCTGCGGCTCGGTGAACAGCAAGGCGCGATAGCGGTCAGCCTCGGCCTGCAGGGTGTGAAGGTCGGTCTTCAGCCGATGCTCGTTGGTCGCTGCGCGAATCCGCGTGCGCATCAGGAGGATCGCGGCGAGCACGGAGAATCCCATCATGCCGAGCCCGAGCGCCACCACCACCATGCCGCGCTGATCCAGTTCGGCAAACGCCGCGAGCAGCGGATTCAATTCATTGGCGCGCGTCGGTGATGCGGTCAGCGTCAAGGCGGATACGGCAAGGCCGATCCTGCCGTCGCGCACCAGCGATGTGCATGACAGCATGGTCCGACGTATCGCTGCGATGACGCCTGACATCGTTCGCCCCAAAACCGCACGGACGCATCGCGGCTCACCAGCACCGCGCGCGAATCGCTCTCAATATCCCTCAACAGGACTCGCGCGAACAGAGTCCAGACCGTGAACGGGAGTCGCGAGCCGAAAAAATGCGATGTCGCGTGGCGCCGATCGATTCGGTTTGGATGAATTCAGCGGCCCGTCGAACCGAAGCCGCCGCTGCCGCGCGTCGTGGCCGAGAGTTCAGCAACGGGAACCAGCGTGGCCCGCGTGACCGGGGTGATGATTATCTGCGCGATGCGCTCGCCGCGCTTGATGGTGAAAGGGTCGCGGCCGTGATTAATCAGCAGCACGTTGATCTCGCCGCGATAGTCGGCGTCGATAGTGCCGGGCGAATTGAGCACGGTTACGCCGAATTTCGCGGCGAGGCCCGAACGCGGCCGCACCTGTGCCTCGAAGCCGGGCGGCAGCGCGATGACGAGGCCGGTCGGAATCATGCCGTAGGCGCCCGGTGCGAGCACTATCGGCGTATCGTCGGGAACTGCCGCGACGAGGTCCATGCCGGCGGCATGTTCGGTCTGGTAGGCCGGCGGCGGCAGGCCGCGCCCGTGCGGCAGTTGCAGGAATTCGACGGTCACGGATGTTTGCGGTGAAACGGTCATGATGTCTGCTTCTGTAGCGTGGCGGCGATCTGCGCGACCAGATGTGTCGCGACTTCGTCCTTGCCCATCGCCGGCCAGGAATCGATACGGACGCCGTCCGCCGCGCCGTCATCCTTGCTGATGAGGTGCACGGTGTTGCGGTCGCCGCCCATGATGCCGGTGTCGGGCGAGACATCGTTGGCGACGATCCAGTCGCAGCCTTTGCGCGCGAGTTTTGAACGCGCATTGTCGAGCAGGTGCTCGGTTTCCGCCGCGAAGCCGATTACCAGCGGCGGCCGTCCGTCGGTGCGATGCGCGATGGTGGCGAGGATGTCGGGGTTTTCGACGAGGTCGAGTTGCGGGAAGCCGCTCGCGGTCTTCTTGATCTTCTGCTCGCCCCGGTTGGCGACGCGCCAGTCCGCGACCGCCGCTGCGAAGATCGCGACGTCCGCCGGCAGCGCGGCTTCCACTTCGGCCAGCATATCGCGCGCGCTTTCGACGCGCTTGACGCGAACGCCCACTGGATCGCTGAGCCCGACCGGGCCGGTGACCAGCGTCACCTCGGCCCCGGCCTCGCGGGCGGCGGCGGCGATGGCGAAGCCTTGCTTGCCGGAGGAGCGGTTGGCGATGTAGCGCACTGGGTCGATCGGCTCGTGGGTCGGCCCGGCGGTGATCAGGATGCGACGGCCCGCGAGCGGCCGGGCGCGGGGCGGCCGGACCACCTCCAGCGCCCGCGCGGCGATCTCCAGCGGCTCGGACATGCGGCCGACACCGGCTTCGCCCGCTTCCGCCATGGTGCCGCTGTTGGGGCCGATCATGCGGATGCCGTCCCGCTGCAATTGCGCGACATTGCGCCGGGTGGCGGCGTTGCTCCACATCAAGGGGTTCATCGCAGGCGCCAGCAGTACCGGGCGGTCGGTGGCCAACAGGATCGCGGTGGCGAGGTCGTCGGCGTGGCCTTGTGCCATCTTTGCCATCAGATCGGCGGTGGCGGGCGCAACCACGATCAGGTCGCAGTCCCGCGCCAGCCGGATGTGGCCGGCGTCGAACTCGCTCGCGGAATCGAACAGGTCGGTGTAGCAGCGCTGGTTCGAGAGCGCGCTGGCGGCGAGCGGGGTGACGAATTGCTGCGCAGCATTCGTCAGGACACAGCGGACGGTGAAGCGATTGTCCTTGAGGCGGCGGATCAGGTCGAGCGCCTTATAGGCCGCGATTCCGCCGCCAATGATGAGAGTTGCGCGCAAGCCCTCGGTATTTGCGCTTGGCATGCCTCTCTCCGAGGATGCTGCGGTGCGGTATGATAGCTCGCCGGCCGGAGTTCCGGCTCCCGCCGCTTCGCGCAAAATGTTGCGCACTTCGTCCTCGACAGAGCGCCCATGCTGCGCTGCACGCAAGCGCAGTTCGGCCTTGATGGCGTCGTCGAGCTTGCGGATGGTCAGGCTGGCCATGGCAACGTCCATGTCACAAATGATAGCAATGCTATCGTTTTTGATCGGAAGATGCAATCAGAGCGGATCAGCGCACCAGCCACAAAATGCTGACAAAGGTGATGGCGATCACCCATAGCGCCACGGTGCGCCAACGGTTCTGCCGGGCGCGGACCCGGCCGAGCGCGGCGATGGTGTCCGGCGACAGCACCAGCCCGTCGCGTGCCATCACCTCGAGTTGCTCCAGCACCCGGATCGAGCGCGAGGCGATCGCCGGCAGCCCGCTCATCGCCTTGCCGAGTTCGCCGGCGCCGGCCATTGCGCCCTGAATGCGGCCGATCGGCCCCAGATTGCGCTCGATCCAGTCCCGCACCACCGGATCGGCCACGGTCCAGATGTCGAGTTTGGGGTCGAAACTGCGGGCCACGCCTTCGACCACCACCATGGTCTTCTGCAACAGAATGAGTTCCGGTCGGGTCTGCATGTCGAACAGCGCAGTCACCTCGAGCAGCAGCGACAACAGCTTCGCCATGGAAATTTCCTCGGCGGTGCGGTTGTGGATCGGCTCGCCAATGGCGCGGATGGCCTGCGCGAAATTCTCCACCGAATGGTGCGCCGGCACATAGCCGGCTTCGAAATGCACCTCGGCGACGCGGCGATAATTGCGCGTGATGAAGCCGAGCAGGATTTCGGCAAGGAAACGCCGTTCCTTCAATCCGAGCCGGCCCATGATGCCGAAGTCGACCGCGACCAGCCGGCCCGAGTCGTCGAGGAACAGGTTGCCCGGATGCATGTCGGCGTGGAAGAAGCCGTCGCGCAGCGCGTGGCGCAGGAAACTCTGGATCACCTTGCGGCCGAGATCGGGCAGATCGACCTGCGACGACGCCAGCCGCGCGTGGTCGTTCAGCGCGATGCCGTCGATCCATTCCATCGTCAGCACATCGTGGGCGGTGCGGTCCCAGTCCACTGTCGGCACGCGGAAGTCGGGATCGTCGCGGGTGTTCTCCGCCATCTCGGAGAGCGCCGCCGCTTCCAGCCGAAGGTCCATCTCCATCGCGACCGAGCGCGACATGGTGTTGATGATCTCGATCAGCCGCAGTCGCCGCGCTTCCGCCGAATAGCGTTCCGCGCGCTCGGCAACGAACTGGAAGTCGGCAAGGTCGCGGCGGAAACGCGCTCCGACCTGCGGCCGCAGCACCTTCACTGCAACTTGCCGGCGCTCGCCATCGCGCTCCACTTCGCCGCGATGCACCTGCGCGATCGAGGCCGCGGCAACGGCCGGACCGAATGTCGCGAAAGCCTGCGCCACAGGGCGTTCCAGCGATGCGGCAACAACGCTTTCGGCTTCCGCCTGCGGGAACGGCGGCAGCCGGTCTTGCAGGCTTTCGAGATCGCGCGCGAGCGCGACGCCGACCACGTCGGGCCGCGTGGCGAGGAATTGGCCGAGCTTGAGATAAGCGGGGCCGAGCCGTGTCAACGCCCGCGACAGGCGCGGGCCGGATTTCGCGCCGCGCCGTTCGATCAGTCGCGCCGTGCGCAGCAGAATCTGCCCCGGCGCCGGCACCAGTGCCGGATCGACGGTTCCGAACACGCCCTCACGCGCGAACACGTAAGCGGCGCGCGTCAGCCGCGCGACATGCGAGAGTGCGGAGATCACAAGCGCCAGCCCGAATGCAATGCCACGATGCCGCCGGACAGCGATTGCCAGCTCACGCGCGTGAAACCGGCGTCGCGGATCATGTCGGCGAAGGCGGCCGGTCTCGGAAACTTGCGGATCGATTCGACGAGGTACTGATACGATTCGGCGTCGCCGGTGACGGCGCGGCCGAGCGGCGGGATCACCTTGAACGAGAACAGTTCGTAAAGTTTGTCGAGGCCGGGCACGTCTACGGAGGAGAATTCCAGGCACAAGAAGCGGCTGCCGGGCTTAAGTACGCGCCAGGCTTCGCGCAACGCGAGATCGATGCGCGGCACGTTGCGGATGCCGAAAGCGATGGTATAGGCGTCGAAACTGCGATCCGGAAACGCCAGCGCCTCGGCGTTGCCTTCGACGAACGACACCCGGTCATCGAGCATCTGCTTCGCCGCGCGCTCGCGGCCGACCGCCAACATGTCGCCATTGATGTCGCAGACGGTGGCGTGGAAGCCGTAGCCGGACGCTTTTGCCGCACGGAAGGAAATGTCCCCGGTGCCGCCGGCGACGTCGAGCAGCGCGAACGGCGCGTCGTTGCGCGGCGGATTCAGCGCATTGATCATCACATCCTTCCAGACGCGATGCATCCCGCCCGACATCAGGTCGTTCATCACGTCGTAGCGCGACGCCACGCTGCGGAACACGTCGTTCACCAGCGATTGCTTTTCGCCGAGCGCGACGTCCCGGAAGCCAAAATGTGTGGTCTGGTCGGTAGGTTCCATGCCCATGCTCTCCGGGCCGGACCATAGCCTGCCGCGCTGCGGTACGCTACACACCAGACCCCGTCACGGCGGCGCCAGCCGCGCGCCGTGGTTAACCGGGCCGATTTGCAGGGGACAGCTGATGGCCGTGCGTTTCACCACCGTCACCCCGATCCTGCGGATGTTCGACGTCCGCAAGGCACGGGAATTTTACCTCGATTTTCTCGGTTTCAAGGTCGAGTTCGAGCATCGCTTTGAGCCGGATCTGCCGCTCTATATGGGCCTCTCGCTGGGCGCGGCGCGGCTGCATCTGAGTGAGCACCACGGCGACAGCGCGCCAGGCGCGCGGGTGATGATCGAAACCACGGGGCTCGCGGAGTATCAGGCGGGGCTGCTCGCGAAGCGTTACGGCTATGCGCGGCCGGGGCTGGAGCGCCAGCCCTGGGGCGCGACCACCATGACGGTGACCGATCCGTTTTTTAACTGGCTGGTGTTCAGCGAGAGCGATGGGACGACCTAAGTATTGCCCACAGCCTGTCACCGCGTCATGGCCGGCATAGCCGTTCGAAGAACGGCGTCGCTTCGCTCGCCTATGTTCCGGCCATCCACGTCTTGACGGAATATCGGCAAAAAAGACGTGGATGGCCGGGACGAGCCCGGCCATGACGGAAAAGAGACCTATATTCGGAAAAGTCTCTGAAGCGGTAGGCCGATGCCCGAACTCCCCGAAGTCGAAACCGTGCGTCGCGGCTTGCAGCCGGCGATGGAGGGCGCGCGCATCGTGCGCGCCGAAACCCGCCGCGCGGACTTACGCTTTCCGTTCCAGCCGGATTTTTCCGAACGACTCACCGGCCAGGTTGTCACCGGGCTCGGCCGCCGCGCAAAATATCTGATGGCCGACCTCGAATCCGGCGACGTGCTGCTGATGCATCTCGGCATGTCCGGCTCGTTCCGCGTGGTGACGGCGGGAGGCGCCGCGACGCCCGGCGAATTTCATTATCCGCGCAACGAGGATCGGGCCCACGACCACGTGCTGTTTCAGATGTCGTCGGGCGCCAGCGTGATTTTCAACGATCCGCGCCGCTTCGGTTACATGAAGATCATCGCGCGTTCAGCGCTCGACGAAGAACCGCTCTTGAAAGGCCTCGGCCCGGAGCCGCTCGGCAATGCCTTCGACGCGGCGATGCTGGCGAAGGCGACGGCAGGCAAGGCGACCAGTCTCAAGGCTGCGCTGCTGGATCAGCGCGTCGTCGCAGGCCTTGGCAACATCTATGTCTGCGAGGCGCTCTATCGCTCGCACCTGTCACCGAAACGCAAGGCCGCGACGCTCGCGGACAGGAAGAACGCGCCGACAGATCATGCGAAGCGGCTGGTGACGTCGATTCACGAAGTGCTGAATCAGGCCATCGAAGCCGGCGGCTCGTCGCTGCGCGATCATCGCCAGACGTCAGGCGAACTCGGTTACTTCCAGCATTCGTTCCAGGTCTACGACCGCGAGGGTGAGAAATGCCGAACGCGCGGCTGCGGCGGCACCGTGAAGCGCTTCGTGCAGAACGGCCGCTCGACGTTCTGGTGCCCGAGCTGTCAGAAATGACTCATGCCGCGTGGCTGCGCGTCGCCAGGCGGTAAAGCGCGCGAGCGCCGGCGTCGAGCAGGAAGCCGAGCAGGCCGATCATCAGCACCGTCGCCATCAGTTCGGAATAGGCGAGACGGTCCCGTGTATCGAGAATGAAATAACCGAGGCCGGCGGAGACGCCGAGCATTTCGCACGGCACCAGCACGATCCAGACGATGCCGATGGCAAGCCGCAATCCGGTCAGCACATGGCCGAGTACGCCGGGCAGGATGACGTGCCACAGCGTTTCCCAACGCGTCGCGGCGAGGCTCGATGCAAGACTGAGCCACGCTGGTTGCAAGCGGCGCACGCCTTCGGCAGTGTTGAGCACGATCGGCCACACCGCCGCGAACGCCAGCATGAAATAGATCGGGTCGTCGCCGACGCCGAACACCATCACCGCGATCGGCATCCACGACAGCGGCGAAATCATGCGCAGGAATTGAAACGCTGGCGAGGTCGCCGAGTTGAGACGCTGGAAGCTGCCGATGGCGAGGCCGAGCGGGACGCCGACCAACAGCGCCAAGCCGAGGCCGACCAGCACGCGGCGCAGGCTCACCAGGATATGCACCGGCAGGTCCGGCCCGCTGAGCAGCGCGATCAGTTTCGGAATCGCGGCGGTCGGCGAGAAGTGGCGGATGAATCCCTCCGATGACGCCAGCACATCGGTGCCGAGCCACCACAGCACGAGCAGCACCAGCAATCCACCGACGCCCAGCGCGGCGTTGGTCCATGCCGGTTTCGCAATATTGACGGTCGTCGAACGCGATGCCGACGGCGCAAGCGCACGCCGCTCCGCGCGCGTAAAGCTGCCGGTGGGCCAGCTCATGCTCATGCTGCGATCACTTCGCTACGGGTGAATGTCTCCGGCAGGCCGAATGCGGCCATGCCGCCGCTGGCGATGATGGCTTTCTTCACAAAGCTGTCGTCGACCAGTTCGCGGCCGGCGGCGGCCGGATCGAGCTTGTCGAGGAAGCCGCGATCGCCTTCCACCAGCGTGTCCTTGAGCCGGCGCACCAGTTCTTCGGTGTAGCTCGGATAGGGATATGGTTGGAAATCGATGCGGCGCTCGCGCCAGTCGGCGTGCTTGATCGCGCCGCTCTTGACGTAAATGCTTTCGTCGCTCGGCGGCGGCGCCAGCACCTTGGTCAGCACCTCGACGCTGTGCGGCGTATACTGGTTCGGATTGTCCTTCGACAGCAGCGCGGCGGTTTCGGCGCGATGATCGCGGGTCCACAACTGCGCCTTCACCATGGCGTTGACGGCGCGCTGCACCCATTCCGGGCGCTGCTGAATGTCGCGCTCGTGCATGAAGACGAGGCAGCAGGCGTGATCTTTCCAGACGTCACCCGTGAAGCGCAGCATCTTGCCGACGCCGAGCACTTCGCTGGCGGCGTTGAACGGTTCGGCCACGATGTAGCCGCTGATCTGTTTCGAGGCGAGCGCCGGCACCATATCGGCGGGTGCCATCACCACGAGATTGACTTCGTTCGCGGCGGGCTTGCCGGTGCGCTTCGACACTGGCGTCAGACCGTTCTCGCGCAGCAGGATTTGCAGCACGACGTTGTGGATCGAATACCAGAACGGAATCGCGACAGTGGTGCCGCCGAGATCCTTCACGCTGTTGATATGCGGCAGCACGCTCAAGCCCGAGCCGCTGGTGTGATTCCACGCCACCACCTTCGCCGGGGCCTTGCTGCCGAAGCGCGCCCACACCGTCATCGGTGACAACAGATGCACGGCGTTGACCTGGCCGGAAATGAAGGCTTCCAGCACCTGCGCCCAGCTTCGCAGCCGCACCGGTTTCTCGGCCTTGATGCCTTGTTCTTCAAAGAATCCTTTGCCGTGCGCCACCAGCAGCGGCGTTGCGTCGGTGATCGGCAGATAGCCGATGCGCAGCGGCGCGTCGGTTTCTGCGGCGCGCGCCTCATAGGCGCGCAGCAACGGCGCGGCGCCGCCGGCCGTCAGCAGCGCGGACAGCTTCAGCATCTGCCGGCGTGAAACATCGAAGCGGGTAAATTCATCGGCGGACATAGCGGACCTTTCAGGTGTCGTTTCGCGCGGGCGTATTCGCGCCGCGACGGGATTCAGGCGGCGCGACGTTGCGCGGTGCCGCGCAGCGTCGAGAGGATATCGACGCGGATCGTGCCAAGCTCGGCGATGAAATCCTCGCGCGGCTTGGGCAGATCGATGCGCCATTCACCGATCACGGAGGCCGGCGCACCGCCGAGCAGCAGGATGCGATCCGAGACGAGAAGCGCCTCGTCGATATCGTGGGTGATCAGAATCGCGGCGGTGCGGAAGTCGCGCACCACCTTCAGCAACAGATGCTGCATTTCGGTGCGAGTGACTTCGTCGAGCGCACCGAACGGCTCGTCCAGCAACAGGATTTCCGGCTTGCGCGCGAGGCAGCGCGCCAACGCCGTGCGCTGCGCCATGCCGCCGGAGAGTTCGGCGGGAAACTTGCGGCGCGCTTGCGTCAGTCCGACTTCGCGGATCGCCATCTCGACCCGCGCTTCGCTCTCGGCGCGCGATTGCTTCGGCTGATGCCTGAAATCGAGACCGAAGGCGACGTTCTTCTCGAGCGTCAGCCATGGCAGCAGGCTCGGATCCTGAAACGCAACGGCGACGCGCGGATGCACGCCAATGAGCGGCGCGCCGTTCATGGTGACGGTGCCCTCTGTCGGCGGTTGCAGCCCGGCGAGTACGCGCAGCAGACTGGATTTGCCGACACCGCTGGAGCCGAGCAGGCTCACCGTTTCGCCGGCCTTCAGCGCGAAATCGAATCCCTCGATCGTGGCGCGGGACTGGCCGGGATAACGCAGCGCGACGTCGCGCGCTTGCAGCACCGGCGTTTCAAATGTCGGTGCGTCGTGTCGCGAAGAATGAAGGGCGAGTTGGGTCATGGCGTCACGCGATGGCGGAAATTGCCGCCGGTTGTTCGTGGATTTGCAGCGACAGTTTCAATTGCACGATGCTCGGCGTGATGATCGGCAGGAACGCCGCCTCGCGCTGACGACGCTGGAAGCCCTCGCCGGGACCGGAGAGATAGGCGCGGCCGCCGGCGGCGTAGAGTTCGAGTTGCAAGGCTTCCGCCGCGATCTCGGCGAGACGAATGCGCAGACGGAACAGTTGCGCCGGATGCTCGACAAAACGATTGCCGTTCAGGCCATCACGCAACGCTGCTTCAGCGGCGCGCAACGCGGCTTCGAGTTCGGCCACAGGCTGCGCCAGCACGTCGCGCTCGCGATTGAGCCGCGCGCCGGCTTCGGTCAGCGCACGGCGCGCGAGACCGCTCGACATCGCGCATTGCAGTGCCAGGAAGGCGGGCCGCACTTTCGGCAGCCATTCGCTGGCATTCCTGTGCAGGATGCGATCCTCACCGATGCGAACGTTGTCGATCTTGAGTGCGGCGGTCGAGGTGGCGCGCATCGCCATCAGGTCGAGATCGGCAGAGCGCTCAAGTCCGGCATCGTCGGACGACAACACGGCGACAAACGCAGGCCCATGGCCGTCGCCTTGAATCGCCGCGGCGACATCGAAGCCGCCGAGGCGTAAATTGGTCACCCACGGCAGCTTGCCGTCGATACGCAGGCCGAAATCCTCTCGCTGCGCCTTGATCTGCAATTCCTCGATGCCGGAGAGGAATTTCATCGCGTTGGAGAGGCCGGTGGCGCCGGCGCGGCGGCCCGCCAGAAGCTCCGGCAGCAGTTTTTCGCGTAACGCCGCGTTGGGCGATTGCAGCAGATACTCGATGAAGGTGCGGTGACCCCAGAACACGAACCCCGCCGCCAGCGAGCGTTCCGATACTGCGCCGATCGCGGCAACAGCATCGTTGATGTCGCCGCCGCTGCCGCCATAAGCCACCGGCACGCCGATGCGGAACAGGCCAGCATTGGCGAGGCGCGGCAGCACCAGTGCCGCGGCGTCGTTGCTGGTGTCGAGCCGCGTGGCGGTGGCGTCGAGCCAGGCGATGAGATCGGCGGCAAGATCGTAGGTTGGCGTGGTCATGATCGGCGTCCTGCCCTTACTCGGCCGCGACGGCGGTGGGGGCGCCGTTCCAGGCGTAAGGCTGAAGCTGCGGGTTGAGGTCGGGTTTGCCGAGATTGTTGGCGAAGTTGCACAAGGTCGCGAGGCTGACGCCGAGCACGACTTCAAGTGCATTGGCGTCGTTGAAGCCGGCGGCCTTGAAGGCGGCGAGCTCAGTGTCCGCGACCGCGCCGCGGCTGCGGATCACCGCGCGGGTGAAATCGGCGACGGCATTGAGCTTGGCGTCCGGCACCCTGGCGTTGGCGCGCAGCGCGTTGACGACATCTTCGTTCAGCCCCGCCTTCTTGTAAGCGACGGCGGTGTGGCCGGCGACGCAGAAGCCGCAGCCGTGGGTCGCGGCGGCGGTGATCTGCACCGCCTCGCGCTCCGCCAGCGACAACCCGCTGCGGGCATTGATACCGGAGACGGTCTGGTAGGTTTCCAGCGCCACCGGCGCGTTGGCGAGCAGGCCGATCAGGTTCGGAATGAAGCCGTTGGCCTTTTCGGCCTTGCTGACGCCTTCTCGGGAGGCTTCGGGGGCGGTCTCAGTGGTGAGAATGGGCAAACGGGCCATGGAAATTCCTCCAGTACGGCATCCAGTGAGCGGATCGGCGCCGATGCGTCGGTCTCGTTGTCTTCAACTGATACCGATGTAGCAAATTTCTATCGTCTGAAGTGCTATAGAGGAAAATAACAAAACATCATTTGCTGAAAGCGGCGGATAAGGGAGAAAATTCTCCTTCTATCCGGCGGGAGAGAAAGTTCGCCTGTGGCCCCGAATGCGGGTGTGGCTGCCTCTGCCGGACAGCGGAACTCGGACCGAGAATTTCGGTTTGAGCGCGATATTCAGGCCGGCTAACGCCGCCGCTGCTTTTGAAGTGCGACCCGCCTCTCCGTTATGCCCGGCCATGACAGTGGAGAGGCATATCGTCTTATTGAATCAGGGCGAGTCGATTCCGAGTCTTCGTCGCAATGACGGAATCTGAAGACGCTCTGATAACCGATAAAAAAGACTGCGCGTCAGCCGCGCCTCAGTCCAGCGGACGCGCTTCTTCCGGCAGCATGATCGGGATGCCATCGCGGATCGGGTAGGCCAGTTTGGCCGATCGCGAAATCAGTTCCTGCCGCGCGGCATCGAATTCCAGCGGACCCTTGGTGAGCGGGCACACCAAAATTTCCAGCAGTTTCGGATCGATGCTGGATTCAGGGTGCTCGTTCAGGGGCATGGTCATCTCCGGTGCAGTGGTCCCCGTTCTTTATCACACCTTGCCGGACTGGCGACGGCCTTGCGGGGCCACAATCCGGATCAGTTCCGCGATCGCGTCCAGCTGTTGCTTCCGTGCAAGCTGCCGATCGCTCAGCGTGAAGCCCACGAAGGCCCAATAGAGGATTTGCGCCTGCGCTACTGCGCGCGACGAAGGCCATCCCGATTTTTCCAACAGGCTTGCGATGTAGGATATCCGCCGGCGGTCGATCGCATCCATCGCCTTGCGCGCGAGTGGCTCGTGCATGGCCCAGCCGCGGATCGCCGCTTCGGTCGCAAGCCGGGTATCGAACGCGGTGCGGATCAGCCGCCGCAATGCGTCCTCGCTGCGGCCTTCGGCTTCGAGCGAGGCGATGACGCGTTCGGCGGCGACCTCGCGCCAATAGTCGAGCAGCGCCGCGTGAAAAGCGGCAACGTCGGCGAAGTGCCAATAGAAACTGCCGCGCGAGACGCCCATGGCTTTCGCCAGCGGCTCCGCCTTGAGCGCGACGAAGCCGCTGGTCGTCAGCGTCTTGAGACCTTGTTTGAGCCAGTCCGTGGCCGAGAGCTGATCCGTCATCTCTTCACCATACATAACTGTATTGACGGAGGCAAAGCCCGGGCGTATAGACCATACACATATGTATGGAGGATCCGATGCGGGATGTTTTCCTTCAGATCGCCGGCGTCGCCGCGATCGTCGTCGCGCTGATCCATGCGGTCCTGAGCGAAACCAAACTGTTTCCGCATGTCACGGTGACGCCGCCGCGTTTGCAATTGCTGGTGCGGTTGGTCTGGCATTGCAGCACCGTGGCGTGGATCGCCGGCGGCGCGCTCCTGATCGCGACGCCGTATTTCGAATCGCAGACGGCACGGCACTGGATCGTGGCGACGATGGCGGCGAATTATCTGTTCGCGATGCTGGTCAACGCCTGGGCGACGCGCGGCCGGCACTTCGGCTGGATACTGCTCGGCGCGGTGTCGGCTTTTGCGATCGCGGGTTACTGAACGCGCGCGCCTACTGCAACGGCGGGTCGCCGCTGGTGCGCTTCTTGGCGAGGTCCATTTCGGTCACGGCGATCAGGATTTCGGCGCGGGTCTTGAGATCCGGCGCTTCCAGCATCGCCTGTTTCTCGGCAGGGCCGTAAGGCGACATCATCGCCAGCGCGTTGACCAATGCTTCGTTGGGCGCTTTCTCGATGCCTTCCCAATCGACCTTGAGATGGTTCACCTTGAGGAAGTCCGACAGCACTTCGAGCAGCGTGGCGCGATCGACGTCGTCCTCGCCCTTGCGCGCAGTGAAGTCGTCGACGAACGGAAAGAAATCCACCGTGCATTGTCGATACGACGTCAGCACCGACAATTCATCGATGACCCGGAAGCGGGATACGCCGGTGAGTTCGAGGATGTAGCGGCCGTCGCCGGATTCGGCGAGTTGGGTGATGCGGCCGACGCAGCCGACCTTGAACAGCGTCGGATGATCGGGATTGCGGCTGTGCGCGGCGTCGGGCTGGATCATGCCGATCAGGCGATGGCCGTCGCGAAACGCATCGTCGACCATCGCGAGATAGCGCGGCTCGAAAATGTTGAGCGGCATCTGGCCGCGCGGCAGCAGAAGCGCGCCGGGCAGGGGAAACACCGGGATCACTTCCGGAAGATCGGCGGGGCCGCGATATTCGGCATTGATCGGCATGGCTGGCCCTGACGTTGCGGGAAGGTGTCTTGCTCTCTCTGTTACGCGAACAGGATCGTCGACAGGCGCTTGCGGCCTTCGACGGTTGCCTCATCAGCGCTGCCCCAGGCCTCGAAGAACTGCACGAGTTGCTTGCGCGCGCCGTCGTCGTTCCATTTGCGGTCGCGCTTGACGATTTCAAGCAGGTGTTGCGTCGCCTCGACGCGCTTGCCGGCGGCATTGAGCGCGGTGGCGAGATCGAACCGCGCCTGATGGTCGAGCGGATCGGCGGCGACTTTCTGTTCCAGTTCCGCGACGGGGCCGAGCGAGGTCGCCTGCTCGGCGAGATCGATCATCGCCTGCACGGCGCTGACGGCCGCGTCCGCGCGCTTGGCTTCCGGCACCAACGCCAGCGTCTGCTTGGCCTGTTCGATGGCGCCACTCTCCGCGTAGCAGCGCGCGAGACCGGCGAGCGCCGGAATGTTGGCCGCATCGGCGGCGAGGACTTCGGCATAGATCGCGGCGGCGGTCGAGGCATCGCCGGCGGCCTGCGCGGCTTCGGCTTCGGCCAACAGATCGGCGATATCGCCGGCGCCGTCGGGAATGCCCGCGGTCAGCTTGTCGATGAAGGCGGTGACCTGGCTTTCGGGCAGTGCGCCCATGAAGCCGTCGGCGGGCTGGCCGTTGACGAAGGCGATCACGGCGGGGATCGACTGGATGCCCATCTGGCCGGGGATCGCCGGATGCTCGTCGATGTTCATCTTGACGAGCTTGACCTTGCCCTTGGCGGCGCGGACGGCCTTCTCGATGATCGGCGTCAGTTGCTTGCAGGGGCCGCACCACGGCGCCCAGAAGTCGATCAGCACCGGCTGGCGCTTCGATTCCTCGATGACGTCCTTCATGAACGTCTGGGTGGTGGTGTCCTTGATGAGATCGGCCGCTGCCGGTGGCGTCGCGCCGTCACCCTGCTCGAGTATTGTCACGTTAACCTCACCTGATGTTCTGAGCTTGTCGAAGGAAATGTGGCCGTGGGGCTGTAGATGGCGTGGCAGGCGCGAATTTGCAATCCGCCGCCGTGTCGCGACAGTCATGGCGTGGCAGGGAACCGGATCGCGCGGGTGGCGGTCTGGAGAAGGATAATCCACGATATATCAATGGATTAGATCGTTCCTCCAGAACCTGAGTATCCCCACGCGGGATGATGCAGACGAAGTCGAGCCGGCGCAAAGCCAAGGAAAGTCGCCGGGGCGCGGTTTATTCGCGCTGGACGCCGTCAGCCTGTTGCATTCGCAAGCCGCATTTGGCATAGCTCTGCCGCTCGGCGGTGCGCCGCCGGAGTTCTCGGATGCGGGTGTAGCTCAGGGGTAGAGCACAACCTTGCCAAGGTTGGGGTCGAGGGTTCGAATCCCTTCGCCCGCTCCAGGAAATCGTTTTCGGACATCGTCACGCCTGAATGTCGCAACCGTGCGCGGCCGCATTTCTGCGCGCGCCATTCCTGCGTGCTCTTGGGTACTATCGTTCGGCTTTTCGGCAAAGGCCGCGCATTCCCTTCACGATCCGGTTGTTTCCCGCCCCGGTGCTCTATGTCATCCTCATAAGCGCGGCGCTTCGCACGGGAGGCTGGCATGGGGCGCAGGATCGTCTTGTTGTCGGACGGCACCGGCAACTCCGCAGCCAAGGTCTGGCGCACCAATGTCCGGCGTACCTTCGAGGCGCTCGATCTCGCGGGTTCGGATCAGGTCGCGTTCTACGATGACGGCGTCGGCACCTCGTCGTTCAAGCCGCTCGCGATTCTCGGCGGCGCGTTCGGCTTTGGATTGAAGCGCAACGTCATCGATCTCTACAAGTTCGCCTGCCGCAACTGGCGCGACGACAGCGATGAGCTGTTCGGCTTCGGCTTCAGCCGCGGTGCGTTCACCATTCGCGTGGTAATGGGGCTGATCATCAATCAAGGCCTTGTTGCCGCCGACAGCGAGCGCGAACTCGACCGCAAGGCGCATGCCGCCTATCGCGCCTATCGCCGCGAGCGCTATCACACCTTCTGGCACATTGAGAAGCCGCTCCGCGCGCTGCGCGATAGGCTGCTGCCGCGCTACGACAAGGCCGACAACCGCACCATCAACCGCATCCGCTTCATCGGCGTGTGGGATACCGTCGCGGCCTATGGCCTGCCGCTCGACGAGATGACGCGCGGCGTCAGCCGCTGGATCTGGCCGCTGGAATTGCCCAATCACCGGCTCGATCTCGCACGCGTGTCGCGCGCCTGTCAGGCGTTGTCGCTGGACGAGCCGCGCACCACGTTCCATCCGGAACTGTGGGACGAGCGCGGCACCGTGCCGCTCGCGCCGCGCGAGGATGGCCAGCGCCATCTCGAGGATGAGCAGATCAGCCAGGTGTGGTTCGCCGGCGTGCACTCCAATGTCGGCGGCGGCTACCCCGACGATGCACTGGCTTACATTCCGCTGGTCTGGATGATGACGGAAGCGCAGCGCTGCGGCCTGCGCTTCAAGTCGGATCACGGCACGCCGCCGGCCGATCCCGACAGTTTCAAGAACGCCATCTCGATGTGCGACAAGGACGGGCGGCTGTACGATCCGCGCAAGGGGCTCGGCGGCTATTATCGCTACGGGCCGCGCAAGCTGGCTGAGCTATGCAACTATCGTTTCTCGAGGAACGACGAAGTGTTCGTGGCGCGGCCGAAGGTGCATGCCAGCGCCTTCAAGCGCATCGCCGGCCGTTCGCAGGACTACGCACCGGTCGGCCTGCCCGACGCTTACGATGTCGTCACCGACGACGGCGTGGTGCTGACGCCGGATCAATACGGCCTCGAAAGCAACGTCGAGGCCGCGTCCCGCGCCAAGACGCAGGAGCACGTCTGGAACGAGATCTGGAAGCGGCGGCTGGTCTACTTCGCCACCGTCGGCGCGACCGCGTGGCTGCTGCTCTATCCGCTGGCGCGCTCGCTGCCGGCGGCGGACGAATACACCAGCCCGATCCGCTGGGTGTCGGACATCATCCGCGTGGTCGGCGGCTTTCTGCCGGGCTTCGCGCAGACCTGGATCAACGCCTATGCACGCAGCCCGTGGCAATTCCTGATTCTGTCGGCGGTTGCGATCGCGCTGACGTGGCTGGGCTCGCGGCTCGCGGTCCGCATCACCGATTCGATGAACGCGATCTGGCAACGGACGCCGGCGGCGCCCTCAAGCCTGCCGACCGACTGGATCTACCGGCTGCGCGCCAGCCGGCCTTACATCTGGTTTCACCGACAGTTGAAGCGCCGCTGGGCGCCGACCTTCTTCGCGGCCTTGTTCGTCTATCTCGGCATCACCTTCGGCAGCCATCTGCTCTACAACGCGCAGGACGTCGCCGGTTTCACCTGCAACGAAAGCCCGAAGGCGCAGGGGCTCGCGCGCACCGAAGAGGTGTCGTTCGATTTCGCGACCTCGCATCTCTGCGCCGGCACCGGCATCGCCGTGGAGGGATTCGGCGCGCGCTATCGCGTCGAGGTCGAGATCACCGCGCCGTGGTACGACGGCGATATCCCGTCGCCGCTCGGCGGCTTCTACACCACCGACGCGCCGCGCTGGGCGCAGCGTGCGTGGCTGCTGCTCGGCGTGCCGTTGCGCCGCGAGCTGACGCGGCCGTGGTTCCGCCTGGTGCTGCGCTACGGCGCGACCGGCGGCGAGGAGGTGTTTCTCGATCCCGATCCCGAAAACGGCAAGGTCGAGACCGTGATCCGGCCGACGCGCAGCGGCGAACTTTTCATCTTCGTCAACGACGCGGTGCTCGGCTTTCCACGCTGGTACGACGTGTTCTACCGCAACAATGCCGGCAACGCGCGGCTGACCGTGAAGCGGCTGTGATGTCCGCGCCGCCGCATTGTGCGTCGCACACGGCAGAGCCGCGATTCAAAATGGAAGGAGTGAGCGCCGGTCAAGGGTGCCTCGTTCGCGATAATTTGTTCTGCCAGCATCGCGCGGAACGCGCTTCTCCGCGCCAATGAATATGATACCGTCCCGCTCTCTCGCAGGATCTCACAGCCGCCAGATCCATCGCTCCGATGCAGTCGGCGGCCTATCGACAACAACAATGATCACAACATTGGTTCAGGGAGGGACGCGATGAAGTCAGTCATCACAGGATCTGTTCTCGTGCTGGCGACGATGCTGTCGTTCGGCAGCGCACCGCCGGCAACCGCCGCGGATGGCTTGAAAAGCTATCAGTCCGGCAACAAGGATTTCTGGCTGCATCCGCCGGACGACTGGTTCCTCGGCGACGAGACCGAAGCGCAGAAGGGCCTCGCGCCGCCGTCGGGCCCGCCCACCGGCATGTCGGATGCCGAACTCGCCGACACGATGAAGAAGATCAAGCTGCCGAAGGGCTTCAAGATCGAGGTCTATGCCTCGGGCGTGCTCGCCGCGCGGCAGATGGCGTGGGGCGACAAGGGCACGTTGTTCGTCGGCTCGTTCGGCCTCGGCAACGTCTATGCGATCACCGACAAGGACGGCAAGAAAGAGGTCAAGACCATTATCAAGGGCCTCAAGATGCCGACCGGGCTCGCTTATCTCAACGGCGCGCTCTACGTGGTCGATATCAACAAGATCATGCGTTACGACAATCCGGAGGCCAATCTCGACAAGATGCCTGAGCCGAAGGTGGTGTATGACGACATGCCGTCCTACGCCGCGCACGGCTGGAAATACATCGCGGTCGACAAGGACGGCTGGTTCTACATTCCGATCGGCCCGCCCTTCAACATCGGCATTCCGCCGACCTCCACCTCGCAGATCCGCCGCGTCGATCCCAAGACCGGCAATGCCGAGATCGTCGCGCTCGGCGTGCGTAACAGCGTCGGCGGCGACGTCGATCCGCGATCCGGCAAATACTGGTTCACCGAAAACGCGCGCGACTGGCTCGGTGACGACTCGCCCTCGGACAAGCTCAACATGATCTCGAAGCTGGGCGAGCACTTCGGCTACCCGCATTGTCACCAGGGCGATATTCCCGATCCGAAATTCGCTATGGGACACAAGTGTTCGGAATTCACGCCGCCGGTGGTCAAGCTGGGCGATCACGTCGCGCCGCTCGGCATGAAGTTCTATACCGGCAGCATGTTCCCCGCCGAATACAAGAACAACATCCTGATCGCGGAGCACGGTTCGTGGAACAGGCACCAGTATCAGGGTGCGCGGATCGTGCGGGTGATCGTCGGCCCGGATGGAAAGAATCCCAAGACCGAGGTGTTCGCGTCGGGATGGATCGAAGGCAAGCAGACCTATCTCGGCCGGCCCGCCGATATCATCGAGGCCAAAGACGGCTCGATCCTGATTGCCGACGATTGGGCCGGTGCGATTTATCGCATCAGCTACGACAAGGCGCAGGCGACGAAGTGAGACATTCGAACACGGCGCGAGGCGATCTGCATCGCGCCGTGTTCGCCTTTCGGTGACCTCAGGTCGCTCGCTTCTCCGCCTTCTGTTCGCCATGACCCGAGGAGCGATCATGCGCCCTGCTGTCATCGCCGTTTCTATATTGAGCTTGCTGTCGATGGCGGGATCGGTCCACGCCGCCGACATCGCTGCCGGTAAGGCGAAAGCCGAGATGTGCGCTGCCTGCCACGGCGAGAACGGCATTTCGCAGATGGAGAATACGCCGTCGCTTGCGGGACAGCCGGATCAGTTCATCCAGTGGCAACTGGTGTTCTTTCGCGGCGGCGCCCGCAAGAGCGACGTCATGACGCCGGTGGCCGAGCATCTCAGCAATGAGGACATCCGCAACATCGGGGCCTACTTTGCCTCGTTGACGCCGCCGAAGGGTGCGGCGGACGACAATCCCGACCTGTCGAAGAAAGGCGAGATGGCCGCCAAGGGGCGGCGCTGCGCGTCATGCCACACCGACAGCTATGCCGGCACCAAGGCAGTGGCGCGTATCGCCGGCCAGCGCGAGGATTATCTGCTCAAGGCGTTGCACGATTACAAGTCGGGTGCGCGCTCCGGTGGTGGCGGCGCGGCGATGGCCGACGTCGCCTATCCGCTCAACGAAGAAGAAATCGTCGCACTGGCACATTACTTGTCGCGGCTGTGAAACGGGACAGTCTATGGAAGCGATCAAATTCAGTCGATGAGTTTGCCGTGATGGCCGGGCACAGCGGTTCGAAGAACGGCGTCGCTTTGCTCGCATATGTCCCGGCCATCCACGTCTTGTTTGTGAACTCTCCGTAAGGACGAGGATGCCCGGCACAAGGCCGGGCATGACGGGCTTGGAGAGTCGACCTCGCTACAAATGATCAGTCCACTTGACCAGCGCGAGACTCATGCCCGCTGCGCCTCATACGTCTTCAGATGCGCATAGGCCACGCGCAGGCGCGGCACGTCGATCTTCGCGGCGGTGGCGCGGGCGATCAGGTCGCCGACGATGTGATCGGCCTCGATCGGCAGATTGCTCTGGATGTCGCGGAACATCGAGGCGGTGAAGGGCGAGCCTTCGGTGGTCAGCATCGTGGTGATGCGCTCGATGAACGGCGCGCGCGGGTTGTGTCCGGCGGCGCTGGCGATGGCGCGGATTTCGTCGCGTACGCCGAGAATGTAGTCGCGACCTCCCGGCGCTTGCAGGATCTTGCCGAGCGCCGCGCGCATCAGGCAGGTCGAGCAGGCGAGCGTCGCCAGCAGCGTCCACTTCTCCCACATGTCCTGTACGATTGTGGACGACGCCTTGCCGTCGAAGTTGCCGCGCCGGAAAATCTCGTCGGCCTGGCGCACGCGCTCTGACATGGTGCCGTCGCGTTCGCCGAAACCGAGCGCCTGCATCGGCGACAACTGCACCACGTGACGGTCGGCGTTCAACGTCGCCGCGATGGCGCATTGCCCGCCAAGCACGCGGTCGCGGCCGAATTTCGCATCGAGCACGTCGAGATGCCGCATCCCGTTGAGCATCGGCATGATCGCGGTCTGCGATCCGACGGCAGGCGCGAAAGAAGCAATGGCATCGTCGAGGTCGAACGCCTTGCAACTTAACAGCACGATATCGAATGTCTGCTTCAGGTTCTGCGCCAGCACCGCTGGCGGCTTCGGCAGGGTAACGTCGCCGTGCGGGCTCTTGATGACGAGGCCGTCGCGGTCGAGTTCTTCGGCGCGGCGCGGCCGCACCAGAAACGTTACGTCAGCGCCCGATTGCAGCAATCGCCCGCCGAAATAGCCGCCGATCGCGCCGGCCCCAACCACCAGAATACGCATTGCCTAATGCTCCCGTTGTTTTTCTTGTTCTTGCGAACCGTCGGCAAGCTACTGCTTCGAGCGGGCGAAGCGCTACCACTTTTCGCCGAAGGGACGAATTTCCAGTTCGAACGTCCAGGCGCTCTTCGGCTGCTGATAGAGCTGCCAGTAGGCTTCCGCGACGGACGCCGGCGGCATCAGCAGGTCGGGATTGTTCAGCGCCTCCTTGCCCCAAAGCTGTTCGCGGCGCTCGCGCACCCAGGCGGTATCGACGCCGGAGTCGATGATGAGATGCGCGACGTGAATGTGCTTCGGCCCCAATTCGCGGGCCATCGCTTGCGCCACTGCGCGCAGGCCGAACTTGGCGCTGGCAAACGCCGCGAAGCCGGAGCCGCCGCGCAACGACGCCGTGGCGCCGGTGAAGAAGATGTTGCCGCCTCCGCGTGGCAGCATCAGCCGCGCCGATTCGCGCCCGGCGAGGAAGCCGGCCCAGCAGGCCATTTCCCACACTTTGCGGAAGACGCGGTCGGTGGTTTCCAGAATCGGGAAATTGACGTTGGCGCCGACGTTGAAGATGGTCACTTCCAGCGGCGCGTGCTTGTCGGCGTCCTGCAGGAAGGCGTTGATCTCGCCTTCCTCGCGGGCATCGAGCGAGCGCGCGACGATGGAGCCACCCGCATCCTCGATCTCCTTCACCAGCGGCGCGAGCTTGTCGCCGTTGCGGCGGCCAGCGAAAACAGTGAAGCCTTCGGCTGCGAATTTCTTGGCGATCTCGGCGCCGATGTAGTCGCCGGCGCCGATCACCGCGACAGTTGCATTACGCTTTGGCATGGGGTGTCTCCTGAGATGCAACGTTCTTGCACGAACGGTTTAGTGACACACAGCGTCATGCCCGTGCTTGTCACGGGCATCCACGTCTTTGCGGCGTATCGGCAAGAAAGACGTGGATGGCCGGAACAAGTCCGGCCATGACAAAACTAACTATTTCCCCGCGATCAATTCCTCGACCTCGCGCAACTGCTCCTTGCCGAAGAACATCTCGTCGCCGACAAAGAAAGTGGGTGAGCCGAACGCGCCGCGCGCGACGGCCGCTTGCGTGTTTTCCAGCAGCTTGTTCTTGATCTCCGGCTCCTGCGCGCGGGCGAACAGTTTTGCGGCATCGAGTCCGGACGCAGTCAAGGCTTTGCCAAGCACCTCGGGATCGTCCATCTTCTTCGGCTCTTCCCACATATGGTGAAACGCCGCCTCGACGTATGTCTCGAACACGCCTTCGGCCTGCGCGGCGATGGCGCCGCGCATCAGCATCAGGGTGTTGACCGGAAAATTCGGATTCCAGACGTAGGGCCTGACGTTGAAGCGCTTGAGGAAGCGTTGCGTTTCAAGCTCCATGAACTCGCGCTTGTTCTTGATGCCCGCCAGCGTCTCGGCCGGAGATTTGTTGTTGGTGGCCTTGAAGACGCCGCCGAGCAGGATCGGAACATATTCGAACGTGACGCTGGTGCGTTTCTCGATGGCCGGAATGACCTTATGGCTGAGATAGGCGTTAGGGCTGCCGAAATCGAACAGGAATTGCGGACGGGGCGGCTGGTTCATGAAAGGCTCCTCGAACGATGACGTGCGAGGAGTGTGGCGCAGCCGCGCCGCCGCGTCCACCACTTTCTATGATGGATATCATATAAGTGCAGACGCGACAGTCCGGACGCCGCCTTGGCGTCAGATCAACCGCTCGATCTTCTTCTTGCGCCAGACGAACCAGTAGAACGCCATCTGCAATAGCAGCATGGCGCAAAACGTGATCGGATAGGCGGTCCAGACCCCAGAGAGGCCGAGCACGCGGCTGAGCAGGATCGCCGCCGGCACCTCCACCGCGAGGATCGACACGATCGACAACAGCGTCGGTACCAGCACCGTGCCGCTGGCACGCATCGTCGCCGAGAACACGCCGGCCATGCCGAACGGCACCGTGCTCCACAGCACGATATGCAGCGCGTGCTGCGCCAGTTCGAGCACGTTCTCGTCGATGATGAACAGGCCGATGATCAACCGCGACAGCAGGTAACCGAGGACCACCAGCACGCCGGTCATGATCAGGTTGAGCAGCAATCCGGTCTTGACGATCGCGCCGAGGCGGTCGACATGGCCGGCGCCGATCGCCTGCGCGGCGAAGATCGAGGCGGTGATGGCAATTGAGATCGCCGGAAACTGCACATAGGCCAGCACCTGATTGAGCGCGCCGTAAGCGGCCGTCGCATCCGAGCCGAAGGAGTTGACGATGCCGAGCAACACCAGTTCAGCGAGCGACATCACCACCAGTTGCACAGCGGTCGGCAGGCCGATCCGCAGCACTTTGCGCAGTAGCGCGAAATCCGGGACCATGCCGCGCAGGAAGGCGCGGTCCGGCGCCAGGGCGTGTTTCTTCCAGCGCATGTAGATCGCGAGCCAGCACAGCGTGACGACGGAGGCGACGGCCGAGGCATAAGCGGCGCTGGCGACGCCCAGCCGGGGCAGGCCGAGCCAGCCTTGAATCAGCGCAGGCGTGACGATGAGGCCGATCGCGGTGGAGAAGGCGAGCGCGAACAGCGGCGTCACGGTGTCGCCGACGCCGCGCATCATCGAGGTCAGCAGGATGAAGGCAAAGGTCGCGGGGATCGCGATCATCATGATGCGCGCGTAATCGGTCGCGGCATCGAGCACGTTGGCCGGCGTCGCCAGCGCGATCAGAAGGTCGCGCGTGAAGATGCCGCCGACCACGGCGATGACGGCGCCACCAAGCAGCGCCAATGTCAGCGTGGTGCCCGCGACTTCCTTGACACGCTCCGGCTCGCGAGCGCCCCAGGCTTGCCCGATCAGCACGGATGCGCCGGCGCCGAGCCCGATGATGAAAGCGATGAAGAAGAACATCACCGGAAAGAAACCGGCGACGGCGGCGAGCGCGTCGACGCCGATCATCTGCCCGAGATAGATGCTGTTGATGGTGCCGAACAGCGCTTGCAGGATGTTGCTCAGCATCATCGGCAGCAGGAAGACGATATACGTCCGCCAGAGGGGAACGACGGGGGCGGTCATGAATGGTCCTTCTGCGCCGCTCAGCCGGCGAGGTCGTTGTACGCGAGTTTGACGATATGGTCGCGAACGTCCGGAGGCCATGACGCGATCAGTTCGGCGAATCGATGGCGATCGCTTGCGAACAGCGCGCGCGACGCCTCCTCGAAGCCAGACCAGTTGCCGGCCATCGTCGACATGAAATGATAAGCCGCGTCGCGCGCCATGCGGGCGCGATCGTGGTCGCCATTGCGGCGGCGGGCTTCCTCGACCAGCTTGCGCAGCGCAACGGACGCGCCGCCCGGCTGGGCGGCGAGCCAGTCCCAATGGCGCGGCAGCAGCGTCACCTCGCGGGCGACGACGCCGAGCTTCGGCCGTCCGCGGCCGCGTGGCGGCTCGGCGGCGGGGGCCGGCGGGGTTGGCGCGGGTTGCAGTCGCGCCACCACCTCGGCATCGCTGCCGCGCAGGTCGAGGTCGATGGTGCGGCCGGTGGCGTCGTCGAAAATCAGGATCGATGAGGCGCCCGGCCGATCGGCCATCCATTTCACCACCAGCGCCACCTCGGCCAATGGCCCGGTGGCGACGCGGTGATCGTTCTCGAAGACGGTGAAGTTGGTGGGATTGTTCATGGCGGAGTTCCGGAAAGAGTGCCGCTTTTTACCCGGGCAAAAATATCTTGTCAATATTACCCGGATAAATATTGCAGGTTGCAAAAGCGTTGAAATCGTTGCCTGATTTGCGGTGAGGCGCCGGCGTTCCGGCTGCGCTCAGGGAGCCTTCTCATGTTGACCGTGCATCATCTCAACAATTCACGCTCGCAACGGGTGCTGTGGCTGCTGGAGGAACTGGGCGTGCCTTACGAGATCGTGCGCTACCAGCGGCTGCCGACCATGCAGGCGCCGCGTGAACTGGCGGTGATTCATCCGCTCGGCAAATCGCCGGTGGTCACCGACGGCGGCAACACCATCGCGGAATCCGGCGCGATCATCGAATACATTGTCGGAAACTACGGTGACGGCCGCCTGATCCCGCCGCCCAACACGCCGGAGCGGCTGCGTTACACCTACTGGCTGCACTATGCCGAAGGCTCGGCGATGCCGCCGTTGCTGATGAAGTTGATTTTCTCGCTGATGCCGCGCCGCTCGCCGCTGTTATTGCGGCCGCTGGTGAAAAAGATCACGGGGCAGGCGCTGGCCACGCTGGTCGATCCGCAACTCAAGCAGCACATGGCGTTCTGGGAAACCGAACTCAACAAGAGCGAATGGTTCGCGGGCAACGATTTCACCGCCGCCGACATTCAGATGAGTTTTCCGCTGGAAGCAGCCGCCTCGCGCGCCGGCCTCTCCGCGCAGCATCCGAAGGCGATGGATTTCCTCAAGCGCATTCACGCGCGCCCGGCCTATCAACGCGCGCTCGAAAAGGGCGGCCCGTATACGGTGGGGAAGGCGTGATGGGTTGAAGGATTTCGTCATGCCCGCGCTTGTCGCGGGCATCCACGTCTTTACGACTTGCTCAGCAAGGAAGACGTGGATAGCCGGGACCAGCCCGGCCATGACGAGCTGAGAAGATCGGTTGCTCTCAATACCCCGCCGCCTCCGCGCCGCGCGTGCGCGGGTCGGGGCCGCCTTCCAAACCGTTCGCGGTGATCGCGATCGAATTGGCTGAGGTCTGTCCCATCGGCGTCACGATGCGGTGGCCTTTCGCTTTCAGTTCATCGAGCACGTCTTGCGGAAACCCCTGCTCGACGCGCACTTCATCTGGCAGCCATTGATGATGCAGCCGCGGTGCATCGACGGCGGCGGCGACATTCATGCCGTAGTCGAGCACGTTGACGACGACTTGCAGCACCGTGGAGATGATGCGGCTGCCGCCGGGCGAGCCGGTCACCAGCGCCGGCTTGCCGTCCTTGAGCACGATAGTCGGCGTCATCGACGACAGCGGCCGTTTGCCGGGGCCAGGCAGGTTGGCCTCGAAGCCGACAAGCCCGTAAGCGTTGGATGCTCCCGGCGCGGCAGTGAAGTCGTCGAGTTCGTTGTTGAGCAGCACGCCGGTGCCGTCCGCGACGAGGCCGACGCCGTAGCTGAAGTTCAGGGTGTAGGTGTTGCTCACCGCATTGCCGTGGCTGTCCACCACGGAGAAATGCGTGGTGTTGTCGCCTTCGCGCGGTTGTTTCAGCGGCAGCATGCCGCTCCACGGCGTTGCGCGATTGATGTCGATGCTGGCGCGTTGTCGCGCGGCGTAATCCTTCGAGGTCAGCTTGGTCACCGGCGCGTTGACGAAAGCGGGATCGCCGAGAAAGCGCGCGCGGTCGGCATAGGCGCGCTTCATGGCTTCGATGAGCAGATGAAGCGAAGGCGCCGAGCCTTGCTTGAAGTTCTTCAGTGAAAAGCCTTCGAGCATGTTCAGCGTCTCAATCAGCACCACGCCGCCGGAGGACGGCAGCGGCATCGAGACAATGTCGTAGCCGCGATAGCTGCCGCGCACTGGCTCGCGTTCGATCGCGCGATAATTCTTCAGATCGTCGCGCGTGATGATGCCGCCGGCGGCCTGAATGCCTTGCGCGAGCTTGTCGGCGACCGGGCCTTCATAGAACCCGCGTGGCCCTTGCGCGGCGATGGCTTCCAGCGTCGCTGCAAGATCGGTTTGAATCAATTTGTCGCCTTCGCGCAGCGACGAACCGTCATCGCGTGAGAAAATCTTCGCGCTCGCGGGCCAGCGGACCAGCCGCTTGTGCCAGCCCGGCAGCGTATCGGCGCCATCGTCGGCGACGACGAAGCCGTCGCGCGCCAATGCGATGGCGGGTTGCAGCAGTTGCGCCAGCGTGAATTTGCCGGAGCCGTATTTCTCCAGCGCCAGCGTCAACCCTGCCACGGTGCCGGGCACGCCGATGCCGAGCGCGGAATCGCGCGACTTCGCGGGATCGGGCTTTCCGTCCGCACCGAGAAACATGTCGCGCGTTGCAGCGGCCGGCGCCGTCTCGCGATAGTCGATGGCGATATCCTTGTTGCCGTCGACGAGATGGATCAGCATGAAGCCGCCGCCGCCGATGTTGCCGGCGCGCGGATAGGTCACCGCCATCGCGAAGCCGGTGGCGACCGCCGCATCCACCGCGTTGCCGCCCTTTGCCAGCACGTCGCGGCCGATTCGCGCGGCGAGCTTCTCCTGCGCCACCACCATGCCGTGCGAAGCCACAATGGGATGAATCGCGTCGGCTGGCGGCGGCGCGTACGCGCCGCGCCGCATGTCCTGCGCGGTCGCAGTGACACCAAACGCCAGCAGCCATGCGAAGCCGCCCAGCAGCGCGCGGCGATCGAAGCGGCGGAATATCATTGGAGGCTCCTCGGGCCGTGGCAAGCGGGTCGCAAATAGATTTGTGACGCCGGCATCGTATCGGCAAGCACATACCCGTCATGCTATACGGTGGCGGATGCGGTACGCAAAATGTCTCGGTGATTCGCAAGGCAATTCCCAAGGAATGATCCCATGTCGATAGCGGCCGCGACACGCGCGGATGTATCCGCAACCTATCCGCCGCGTTCGGCAGTGGTGGCGTGGATTTTCTTCGACTGGGCGGCGCAGCCTTATTTCACCTTGATCACGACCTTCGTGTTCGCGCCGTACTTCGCGACCTTCGTGGCGGCGACGCCGGCGGAAGGGCAATCGCTGTGGGGCTTCGCCACGGCGAGCGCGGGATTCCTGATCGCAATCATGTCGCCGATCCTCGGTGCCATTGCGGATGCCAGCGGCCGGCGCAAGCCGTGGATCGCGGTGTTCGGTGCGCTGCTGGTGCTGGGCTCGAGCCTGATGTGGATCGGCAAGCCGGGCGACTCGAGCCTGATCCTGCCGGTGCTGATCGCCTATGCGATCGCGACGGTCGGCGTCGAGTTCGCCACCGTGTTCAACAATGCGATGATGCCCTCGCTGGTGCCACCGGAGAAGATCGGCCGTTTGTCCGGCACCGGCTGGGCCACCGGCTATATCGGCGGTATTCTCAGTCTGGTGCTGGTGCTCGGTTTTCTCGCCGGAAGCCCCGACAATGGCCGCACGCTGTTCGGTTTGATGCCGCTGTTCGGGCTCGACCCGGCGATGCATCAGAGTGATCGCATCGTCGGGCCGCTCACCGGGTTGTGGTTCGTCGTGTTCGTGCTGCCGATGTTTCTGCTGACGCCGGATTTCCCGTCGAAGCGGCCGGTGCGCGAGGCGTTGCGCGAAGGTTTGCGCGAATTGCGGCAGACGCTGAGTGAGTTACCGAGGCGCAAATCCATCGCGACCTTCCTGCTTGCCAACATGCTTTATACCGACGGCCTGATTTCGCTGTTCGCCTTCGGCGGCATTTATGCGGCGGGCACTTTCGGCTGGCGCACCATCCAGATGGGCACCTTCGGCATCCTGCTGGCGATTGCTGGCACCTTCGGTGCGTGGATGGGCGGTAAGCTCGACGATCGCTTCGGGCCGAAGCGGGTGATCGCCGGCGCGCTCACCGTGCTGCTGCTGGCCAGCTTCACCATCCTGCTGGTGGATCGCGATTCGATTCTGTTTATTCCAGTCATGCCGCCGCAGCCGGGTGGCGCGCTGTTCGCGTCGCCAGCGGAGAAAGCCTATCTCGTGCTCGGCGGATTGATCGGCATGATGGGCGGGCCGTTACAGGCAGCGTCGCGTTCGCTGTTGATCCGCATGGCGCCGAAAGATCGCATCACGCAGTTCTTCGGATTGTTCGCGCTGACCGGTAAGGTGACGTCGTTCATCGGCCCGCTCCTGATCGGCATCGTCACCGCTGCCACCGCCAGCCAGAAGGCCGGCATGGGTGTGATCGTGGTGCTGTTCCTGCTTGGCGTGATGCTGCTGACGCGGGTGCGGGAGTAGGTTTTTCACCTCTCCCTGAAAGGGAGAGGTCGATCACCATCGCAAAGCGATGGCGATCGGGTGAGGGGCGCCTGGAGAATTTATTCGTCCTCGATGCGTGTTCGAGGGCCCCCACCCCAACCCTCCCCCTTGCAGGGGGAGAGAGTTCAATGCCGGAAATGCCGGGTGCCGGTGAGCACCATGGCGATGTTGTGCTCGTCGGCCGCCTTGATCACTTCGTCGTCGCGCACCGAACCTCCGGGCTGGATCACCGCCGTCGCGCCGGCCTCGATGCAGGCCAGCATGCCGTCCGCGAACGGGAAGAATGCATCCGACGCCACCACCGAGCCGCGCGTCATCGGCTCTTTCAGCTTCAGCTCGCGCGCGGCGTCTTCGGCCTTGCGCGCGGCGATGCGCGCGGAATCGACACGGCTCATCTGGCCCGCGCCGATGCCGACGGTGGCGAGGTCTTTCGCATAGATGATGGTGTTGGACTTCACATGCTTGGCGACGCGGAAGGCGAAGCGCAGATCACGCAATTCGGCCTCGGACGGCGCGCGCTTGGTGACGACCTTCAACGTCATGTCATCAACCGACGCATTATCGCGGCTCTGCACCAGCAGGCCGCCGGCAACGGTTTTCGCGGTGAGGCCGAGCGCACGTGGATCGGGCAAGCCGCCAGCGAGCAACAGGCGCAGGTTCTTCTTCGCCGCGACGATGGCGATGGCTTCCTCGCTCGCGTCGGGCGCGATGATGACTTCAGTGAAGATTTCGGTGATGGCGCGTGCGGCTTCCGCATCCAGCGTGCGGTTCAGCGCGACGATGCCGCCGAACGCCGACGTCGAATCGCACGCCAGCGCCTTGCGATAGGCCGAGACGAGATCGGCGCCTTCCGCGACGCCGCAGGGATTGGCGTGCTTGATGATGGCGACGGCGGCGGTGCGCTTCGCATCGAACTCGGCGACGCATTCGTAAGCGGCGTCGGTGTCGTTGATGTTGTTGTAGGACAGTTCCTTGCCCTGCACCTGCCGTGCGGTGGCGACGCCGAAACGATGATCCGGCGTGCGATAAAACGCGGCGGTCTGGTGCGGGTTCTCGCCATAGCGCAGCGACTGCACGAGGCGGCCGCCGAAGGCGCGATAGTCCGGCGCATTGTCTTTCAGTTGCACGGCGAACCAGTTGGAGATCGCGGCATCGTAGGCGGCGGTGCGTGCGTAGGCTTTCGCGGCGAGGCGGCGACGCAGCGTGAGCGTGGTCGCGCCGTTGTTGGCAGCGAGTTCGTCGAGCACCGCTTGATAATCGCTGGCCTCGACCACCACCGCGACATCGTCGTGGTTCTTGGCGGCGGCGCGGATCATCGCCGGGCCGCCGATGTCGATGTTTTCGATACAGTCCTCGTAAGGCGCGCCTTTGTCGACGGTCGCTTCGAACGGATAGAGATTGACAATCAGCAGATCGATCGGCGCGATGTCATGATCGGTCATCGCCTTGGCGTGTTCGGCGTTGTCGCGGATCGCCAGCAGGCCGCCATGCACCTTCGGATGCAGCGTCTTGACGCGACCGTCCATCATCTCCGGAAAGCCGGTGAGTTCGGAGACGTCGCGCACCTTCAAGCCCGCCGCCGCAATCGCCTTGGCGGTTCCGCCCGTCGAGACCAGTTCGACGCCGCGGGCGGCGAGCGCCTTGGCGAAGTCGATCAGGCCGGTCTTATCGGAAACGGAAAGCAGTGCGCGGGTCACGCGGCGCGAAGTGTCGGACATGGATGTGGTTCCTGGGGGAGTTTAGGGGCGTCGGGTAGCACGCTTTCCCTGTCGACGGAACCACATTGGGAGCATTTCCGCCCCCAATTCACCGCTAGCCCTGTTCCAACGTCGCGATGGCGTCGGAGATAGAGATAGTGCGGCGGGCGATTTCGGCGTGGAGACGCTCCACCATGCGGCCGTCGAGCTGGATGGCGCCGCGCGAGGCGTTCTCCGGCAGGTCGAACGCGGCGACGATCTTACGGGCGTTGGTGACCTCATCAGCGGGCGGCGTGAACGCGGCGTTACAGATCGCGAGGTGGCTCGGGTGGATCAGTGTCTTGCCGTCGAAGCCGAGGTCGAGGCTCTGCGCGCACTCTTCGCGGAGGCCGTCCATGTTGCCGATGTCGCCGTAAGGCCCATCCAGCATTTCGAGGCCGTGGGCATGGGCCGCCAGCACACAATGGGTGATGATCGGCAGCATGGTGGCGCGGCCCGGCACCATGCGGATGCGGGTTTCACGCGCGATGTCGTTGGGGCCGAACACGAAGCCGGCGAGCCGCATGGCGGGATCGCGGGCCTGCGCGGCGAGCTTGTCGGCGTCGAGAATGGCGCGCGCGGTTTCGATCATCGCCCACACCTTTACGGCCGGGTCGGCATTGGCCTCCTTGAGCCGGTCGGCGACCAGCTTGAGATCCTCCACCGTCGAGACCTTCGGCACCAGGATGCCGTCCGGCCGCGCCGCCGCCGCCATGTTGAGATCGTCGAGCCACCACGGCGAATCGAGGCTGTTGATGCGGATCAGCACCTCGCGCTTGCCGAAGCCGCGCGTGGCCACCGCGCGCGCGATCTGATCGCGTGCCAGCGATTTGGCGTCCGGCGCCACCGCGTCCTCGAGATCGAGGATCAGTCCATCGGCGGCGAGCGTTTGTGCCTTTTCCAGCGCCCGCGCATTGGAACCCGGCATGAACAGCAGGCTGCGGCGGGGACGGGTCATGATGCAATTCCTCAATCATTCGCGCCGCTTGAGCGCGGTCGTCTGCTTGGCTTTGGGACAGACTCAAAGCCCTAACACCGCGCGCTGCCGAGAGAAAGCCTTGTTCCGATGGGATCGCTATGGTTCATGAGGCCATCATTCATCATCAGGCCACGCTCATGCTGACGTTCCCGAAACATCTGATCGCGGGATACCGCGATTTTGCCGTCAATCGACTGCCCGCCGAACAATCGCGCTATCGCGAATTGTCGGAAAAGGGCCAATCGCCTGAAACCATGCTGATCGGTTGTTCCGACTCGCGCGTCGCGCCCGAGACGATTTTCGGCGCCGGGCCGGGTGAATTGTTCACGGTGCGCAACGTCGCCAACCTGGTGCCGCCTTACGCGCCGGACGGCGAGGCGCATGGCGTTTCCGCCGCGTTGGAATTCGCGGTGCAGGTGCTGCGCGTCAAGCACATCGTGGTGATGGGCCATGCGCAATGCGGTGGCGTCAAGGCGCTGACGCAGGACAGCGCGCCGCTGTCGCCCGGTGATTTCATCGGTCGCTGGATGTCGATCATCGAGCCGGACACGTCCAAGCTGAAGCCACTCGCCGGCGAGGGTCAGGACACCTTCATCACCCGGCTCGAACATGGCGTCATCAAGCGCAGCCTGCAAAACCTGATGACGTTCCCGTGCATTCGTACCAAGGTCGAGCGCGGCACATTGCTGCTGCACGGCGCCTATTTCGGCGTCGCCAAGGGCGACCTCTACATCCTCGACAAGGCCAGCGGCGAATTCAAAACGCCGAAGGAAGCGGTCGCCGTTTAAGGAAGCCGCGATCGGATTTGCTGCCAAACAAAAACGGGCGGCTCATGCCGCCCGTTTTGCATTCGTAACCGGCTCTCGCCTTACGCCGCCTTCTGCTTCGGTTGCAGCAGCTTGCGGTTGATCAGGCATTCCGCGATCTGGATCGCGTTGAGCGCGGCGCCCTTGCGCAGGTTGTCGGAAACGCACCACAGCACGAGGCCGTTCTCCACCGTCGCGTCCTCGCGGATGCGGCTGATGTAGGTGGCGTCCTCGCCCGCCGATTCATACGGCGTGACGTAGCCGCCCGGCTCGCGCTTGTCGATCACCAGACAGCCCGGCGCCTTGCGCAACACCTCGCGCGCCTCATCGACGCTAATCGGCTGATCGAACTCGATGTTGACCGCTTCGGAGTGACCGATGAACACCGGCACGCGCACGCAGGTCGCGGTGAGTTTGATCTTCGGATCGAGGATCTTCTTGGTCTCGGCCACCATCTTCCACTCTTCCTTGGTGTAGCCGTCTTCCATGAAGACATCGATGTGCGGGATCACGTTGAAGGCGATCCGCTTCGGGAATTTCTTGGTGACGAGATCGCTGGCCGTGTAGACCGCCTTGGTCTGCGCGAACAGCTCATCCATGCCGTCCTTGCCGGCGCCCGACACCGATTGATAGGTCGACACCACGACGCGCTTGATCTTGGCCTTGTCGTGCAGCGGCTTCAGCGCGACGACGAGTTGCGCCGTCGAGCAATTCGGGTTGGCGATGATGTTCTTCTTGGTGTAGCTGCTGACAGCGTCGGCATTCACCTCGGGCACGATCAGCGGCACGTCGGCGTCGTAGCGCCACGCCGACGAGTTGTCGATCACCACCGTGCCCTGCGCGCCGATCTTCGGCGACCATTCCTTCGATACGTCGCCGCCGGCCGACATCAGGCAGATGTCGACGTCGCTGAAATCGTAGTTCTCGAGAGCTTTGACTTTCAGGGTGCGGTCGCCAAAAGACACTTCCGTGCCCACGCTGCGCCGTGAGGCCAGCGCCACGACTTCGTCCGCCGGGAATTTGCGCTCATCCAGGATGTTGAGCATTTCCCGTCCGACATTGCCGGTCGCCCCGGCGATCGCAACCTTGTAACCCATCGTTCACTCTCCGAGCAAAAATGCCGCTTCACCGCGCGCTGCGGCAAGCAAGCGGGAGCGCTTCTATGCGAGAAACGCCCACAATACAACATTCGCACGTTTTTTAGGCTTTTCCATGCGCTCCGTTCCCGCAGATCGTGCGGGTTTTCCGCACCTGACCGGGATCGGTGCAGTCCTGCTCCCAGCCTTGCGCCGCTTCGCGATGGAATGCGGCGCGGTCGCGACGTGCATTGCTGCCTATATGGTGGTGCTGGCGCTGATCGCCATCGGCGGCTTCGCCGTCGTGACCCGCTGGAATTTTGCGGACAGCCTTGCCGACTTGCATCTCGACGCCGTGCTGGGGGCCGATGTGCCGCCTGAGAGCGAGACGCCCGTCGTCGCCTGCCTGTCCAACCGTCCGGTATTGCTCAAGGCGGGCCACGACGCGCGACTGGCGGAATTGTTCGCCCGTGCCGAGCTGCGCCGGCCCGATTGCGGGGGTGAGGGGGCGCGAGACGTAGGCGACTGGATCGTCAGCGCCCAGAACCCGCCGTTGCGTGGGGCGCTATAATAGGCTGGCAGCCATGCAACATTTTGCAGCTCAAGGCATTATTGTCGGCAGGTGTGGCCGGAATGACCTTGTGGCGACGGCCACCCGGCCGCTAAAGTAAGGCCTGATCGCAGGACCGATTCCTGCCCGCCAAGATTTGCCTGACCGTGAGGACCTGATGATCTCGAATTTGCTCACCGCCCCGAACCTGACTGCGCTGCGTCGCGCGGCGTTGCTGGCGGCGGTGGCCGTGCTGGCTGTTGGCGTCAGCGTGCCGCCGGCCGATGCCGCCCCGCGCAAGCGTGGCGAGCGTGGCTATACCCAGCGCGGGCCCAACGTCTCGTATCAGTCCGGGCCGCGGACCCGCATCTATGTCACCAAGCGCTCCTGGCTCGACGCCGGCACCGAGGTGCTGCCGGGCGAGCGCAAGTTCATGGACTATGCGATCCCGCCGGGGCAGTCGTTCGCCAACCAGAACCTGAATCGTCCGCTGGACCGCCAGCCGCTGAGCCCCGGCTACGATCTCGGAGGCTATCCGCAGCAGTTCCCGCTGTACTGAGCGGCGCTCAATCGAAACAAAAATGCCCCGCATCGCGGGGCATTTTTTATGGCAGTTGCCAACCACATTCTCGGCGTCGTTCCGTGCAAGTGAGAACGACGCCGTAGTGGGTGCAGTGGAGTGTGCGGCCTCAGCCGTGCAGCGCTTGCATTTCCTTGACGATGGCTTCGCCCATGCCGGCGGTGGAGACGATGGTGGCGCCTTCCGATTGCAGGTCGGCGGTGCGCAGACCTTTCGCGAGCACGGCGGCGATGGCTTGATCGAGCTTGTCGGCCAATTCACCCATGTCGAACGAATAGCGCAGCGCCATGCCGAACGAGGCGAGCATCGCGATCGGGTTAGCCTTGCCTTGTCCGGCGATGTCCGGCGCCGAGCCGTGCACCGGCTCGTACAGCGCCTTGCGCTTCTTGGTCTTGACGTCGGTTTCGCCGAGCGAAGCGGACGGCAGCATGCCGAGTGAGCCGGTCAGCATCGCCGCGATGTCGGACAGCATGTCGCCGAACAGGTTGTCGGTGACGATGACGTCGAACTGCTTGGGCCAGCGCACGAGCTGCATGCCGCCGGAATCCGCGAGCTGGTGATCGAGCGCAACGTCCTTGTATTCGCGCTGATGCACTTGCGTCACCACCTCGTTCCAAAGCACGCCGCTCTTCATGACGTTGCGCTTTTCCATCGAGGTCAGCTTGTTGCGACGCTTGCGCGCGAGATCGAAAGCGACGCGCGCGATCCGCTCGATTTCATAGGTGTCGTAGACCTGCGTATCGACCGCGCGCTTCTGGCCGTTGCCGAGATCGGTGATAGTCTTCGGTTCGCCGAAATAGACGCCGCCGGTGAGTTCGCGCACGATCATGATGTCGAGGCCTTCGACCACCTCGGGCTTCAGGCTCGAGGATTGCGCCAGTGCCGGATAGCAGATCGCGGGGCGCAGGTTGGCGAACAGCGCGAGATCCTTGCGTAGCCGCAACAGGCCAGCTTCCGGGCGCACTTCGTAGGGCACCGGGTCCCACTTCGGACCGCCGACCGCGCCGAACAGCACGGCGTCGGCGGCGAGCGCCTTCGCCATGGTGGCGTCGGTGATGCTGACCTTGTCGGCGTCGTAAGAGGCGCCGCCCACCAGGCCTTCCTCGGTCTCGAATTTGGCGATGCCCTGCGCGTTCAGCCAGCCGATCAGGCGCTTCACTTCGCCCATGACCTCGGGGCCGATGCCGTCGCCGGGAAGAAGCAGCAGTTTGTGGGTGGTCATGATCGCCTTGCCTGATGAAAGTTGCGGGAATGCGGGAAAATCCGGGCTTTTGCTAAAGCCCCGTTGCGCAAATGGCAAGACACTGTTGAGCGGGGCGGGCTGTGCAAACTTGTCGGACGCTGCCACAATGGCACGCTTCCGGAGTTGCCAGTGACATTCCCCAAATCCGATCCCGCCGAGCACGTGCATATTGCGCGGCTGCTGCTCATTCTGTCGCTGGCACCGACCATCGGGCTCGGCATCGGTCGCTTCGCCTATTCGCTGGTGCTACCCGACATGCGCGACACGCTCGGCTGGTCCTACGCCGCCGCGGGCTTCATGAACACTATCAATGCGGCGGGCTATCTCGGCGGCGCGCTGATCGCCTCAAAGCTGTGCAACCGCTTCGGGCTGTCGCGGGTGCTGCGTGACGGCACGCTCGCCTGCGTGGCGGCGCTGATCCTCTCCGGCCTGTCGGGCAACTTTGTCGTGCTGAGTTTCGCGCGTCTCCTGATCGGCGTCGGCGCGGCGGTGGCGTTCGTTGCCGGCGGCGCGATGGCGGCGCGGCTGGCGCAATCGCAGCCGGCGCGCGCGAGTCTGCTGCTGAGTCTGTTCTATGCCGGACCCGGCGTCGGCATTTTTGCATCGGGCGTGCTGGCGCCGTTCATGCTGCAGTATTTCGGGCCCGGCTCGTGGTGGATCGTGTGGCTGGCGATGGCGGCGATCTCGATCGCGATGATGATCGTGCTGCTGCTCAATTCCGTCGATGCGCCGGCGACTGTCGCCGATGCGACGCCGGGCAAGTTCGCGATACGTCCGGTGCTGATCTATCTCGTCGGCTACTTTCTGTTCGGTGCCGGTTACATCGCCTACATGACCTTTATGATCGCCTTCGTGCGCGATGCCGGCGGCGGCGCGGCGGCGCAAAGCGCGTTCTGGTGCCTGATCGGATTGAGCGCCTTTGCCTCGCCCTGGGTGTGGCGTCGGCTGCTGGCGCGCGGCCAGAGCGGCGTTTCCACCGCCATCATTCTCGGCTTCAACGCCATCGGCGCGGCGTTGCCGCTGTTCAGCCAGTCGGCGCTGATGCTGGCGATCTCGGCGCTGGTGTTCGGGGTGGCGTTCTTCGCGGTGGTTACCGCAACCACCGCCTATGTGCGGTTCAACTATCCGACAACGCTGTGGCCTTCGGCCATTGCCGCCATGACTATTGCCTTCGGTATCGGGCAGACATTGGGGCCGATTGCCACCGGCATGATCACCGACGCCACCGGCAGCCTGTCGTCGGGTCTCGGTGTGTCCGCCGCGGCGCTGGCGGTCGGTGCGGTCGCGGCCGCATTTCAGCGGCCGCTCAAGTCCTCGCAGTCGTAGAGTCTTTGCTTGACGCGTTTTCTTAACGCGAACCGGGCCCCACTTCGCTTGAAAACGCTATGGTTCGACCACCGCGCAGGCGATGCGTCCGCCGGCGTTACCAGCCGGATCGGATTTGTAGTCGTCGACGGTGGCATGGATCACCAGCGCGGTGCCGTCCGGCTTGAGCAGCGAGTTCGGCGCGCCCTTCGCCAGGGTCACGCCGGTGTTGAGCACTTCAAGTTTCAGTTCGCCGTTGGCCGGCACGTCGAGGTTTGGCATGTCGCCGGCATGGTGGCCGTCGCTGGCCATCATGCCGTGCTTCTTGTTCGCCGGGTTGAAATGCCCGCCCGCCGTGGTGAAGGGCGCTTCGCACTTGCCGACGGCATGGACGTGGAAGGCATGGCCGCCGGGTGGAAGACCTTTCAGTGTCAGCTTGATCAGAACGCCGTCATTGACCTGTACGAGGTCGGCGCTGCCGACGCTGGCGCCTTCGGCGTTCTTGAAGGTGGCTTTGGCGGTTTCAGCCGAAGCGCTGGTCAGCGCCAGCGTGGAAATGAGTGCGGTGGCGAACGCGGTACGAAGCAGCATATGACCTCCGTTGTGAAACCGCGACACGCGAGCCCGCCGGCGATATCCGGAAAATGGCCCTGTCGTTGCGTGTCGTGAACTGTGAACCCGATCGTTCTGATAGTAGAACCCGCTCGGACGGAGAGATGTTCCGTCCGATAATCCGATATCATCGTAACGGTCTCCAGACGAGGTGACCATCGGCCGCGCAGCCGTCCTGCGTGCGGGCTCTTTCCAACACTGAATGAGTATTCTAGGCATCCCGTCATGATGGAAGTCGGGGGAATTGCGTTTTCGACATTGGCGTCGTTTCTGGCGACCTCGCTGGTGATCGAGATGACGCCGGGTCCGAACATGACCTATCTGGCGCTGGTGTCGGCCACCGACGGCCGCCGCGCCGGCTTCATGACCGTCGGCGGGGTAACCCTCGGTCTGGCGATCATCGGCGCGATTGCAGCCTTCGGTGTCGCGGAAGCGATTCAGGCGTCCGATATTCTTTACGGGATACTGCGCTGGGCCGGCGTCCTCTTCCTCTTTTACCTCGCATGGGACGGTTGGAAGTCCTCGGCCGTGACGACGGCCGCCGAAGGCGAGGGGCGTTACTTCGTGCGCGGCCTGATCACCAACCTGCTCAATCCCAAGGCCGGCGTGTTCTACATTGCCGTGCTGCCGACCTTCATCGCACCGCATCTGCCGCCAGTGCCGCAGGCGATGACGCTGACGGCGGTCTATGTCTGCGTCGGCGCCATCGTGCATTCGACCATCGTGATGTTGGCCGGCACGCTTGAACCGGTGCTTAACGACCCGCGCCGCGAGACCATCGTGCGGCGCGTGTTGTCGGTGCTCTTGGCGCTGGTGGCGCTCTGGTTCGCGTGGTCGACCGCACCGACCTGAGTGCACCCGCGCCTAGTGACTCGCCATCGCGACAAAGCCGCGATTCCAGGTCGGGCTGATGAGGATTTCGTTGACGCAGACGTGCGGTGGCATGCTGGCGACGAAGGCGATGGTGCGGCCGAGGTCGTCCGGCTGCAACATCCGCGCCTGCTCCTCCGCGCTCGGCACCACCGGACGCAGTTTGAGAATCGGCGTCGCGACCTCCGCCGGCGACAGGCAGCAGGCGCGCAATCCGTTGACGCATTCGTCCATGTTGAAGGAATGGGTCAGCGCCAGCACCGCGTGCTTGGTTGTCGTGTAGGCCGGGCCCGGCATCTTGGAGACGTGACGCCCCGCCCACGAGGCGACGTTGATGATGCAGCCATCTTTCTGCGCGCGCATCGTCGGCAGCACCGCGCGCATGCAGTACAGCACGCCGCTGAGATTGATATCGACCAGTTTGTCCCAGCCCGCAATTTCCATGTCTGCCCAGCTTCGCTTCGGCACATTGATGCCGGCGCTGTTGACCAGAAGATCGATGCGGCCATATTTGGCGACGATCTGCTGCGCGGCGGCCTCGACATCGGCGGCGTTGCTGACATCGAGCGGCATCGTCTCGGCTCGGCCTCCTGCTTTCGCGTTGATGTCGTTGGCAACTACCTCGAGCGCATCCTTGCGACGTCCCGAGACGATCACGGTCCAGCCGTCTGCCGCTAAGGCCTCGGCACCGGCCTGCCCGATGCCGCTGCCGCCACCTGTCACCCACGCCACGCGTTTCGTTGTGTTTGTCATTCCCGCCCGCCTTTTATTTGCGCTCGCAAGCGCGTTCTTGCTATTGAGAGGAAGCTGATCCCGCCGGACCGGCCCGTCCCAATCTGTTCCGGAATGATGCATGACCGCAACCGCAAACGCCAATCTGTTCTCCCGCCTGTTCGACAGTCTCGACGATCCGTCGCGACTGGCGATCGAAACCCTTGATGGTCGGCACATCAGCTATGGCGACCTGATCGCGCGTTCCGGACAGATCGCGAACTTTCTGGTGAAGCGCGGCGTCAAGACCGGCGACCGCGTTGCGGTGCAGGTGGAGAAGTCGGTTCAGAATCTGATCCTGTATCTCGCGGTGGTGCGCGCGGGTGCGGTCTACCTGCCGCTCAACACCGCCTACACGCTTAACGAACTGGACTACTTCATCACCGATGCCGAGCCGTCGGTGGTGGTCTGCGATCCGGCGAAGGCCGAGGGGCTTCGCGCCATCGCCGCCAAGGTCAACGCGACAGTCGAGACGCTCGATGCCAATGGCAAGGGCTCGCTGACCGACGGTGCGGATGCGGAGAAACCGGACTTCGCCACCGTGATGCGCGGCAACGACGATCTCGCGGCAATCCTCTACACCTCGGGTACCACCGGCCGCTCCAAAGGCGCGATGCTGTCGCATGACAATCTTGCGTCCAATTCGCTGACCTTGGTGGATTACTGGCGCTTTACCGACAAGGACGTGCTGATCCACGCGCTGCCGATCTATCATACCCACGGCCTGTTCGTGGCCAGCAACGTCACGCTGTTCGCGCGCGGCTCGATGATTTTTTTGCCGAAGCTCGATCCGGAGCTGATCATCAAGCTGATGCCGCGCGCGACCGTGCTGATGGGCGTGCCGACCTTCTATACGCGGCTGCTGCAAAGCCCGAACCTGACCAGGGAAGCGACCGGCCACATGCGGCTGTTCATTTCCGGCTCCGCGCCGCTATTGGCCGACACCCATCGCGAATGGTCGGCGCGCACCGGCCACGCGGTGTTAGAGCGCTACGGCATGACCGAAACAAACATGAACACCTCGAACCCGTATGACGGCGAGCGTGTGCCGGGCGCGGTCGGCTTCCCGCTGCCGGGTGTGTCCGCGCGCGTGGTCGATCCGGAAACCGGCAAGGCGCTCGCGGCCGACGAAATCGGCATGATCGAGGTCAAGGGACCGAACGTGTTCAAGGGCTACTGGCGGATGCCGGAGAAGACCAAGTCGGAATTCCGCGACGACGGCTTCTTCATCACCGGCGATCTCGGCAAGATCGACGCCAAGGGCTACGTCCATATCGTCGGGCGCGGCAAGGACCTCGTCATCTCCGGCGGCTTCAACGTCTATCCGAAGGAGATCGAGAGCGAGATCGACGCCATCGACGGCGTGGTCGAATCCGCCGTGATCGGCCTGTCGCACGCCGATTTCGGCGAGGGCGTTACCGCTGTCGTGGTGCCGCAGAAGGGCGCAAAGCTCGACGAAGCCGCGATTCTGCACGCGCTCGACGGCAGACTCGCCAAGTTCAAAATGCCGAAGCGCGTGCTGTTCGAGGATGACCTGCCGCGCAACACCATGGGCAAGGTGCAGAAGAACGTCCTGCGGGACAAGTACGCCGATCTTTACAAGAAATGATCCAACCAGAGCCGTTTTCGTTCCGGTCGAATCGGAGCGGGGCTCTGGATTCTTGTCGTGACGCGCTTTCCTTCCGCGAACCGGTACCCGCTTGGCTCGAAAGGCTCTAGTCGTCGAGTTTTTCCTTGGTCAGTGCGCCGGTACGCGGATCGGCGTGAAACTCCATGATCTTGCCGTTCTTGACGCCCTTGCCTTCCCAGTGGCCGTCGTCCGCCTTCAGCCCGGTGATATTGGTGTAGCCGGCGGCGGTCAGCTTCTGCGTCACCTGTTCCTTGGTGATCCAGTCCGTGCCGGGCTGATCTGCCAGGGCGATGCCCGTGCCGGCCGCCAATGTTGCGGCGACGATGAGAAATTTTCTGAATTCGATCATGGTTTCACCTCGACGTCGGAAGATCGCGAAACGACAATCCGAGGCTTGAACATTGGTTCCCCTAATGTCCGGACATTCGGGCGAGCCGTCGGAAAATCGATCGCGCAAGGATAGATCAAGAATCGAGCAAAAGAGTGAATTCAAATTCATCCTCAACGAATTGATCGTTGCGCTCAGGCTTTTGACTTCGTAAATAGAATTGCTCTACCCGATCCCACTTCATCGGGCAGCGTGTCGCGCTTGCAACCGAAATCAACCAAAAGCAGCCATGACCGCCAGGATCGATCGCCCCCTCTCGCCGCACCTGCAAACCTACCGCTGGACCCTGACGATGGCGATGTCCATCGTCCATCGCGTCACCGGCCTCGCGCTCTACTTCGGCACCATCCTGCTGGCGTGGTGGCTCATGGCGGTGGCCTCCGGACCGGGGGCTTACGCGATTTTCTCGTCGTTCATCGGCAGCTGGATCGGTCGTCTGATCGTATTCGGATATACGTGGGCGCTGATGCACCATCTGCTCAGTGGCATCCGCCATTTCGTCTGGGACCTCGGCTACGGTTTCGGCCCCTCCGAGCGTGAAGGGCTGACCTGGGCGGCGTTGATCGGCGGCATCGTGCTCACGGTGCTGCTGTGGGTTCTGGCCTATGCCTTCGGAGGTGGACGATGAGTGACGCAACCCCTTCCAAGGCATCGATCCGCACCGCGCTGAAACGGGTACGCGGTCTCGGCGCGTCCGGCTCTCACGCCACCGCGGACTTCTGGTGGCAGCGCGTCACCGCAGTCGGCATGCTGCTGCTCACTGTGCCAGTCATCATCATCGTCATGATGCTACTCGGCCGTAATCAGGCCGGCGCCGGACAGATTCTCGGCACGCCCGTCGTCGCGCTGATCATGCTGCTGTTCGTGGTTGCCAGCAGCTGGCACATGAAGATCGGCATGCAGGTGGTGATCGAGGATTACATCCATGGCGAGAAGGTCAAACTCGTCGCCATCCTCGCCAACAATTTCTTCGCGATAGCGGTCGCGCTGGCGTCGGCATACGCGATTTTCAAACTGTCATCTGGAGTGTAGCGCATGGCTGCTCAGGGCAACGGCAGCGGAGCTCCCGCCACCAACGGACGCGCCTATCCGCTTGAGGATCACACTTACGACGTCGTCGTGGTCGGCGCCGGCGGCGCGGGCTTGCGCGCCGTGGTGGGCTGCAGCGAAGCGGGCTTGCGCACCGCCTGCATCACCAAGGTTTTCCCGACGCGTTCGCACACTGTGGCGGCGCAGGGCGGCATCTCCGCCTCGCTCGGCAACATGCATCCGGACGACTGGCGCTGGCACATGTACGACACCGTCAAGGGGTCGGACTGGCTCGGCGATCAGGACTCCATCGAATACATGGTGCGTCACGCGCCCAAGGCCGTCTATGAGCTCGAGCACTGGGGCGTGCCGTTCTCGCGCACCGAGGAAGGCAAGATCTATCAGCGGCCGTTCGGCGGCATGACCATCGACTTCGGCAAGTCGCAGGCGCAGCGTACTTGCGCCGCCGCCGATCGCACCGGCCATGCCATGCTGCATACGATGTACGGGCAGGCGCTGCGCCACTCGGCCGAGTTCTTTATCGAGTTCTTCGCCATCGACCTGATCATGGACGATCAGGGCGTCTGCCGTGGCGTCATCGCACTCAAGCTCGACGACGGCACGCTGCATCGCTTCAAGGCGCAGACCACGATCCTCGCCACTGGCGGCTACGGCCGCGCCTATGCGTCCTGTACCTCGGCGCACACCTGCACCGGCGACGGCGGCGGCATGGCGCTGCGCGCCGGCCTCGCCTTGCAGGATATGGAGTTCGTGCAATTCCATCCGACCGGCATCTACGGTTCGGGTTGTCTCGTTACCGAAGGCGCGCGCGGCGAGGGCGGTTATCTCGTCAACTCCGAGGGCGAGCGCTTCATGGAGCGCTACGCGCCGTCCGCCAAGGACCTTGCCTCGCGCGACGTCGTCTCACGCGCGATGACCATCGAGATCCGCGAAGGCCGCGGCGTTGGCAAGAAGAAGGATCACATCTACCTGCACCTCGATCATCTCGATCCGAAGGTGCTGCACGAACGGCTGCCGGGCATCTCCGAATCCGCGCGCATCTTCGCCAATGTCGACGTGACGCGCGAGCCGATCCCGATGATCCCGACCGTGCACTACAACATGGGCGGCATCCCGACCAACTATCACGGCGAGGTCGTCACCAAGAAGAACGGCGACGACAACGCGGTGGTGCCCGGCCTGATGGCGGTGGGCGAGGCCGCCTGCGTTTCGGTGCACGGCGCCAATCGTCTCGGCTCCAACTCGCTGATCGACCTCGTGGTGTTCGGTCGCGCCGCCGCGCTGCGGCTGGCGGAGAAGCTCACCGCCGGCGCTGAGCAGCCGGACCTGCCGGCGGATTCCGCCGACAAGGCGCTGGGTCGGCTCGACCGCTTCCGCAACGCCAAGGGTGGCACCCCGACCGCGAAGCTGCGCGAGAACATGCAGCACGTCATGCAGAACAACTGCGCGGTGTTCCGTACCGGCGATGTGCTGAAGGAAGGTCAGGAACTGATCCACAAGGTCCACGGCGGCATCGGCGACATCGCCACCTTCGACCGTACCCTGGTCTGGAACACCGATCTGATGGAGACGATGGAATACGACAATCTCATCGCTCAGGCGGTGGTGACGATGGATTCCGCGGCCAACCGCACCGAAAGCCGCGGCGCGCATGCGCGCGAGGATTTCTCGGCGCGCGACGACCAGAACTGGATGAAGCATACGCTGGCGTGGCTCGACGACCGTGGCACCACCACGATCGATTACCGCCCGGTGCACGACTACACGATGACCAACGACGTTCAGTACATTCCGCCGAAGGCGCGCGTCTACTGAGGCAATAACGACCATGCGCGGGCAGGCCTCGCGCACCCATCCTAGCTGGACGATGGATTGCCGCCCCCGACGCGGCAATGGCAAGGCGAACGACAAGGGCAAGACCGATGGTTGAATTTGCGCTTCCGAAAAACTCCAGGATCACCGGCGGCAAGGCTTGGCCGAAGCCGGAAGGCGCCACCGAGACACGCGAATTCCGCATCTATCGCTGGAGCCCGGACGACGGCAAGAATCCCAGTGTCGATACCTATCACGTCGACATCAACGATTGCGGTCCGATGGTGCTCGACGGCCTGATCTGGATCAAGAACCACATCGATCCGACGCTGTCGTTCCGCCGCTCCTGCCGCGAAGGCGTCTGTGGTTCCTGCGCTATGAATATCGACGGCCAGAACACGCTGGCTTGTACGAAGTCGATGCACGACGTCGCCGATGGCGGCGCGGTGAAGGTCAATCCGCTGCCGCATCAGCCGGTGGTGCGCGACCTCATTCCCGATCTCACCAACTTCTACGCGCAGTATGCGTCGATCGAGCCGTGGCTGCACACCACCACGCCGACGCCGCAGAAGGAATGGAAGCAAAGCAAGGAAGACCGCGAGAAGCTCGATGGCCTTTACGAGTGCATTCTCTGCGCCTGCTGCTCGACCTCGTGCCCGAGCTACTGGTGGAATTCGGATCGTTACCTCGGTCCGGCAGCGCTGCTGCAGGCCAATCGCTGGGTCAGCGACAGCCGGGATGAAGCGACCGGCGAGCGGCTCGACAACGTCGAGGACGCCTTCCGGCTTTATCGCTGCCACACCATTATGAACTGCACCAAGGCATGCCCGAAGGGCCTCAATCCCGCCAAGGCGATCGCCAACCTGAAACTGAAGCTGGTCGAGCGTCAGAGCTGACCGCAGGCGAGGCCGCTATGATCGATCATATCGGCTTCCCAGTATCCGACTACGAACGTGCCAAGGCATTCTATCGCGCTGCCTTGGCGCCTCTGGACTACGTACTGGTGCTGGAGGTTCGTCAGTCCGATAACGATGCGCCGGCGGCCGGCTTCGGCGCGAACGGCAAGCCCGATTTCTGGATCGGCGGCGAAGGAGGGCTCGACAAGCCGCTTCACGTTGCGATCCTCGCCAAGAATCGCGCCGCGGTCGATGCCTTCCACCGCGCGGCGATTGCGGCCGGCGGACGCGACAACGGCGCCCCCGGCATTCGCGCGCATTATCATCCCGATTACTACGGCGCTTTCGTGCTCGATCCCGATGGGCACAATGTCGAGGCTGTCTGTCACGCTCCGGCGTGAGCTATCCAAACACCGGCAGCACGAAGATCGCGATATTGATAAACCACGCCAACGCAAACACCACCGAGCGCGGTGTGGCGTAGTCGCCGATGTAAAGCGCGGCGTGCGCGATGCGCAGCACGATGTAGGTCGCGGCGAGCGCGTTGAGCGTGCCGAGCGGTGCGCCTTGCGTGTTGGCGACGATCACGGCCGCCGCGAAGAACGGGAAATTCTCATAGGCGTTGAGATGCGCCGCATAGGCGCGGCGGCGCGCGGGCGGCAGCCGCTCGGCGCTGTCGCGCGGATGGTGGTTGTCACCGTTGCCGCCGGCCTTGGCGTAAACGACAATGGCGAGCGGCAGGATCGCCGCCACGAGAACGCACCAATAGGCCAACGGCATCGAAATCGTCTCCGTTCGTTCAGTCGAGGGAATGAAGGCAAGTTCTCGATGGCTGTCAATTTGCGTGGGAACTTCGTGGAAGTTTGACCGTTAAGCGTGTCGTTCGCATTCGCGGGTGACGTGAATGCGCCATGAACAATGCAGCATCAATGCACCGTTCGGTGGGAAATAAAAATCACGGAAACCAAATTCGCGCGCGCCGGCTGCCACATTGCAGCCGCACCTCTATCGGCTGATCGCAAGGTCGCGCGATGGAACATGTCGTGCATCAGGTTTCGTACAGCCAGACTTCGCGCATCGGATGACGTCGCGCATCAGACCACGGGAGAACGATAGGATCATGAGCAAGCTGCGTCTCGTCATGTTGACGACCACCGCATTGACCCTCGGCCAGTGGGTCACGTATCCGGCGCAAGCCGAGAATATGCACGGCGCGTCCGCCACCATTCTGATGGCGCAGGCCGCTACCGGCGACAACAAGCCGGAAGACCGGGCGAAGGGCCGCGAGCGCTCAGGGCCGCGCGAGCATGGTCGCGAGGGGCCGCGTGGTGGGCCGTCCCACGGTGGAGGCGCTGGCGCGCCGCCGCAG
>JAEWIX010000036.1 GCA_023386885.1 Pseudomonadota bacterium
CCGGTGGCGCCGCATGCCTGTTTCGGTTGAATGTCCTGTGGGGGAGGGGTCATTGAGTTTACGCGCGATTTGGCATCGGCTGGAGGAATGGTTGCTGGCAGCCATCCTCGGAGCGATGACGTTGCTGAGCTTCGTTCAGGTGGTGCTTCGCTACGTTTTCAATGAATCGATCCTCTGGGCCCTCGAGGCCAATTTCTATCTGTTCGGATGGCTCGTGCTGATTGGCGCAGCGTATTGCGTGCGGGCGAAGGCTCACATCGGCGTCGACGCGCTGGTGAAATTGTTTTCACCGCCGGTTCGACGCTGGATCGGCCTGCTCGTCGTTCTGTTGGTGATAGTCTACACCGTTCTCATGTTGTACGGATCCTGGGTTTACCTGGATCGTCTCTACATCCTCGATGTCGAGGCTGAGGACATCCCGGTCCAGCGCTGGATTCTCAGCCTTTGTCTCCCCATCGGTTTCGTTATGATTCTCATCCGTTTGATTGAGATGGGATGGCGCATCGTGACTGGCCGTTCGTCGGGCTATGAGCTTGCCGACGAAGCAGAGGATGTCATTCGCGACGGCATCTATGGTCAGGATACCGAAACGAGCACGGTGGCGCGATGACGACCGCATTCCTCTTCATCGTGCTATTTGGTTTGCTTGCTCTTGGGACACCGGTTGCGGTGTCACTGGGGCTTTCATCGCTGCTGACTATCCTTTTCTTCGCGCAGGATAGTCTTGCTTCGCTCGTTCTGAAATTCTTTCAGACCATGGAGCAATCGACGCTGCTGGCGATTCCGTTTTTCATTCTCGCCGCAAACTTCCTGACCACCGGCGGCGTCGCCCGTCGCATGATTGATTTCGCGGTTTCCGTCGTCGGGCATCTGCCCGGCGGACTGGCAATTGCTTCGGTCATGGCCTGTATGCTGTTCGCTGCGGTGTCCGGTTCCTCGCCAGCAACCGTGGTCGCAATCGGCTCGATCGTTATCGCCGGCATGGTCAAGACCGGTTATTCGCAATCCTTCGCAACCGGCGTCATCGTCAATGCGGGAACGCTTGGCATCCTCATCCCGCCGTCCATCGTGATGATCGTCTATGCCGCTGCGACCGAATCCTCGGTCGGCCGGTTGTTCATGGCCGGCGTCATTCCGGGCATTCTTCTTGGCACGTTGCTGATGCTCGCGATCTATCTTGTCGCCAGGTTCAAGAATCTGCCGCGGCAGCCGCGCGCCTCGTGGGGTGAACGGATTTCATCGTTCCGGGATGCGGTCTGGGGTCTTTTGCTGGTCGTTATCGTGATGGGTGGAATCTACGGTGGCATTTTCACGCCGACCGAGGCCGCTGCGGTGGCTGCGGTCTATGGTGCGGTGGCTGCGCTGTTCATTTACCGCGACCTCAAGATTACCGACGTACCGAAAGTTCTGACGGATTCGGCGCGCGTCAGCGTTATGCTGATGTTCATTATCGCCAATGCCTTCTTATTCGGTCACGTACTGACAACCGAACAGATCCCTCAAACGATTGCCAATGCAATAACCAGCGCAAATCTTCAGCCGTGGCAATTCTTGATCATCGTCAACATCATTCTGCTGATCGCCGGCAATTTCATGGAGCCGTCGGCGATCATCCTGATTGTGGCGCCGATCATTTTCCCCACGGCGATGCAACTCGGTATCGACCCGATTCACCTGGGTATTATCTTCGTGGTCAACATGGAGATCGGCATGGTGACGCCGCCTGTCGGACTCAATCTATTCGTTGCGTCCGGCATCACCGGCATGCCCTTGCTCAAGGTCGTGCAGGCATCCTGGCGCTGGCTCCTGCTTTTGCTCGCGTTCCTGATCGTCGTCACGTATGTGCCGGAGATTTCGTTGTTCCTGCCGAATGCGATATTTGGAGGAGCGAATCCTTGAGGACGTACCATCCTTTCGGAGGGTCGAGCCGCTTTGCTTGAATTGCATCAAACACGTTGATGAATGGTCCTTCATCAACGTGTGTAACCTTTAAGTTGATCGAACGCGGGACTGAATTCATCCTCGCGCCACCTTATGAAGGAGGTTGCGATGAAGAAGTTGGTTCTTGCCGGTCTGGCAGCGTTGACGGTCGCCGGTTCCACCGCGGTCTATGCCCATCAGCGTCCTTGGGGACATCACCACGAACGGGTCAACCCGGAAGATCGCGCGGCGCTGGCCGATGCGCGGATCGCTGCCGTCAAGGCAGGGCTGAAGCTCACAGCAGATCAGGAGAAGTTGTGGCCTCCGGTGGAAACCGCGGTGCGCGATTTCGTCAAGCTCAGGATCGATCGTGCCAACGCGCGGACGCAGGCGCGGCGGAACGGCGAAACGCCGTCGGCGAAGCCTGATCCGATGATGCGATTGAGCGAGCGTGCGGACCGTATGGCGACCACCGCCGCGGCTCTGAAGAAGATCGCCGATGCGGCGCAGCCGTTGTATCAGACGCTGGACGAGGGTCAGAAGCGCCGTTTGACGGTGCTGACCCGGATGGAGCGCCGGATGCGACGCGAGGGGTGGCGGCACCACCGCCATCATGATCGGTCGTTTGAGCACGGTTATCGCGACCGGTCCGGGATGGATCGTGGCGGGTCGGATATGGAATCCGGTCGAAATTCCGGTCGTCTCTGACCAGCGCGACGATCTGCCGACGTGAAATCTGGGCCGTCCCATTCAGGGACGGCCTTTTTCTCGATTTGCCACCAATTTCGTTCAGAAATCGGATCGGCTTTGCTGGACATCGGGGATTCGCTTTGCTAAAGCCACGCCGACCCCCGAAAGATACTTCCGGACGGTTCCGGGCGATTAGCTCAGTTGGTAGAGCAGCTGACTCTTAATCAGCGGGTCGTAGGTTCGAGCCCTACATCGCCCACCATTCATTTCAAGGCTTAGACCGAACCGAGCGCGTCAATCCGACAACGCTCGGCGGTTCATTCCGACAAATTCCCCTTCCTCGTTCTCGCTTCCAGTCGTTTGCGCGCGCCTGCACGCTGTTGCTTTGGCGTCTGCTGCGCGTAGCGCAGCAGTGCTGCCATCGTGTTGTGGCCGCTCAAGGAACGCAGTTGTGTATCGCTCAGTCCGGCGTCGGCTCATCTATCGATGAATTTCCGCCGACGGCCCGTTTCGCGTGCTGACAACAGCAACAAGTAGGGTGATGATCGAGGCCAGCGACACCAAACCGGGCGAACTAGCGCATCGTGCGCAGGGTCGTAGTTGACGGATCGCAGGTCAGCATCGCTTCGAAAATATCCAGAATATTTTCAAGGGTGAACGATTTGTCCCACAATCGGCTTCCCTTGGATTGTCGTGATTCAAGAGCGGCTTCGCGCGCGGATAAAATCGCGTTTGCCGAGATGGAAAATATCGAAAGCCGCTGCTCGATCAGTGCCGGTGGAATGCGGACCATCTGCTTCAAGTAGTCGAAGCAGGCGATGTACCCGGCGTTCCATTTGTTGTTGAGCGCCGCCAACAGAACCTCGCGGTTTGATGCCTGAAGACTTGACGTGAAGCGGATGTAGCCGCGCCATTGGTCGTTATCTTCAAGTTCGATCACCGGAACCACGAGGACTTCCAGCACTTCGCGGATCGTCGTCGGTCCTCCTCGCGCCTTGAGGTCGCGCAGCATCTGCTGCCGTCTGGCGTTCAGCACCGCAGCGCCGTCGATCACCAGTTCCCGAACCAAATCCTCTTTAGACCCAAAGTGATAGTGCAGCGCCGCGTTATTTCGGACACCAGCGGCGGTCACGATCTGTTGCACCGTAACGCCGTCGACGCCCTGGCGCGCGAACAGCTGCCGCGCAGCCATCTTCAGTTGATTCTTGGTGTGAAATGACGGTGCCCGGGGCGGACGCACCCGTCTTGACTTCTTGGTCGCTTCTGTCATGTTAAGTGAAATCGCTTAATAAGGAAGAGGTGACCATGCGTGTGCTCATCGTTGGTGGCGGCATTGGCGGATTGACGGCCGCTATTGCCCTTCGTCAGCAAGGTATCGAGGCGATTGTCGTTGAGCAAGCGACGGAGATGAGTGAGATCGGAGCCGGTATCCAGATCGCCAGCAACGCCGTGATTGTTCTGCGTCAGCTTGGGTTAGAGGACAAAATAGACGCAGTGGCGGTTAAACCGCAAACTTACGACTATCGTGATCTGCAAACGGGACGGCGCGTATTTCAAGCGATTCTCGGCGACACTGCAGCCCAGCACTATGGCGCGCCGATGTACAACATTCATCGTGCCGACCTGATCAATACCCTTTACGATGCGCTGCCGCGCGAATATATCCGGATGGGCGCTCAATGCACCGGCATTTCGCAAACCGCAGATAGCGCATCAGTCCATTTGAAATCGGGTGAAGTCCTAACCGGCGATGTTGTTGTCGGCTGCGACGGCATTCACTCGGTGGTTCGCCGGCACATGCGCGGGGATGAAGAGAAGCACGATGCTCGCATCCTGATGTGGCGCTCGTTGATTTCTGCCCACGAACTCGAAGGGTTGGGACTCGGAGAGAACGGCAATTATTGGTTCGGCCCTGGCCGGACATTGATCACCTATTGGGTCAGACCGAAGAAGCTTTACAGCATCCTGGCGTCAGTTCCGGCAAGCGAAGTGCATCGCGAGTCCTGGGGCGAAAACGGTGACATTGAAGAAATGCTCCGCTCGTTCGCGGATGCCGAGCCACGCGCACGCGCAATGCTGGAGAAGACCAAGACAGCATTCATCACCGGTATGTACTATCGCGATCCGATCGATAACTGGACCTCGGGGCGGATCACGTTGTTGGGTGATGCCGCCCATCCGATGGTGCCGTTCCTCGCAGCGGGCGCGGGCCAGAGCATTGAGGATGCATGGACCCTCGCGCGCGTGCTGGCGCGAAACCCGGATGACATTCCGAACGCGCTGCTCGAATATCAGGAGCGTCGCGTGCCCAGAACGACGCGCATTCAGGCCGGCGCGCGCGCCGCCGTCAAACTAATGCACGAATCCGAGGATCAGCGCATCAAGGGGCGCAACGGTCGCTGGAAGGGAATGGAACGCATCGATCCTATGGCCGAGACAAGTTGGGGGCTGGCCTGGAACTACAATGTCGTCAAAGCCGTCGAGGGACCCCCAGGCGAAGTCCTGAACGTGATCGGTCTGCGCGAGGGGAAACGTCTGCGCCGGCCAGAAGCGCAACAGGCGTTTAGTCTCTGGAAGAATGCGTTCAAACCGGAGGATGTCGCTCGCGGACATGACGGGCTGCGGGAGGCATATGACCGGTTCCTGATGACGAATTTCCCGCTGCCGGATTCAGCCGAGGCTGTCCCGCTGGAGTTGGGCGATGTGAGAGCGTGGCGCGTCGGTGCTGGCGATTCTCACACCGGTAACGTCGTCCTTCATTTCCACGGTGGCGGCTACATGATCGGATCGGCCAAAAGTTCGCTCGAATACGCCTCCAGACTTGCCACAGCTGTCGATGGCATCTGCTATACGGTCGATTACCGGCTAGCTCCGGAACATCCGTATCCCGCGGCGATCGACGATGCGATCGTTGCTTATCGGGCTCTTCTCAATCAGGGCATTCCAGCCAACTCGATTCTACTCTCTGGCGAATCGTCGGGAGCCGGCCTTGCCATCGCGTTGGCGATTGCCATCCGTGCCGCCAACATGCCGTGTCCGGCCGGAATCATTGCGGCAGCGCCATTTGCAGACCTGACGCTGTCCGGAGATAGTATCAAGGCGTTCAACGGTGACGATCCCGCGGCCAATCGCGACCTTCTCACCTATATGGGTGCGTCCTATTTTCAAGGACACGAACCAACCGATCCGCTTGTGTCGCCACTGTTCGGTGACCTCGCTAATCTTCCGCCGATCTTCCTCACCGCCTCGCAGGGCGAGATGCTGCTCAATGATACGACGCGGCTTGCGGAGAAGGCGGAACGCTCGGGCGTCGATGTCACCCTGAAGATCGTCGACGATTCGGTGCACGTCTATCCGATCTTTCCCTTCCTGCCTGAAACACAAAGCACGATGGGCGATATCGCCAACTGGTCGGCGCGATGTTTCAGACGGAACGAATCCGAACGGACCGTCGCTGCTGAATAGTCCAGCGGACGTATCGCATCAGAACAAACAAACCATTCAGCGAGGAAACCATGAAGACGTTGACACAAGCGTGCGCCATTGCCGCGGCGTGCCTCACTCTCGGATCGTTCGCAAAGGCCGAGCAGACCAATAAAATTACCGATAACGTCGTTCGTATCGGTGTTCTCACAGATATGAGTGGCGTGTTCTCGGATCTGGCAGGTCCCGGTGCGGTGACCGCCGCCCAGATGGCGATCGACGACTTCGTCGCCGGCGCGAAACCGACGTTCAAGGTTGATCTTGTAACGGCGGATCACCAGAACAAGGCCGATACCGCCACCGGGATCGCACGGCAATGGTATGATACCGGCGGCGTCGACCTGATCACCGAAACGATCAATTCGGGCGTGGCGCTAGCTGTGTCTGGTGTGGCGGAGGCCAAGAACCGGATGCTGATCGTCACAGGCTCCGGCTCTACCCGCTTGACGAACGAGCAGTGCTCTCCCAATACGGTTAGCTATAGTTGGGATACCTACTCCTATTCGCGTGGTCAGGCTCGCATCGTCAAGAGCATGGGACTGGATACGTGGTATTTCGTCGCTGTCGATTACGCGCTTGGCAAATCCCTGGTTGCGGAAGCGACCGACGCGATCAAAGCATCCGGCGGCAAAGTTGTCGGGACCGTCTATCATCCGATCGGCACCGCTGATTTTTCGTCTTTCCTGCTTCAGGCTCAAAGTTCAAAGGCCAAAGTCATCGGCCTCGCCAATGCCGGCGGCGATCTCCTGAACTCGATCAAGACGGCAAAGGATTTCAACATTACTCCGGCGCAGACCATTGTGCCGCTCGTCGGCACGATTACCGAAGTCAACGCACTGGGGGCGGCGACTGCGCAAGGCATGTTATTGATCGAGCCGTTTTATTGGGACCTGAACGACACCACACGCAAGTGGAGCCAGCGCTTTTTCGACAAATTCGGAAAGATGCCCAACTTTGTTCAAGCCGGTGCCTATTCGGCAGTGACGAACTATCTAAAGGCGGTGAAAGCGGTTGGCTCTGACGACCCGGCTGCCGTGATGAAGCATCTGAAATCGACGCCGATCAACGACATGTTCGCTCAGAACGGCCGCATCCGCGAAGATGGACGAATGGTAAAGGACATCTTTCTCGTGCAGGTCAAATCTCCCGCTGAGATGAAGGGCAAATGGGACTACTACAACGTCAAGGAAACCATTCCCGGAGATGAAGCGTTCCAGCCTCTCAGCACATCCAGGTGTAAGCTGGTCGCCAAGCAGAACTGATGTTTCCAGCGGCTGGTATTCCGTCGATCGTGACGTGAATGGGGCTCGCACGATCGATGTTCCGGTCGCTGTTCGTGCGGGCCCCTGAGACGATGCTAGCGAACGATCAGGGTGTGAATACTGATCGAACTTTGACCCCTGAATCGGATCATATAAAAATCTAAAGCTCTGGTTCTATTGATGAGAGGGTGATGACCTCGCGCCGATCGGCGTACAAACCCCGTGCCGAAATACACTCCGATGATAGAGCGGAGATCGTATTGAAAGTGCTTACTCGGGCGAATAAGATCGCATATTGTTTTGCCTTACCTAGGTGAAGCCACGTGACCCGTGAGGTTCGTGAGTATCAATGATATCCAGCATCGATTCGACAGCACCCGATCCATCTGTCGTCAGCAATATTCAGACGCTGCCGTTTGTGCGGCTCCCGGACCCTGGCCAGCGCAGTGGCGGCAATCCGCTTCTGATCGGTTCCTAAGGGGGCCGATATGGATGCAGAGATTGCCGGTCCCGGTCGGATTCCATCTGTCGACGCGGTTCTGAAAACGCGAACAGCGCATCGGGCCGTCGAGCGCTTTGGGCGGACGCGCGCGGTGGAAGCGATCCGCCACGTGACCGCTCTTTTAAGGCGCAAGATGGGTGCGGGCGAGACCCCCGCACTCAATGCCGAAGCCATCGCGACCGACGCTTTTCTATGGCTTGAAATAGATGCCCTCCCGAATGCCCGGGCGGTCTTCAATCTGACCGGCACCGTGCTTCATACCAATCTGGGTCGCGCCATTCTCGCGGAGACGGCGGTTGAGGCCGCGATGGTTGCGATGCGCGAAGCGTTGGCGCTGGAATTCGACCTTGCGCAGGGCAAGCGCGGCGAGCGCGATGCCCTGGTGCGTGACCTGTTGTGCGAATTGACCGGCGCCGAGGATGCGACGGTGGTGAATAACAATGCCGCCGCCGTTCTGCTCGCGCTCAACACGCTTGCCAAGGGCAAGGAAGCGATCGTCTCGCGCGGCGAACTGATCGAGATCGGCGGCGCTTTCCGCATGCCGGATATCATGGCGCGCGCCGGTGTCCGACTGGTCGAGGTCGGTACCACCAATCGCACGCATGAGAAGGATTATACGGCGGCGTTCAACCCGAAAACCGGCCTGATTCTCAAGGTTCATACATCGAACTACCGGATCGAAGGTTTCACCACATCGGTGTCCGGCAAGGCCATTTCCACGCTGGCGCGGGCAAGTCGCGTTCCGCTTCTGAACGATCTTGGTTCTGGGACCTTGGTCGATCTGGCGCGCTATGGCCTGACGCACGAACAGACCGTGGCGGAAGCGGTGGCCGAGGGCGCGGACCTTGTGACATTCTCCGGCGACAAGCTGCTCGGCGGCCCACAGGCCGGGTTCATCGTCGGACGTCGGGATCTGATCGCGCGGTTGAATCGCAATCCGATGAAGCGTGCGTTGCGTATCGACAAGATTCGCCTTGCGGCGATCGAAGCGACGCTGCGGCTCTATCGCGACCCGGATCGGTTGGCCGAGCGATTGCCGACATTGCGGATGATGGCGCGGCCGCTTGCGGATATCGAAGCCGTGGCGAGGCGTCTCAAACCCGCTATTACGGCCGCCGTCGGTCCAGGCTTTGTCACTGACGTGATCGCCTGCACAAGCCAGATCGGTTCGGGATCGTTGCCGACCGAAGTGATTCCCAGCGCGGGGGTCGCATTGCGGGCGGCGAGGACACGTGGCAAAGGCCGTGCGCTCACAGCTTTGGCAGCCGCGTTCCGCGCTCTGCACCAGCCGGTGATCGGCCGGGTCGAGAATGATGCCTTCATCCTCGATCTTCGTTGTCTCGAAGACGACGCTGCGTTCGCACGTAATCTTGCGACGCTGTGTTTAGAGGAACGGCGCTGATGGGCTTGTGCGGATTCCCTGTGATCCGGCTCGCATGATGATTATCGGCACCGCAGGACATGTCGATTTCACCGCTTTCGCCCGTGACCGCGCCTTGTCGGTCAGCGAAGGCGAGGCGATGATCCAGCGCTTCAGCCTGGTTCGGCTGCCGACTCTGAAAACCGAGTATGTGATCACCTCCGTCGTGGTCCGCGCTGGCATTTACCGCGCTACTGCAAGGGCGCGCGCGACGAGAAACTCTCGCTCGATGGCACATGGGTTCGTTTGCCGTGTCATGAGGCGCGGTTGTCGCCGACTGACGAGGCGGTGTGGACAAAAATCGCTCGTTATATCGGCGGCGAGGATCGTTTCCGGCCGCCGCGCGTGCGCGATATCGCAGGCCATATGGGTGTCTCCGAGCCGGAAGTCAGGCGGATTTTCAAGCTCATCAGCCGTATGGGCAAGGTCGATGAGATCGCTCACGATCATTTCTTCCTGCGCTGAGCAGTGGCTGAAATGGTCCAGATCATGATGTCCATGGCCACCGTATCCGATGGCTACTTCACGGTGGCGCAGTTGCGCGACCACCTCGACAACGGCCGCAAGGTTGCGATACAGATTCTCGAGTTTTTCGATCGGCATGGGGTCACTATTCGCCGTGGCGATTTTCATCGCATCAATAAAGACCGGCTTGATCTGTTCGGCAGATCGTCTGATGAATCGCCGGTGTCAGAACGAATTGCGAAGATCGACGTGAGTGGAAGAGCATCGTTCCCGGTGGGGCGTCCGGACTTCAAATCCGGGAAGGGCCGCGAGACGGTTCTTGGTGGGTTCGACTCCCATTCTCTTCCGCCAACCTCCCGTTCGTCGAAATTGGATGTGGGATGACAACGCACGTCGTCGCGACGGCCGGTCACGTCGATCACGGCAAGAGCACCCTGGTCCGCGCGCTGACCGGGATGGAGCCGGACCGCTGGGATGAGGAGCGCCGGCGCGGGCTCACCATCGACCTCGGCTTTGCCTGGACGACACTGCCCTCCGGCCGGGAGGTCGCCTTTGTGGACGTTCCCGGCCACGGGCGTTTCATCCGCAACGCGCTGGCCGGTCTGGCGGCGGTGCCGGTGGTGTGCTTCGTGGTGGCTGCCGACGAGGGCTGGTCGGCGCAATCCAGCGACCATCGCGATGCTATCGCAGCGCTCGGCATCCGCCACGGGCTGATCGTGGTGACCAAGGCCGACCGTGCGCCCGATCTCGTGACGGCGACCATCGAGCGTGCCCGCAGCGAGTTTGCGCACACTGGCCTGCGCGACGCGCCAGCGGTTGCCGTATCGGCTGTGCAGGGCACTGGATTGGGCGGGTTCAAGCAGGCCCTCGACGACGTCTTGGCCGGAATGCCCCCGCCCGATGCCAGTGATCGGCTCCGCCTGTGGATCGACCGTTCGTTCACCGTCTCGGGGGCGGGCACGGTGGCAACCGGCACCCTCGTCGCTGGTAAGCTGACCAAGGGCGACCGCCTCATGGTGGTGGGCGATGGGCGGGAGCCGCGCGAGGTCGTCGTCCGCGCGTTGGAATCGCGGGACTCGCATAGCGACATCCTCCACCCCATGAACCGGGCCGCGGTCAACCTGCGCGGTGTGTCCACGGAGGATGTCCGTCGCGGCCAGGCACTGATCGCACCGGGCGCCTGGCTCATGACCACCGCCGTCGATGTGCGCTGTATCGGCGGTGCCGCGCTCGACGATATTCCCGCACAACTCACCGTGCATGTCGGGACGGCAGCCGTGCCGGCACGGCTGCGCGGCTTTGATGCCGAACACGCCCGGATCACTCTCGACTGGCCGCTGCCGCTGATTGTGGGCGATCGGTTACTGCTCCGCGATCCGGCACGTCACCGTGTGCTCGGCGGCGTTGGTGTGCTGGACCCGGATCCGCCGGCGCCGTTGCGTCGCGGGGAGGGATACCGACGAAGGGTGATGCTGGCTGCCATGCCACCCGAGGGCGACGTACTGACCAAGGTGGCGAGCCGTGGCGCCGTGGAGGTGGATAACCTGCGCCGGATCGGCTTGGTGGGATCCAATGCCGTGCCGCCATCCGAGGTCCGGGAATTCGGCGGCTGGTGGGTGCACCTTCCCACGTATGATGGGTGGAAACGGCAACTGCGGGCTCTGGTGGAGAACGATGCCCAGCGGGATCAACTCACGCCCGGCGTCTCACAAGGGGCCGTCCGCGACGCCCTTGGTGGACCTGCGGCGCACTTCATCGATCAACTCGTCACGGATGCCGGCCTCGAACAGCACAATGGTTACGTTCGGCTGCCGCAGGCCCGCATCGAGCTTGGCCGCGCCGAGGCCGGGGTGGCCAAGCTCGAGGCGCGGCTGCTCACGAATCCTTTCCTCGCACCACTGGCCGGCGATCTGGCTAGCCTTGGTTTGGGCGTCCGCGAGTTGGCCGCAGCCGAGCGCGCTCGGCGGGTGTTACGCCTTCAAGGAGGCGTGGTGCTGCTGCCGTCCGCGCCGACGCTCGCGGTACAGGCGCTGGCACAACTGCCGCAACCGTTCACCACCAGTCAGGCACGGCAAGCCTTAAGTACCAGCCGCCGGGTGGCGATCCCGCTGCTGGAGTATCTGGATGGACGCGGCTGGACGCGCCGGATCGATGACGAGCATCGCGAGGTGGTGCGGTGATGCGGGCAAGCGCACAGGTGGCGAGGTGAAGTCGCAGACTGAGGCCGCTAGTCACTGCCGTCTTCTTTACGGCTCTGGACGTGCGAGAAGCCGAACCTGCCCTTGATGCACAAGTTACCGTGGCCAATGTTGTGATCGTGGGGCGACGTCACCTTGACGATCTTGTTGTCCTGGACGTGCAGCTCCACATTGCAGCCGACACCGCAATAGGTACACACTGTCGTGGTCTGAGTTTGCTGCGACTCGTCCCAGGTGCCCTCTTCGCGCATGTCGTATTCTGACTTGAACGACAGCGCCCCCGTCGGGCAGACCTCCACACAGTTGCCGCAGAAGACGCACGCGGAGTCCGGCAGCTCAGCGGCGTATTCGGTGGATATCTGAGAGTCGAAGCCGCGGCCCGCGATCTGAATCGCGAAGCTGTTCTGCCACTGGGATCCGCAGGCATCCACGCACTTGTAGCAAAGGATGCACTTGCTGTAGTCGCGCACATAAAGGTCGTTGTCGATCTTGATCGGCTGACACATCGTGTCCGCGACGCTGCCGTTCCCGGCGTGGTGATCGCCCGGCTCATGGACGTCGCGCCTGAGGCTCTCGCCGGCTCGTTCGCCATAGCGATCCGGGTCGGCGTCGTAGCGCTCCATCCACTCAGGGATTCGCGGTGTGGTGGAGAGGTCGACCGAAGAACCGAGCAGTTCGAGCACGAGGCGACGGCTGTGCCGCACCCGTTCGCTGTCGGTCTTGACCACCATGCCGGGCTGCACCTTGCGGGAACAGGAGGGCACGAGAACGCGCGAGCCTTCGAGTTCAACCATGCAGACACGGCATGCATTCTTGGGCGTGAGAGTGTCGCCATAGCAGAGTGTCGGTGTGTCCTTGCCCGCGGCGTTACAGGCAGTCAGGATGGTGCTCCCCTCCGGGACGCTCACCTCTTCGCCATCGATGGTGATCGTGATCTGCTGGACGGGCGCGTTCATCTACTCTTCTCCAGCACGCCAAGGCGATCGATGGCCGACTCGACGGCGTTCCAGGCGGCCTGGCCAAGGCCGCAGATCGAGGAATCCTTCATCACGAGGCCGACATCGCGCAGGATGTGAATGTCATGTCCCTTGGCTACGGCATCGTGGCCGTTGTGCATGATGCGCAGCAGCGCCTCCTCCTGGCGCACCGTGCCTACCCGGCAGGGTACGCACTGGCCGCAGGATTCGTCGCGGAAGAAGCTCGCGATGCGCAGCAGGATGGCTGGCAAATCGACGGTGTCGTCGAAGGCCAACACCACGCCCGAACCCAAGGTGGTGTTGTTGGCGCGCGCGCCCTCGAAAGTGAGCGGAATGTGGAGTTCGTCAGCGCGTACAAACCCGCCTGCCGCGCCGCCGAGCAGCACCGCCTGCAGTTTTCGACCCTCAGGAACTCCGCCGGCCAGCTCGAGAACATCGCCCAGCGTCGCGCCGAACGGCACTTCATAGACGCCGGGGCGCACGAGGTTGCCCGACACGCAGAACAACTTGGGCCCGGTGGAGCCCTCGGTCCCGATCTTGGCATACTGCGCGCCGCCCATCTGCATGATCAGCGGCACGTTGCATAAAGTCTCGACGTTGTTGACCACAGTGGGCTTGTTGAAGAGTCCTTGCTCGAACGGGAAGGGCGGCTTGGAGCGCGGTTCGCCGCGATAGCCCTCGATCGAGTTGAAGATCGCGGTTTCCTCGCCGCAGATATAGGCGCCGGCGCCGCGCCGGATTTCCAGCTCGAAGCTCCACCCGGTGCCCAAAATATCGGCTCCCAGGAATCCGCGTTCGCGGGCCTTTTCGATGGCGTTGCGCAACATCCGGAAGGCGCGGGGATACTCACCGCGCAGGTAGATGAACCCCCGCTCGGCGCCGATGGCGTAACCGGCGATGGTCATCGACTCGATCAACGCGAACGGATCGCCCTCGAGGATGGCGCGGTCCTTGAATGTGCCGGGCTCGCTTTCGTCAGCGTTGCAGACGAGGTAGCGAGGCGTCGCAGACTGCTTGGCGGTGCTCTCCCACTTGACGCCGGCCGGAAACGCCGCCCCGCCACGGCCCATCAGCCGGGACTCCTTGACCTCGCTGATGACCTGTGCGGGTCCCATATCGAACGCTCGCCGCAGGCCGGCGTAGCCGTCGGTCGCGAGGTAGTCGTCGATGCTCTCCGGGTCGACTCCGCCGACGCGCTTGAGCAGCATCAGGCCTTCTTGCCCGGCCTGTGGCACGGCCATGATCGGTGGCGCCTCGGCTGCGAGGGCCGCGGGGCCGGCACTCAGCGCGAGGGCGACCTCGTCAACGGTGGCGGGTCCGATCAGGTGCTCATGAGGCGGATCGCCGGCCTCGACCGCCAGTGCGGCCGGGGCGCGTTCGCACACGCCGAGGCAGGGACTGTGCTTCCAGCCGCTCATGGCGCCGGCCGGACCCAGCCGCTTCTCGAGATCGGCGCAGACCTCCTTGGATCCGCGCGCCATGCAGGCGATGTCAGTGCAGACGTGCACGATGCGCTGCGGCCGCATGTTGGTGGAGAACAGCGAATAGAACGTCGCGACGCTGTAGACGTCGGCTGCCGACACACTGAGCCGCTTTCCGATATAGTTCAGCGCGCCGGGACTGATCCAGCCGACGCGGTCGTTCACCGCGTGCAGCGCCTCCATGACGAGGTGCCGCCGGCTTCGTGCCGCACGGCCGGTGTGCGCGCGCCGGTGATCCTGTTCGTCACGTTCGCCGCCGTGCCAGCCGCCCTCACCGGGCCCACCAAGCCGCCGATCGATTGCCTCGCGTTCCTCCGCGAACGGCTCGGCGTTGGAGAACTTCAAGTCCACAACTCATCCTTCCTCATTCGCAGTCGCAAGCTCTTTGTCCTGGCGATCGCGATCAATGGTCTCGGCAACGGTGTTCTCTTGAGGCAACTCCTCGTTGGTCTTCTCCACCTTGACCGCCGTTGCCTTGAATTCCGCGGTTTTGGAGATCGGGTCGTTCGCCTCGATGGTGAGCGCGTTGACGTCCATTTCGTCAGGAAAGTTGCAGGCCATGAAGAGCAGCCCGGGGCGCAGGCCGGGATCGCGGCGCGCGGCTGCCAGTACGGTTCCCCGGCGCGAAGACACCCGCACCACCTCGCCCTCGTTGAGGCCGAGCCGAACCATATCCTCCGGAGAGATATCGACGCAGGCGCCGAGGCGGATCGGCGAGTTGAAGCCGCCGGACTGCACGCCGGTGTTGTAGTCGGTCAGTCGCCGGCCGGTCGTCAGGCGAAGCGGGAACTCGTCGTTGAGCTTGTCCACCGGCAGTTTGTGCTCGATGATGCCGAATGGCGCCGGACGTCCTCGCTTCTCGGGGTCCTTCTCCCAGAGCCGGCCGTGCAGGAACGATGACTCGGGTCCGTTCTCGTCAGGGAAGGGCCACTGCACGCCACCCCGTTCTTCGAGTATCCGGTACGACATTCCATGGTGCGCCGGCGATACCGCGCGCAGTTCGTCCCAGATCTGCTCCGCGGTCTGTATCGGCCAGACGTGCCCCAGACGCTCCGCAATCAGGCGGATGATCTCGACGTCATCCTTCGCGCTTCCCGGTGGCTCCAGTGCCTTGCGCACGAGTTGAACCCGTCGTTCGCTGTTGGTGAAAGTGCCCTCGCTCTCGCACCACGCCGCGGTCGAGGGAAGCACCACGTCGGCGAATGAGGCGGTCTTGGTGAGGAAGATGTCCTGCACGACCAAATGGTCGAGGTTTTGCAGCCGCCTCGCCACGGCGGTGGTGTCGGCGTCGGACTGCACCGGGTTCTCGCCGACGACGTAGACGCTGGTGAGATGTCCCTCGTCCATCGCCTCCATCATCTCCGAGAGCGTCAAGCCATACTTCGGAGGCATCGTGACGCCCCACATGCGCTCGAACTTCGCCCGGTGCTCGGGATTTCCGACGTCCTGGAAGCCCGGCAGGTTCTTGGGGATCGCCCCCATGTCGCCGCCGCCCTGGACATTGTTCTGGCCACGCACGGGCACCAGGCCCGCACCCCAGCGGCCGACCTGGCCGGTGAGCAGCGCGAGGTTGCACAGGGCCCGCACATTGTCGGTGCCGTTGTGATGCTCCGTGATGCCGAGCGTCCAGCACAACTGTGCGCGCTCCGCCTTGGCGTAGTCGTGCGCGAGTTCACGGATCAGCTCGGCAGGCACGCCGGTCTCACGGGAGGTGACTTCCAGTGTCCACGGCTCGCATGCGGCGACGTATTCCTCGAACCCGATAGAGGCGTTCGCGACGAACGCCTCGTTCACCAGCCCGGCGTGGATGATTTCGCGGCCGACACCATAGGCCAACGCGACGTCGGTGCCGACGTCCAGGCCGAGCCACGAATCAGCCCATTCCGCCGTCTTGGAACGACGCGGATCGACTGCGTAGACCTTGGCCCCCTTGTGGATCGCCTTCAGGGCGTGATGGAAGAAAATCGGATGCGCTTCCCGGGCATTGGAGCCCCAGAAGACAATCAGATCCGCATCTTCGATCTCGTTGTAGGACGAAGTACCACCGCCTGCACCGAACACCGTCACCAGACCGGCGACGCTAGGAGCGTGTCAAGTTCGGTTACAGGAGTCGATGTTGTTGGTCCCGATCACCGCCCGGGCGAACTTCTGGGCGATGAAGTTCAACTCGTTGGTCGCGCGGGAGCACGAGAACATCCCGAACGCGTCGGGACCGTGGAGTTCGCGATTGCGGCGGAAGCCCTCGGCCGCGCGATCGAGGGCTTCATCCCAAGAGGCAGGCCGCAGGACACCGTTGTCGCGGACAAGCGGCTCGGTCAGTCGCGTATAGTTCTGCTTTGCCTGTCTGCCCATGCCTGCCTCCCGTATGTTATTCGACACGCTTCATATATCACGATCAATATGGGTCGTGATATATGAAGACGTGTGCACATGCCGGCTCATTTTTTGTTGATCGCCAGCCTCGTTTCGCTGGTTCGGAAGCGCACTTCATAAAGTGATCGGGATCTGGTCGAGACCGCCGCGATGGCCTTTGGGTTCGTCGCGCACGATGCCTCCGTCGTGGGCTTCGGCGGCGGTGCGTCGATCGCGTCGCCATTATCGGTGTGGCTGATGGGAAGCTCGCACTAGTCCCCGGTGATGATCTCGATCCGATGCATCGACGTCTTAGGCTCAAGATGCTCAAGCTTAGACACGAGCGATCTCCAATTCAGATATCTGACAGCCGCGTTACGGCGGTGCCGCGCAAGTCATGGAAGTGCAAATCGTCGTCATTGAGATGCTTTGGTTGAATGCCTTGATGTCAGGAACTGAGAACTGATCGACTGGACGTCATGACCGCGTTCGTAGAGTTTCTCCTCATTGCATCTGGCATTCGAGATTCCACCTCATCATGAGGACGAGGTCCATGTATTGGTCTCTGGTAATAGAAGATGTTTTGTGAAGGTCCGGCATGTAGTCGGCTGGCGCCGTGTTGTCGGCCTCATGCTGTGCGCTGACTGCAATCCGGATCACAATTTGCGCATGGTGCTTTGTTGTAACTTCTGCTTGACAGTCAAAAAGAATGGACGTGCAATGCCTCTCAAGAAAAGGGTGGCAGATTAAGTCTCCGGGGAAGGAAATTGCCGATGCCCATTCTGGAAGCTCTGGTTACATCCCCCTCAGAACGCTTGAGAGCAGTATCTCGAATTAGAGACAATCAGTAATCGTTCTGGTGGCTTCGATGACACGATGCCATTGGTCGATCCGAGTTTTGCTCATCGGCGCTGCAATGATGGGATGGGGGCGTTCGCCTGCACTTGCAGGGACCGGTTCCATTCACGTCTCGAATGTTTGGGTGAGCGCAAGCGACAAGCTGGGGGCCGATGTCCCTCTGTTGATGACAATCAAGAATGATGCCGCTGATGACGATGCGTTGTTGCGGGTGAGATGTCCGTTTGTAAATTTTTCTGAACGACACATCGTGGACCGGGGCGAGGGAGCGCCAGCCATGCGGTCGATCAAGTCGATTCCAATTCCAGCAAAGAAGACGGTCGAACTGAAGGCAGACGGCTATCACGTCATGTTGCTTCAAACCCGCCAGAAGCTGGTTGAAGGCACACAACTCGCTTGCTCCGTGACTTTTCAAAACAGTGGAGTTGTAGAAACGGAGGTGCACGTTCGCGGCTTACCCTGACTCTAACAGCGGCCGACGGCTCGCTGAGCGAGATCTTCGTAATGGAGCATCCGGATGTGCCGGCTGTTCTCATAAAAATACCAAGAAGATGTCCCGGAGGAAAAGCTATGAAACGAAATGGAAATGCCAGAAACTACAGGCGAGCGAAACTGCTCGCGACGGCTGTTGCGATTGCCGGTTTCGCAAGTGTGATCCCAGCGCTTGCGGCCGATGAAGTGACCCAGGAGCGCCTGCTCAACGCCGACAAGGAAGCCGGAAACTGGCTTCTTCATCACAAGAATTATTCCGCACATCGCTTCTCGAGCCTGCACGAAATCAACCGCGACACGGTGAAGAATCTGAAGGTCGCGTGGACGATGCACCTTGGCGGCGTCGAAGGTGGCGGCATCTGGACCCACGGCGGCCTCGAAGGAACGCCGATCGTCGAAAACGGCTTCATGTACGTCACCGACGGTTGGGGTTCGGTCTACAAGATCGATGCGCATGGCGGTAAAGGTACGCTGCTCTGGAAGATGGACCCCAAGACCGATCACGATTGGGCCGGCGCGGTCGCTTGCTGCGGCGTTGACAATCGCGGCGTGGCGTTGTGGGGCGATCTGGTCGTATCTCATACACTCGACGGCAGACTGATCGCGACCAATAAGGAGACCGGTCAGGTTGCGTGGCAGCGTCAGGTTGCCGATCCCGACAAGGGAGAAGTGATCACCGGCGCTCCGCTGATCGTCAAGGGTATGGCCATTACCGGTGTTGCCGGTGCGGAATACGGAATCCGCGGCTGGATCGCTGCGACCGATCTGAAAACGCAAAAGGAAGTTTGGCGCACCTACACGATTCCGGGCAAAGGCGATCCGGGGCACGAGACCTGGAAGGACGATAAGAACGCCGCCGCGACCGGCGGTGGTTCGACCTGGGTGACCGGCAGTTACGATCCGGCGACCGACACCATCATCTGGGGCGTTGGTAATCCCGGCCCGGATTGGGACAACGCCTATCGGCCGGGCGACAACCTTTATACCGACAGTTCGCTGGCGCTCGATGCCACGACCGGCAAGATCAAGTGGCACTACCAGCACACGCCAAACGATCCCTACGATTACGACAGCGTGGCGGAAAACGTCCTGGTCGACGTTCCCGGCAAGAACGGCCCGCAGAAGCTGGCACTTGAAGCGGATCGCAACGGCTTCGCTTACGCGATCGATCGCACCACCGGCAAATTCGTCTGGGGTCTGCCCTTCGTCAAGAAGGTGACCTGGACCAAGGGGATCGATCCGGAATCCGGCAAACCGGTGGAGTACGATCCGAACAAGTCGGTGCAGCAATATGCGGTGACACCGAACCGGACCGACAAGACGACGGATATCTGCCCGGGCAACATGGGCGGCAAGAACTGGCCGCCGACGGCTTATAATCCGGACCTCAAGCTCTGGTACATTCCCGTCATCGAAAGCTGCAACCGGATCACGCCCGAGGCGATGACTCCGGACAAGATCAAGCCGCGAGAGTTCTTCACGGGTGGCGGACCGAGCCAGCCGTTCAAGATCACCGGTAGCGTGACGGCCATCGATGTGACGACGGGCAAGATCGCGGGCAAAGCCGAGATGCCGTATCCTAACCTGGGTGGCATTCTGGCGACACCCGACCTTGTCTTCTCGGGCCAGCCGTCCGGCGAGGTTTTGGCGCTCGACGGCAAAACCCTGAAGACGCTCTGGGAGTTCAACACCGGCGGCGGTGTGAATGCGCCTCCGATGACATTCACGGTCGATGGAAAGCAGTATGTCGCAATTCTCGTCGGACTCGGCGGGGCTTGGGACAAATGGTTTATCGATTCGACACCTGAGCTGAAGAAAATACAGCCGGGATCGATGCTGTACGTCTTCTCGCTCTAGTATCTCGTTCGGAGCAGGGTCTGGCCTTGGCCGGACCCTGTTTCCCCTGGCACGACGGTCCGATGAAAATTTCCAAGATATGTCTCGCCGCCATCATGACGGCGTCATGCATGGTTGCGACGCTGGTATCCCTCGAAGGTGCGGCGCTCAGTCAATCGGCCACGCCCGCCGATCCAACCGATGCCGGCAAACGCGTATTCCAGCGCGGCAACTGCATGGGATGTCACAAGTGGCATGGTAACGGCGGTGGTGGATATGGCGGCGATGCCTTGTCGCTTCGCAAGACGCAACTCACGCGCGAGCAGATTATCGAAACCGTCAGTTGCGGCCGGCCTGGAACCGGAATGCCGTTCTTCGTGCGCGGCTCATACGACAGTGTCCAGTGCTTCGATATGTTGCGCAAGGATGCGGGCGATCTGATGCCGCCGGAAGCTAACGTCTTTTTGAGGCCAAGCGAAATCGAAGCTGTGGCAGACTATGTTATCGCGCACATCAAGGGTAAAGGCGAGCCGACCTACGATGAGTGTATCGCATTCTTCTCGAAAGGTTCGCGCGTGTGCAATGTCTATAAGGCCGAGGGTCATTCCGCCGGAGCCGACCAGACCAAGAAGGCCGCGCAATGACGCGAGTTCGTTCGTTCGCAACAACGTGTTTCGCGGTGCCGTTGGCATTTTTTGCAGTTGCCGCCACGGCGACGGCCGGTGAGTCCAACGATCTTCGCGATGTGCGTGTCGGCATGGCGGTCAGCGAACTGCCGCAAGCAGGGTATGTGAATTTCTCCTGTGCTTCCAAGCCGGATCAGAAACTCGCGGGGTGGAATCACTGGAAGGAATGTTCCGCCGGTGACGATGGCATGCACGCCGTCCATTTTGAATACGATCGGGCAACCAGCCGCGAAGGCACCATGGTCGCAGGACATCCCGCGATCCTGACCGTTCTGGTCGACGATTCGGGGCATGTCGGCGGTCTCCAGATTCAGACCGATCCGAAGGCACGGCTCTACAAGCACAAGAAAGCATTCCTGCTCGGCATGCAGGCCAAGTCCCGCTATGGCGATGAGGGCTGGTCGTGCACCGAAGGGCAATCGAACGCCAAGGAAGAGCCCGTTGGAGGTGTATATCTCAACGAGCACTGCACCAAGACCGTCAGCGGTCGGGATATCTCGGTGGACAGGAAGCTGTTTCGTCGCCCGGGTCAGGACGTCAAGAGCTTTGTGGATGAGACGCGCATCCGCATCCTGAAGGCGAAAGGTTAGCGCGCTGTAGATGCAGGCCGGTCAGCATGCCGGGCTTGTCTGCCATGCTAAATCCACAACGACTGAAGGAGAATTCTGCCTCAAACGAAGACGATAAACGACGTCGAACGAAGACGTTGAGCGGTTGAGAAATATGTTCTCGCTCAACGGTGACGACTTCCCATCAGCTTATGAAGAGCGAGGCCAGCCATGATCAAGCTAAAAATAAACGGCCAGGAGCACAATTGGGACGGCGATCCGTCGCTGCCGTTGCTGTGGTTTCTCCGCGACGAGGTCGGCTTGACCGGAACGAAATTCGGTTGTGGCGAGGCGCTCTGCGGTGCCTGCACGGTCATGGTCAACGACGATGCGGTTCGTGCCTGCATCACGGCGGTCTCGGATGTCGCGGATCGCGAGATCGTCACGATCGAGGGCCTTCACCCGACTGGCGACCACCCGGTCCAAAAGGCCTGGCGTCAGGTCAACGTGCCGCAATGCGGATACTGCCAGGCGGGGCAGATCATGCAAGCGGTGGCCCTTCTCAAACAGAACCCGAAACCAACGCATGATCAGGTGCGTGAAGCGATGTCCGGCAACATCTGCCGTTGCGGCTGTTACCAGCGCATCGAGAACGCAGTGCATCTCGCTTCGACGGGAGTCTGATCATGAACGTCATTCTGAATCCTGACAAACTCGGAAGTGTCGAAACGCGAAGCAGGGTCGAGAATGTTTCGCGAAGGACGATTCTGAAGGGACTTGGCATCGCTGGTGGCCTCGTTCTGGCCGCGCCACTCACAGCGCGTAAGGCGTTTGCCGCGTACCAGACCGGTGCCGACAAGATGCCGCACGGGACGGTTGTCGATCCGCGTGTCTTCGTTGCTATCGCGCCCGACGGCGTCGTGACCATCATTGCCCATCGTTCGGAGATGGGAACGGGCGTTCGCACCAGTCTGCCGATGATCGTTGCCGACGAGATGGAAGCCGATTGGGCACGCGTGCACGTCAAGCAGGCCCACGGCGACGAGACCAGATTCGGCAATCAGGACACCGACGGTTCGCGAAGCACCCGGCATTATCTAATGCCGATGCGCCAGATCGGCGCGTCCGCGAAGGCTATGCTGGAAGCCGCTGCCGCCAAGCGCTGGGACGTCCCGGTCTCCGAAGTCAAGGCGGCCAATCATGAGGTCGTGCATGCGGCAAGCAGCCGGCGTCTCGGATTTGGCGAACTGGCGACAGACGCTGCCGCGCAGCCGGTCCCGAAGATCGCGGATTTGCGACTGAAGGACCCGAAAGACTTCCGCTACATGGGCAAGGGACAGATCGGGATTGTCGATCTTCATGACATCACAACCGGTGCCGCGACCTACGGAATCGACACGCGCCTGCCGGGCATGAAATATGCGGTCATTGCGCGCCCGCCTGTCACCGGCGGCAAGCTCGTATCGTTCGATGACAAGGAGGCATTGAAAGTCTCCGGCGTCGAAAAGGTAATCGAGGTCAAGGGTTGGCCTTGGCCTTCAAAATTTCAGCCGCTCGGCGGCGTCGCGGTGATTGCAAGAAACACCGGGGCCGCGATCAAGGGCCGCGATGCGCTCAAGGTCGTCTGGGATGATGGCGAGAACGCCAAGTATGAATCCGCGGCCTATCGCACCGAGCTAGAGAAAGCGGCGCGAAACCCGGGCCTCGTCGTTCGCAACGAGGGCGACATAGATGCCGCGCTGAAGAGTGCGGACAAGGTCGTCGTCGGCGAATACTATCTGCCACACCTTGCGCATGTGAGCATGGAGCCACCTGTGGCGGTGGCCAATGTCACCGGTGACAAGGTGGAAGTCTGGGCGCCTGTTCAGAGTCCTGGTGGTACGCGCGACGATCTGGCAAAAACGCTCGGCATTCCTGTCGAGAACGTCACGGTGAATGTCACGTTGCTTGGTGGCGGTTTTGGCCGCAAGTCGAAGTGCGATTACGCGCTGGAGGCCGCGTTGCTTTCAAAAGCGGTCGGGACTCCGATCAAGGTGCAGTGGACGCGGGAAGATGACGTTCGCCACGACTTTCTGCACACGGTCTCGGTCGAGCGCATTGAGGCGGGTCTCGACAAGAGCGGGAAGGTCGTCGCGTGGCGGCATCGCAGTGCGGCGCCGACAATCGCGTCGACTTTTGCCGCGAAGGCCGTTCACGCCGCTCCATTCGAACTGGGCATGGGTCTTGTCGACATGCCGTTCGAGATCGCCAATGTGCGGTGTGAGAATCCGGAGGCTGTCGCACATACGCGGATCGGTTGGTTCCGCTCGGTGTCCAACATTCCGCGCGCGTTCGCGGTCCAGTCGATGGTGGGTGAACTCGCGCACGCCACCGGTCGTGACCAAAAGGAGATGCTGCTCGAACTGATCGGCAAGCCGCGGATCGTAAAACTCGATTCCGTGAAGGATCTCTGGAATTACGGTGAACCTTACGACAGCTATCCGATCGATACCGGCCGGTTGCGGCGCGTAGTCGAAATCGTTGCCGACAAGGGAGGCTGGGGCCGCTCGGTGCCGAAAGGACACGGGCTCGGCATCGCCGCGCATCGGAGCTTCGTAAGCTACGTGGCGACGATCGTCGAGGTTTCCGTTGACGACAAGGGCAAGCTGACGGTTCACCAGGTCGATACCGCCATCGATTGTGGAACCTATGTCAATCCTGAGCGGATTCAGTCGCAGATCGAAGGCGCCGCAATCATGGGGCTGAGCCTTGCGAAATACGGAGAGATCACTTTCAAGGACGGCAAGGTGCAGCAGGGGAATTTCGATGACTTCCCCGTGGTACGGATGGACGAGGCGCCATTGGTTACGAACGTGCACATCGTGCCGTTCGAAGTCGATACGCCGCCGAGCGGTGTAGGCGAGCCTGGCGTGCCCCCGTTTGCGCCGGCGCTGGTCAACGCCATTTTCGCCGCGACCGGGAAGCGTCTCCGCAACATGCCGATCGGCAAGCAACTGGAGACGTAACACGGATTGCGCGATGATGCGCGCAATCTGAATGACGATGAAAACAATGGCGCTCGCGGCAAGTCGCTGTCGAGCGCCATTGTTTTTCGGATGATCGGGCTATTCGTCCCTTGGGCTGCTCACATCGGCGCTGCCACGGCTGCCGAACCGCGACACCGAGTAATTCCGGAGCAGATCACCAACCGGCGTGGTGGTTGCCTGTCACCTCTATGTCCGGCCGCGGATGGCGCGCCAGAGGAAGATGACAATACAGGCGCCGATAAAACCCGCGATCAGATATCCGATCCATCCCCCAAGCGCGACGCCGAGTAAACCGAGCAGCCAGTTGGCGACGGCCGCGCCAACAATACCGAGAATGATGTTCGTAAAAATCCCTGTGCCGGTTTTCATGAACATCGAGGCGAACCATCCGGCGAGACCGCCGATGATGATCGCTGCGATCCAGCCGATACCCGCTTCATTCATCTGCAGACTCCCGCGCTCAGGTAGCTTTGTTTTTGATTGCGCCGACGATGGCCGTGAGAATCGCGCCGCCGGCACCGCCGCCAACGGCCTGAGTGATGATCGAACCGATATCGAAATTTCCGCCCTGTAGGGATGTCGCGACCGCAGGCCAAACGAGCGTGATGATCTGACCCAGAACGCCGCCGCCGACGAGGCCGGCGATGGTATTGCCCAAAGTGCCGAGGTCGAAAGTCGGTGAAGCTTTGCCAGTGGCGTTTCCGCCGAGTGCGCCGGCAACAAGATTTATCAGAATCTGTTCCATGTGATGCCCTCAGTGTGCTTCTGAGGTTAACGGGACCATCGAAGCGAGTCGAGAGGCGTGATGCAGCGTCCAGCTTAGAACTGATCTGCGACCACATGTCGGAGGTAATTTCCGACGCCATCCCGGCTTCGCTCGACGCCACCTGGGACGTTGCGCTTCACTCTCTGAGCAGTATCAATGCAAGCCTGATCTTTGTAACGCGGTATTTTCAGTCGCGTTTCCGCAGCCTAGGATTTCGCAAGCTTCTCGGAGCGGCCAGGAGAGTTTGAATTATGCGCCCCGCCGGACGTGGCGAGCACGACTCGCTTTATTTCAACTACCCGTATTTCGCTGCTCCGCTCGCGGATGCGACGCGGACAACGCAGGCGCAGGTCGTGATCGTGGGCGCAGGCCCGATCGGGATGACCGCGGCGCTGACGTTGGCTGCCGAGGGCGTTCGGACACTGCTGGTGGAACGAAAGGATACCTTCAATGACGGCAGTCGCGCGATCTGCATCTCGCGGTCGAGCTATTACATCCTCGATCGGATCGGTGCCGTCGCGCCCTTCCTCGATCACGCCCTGGGATGGACCACGGGTCGAACGTTCTATCGCGGACAGCAAATTCTCGAATTTGACATGCCCGACAGCGCGAATGAGCGATTTCGCCCGATGTATAATTTGCAACAGCAGTACATCGAGGAATTTCTCTGGAAGGCTGTCGCGAGCAATCCGCTGATCGAAACGCGTTGGCAGACCGAAGTCATGGGTATCGTCAACGCCACGGACCACGTCACTCTCGATCTTCGCGATCCGCATGGCGTCTATCGGTTAGAGGCACCCTGGGTTCTTGCGGCCGACGGCGCGCGCTCGGCCATCCGCACCATGCGTGGACTGCGTCTGCAGGGCGAGAATTTCGAGGGACGTTACGTTATTGCCGATATCCGCATGAACCATGATTATCCGACGATCCGTCGCGCGCTGTTCGATCCGGCGTGCCGGCCAGGCGGCACGGTATTGATTCATCGCCAGCCAAAAAATATCTGGCGTATCGACTATCAACTGCGCGAGGGCGAAAGCGCGGAGGAGGCGACGCGCGAAGAAACCGTGCGCTCGTCCGTCGCCGCGGTACTCGATGAGATCGGACACCACGGGCCGTGGGAACTCGAATGGTGGAGCGTCTATTCGGCAAACACGCTGGCGCTGGAGGACTATCGTGACGAACGCATATTCTTTATTGGCGATAGCGCACATATCGTCCCGATCTTCGGCGTGCGCGGCCTGAATAACGGCTTGGCCGATGCTTATAACATCGGCTGGAAGCTCGGCCGCGTCCTCACTGGGCGCGCGGAACAAGGACTTCTCGACAGTTACACACCGGAACGGCGTGGAGCGACGCTGGATGTTTTCGCCAACGCAGCGAAATCGACCCGCTTCATGACCCCGCCGACGCCAGGCTGGACCCTGATGCGCGACGCGGCTTTGTCGCTGGCCCTCACCGAACCTTGGGCAGGCGCGCTGGCGAATCCACGACAGATGACGCCCTATACCTATGCCGATAGCCCGGCAGTCATCGCAGATGCCGATAGTTTCGGTCAGGGCGCCGGACTGGGTGCAATGTTGCCGGACGCCGCGTTGCCTCAAGGGGAATTTCTTTCTGAGCGGCTTAGCTTGGGATTCACGTTGCTAAGTTTCGGCGCGCCGGTCGCCGCTCAGCATGTCGATCTGACCGTTCTGGCTTTGGAGCCTGATGGCGTGGCGGCGCGGCGCCTCGGTGCATCGGAGGGATCGGCGATTCTGGTCCGCCCCGACATGCATATTGGCGCGCGCTGGACGACCAGGCCGGCCCCGGAGGCCGTGCTGTCAGCGCTTGCTGCAATCTGCGCCGGAAAGGCTCGTTCCCATGGCTGATATCGAAATGGCTGACATCGAAGACGTCTTTGAAACGCTTGCTCTCACCATCGACCGGATAAGGACGGAGCAAGGGGCTGATCGAACGTCGCTGTTTCTGGCGAAGGCGGCGTTGGCACTGGCGCAGGCGCTGAATGATCCCTCACGTGCTTGCGCCATCATCGTGGCTGCCGGAGTTCTCGATCCGGATCGTCAGCAAACCGGAGCACCGAAGGCATTATGAAGGTCTGATCGGAAAGGATATTTCGGAACGTCCGGACGTGGTGCCCGCGGCCACGACTTTAGGAGCGCCGTTCGCAAAGTTCAATGCTCTTCGCGCGAACTGCTTTCGACATTGGCCAGAGATGCATCTCGGCCTTCGGTTTGATCGCGAAACAGCGCCGCGCGGACCAGCACCATCAGCGTGATCGGCGTGGTGATGGTCACGAACAAGACAATCAAAACTTCATGAAACAAGACCTGGCCTGCAAGCGTCGAGAAGTAGATGATCGACGACATCGCTATGCAGCCGACACCGAGGGTCGTTCCGAGCGTGGGCGCATGAACTCTTTCATAGAAACTGCGAAGCCGAAGTAGGCCGAGTGAGCCGATCAGGGTCAGCGCTGATCCGAACAGCAGGAATACGGCCGTAAAAAATGCCGAAAGAGCGGGAATTTCGGTGACACTGCTCATTCGATCACCTCGCCGCGAAGCAGGAATTTGGCAAGCGCGACTGTGCCCACGAAGCCGAGCAGAGCGACGACGAGCGCCATCTCGAAATAGAGAGTGGAGCCCGATTTGATGCCAAAAACGAGAAGCATCAGCATCGCATTGACGTAAAGGGTATCCAGTCCGAGAACTCTGTCTTGCGCACGTGGGCCGCGCAGGATGCGATACGCAGCGCATATCATCGCTATTCCCAAGGAGATTTGGGCAAACGTGACCGCATACACAAGCAACGCATTCATGCGAAGATCTCCAAAAGCGGTTGCTCGTAGCGGCTCTTGATGGTGCTGATCCATTCAGCCTTGTCGACCAGGTCGAGAACATGAATGGTCAACGTACCGGCCGGCTCTTCGAATTTGACCCACAGTGTTCCGGGCGTCGAGGTGATGATGCACGCGAGGAGCGCCAGACCATAAGGATCGCGCAACTCAAGCGGTATATCGACGAAGCCGGGACGTCGTTCTCTCCGCCCGAAACCGACAATGATACATGTGACGGCAATATTGGATTTGACAATATCCGCGAAGACGATGAGGGCCAGGCGCAGTATCGTAAGGGGCCGCCTCGGGCGTGCCTTCGGCTGCTCCAGTGCTGCCAGCGCCCACCCGCCGATCAACGCCATACTCGCGCCCAGCAGAAGCTGGCCCGTCGACAGGGATTGATTCAACAGCAGCCAGAAGCCGAGGAAAATGGCGCTTGCGATCGGATAGGGGAGCAGTTTCATCGAGGCTCCCTCTGGGCATTTTGAAGCACGTTCTCCGCACCGAGAACGCCGCGCAAATAGTCGTGCGGTGCGTACAGCGAGTCCGCTGCCGCTTGCGCGTACCGCATGACCGTCCCGGCCTGCATTGTCTGTGCGGCACAGAGCAGAATCAGCACAACGATGGGTATTATCTCGACCAAGCGCACACTCGGTACTGCTCGGTCTGGTGAGGCCCAAAGCGCGTGAATTCCGGCGCGGGTCGTGGCGATCAGGGTTGCGAGCCCCGACAGGATAAGGATGACAAGGAATATCCAGGCATTGGTCGGGATGCTGTCCGGTTGCGAATTCAGGGCTGCCGTCAGCAATGCGAACTTGGCGACGAAGCCCGACAGCGGCGGCAGTCCGGAAATAACCAGGGTGCAGCAGATAAAGGCGCCGCCCAAGGCAGCTATGCTCGCCGGGATTGCAATGCCTGTTCCTTTTGCATCATCGAGTTCATCATCTTCTTCGCCGTAGAGCTCTCGCGTCACGGCAAGCAAGTCGGCGCCCGGCTCGCGGCCTCGCTCGATAAGCTCGATAAGAAGAAAGAGCGCCGCCAGGCCAAGTGTCGAACTAACGAGATAGTAGAGAGCGCCGCCCGTCATGCCGGCAGGCCCCATGGCGATGGCGGAGAGCACCGTGCCGGAAGATACGAGCACGGAATAGGCGGCGAGACGGGCCATGTCCTGGGACGCGAGACATCCGATCGCACCGAAAATGATGGTTGCCATTCCGCCGATCAGTAACAGCTCACCACCAAAATGGGCTGATGCTCCGGCGTGATCTCCGAACAAAAGCAGCCAAAGACGAAGGATGATGTAGACACCCACCTTCGTTAAGATCGCGAAAAGCGCTGCGACCGGAGGCGGCGCGACGGCGTAGGTGCGGGGGAGCCAGAAACACATCGGCCACATGCCGGCCTTCGTCAGAAAGGCGATACCGAGGACGGCGGCCCCTGCTTCCAGCAGGGCGCGATCCTCGGCACGGATAGCCGGAATGCGCGCCGCCAGATCGGCCATGTTGAGCGTTCCGGTGACGCCGTAGATCAGGCTGACTCCGACGAGAAACAGGAGCGAGGCTACCAGGTTGACGATGATATAATGCATGCCGGTGGTTACGCGCGCCGTCCCTGAACCGTGCAATGCTAGGCCGTAGGAGGCGGCGAGCAGGACCTCAAAGAAGACGAACAGGTTGAAGAGGTCGCCTGTGAGGAATGCTCCATTGATTCCCATCAACAGAAGCTGAAACAGGGAATGGAAGTGCGCGCCTACGCGATGCCACCGAGCGAGCGAGAATATGAGCGTGGCCGACGCGAGGATGCTCGTCAGCAGTAACATCATGGCAGTCAGGCGGTCGACGACCAGAACAATGGCAAAGGGGGCGGGCCAGTCGCCGAGCCGATACACGCCAAGAAGGCCATCTGGTGCGACATCGGCTCCCCGGAGCAAGGCGATCGCAATCCCGACGAGCGCAACGACGGATGCAACATTGAGTGTCGCATTCAAGGTGCGACGGTCACCGCCGAGAACCAGCATCATTGCGCTGGCGAATAGCGGCACCGCAACCGGCGCGATCATCAGATGGGTTCCGATGCTGCTCAACGGTCTAGTTTCCGTCCGTCAACATGATCCGTGCCGGTGAGGCCGCGCGATGCGATCAGCACGACGAGAAGCAGGGCCGTCGTGGCAAAGCTAATGACGATAGCGGTCAGGACCAGCGCCTGCGGCAACGGATCGGCGTAACGCCCTGGGTCGCCCACGGTGCCGGCTGAGAGGATCGGAGCCGCTTCGGTTTTCAGCCGCCCCATGGCGATAATGAACAGATTAACGGCATAGGAGAGCAGCGACAGTCCTATGACGACCTGGAACGTGCGCGGCCGAAAGATCAGCCAAACGCCTGAACTGACGAGTACGCCGATGCCAATAGCGAGAACAATCTCCATCAGCGCATCTCGATGTTGGAGTCGTTGGCGAGGGGCGCGCGAGGCGCGCGATGACTGCGCATGGATTGATGCGCTATTGCGATCAGCATCAGTACGGTTGCGCCGACGACCAGCGCGAACACGCCCATGTCGAACAGCATCGCACTGGCAGCCGGCACACGTCCGATCCAGGGGATATCCACGTATGAGAACGATGAGGTTAAGAACGGCCGGCCGAACAGCAGGGCTGCTGCTCCGACACCGGCGGCCGCAAGCAGGCCTGTGCCCATCCAGCGGATCGGCAAAACGCGCAGGTGCGATTCCACCCAGATGGTTCCGCGAGCCATGTACTGCAGGATGAACGCCGCAGCCATCGTCACGCCGGCGACGAACCCCCCACCCGGCAGATCGTGTCCACGAAGAAGCAAATACAGAGCCGTCATGATGATAAGCGGAAACAGCGCGGCCATCATCAGCGCAGGAATTGCCATCGCGCTCTTGACGGTGGCACCACGCTGCCGCGTTCCGCTTTCGTGGTCGAAGAGATCTTGCGCGCGCTGTTGCTCGGGCATCGGAATGCTGTCGGAGGCCGGACGAAACCGCCGCAGCAACGCAAAGACCGTGAGGCCGACAATGCCGAGAACGGTGATCTCTCCGAGGGTGTCGAATGCTCGGAAATCCACCAGAATGACGTTCACGATATTGGTGCCGCCGCCTTTCGTGTAGGCATTCTCGACGAAGAAACTGGAGATGCTGTCCGGAGCCGGCCTTGTCATGACCGCGTAAGCAAGCGCCGCCATACCGCCGCCCGCGACCGCGGCAATAAAAATGTCACGCACGCGATACCAACGTAAGATACCCGCCGTTGCGTCGGCCGATTCTCCCTTCTCTTTCTCGAAACGCTTCGGCAACCAGCGTAAGCCGAGAACAAGCAGCACCGTCGTAACGGTTTCGACGACCAGTTGTGTCAAGGCTAGGTCAGGCGCAGAGAGCCAGACGAAACTGATGCAGGTTACGAGGCCGGCGCCACCGACAAGAATGAGCGCTGCAAGACGATGAAACTTGGCTTGATAGGCTGCAGCCAAGGCACAGGAAATGCCGACAGCCCAGATGATCGCGAACGCGACATCAAATGTCATTCGCGGGGAGTCGTCGTGGCTGATCCCGCGCATGTAAATCGGCGCCAGTCCAACGACGAGAGCGACGCAAATCAAAATCTGCAGTTGCGGCTGGAGACGCTGCGTACCGAGCTTGCGCTCCAGCCATCGCGCAAGCCGCCATGAGAGGGTGATCAGAATGCGTTCAAAAATGCGCTGCCCCTTGATGTGACGAAACAGCGGTGGCCCTTCGTTGACGCTCAAATAGGAGCGCAGCATGACGTAGATCGCGGCTCCGCCGGCGATGGCTACCAAGCTCATCAGAAGTTCGGGCGTGAACCCATGCCAGGCAGCCAGATTGTACGCCGGAAGAACGGGGCCGAGAACGGCATGGAGGGCCGTCGTCAAAAGAGGGGCTATTGTGATCGCTGGAACGATTCCGACCACGAGACATGCGAACACCAGTAGCCCGGACGGCAAGCGCATCAGGAACGGCGGCTCGTGCGGAACACGCGGTAAGCTTGTCGGAGCGGGGCCGAAAAACACATCGAGGATGAATCGTAGCGAATACGCAACGGTGAACATGCTCGCAATCGTCACGATATACGGCAATGCCTGATCTATTAAGGAGTTGTCGTGAATCTCAATGGTTTCGGCGAAGAACATCTCCTTTGAAAGGAACCCATTGAGGAGCGGTACGCCCGCCATCGCCGCGGCCGCGACCATGGCCAGGGCCGCCGTAACGGGCATGAAGCGCCGCAGGCCGCTTAGGCGCCGGATGTCGCGCGTTCCGGTTTCGTGGTCGATGATCCCAGCGGCCATGAAGAGTGAAGCCTTGAACGTCGCGTGATTCATGATGTGGAAAATGGCGGCGACTTGCCCGAGCGGTGTGTCGAGGCCGGTCAGCAACGTGATCAGCCCGAGATGGCTTATCGTCGAATAGGCAAGAAGCCCTTTCAGGTCTTGCTGAAACACCGCAAAAAAAGCGCCGAGGACGAAGGTGATAAGCCCGGCAGATCCCACCAGCCAGAGCCACTCGTTGGTTCCTCCCAACGCAGGCCAAAGGCGCACCAGCAGGAACACGCCGGCTTTGACCATTGTTGCGGAGTGAAGGTAGGCCGAGACGGGCGTCGGCGCAGCCATTGCCTGCGGAAGCCAGAAATGAAACGGGAATTGCGCGCTCTTCGTGAAGGCACCGGCGAGAATGAGAACGAGGGCCGGCACGTAGAGGGGATGCGATCGAATGATGGCGCCCGAGGAGAGGATGCGGTCGAGATCGTAGCTTCCGACGATGTGGCCTAGAATCAGAACGCCGGCAAAAAGGCAAAGACCGCCGGCGGAGGTGATGGTCAATGCCATGCGGGCGCCGTCACGCGCCTGAGCGCTCTGGTACCAATAACCTATCAGCAAGAAGGAGAAGAGGCTGGTCAGTTCCCAGAAAAAGACCAACTGAATGACGTTTCCCGAGAGCACGATCCCGAGCATTGCCCCCATGAAGGCCAGCAGAAATGCGAAGAACCGAGGAACGGGATCGCTCGAGGACATGTAGTATCGCGCATACAGTACGACCAGAAAGCCGATGCCGGTAATCAGCGCGGCGAAGATCCAGGCGAAACCGTCCATGCGCAGACTGAAGTCCAGCCCAAGCTCTGGAACCCAATCGTACTTGTATTGCAGAATTTTACCGCTCGTCACGTGCGGGTACATCGCGATGGTCAGCGCCAAGGCCGTCAAAGCGATCAATCCGGCGAAATATGCGGCTCCGTCACGGGCGTTCACGCGAAACAGTATGGCCAAACAGCTTCCCAGGAAAGGAAGTGCGATAAGCGAAAACAGGAGCAATTCAAGAGATATCACTAGCACTTCCCGATCGCGATGGCTCTGATCTCCTTACATAACACGAACCAAAGGATGCGAGGACAAGCTTAATCCCTGACGCCCGCAGAATTCCGATCGGCTGGCGAGCCCGCACCTGGCGTAATGCAACGGAGCCCCGGACGCTCCGACATGCTGCCATCGTTCGAAAAGATTTCGAGGAAGGATAGCCGATCCGACACGCAAGAGGGGCCGCACGATGCTTCGAATCTCGTCGATCGGCGTCATATGGCAGGTGATTCTAACGAACTCAGCGAGAGTATGAAAGCGCAGGAATGCCGCAGGCGCGCGTCTGGCGCCGGGGCGAACCCGCGCATGGCCTGTTTCGCAGGTAGTTTCTCAGCTTGTTCAAAGGGAGGAAACCGTTGAGAGCCGGAACGAACATCAACGCGCGTGGTTATTGACCCGAATCAGGCAAGCCGCGCCTCAGACGCTCACGGTCCCGTCGTGACATGCGCGCAATTGGCTCTCCCATGGCGAGCGTCGTTTCTCTGTTTGAGGATTTACGGTTGTCCGGTTTGGAGGAAATGCGTCGATCCATCGCGTTCGTTGTGCTTGGCAGGTGCGCAGGTCGATAGGCTGAAGAATTCACTTTGGTTTCGAGAGAACAACGATGAGCGAACGCTTTAAAGTCGGCGATCACGTCGCCTGGAATTCCGAGGCCGGTCATGTCAGCGGCAGGATCATCAAGGTCCATACACATGACACGAACTACAAAGGCTATACGCATCACGCGAGTCCGGATGCCCCGCAATATGAAATCAAGAGCGACAAGACCGATCACGTCGCGATGCACAAAGGATCTGCGCTGAAGCGGATCGCAAACTGAATTCAGCTTTCGATATTTCTTGAGTGCTTGCGCGTAGATTGAATCGATGTCTCGTGGAATTAGTTCGGCTGCTCGGGCGGATAGACGATCGACGTTCCATGGACTTGCGCGAAGGGTGTCAGCTTGTGCGGTCGATAGCTGGTCTCCGACAAGATATCGATGACCGGTATGCCATGCACGTCCAGCGCATCGGCCACGAGTGAGCGGTGACAGCGCCATGGGACGGCCTCCGCACACATGATGGCGGTGCGCTCCTGCCGACTCATCCGGATGAGTGCCTCCAGCGCGTGAGCGAAATCCGCAGTCTGCATGTAATCGGCATAACCCCGGAAACTCCTGTTACGCCAGCCGGCATTCTGGGAGTCCTTGCGAGCGCGGCGCAAGCCGCCCAAAGCTTCCATATGGAGATATCCGATGTGGGCAGCGCTTAAACTGCCGGCGAGAGCGTCACGTCCAAACTGCGGATTGTGTCGCGAACCCGGCATCGTGCGGATATCGACGAGTTGCGCGATGCCGTAGATTTTCAGCAGTTCGATGAACCGCTCGATCGGCAAGGTCGAATGTCCGATAGTGAAGATCGCGCTTTTCGGCCAATGCGCATCTTGTGGCGGAATATGCTGACTCATGTGACAAATCGTGACGTAGCTTGTTCATCAAACAAACCCGATTCATTCTAGGGCGTCTATCCGACGAGGAGTAGATGAACTTCTCTATTACGACTTCACAGGAAACGGGATCGCGGTGGGGAGCGTTCAAGCCAACACCCGCCCCGAGTGATCGAGGCGGGCGTTGAGTGGTTTAACTACAGACGATGTCCGCGGCGATGATGGTGGTGTCCGTGATGATGGTGACGGTGGTGATGCCGCCAATGATGATGGTGGTGCCGGTGGAAGCGCGGAGGTCCCCAATATCGGTGAGAACGATAGAACCGCCGGTTCGGAACGCAATGACCCCAGCGATTGACGTGCCAGCCCGGACCGCAGCGCCAGCCGATCTCGGTGATTGCGTGGGGTGCGTTCGTGGTCGGTGCGGCGGGAAGGGCCTGCGCCGTGGATGCCATGCCGAGGAGGCCAGCGGCAAACAATGCGGATGCGAGAATTTTCATTCGTTCCTCCGTGCTGTTGAAGGGACGTATTGAAAAATCTTTCGCCTGAACGGGCGATGAAGCGCATTGCCAATTTTGGTCACATTTGCCGGAAACGCGACCAGATTCGCCGAAATCGGAGAGAGGTCTTTGTTTTTCTCCGGCTGCGTGGACTGCGCGGCGGATTGCGCACTCGTCTTGATGTGTGATGGCCACTATGATTGACGACGCACCGTGACGGAATTTTCTCAGAGGAGGCGCAGGCATGTTCATCGCGATGAACCGGTTTCAGGTCAAGCCGGGTTCCGAACAGGCGTTCGAGACGCTATGGGCCACGCGTGAATCTTATCTCGGGGAGATGCCGGGCTTCGTCGAATTTCATCTGGTGAAGGGACCTGCGGCTACCGACCATACGCTCTATGCTTCGCATACAGTTTGGGCTGATCGCGCCTCGTTCGAGGCATGGACCAAATCGGAATCGTTCCGGCGGGCGCATGCCCGTGCCGACAACAAGACCGGTGAGAGCCTTTATCTCGGGCACCCGAAGTTCGAAGGATTTGAGGTGTTGCAGACGGAGCGCAAATCCGGCGCCTGATCCTCATCCGCCGTTCAGCGCGCCGCGCGCGTGAACCAGAGGAACGCCAGTGTGCCGGCCAGCACCGAGCCGCCCATGAACAGCAATACGGCGGACAAACCCCATGCTCCGGCGATGGGATCGGTTGCCGATTGCATGATGGCTGTGCCGAGAAAGAAGGCGAGGTTGATCGCGGAAAGCGCCTTGCCGGTATCCTCGGCCGCCACCGCTTGCCGGGTCATCGCATAAATCAGTGGTTGCGCGGACATCAAGAAGCCGAGCGCGATCAGCAGCGAAATGTCGTAGGGCACCGGCATTTGTCGAACCGCGAACAGTGCCGACACGATGTTGCCCGGTCCACCGGCGGCGATCAGCAGCAGTCCGGCTCCGACGCCGAGATGTGCGCCGGCGATCAGGGTGCGGCGGCGCGCGAGTTTGCGGTCGGCCAGTCCCATCAGGAATGGTCCGACGATCAACGCCAGTGTGAAAACGAACAGCACGTTTCCAGCGTCCAGCCGTGACAGACCTTTGACATCCATCAACCATGGTCCGCCCCAGAGCCCGCGAAGCACCAGCATCACGGCAAGTGACGCCAAGGCGAGCGCGGTCAGTCCGCGTAGTGACGGCGCGGTCGCAAGTCGCAGCACCTCGATCATCTCGCGAAGAAGTGCGCGTTGTCTGATCTGCGGCGGTCGATCGTTCGGAACATGGACCAGCACCGCGGCGGCGATGAGAAAGCCCAAAACCATGGCGATCCAGAATCCGCTTCGCCAACCGAAGCTATCGACCAGCCACGCCAACGGACTGGCGGACAGCAACATGCCCATGTTGCCGAGCGAGAGAATGATGCCGGACCACAGTCCGAATTGAGCCGGCGATAGTGCGCGTGCCGCCAGCGTCATAGGGCACATCAACATGCCGGATGTCGCCATGCCGAGCACCAGTTGCGCGATCAGGAAGCTGAGAGGGCCGGTGGAGGTAGCAGCCAGAGCCGAGCCAGCGATGGTGCCGGCAAACAAGGTCAACGACACTGTTCTCACCGAGAAGCGGTCCAGCGCTGCGCCGATCGGAAGTTGGCAGACAGCAAACGCGAAGTGGTAAGCGGCGGTGAGGCTGGCGATCTCGTGTGCCGTGGTGCCGAGATCAGGCGCCATCACATCCACCGCGATAGCCGGGAGCGTGCGCAGCAGGTTGGACAGCATGTGTCCGCAAGCCAGCACGACCAGCGCAAGCACCAGAAAAAATCCGATGCCGGCTTTGTCTTCTTGCGCGTCGCTCATGTCGGCTTTTCACTCCCGCAGGCAGCGCCTACGCTGAAAGTATGCGGACTGCAAGACGCATCGGCATAGCGCCGAGACGAGGTGGATCACCCATGCATCGATGCATAGGGGCCATCGCACAGGCTGTTGCAGCGCACGATGACCTTGGTTGCGGTTTGGGCATAAAGTCGTCTGGCATCGACGTCGCCGTGCACCGTAGGTTGGCTGGTGATCCTCGATCCCGCATTTGGAAGATCTCATTGAAAACCGTTTACAGCGAACTTCACCGCAGCCACGATCCGCAGTTCTTTCTGGTGCGCGGCGTGGTCAAGCGCACCACCGAACAGCCGGAGCGGGCCGATCGTCTGCTTGCCGGCGTCAAGGCGGGCGGTCATCCACTGATCGCGCCGCAGGAATTCGGACAGGGACCGCGGGCGAGGGTGCATACCGCGGATTATCTCGCCTTCCTTGCAGAGGCCTGGGACGAGTGGGTGGCGCTGGGCGATTCCGGCCCGGAGATGATCGCCAATATCCACCCGGTGCGCCACGCAGCGACCTATCCCACGCATATCACCGGTAGGCTCGGCTGGCACACGGCCGATACCGCGTGTCCGATCGGGCCGGGCACCTGGAAAGGTGCATGCGCCGCGACGGATGTTGCGGTGACCGCAACCCAACTCGTGTTGGACGGTGAGCGGGCGAGCTACGCGCTCTGCCGGCCGCCGGGGCATCATGCCTTCGCCGATATGGCCGGCGGTTTCTGCTTTCTCAACAATTCCGCCATTGCCGCCGCGCATTTGCGGCAGGTTCACGAACGTGTGGCGATCCTCGATGTCGACGTGCATCACGGCAACGGTACGCAGGGCATCTTTTACGAGCGCGGCGACGTGCTGACGATCTCGATCCACGCCGATCCCGCGCGGTTCTATCCGTTCGTGTGGGGGCACGCTCACGAGCGCGGTGCCGGCGCGGGACTGGGCGCCAACCTCAACATTCCGCTGCCGCTCGGCACCGGCGACGACGGTTTCATTGCGGCACTGGCACGCGCGAAATCGATGCTTGCCGCATTCGCGCCGGGTGCGCTGGTCGTCGCGCTCGGCCTCGACGCCTCCGAGCACGATCCTCTGGCGGGCCTTGCGGTGACGACCGATGGCTTTCGTCGCATCGGTGCGGCGATCGCCGAGCTTGGATTGCCGACCGTGTTCGTGCAGGAAGGCGGCTATCTGTCGGATATTCTGGGCGCCAATCTGACCGCTGTACTTGGTGGTTTCGAGCAGAACTGTTAGTTGAACTCCGGAAGCTGAAATCACTGAACGATGAACGTGGAGTCTTGCAATGAGCCGCATCTCAATCAAAACCAAAGCCGATCTGCCGGCAGCCTTGCAGCCGTTGTGGGACCGGATGACCACTTATGGGCCGTTCGAAAATCAGGCCGGGGTGATGGCGCATCGGCCACCGATTTTCGACCACACCTGGTCGATGCTGGTCGCGCTGGCCGACGAAGGCCTGATCAAGAAGCGTCATCTGGAATTGGCGCTAGTTACTGTCTCGCTGCTGAACCAGTGTACTTATTGCGTGTCGCATCATGCGCCGAAGCTCGCGGTGCAGGGCGTTTCCGAGGAGGGCGCGGCGCGGTTACTCGACTACAAGGACCATCCCGAACTCGATGACCTTGACAAGTTGATCGTCGAATATTCCATCACGGTCACCAGCAACTGGAACAAGACGCGCGACGAAATCTTCGATCGCCTCAAGCAACATTTCAGCGAAGCGCAGATCGTCGAACTCACCTGGCGGATCGCGCTGTGCGGTGCGTTCAACCGCCTCAACGACGTCCTGCAACTCGATATCGAGGAAGGCTTGTCGGCGCGAGAGGCAGCGGAATAGCTTTATGTGTGACGAGCGATCGTTGTGCTGTTCTCGCGCATGAAGCGGGCAAACCGCGCGTCGCCGGCGTAGGCGATGTTGACCCGCATCGCCGGTGGTCTCGGTGTCGCTTCCGGATTGAAGGCGAAGCCGGGCGCAAGCAGGATGCTTTGCGCGGCGGCAATTCTCGATAGGTGCTTGTCATCGATGTGCGTCGGCAATTCGCACCACATGTAGAAGCCGCCGGCGGGATGGCCGAACACTGGCAGGCCGAGTTTTGCAAGACTGTGATGAGCTGCGGCCGTGGCGACTTCGATCCGTCCTCCGAGCCGCTTCAGATGACCGCGATAGCGCCCGCTGGTGATCAGGTCGTAGATGATCTGTTCGACATAACCGGAACTGTTGGCGCGGGTGATCATCTTCAGATCGGCCAGTGCGCCGATGGTGTCAGGATCGGCGGCGATGTAGCCCGAGCGCAAGCTGGCCGACAGCGTCTTGGCAAAGGTGCCGACATAAATCACGCGGTCGAGTTGGTCCAACGCCGCCAGTCGTGGACTGCCGGCTGGCAGGATATCGGCGAAGGGATCGCTATCGATGATCTGCAGATTGTGCTGGGTCGCGACCTGCATCAGCCGATACGCCACCGGTAGCGTGATGGAACAGCCGGTCGGATTGTGCGCCAGCGATTGCGTGAAGAACAGTTTTGCGCCGGTGGCATTGACGAGGCGTGCCAGATCGTCGGGATCGGGTCCGTCGGCATTGCGCCGTACGCCGTGAACCTTTGCTTTGGCGAGTCTCAGCTTGCCGAATAGCGGATAATAGCCGGGACTATCGACGAGAACCGGATCGCCCGGTTCGATGAAGTGCCGCACGATCATATCGAGCGCGTCGTTGGCGCCTTGTGTCAGCAGCACTTGCGTCGGATCGACGTTGATGGAGCGTTCCGCCAGCATCAGCGCGATGCGCTGGCGCAGAGGCAGCAAGCCATAAGGACTGCCATAACTCTCCGGCAACTGGCGCTTGCCGGGCCGCGTCACCGGCCGTAGATGGACGCCGACCTCGGAGCCCTCCATCCATGCCGCCGGCGGCCGGCCGTCACCGATCCGCACCTCGTAACGCTTGTCGAGTTGTTCGCGCAGCAGCCAGACGATATCGACTGCCTCAACCTTGTCCGGCGATTTCTGTTCGGTGCGCCTGGGCCGGTGCGGTGAGACATAGAAGCCCGACCCGGGCCGACTCTCCACCTGTCCCGATGCGACGAGGCGTTCGTAAGCATCGACCGTGGTGTTCTTTGAGACGCCGAATGTTCTCGCCGCGACGCGGATCGACGGCAGTCGTTCGCCGGGTCGGATCAGCCCGCGCTCGATCCGGCTAACGATGGTGTCGAAAATGCTTTCGACCCGGGATCGTGCATCTCGAAACTCTGGTTTCTCAACTGTACCCATCGGCCTGCTGGTACGGGGTATGCCCAAAATACGCAAAGCGTTCCTTGCACTGTACCCCTCCGTGCGTACGGTTCAACCAATAGAGCCGACAGGCTCGGCCGAATAGCAGGTGAGGAATGACGATCCCCAGGCATGGCAGCAATCGCAGCGCGCGCATCGCGGGCTTTCATCGCAAGACCCCGGCCGAGCGGCTCGATCTGGTGGCGGCATTCGCCGGGCTCGATCAGGCGACCGTCGATCATCTCGACAACATGGGCAACCTGCCGGTTCAACTGGCCGACAAGATGATCGAGAACGTCATCGCCACGATGAATGTGCCGATCGGTATCGCCACCAATCTGCGGATCGACGGCGAGGACATTCTGGTGCCGATGGCGACCGAGGAATCCTCGGTGGTCGCGGCAGTTTGCAACGCCGCTCGGCAGAACTACGACGGCGGATTCACGACGTCAGTGTCCGGCACCCTGATGATCGCACAGGTGCAGGCGGTCGGCGTGTCCGATCCGCATGCGGCGCGGCTTCGGCTGCTGGAGAGGCGCGATGAGATCAAACGCATCTGCGACGATTGCGATCCGCTTCTGGTCAAGCTCGGCGGCGGCTTTCGCGATCTCGAGGTGCGGATTCTCGACACGCTCGGCGGCGTCATGCTGATCACGCATCTGATCGTCGATACCCGTGACGCGATGGGCGCCAACGCCGTCAACACCATGGCGGAGAAGATCGCGCCGCATATCGCGGCGTGGAGCGGCGGCAGGGTCTTCCTGCGCATCCTCTCCAACCTTGCGGATCGGCGGTTGGCCCGCGCTCATGCAACGTGGACGCTTGACGAGATCGGCGGCGCGAGCGTGCGCGACGGCATCATCAGCGCCTATCAGTTCGCCGAAGCCGATCCCTATCGCGCGGCGACGCATAACAAAGGCATCATGAACGGCATCAGCGCCGTGGTGCTGGCGACCGGCAACGACACCCGTGCGGTGGAGGCTGGCGCTCACGCTTTCGCGGCACGCAGCGGCCGCTACACCAGCCTGACGCGCTACGAGATCGATGCCGACGGCAATCTCTCAGGCTCGATCGAACTGCCGTTGGCTGTCGGCCTGATCGGCGGCGCCACCAAGATTCATCCGACCGCACAAGCTTGCCTGAAGATCCTCGGTGTCACGACGGCGGAGCGGCTGGCGCGCATCATCGCGGCGGTCGGTCTTGCGCAGAATTTCTCAGCGCTGAAGGCGCTCGCCACCACCGGCATTCAGGCCGGGCACATGGGGTTGCACGCGCAGAACATCGCGATGATGGCGGGTGCGGTGGGCGATGAAATCGATGCGGTGGCGAAGGCGTTGGTGGAACGGGGCACCGTTCGTATCGATGTCGCGCAAGAGGTGTTGAGCGGTCTTCGTCGTTAGGCGAAGCCATTCGTTCGACTGGACTTCAACAAGATCAAAAACGGGAGTGAGATGGAATGCTGAGATCAACGACGGGCTTTTTGGCGGGCGCTGCTGCCCTGATGCTGACGATGGGCATCGCGCAGGCGGAAATTCCCAATAACACGCTGAAACTCGGCGTGCTGACCGACCTGAGCGGCTTCGCAGCGGACTCGACAGGGCCGGGCTCGGTTGCCGCGGCGAAACTTGCGATCGAGGATTTCCATAGGGAGAAGCCGGAGATCAAAGTCGAATTGATTCAGGGTGAGCATCAGAATAAGGCTGATATCGGAGGCGTGTTGGCGCGCCGCTGGATCGATGTTGAGAAGGTCGACGCCATTCTTGACGTGCCGTTCTCCTCGGTGGCGCTGGCGGTGCAGGAAGTGGTGCGCGGCAGCAAGGCTGCTTTCATCGCGTCCGGCCCAGGCACCTCGTTGCTGACCGGCGAGAAGTGTTCGCCGAACACCGTGCAGTGGAGCTATGACACCTGGGCATTGGCGCACGGCACGGCGCTGGCGTTGTTGCGCGCCAAGAAGGACACCTGGTTCTTCGTCACCGCCGATTACGCCTTTGGTCATTCCCTCGAGAACGACGCTGCGGCGGTGGTGAAAGCGGAGGGCGGCAAGGTGCTCGGCGCGGTGCGTCACCCGACCGGCACGGCCGACTTCTCCTCGTTCCTGCTGCAGGCGCAGGCGAGCAAAGCCAAGGTTGTCGCGCTCGCCAATGCCGTCGGCGATACCATCAACTCGGTGAAGCAGGCATCCGAATTTGGATTGCAGGCCGGCGGTCAGGAACTGGCGGCGCTGCTGATGCAGGTCACCGACGTCAACGCCATCGGATTGAACACGGCCAAGGGTCTTTATCTCACCGAAGCATTCTATTGGGACATGAACGAGGGCACGCGCAAATTCTCCGATCGGTTCGCGGCGGTGATGGGCGGCAAGCGGCCGACCATGATCCAGGCGGGCGTCTATGCGGGCACGCTGCACTATCTGCGCGCGGCGGCGGCAGCCAACAGTTCGGACGGACAGGTGATCGTTGCCAAGATGAAGGAAATGCCGTCCGACGATCCGCTGTTCGGCAAGGGCACAGTGCGCGAGGATGGTCGCCATATCCACAATATGTATCTGTTCCAGGTGAAGTCGCCGGCCGAGTCCAAGGGGCCGTGGGACTACTACAAGCTGGTGCAGACCATTCCCGCCGCCGAAGCGTTCCGCCCGCTCAAGGACGGCAACTGTCCGATGATCAAGAAGTAAGACGCGTTCGATCTTCCGCGTCGATAACGATAGCGGCTGGCCGGATTCGGTCAGCCGCTTTTTTGTGTCCGGCGTTCCCGCGTCGTGGACAGAGTCGCGTCGTCCGGAGCTGGTTTCGACGGCGCGCGCAAGATTCCTGCTGCCTATGCGCATCGCACGAGAACAACTCGAACGTCGTATCGACAATTGGGAAAATATCAATCTCATTGATTTTGCTAAGGAAAATACTGATTTTAGGTCCAGGTCCATTCACGCGCCGACAGCGGTGAACGAGGCTATTTCGTCTTCGACGGCGGTGCGCGTCCGATGATCCGCGCCGCGCCGAAGCGACTCGAACAGCGCCGAACGGCACCGGGATTGAATGCGATGACCAAGATGGAATTTTCGGGCCCTGGCCTGAGCAGCGATCAATGGGAACGGATCAACGACCTCGCGGTCTCGTTGCAGCCAGCACAGGCGCTGTGGCTGAGCGGTTACTTCGCGGGCGTCGGCTCGACGGCGCGCGGCCCCGGTGGCTTCGATCAAGTCGCGGTGCTCGAACGCGCGAAGCCGGAACCGCCGCTGGCTCCGGCAATCGAGACGCGAACGCTGACGGTTCTCTACGGCACCGAGACCGGCAACAGTCGCGGTCTCGCCAAGACCGTCGCCGAAGCTGCGAAGCAACAGGGCATCGTCGCGACGATATCGGATATGGCCGATTACAAGACGCGCAAGCTGAAGGATGAGCAGGATCTGCTGGTCATCACCAGCACGCACGGCGAGGGCGATCCGCCGCAATCCGCCGTCGCGTTCTTCGAATTCCTCGAAGGGCGCAAGGCGCCGAAGCTGCCGGACCTGCGCTTTGCGGTACTCGCTTTGGGCGACTCGACCTACGAGAAATATTGCGAGGGCGGCAAGCGGATCGATCGCCGGTTGGAAGAACTCGGCGCGACGCGGCTCGCAGCGCGTGTCGATTGCGACGTCGATTTCGACGAAGCCGCACCGGCATGGATCAAGGCTGTCGTCGCGAAACTCGCGCCGCAGGACTTTGCACCGACCCTTGCGCCGGCAACCGCGCGCGCGCCTGCGATGCCGGCCGCGACTTCCGCGTTCGACAAGCAGAATCCGTTTGCGGCGACCGTCATCGACAACATCGTGTTGACCGGGCGCGGGTCGAGCAAGGAAACGCGCCATATCGAACTGTCACTGCAAGGCTCGGGCTTGGTGTATGAGCCGGGCGACGCGCTTGGTGTCGTCCCGCGCAACGACCCGGCGGTCGTTGAGGCGGTGTTGGAAAGCGTCGGGCTTGCGGCGGATGCGCCGGTTGCCGTCAAAGACAAGCAACTTGCGCTCGGCGACGCATTGTCGTCGACGTTCGAGGTGAGCGCGGTGACGCCGCGCTTCATTGATCATTGGGCGGAATTGAGTGGCGCCGCGGCACTCGCGCGTCTGCGTGGACCGGAGCAGGTGGAAGCGCGCTCGGCTTTCATGCGCGAGCATCACGTCGTCGATATCCTCCGTCAGTTTCCGGTGAAGGGCATCGACGCCGACTCGCTGCTGCGCGGGCTGCGGCCGTTGCAGCCGCGGCTCTACTCGATTTCGTCGAGTCTCGCCGCCGTACCGGACGAAGCGCATCTCACCGTCGGCACGGTGCGCTACGATCTCGACGGGCAACCACGCGCCGGCGTCGCGTCCAGCTATCTGGCGCAGCATGCCGCGCCTGATGCCGTCGTTCCCGTTTACATTCAGAGCAATCCGCATTTCCGCTTGCCGCAGGACGAAGCGGCGGTCCTGATGATCGGTGCCGGCACTGGCGTCGCGCCGTATCGCGCCTTCATGCAGGAGCGGGAGGCGCGGGGCGCATCCGGACGTTCGTGGCTGGTGTTCGGTGAGCGTAACTTCCGCAGCGACTTTCTCTATCAGGCTGAGTGGCAGGGCCTGCTGAAGGACAAGGTGCTGACCCGGATGGATGTGGCCTTCTCGCGTGACCGGACGCCCAAAGCCTATGTGCAGGATTGTCTGCGCCAGAACAGCCGCGACGTCTATGCGTGGCTTGAAGAAGGCGCGCATATCTATGTCTGCGGCGACGCCGCGCATCTCGCGCCGGACGTGCATGCGACCTTGCTCGATATCATCGTCAACGAGAGCGGCCGCGACACCGCTGCGGCCGCCGACTATCTCGCGGCTTTGCAACGCGACCACCGCTATCAGCGCGACGTTTACTGAGGCTCCGACATGACGAATGCAACGACGCTGGATCGCAGCCGCGACCTCTCGCAACCGCTGGACAAGCTCGGCCCGGACGAGACGCTGAAGGCCAACAGCCGGCAACTGCGCGGCACCATCAACGAAAGCCTGTTCGATCCGATCACCGGCGCGGTGACGGCCAGCGACACCAAGCTGATGAAGTTTCACGGCATCTATCAGCAGGATGATCGTGACATTCGCGACGAGCGGCGGCGTCAGAAGCTGGAAGCGGCGTTCAGCTTCATGGCGCGCGTCCGGCTGCCGGGCGGGGTGCTGAGCGCGAGCCAATGGCTCAAGTTTGATGTGTTGGCGCGCGACTATGCCGGCGACACGTTGCGGCTGACGACGCGGCAGACGTTTCAATTCCACCACGTTCTAAAGACCGATCTGCGCGCCCTGATGCAGGGTTTGCGCGACGTACTGCTGGATACCCGTGCCGCGTGCGGCGACGATACCCGCGGCGTGATGGCGTCGATCAATCCGCATTTGTCTGCGATCCACGCCGAAGTTTACGCGCTGGCGAAACAGGCCAGCGATCACGCGATACCGAAGACCGGCGCCTACGACGAGATCTGGTATCAGCAGGAAGCCGGTGAGGTGAAGGAGCCCGAGGAGCCGTTCTACGGGCGCACCTACATGCCGCGCAAATTCAAGATCGGTTTCGTAATTCCGCCGAGCAACGATATCGATGTCTACGCGCAGGACCTGGGCTTCATCGCCATCGTTTCACGCGGCAAGTTGAAAGGCTTCAACGTTGCCATCGGCGGCGGCATGGGGCGCACCGATCAGGCACCGGAAACGTATCCGCGCCTTGCCGACGTGATCGGTTTTATTCCGGTCGAACAATTGATCCCGACCATCGATGCGGTGATGTCGGTCCAGCGCGACTACGGCGACCGCGTCAATCGGCTTCATGCCCGCTTCAAGTACACCATCGACGACAAGGGACTGGACTGGATCAAGGCCGAGATCGAGCGTCGGCTGGGCCAATCGTTCGCCGCCGCCAAGCCGTTTGAATTCACCTCCAACGGAGATCTGCTGGGTTGGGTGCAGGGCGACGACGGACGCCATCACTACACGGTGTTCATCGAGAACGGCCGCGTCATCAACACGCCGGAGTTGCGGCTGATGGACGGCCTGCGCGCCATCGCGCAAATTCACAAGGGGACGTTCCGCGTCACCCCGAACCAGAGCCTGACCATTGCGGAGATCGCGCCGGAGGATCGGCTCACCATCGCCAAGCTGCTCGATGAATACGGTATGGCCGGCTTGAATGTCGGCAGCGCGCTGCGACTCAATTCGATGGCCTGCGTGGCGTTGCCGACCTGTGGCCTCGCCATGGCGGAAAGCGAACGCTACCTGCCGACGCTGTTGTCGAAGATCGAGCCGATCCTCGACGCGCATGGTTTGCGCGATGAGCCGATCACCATCCGCATGACCGGCTGCCCAAACGGCTGCGCACGGCCCTACATTGCCGAGATCGCGCTGACCGGCCGTGCGCCGGGCAAGTACAATCTCTATTTCGGTGGCGGCTTCCACGGCCAGCGACTGAACAAGATGTATCTCGAGAACGTCGGCGAGCCGGTCATCCTCGAAGCGCTGGAAAAGGTGCTGGGCCACTACGCCAAGGCGAGGCGGCCCAAGGAGCATTTCGGCGATTTCGCCATCCGCGCCGGCTACGTCGCGGAGGTGACGGAAGGCCGCCGCTTCAACGACTGAGCGGAACGCCCGGAACCAAGGCAGTTTCCAGAACAGGCGGGATGGCCGGGCTTTGATGCCTGCGCCGCCCCGGTTTCTTTTGTCCCCGAAAGCCATTACACAGGCGGCGCAAACGGCGCGGAACCGGGTCTGCGGAGCCGGTCGCCGGCGCGCCTCGTGACGACAAATCAGGATCGAAGACGATGCCGAAACCCAGGGACCCTCACACCGTGGCCGTCACCAACGGCATCGCGGCCGATCCCGCCTTCCGGTCGGTGACGCCGCCGATCTATCTGTCGAGCACCTTCGCGTTTCCGGCCTACGAGAAGGCCGGTCCTTACGACTATACGCGCACCGCCAATCCCAGCCGCGACCTGCTGGCGGACACCATCGCCAAGCTCGAGGGTGGGGCGGGTGCCGTGGTGGTATGCTCCGGCATGGCCGCCATCGACGTCGTGTTGGCGCGCGCGCCGCGCGGCGGACTGGTGATCGCGCCGCACGATTGCTATGGCGGCACCCATCGGCTTTTGGCGGCTCGCGAACAATGCGGGCAGATCGAACTGGCACTGGTCGATCTGGGAGATCCGACGGCGCTGGCGGCGGCGATGGCTCGCCGCCCTGCGCTGATCCTGATCGAGACACCCAGCAATCCCCTGATGCGGGTGACGGATATCAAGGCCATCGTGGCGCAGGCCAAGGCGGTCGGCGCCAAGGTGGCGGTCGACAACACCTTCCTGTCGCCGGCGCTGCAACGACCCATCGCGCTCGGCGCCGACTATGTCGTGCATTCCACCACCAAGTTCCTCAACGGCCATTCCGACGTGGTCGGCGGTGCGGTGATCGCCGCTGCCAAGGGAGATGTCGAAGCGCTGGCGGATTGGGTCAACACCGTCGGCGTTACCGGCGCGCCGTTTGACTCCTATCTGACCTTGCGCGGCGTGCGGACATTGTTCGCCCGCGTCGAGCGGCAGCAGGCCAATGCCGGCGCCATCGCCGCTTTCCTGCATCAGCACCCGCTGGTGCGTGCGGTGTATTATCCGGGCCTGCCGTCGCATCCCGGACATGCCTTGGCGAAGGTCCAGCAGGCCGGGTTCGGCGCGATGCTGAGTTTCGAACTGAAGGGCGGCACCGAGGCGGTGCGGGCCTTTGTCGAAGCCATCGAGGTGTTTACGCTGGCGGAATCGCTTGGCGGCGTCGAAAGTCTGATCGCACATCCCGCCACCATGACCCATGTGAAGATGGGTGTGGAAGCGCGGCGCGTCGCAGGGATCAGCGACAGCCTGCTGCGACTATCGGTGGGGATGGAGGCCGAGGCCGATCTGATCGCCGGGCTGGAAGCGGGCTTCGCGGCGATCAAGGGATAACGGCGGGAACCACCCATTCCGCCGCGGTGCTTGACGAAGGGCGTGTGTTCCCCGCAAAAACGCTCACCATGACCAATCCGCATACCGATTTTCACGGCGTTTTCCCCTATCTCGTCTCGCCCATCGATGCGTTGGGTAGCATCCGCACCGACGTGCTCGGGCGGCTGTCCGACGACCTGATCAAGGCCGGCGTTCACGGGCTGACGCCGCTCGGCTCGACCGGCGAGTTCGCCTACCTCGACGGCAAGCAGCGCGCCACCGTGGCGCGGACCACCATCGAAGCGGCGCAGCGCCGGGTGCCGGTAATCGTCGGTGTCGCGTCAACCGCGATAGCTGACGCGGTGGCGCAGGCGCGCGCCTATCAGCAGATGGGCGCCGATGGCATCCTCGCCATTCTCGAAGCGTACTTTCCGCTCAAGGATGCCCAGGTCGAAGCCTATTTCCACGCCATTGCCGACGCAGTCGATATTCCGGTGGTGATCTACACCAATCCGAACTTCCAGCGCTCCGATCTGACGCTCGACGTCATCGCGCGCCTGGCCGAGCATCCGCGTATCGTCGGGATCAAGGACGCGTCTACCAACACCGGCCGCCTGCTGTCGATCATGAATCGCTGCGGCGACAAGATTGATGTGTTCGCCGCGTCGGCACACATTCCGGCGGCAGTGATGTTGATCGGCGGTCGCGGCTGGATGGCGGGGCCGGCCTGTGTCGCTCCGCGCGACAGCGTCAAGCTCTATGATCTGTGCAAGGCCGAACGCTGGGACGAAGCGTTGGCGTTGCAACGTCGGATGTGGCGGCTGAATGAAGCGTTCGCGAAGTACAATCTCGCCGCCTGCATTAAGGCCGGGCTGAGCATCCAGGGCTACGACGTCGGCGATCCGATTCCGCCGCAATCGCCGTTGAGCGCCGACGAACGCAAGGTCATCGAAGCCGTCTTGTCCGACATCGCATAGCCATTCCAGCGAGCCGGGGGCATGCCGCTGCCGGTTCGCTCTTGAGCTAATTCGCGCGTTTCGCGCCTCCCTCGATCGAAGGTTTCTCCGCATGAACATTCTACCAGCCAACATGCGCTTCGGCGCCGGCCAGCCCGTCAAGCGTCTGGAAGATCAGCGGCTGCTGACAGGACATGGCAAATATCTCGACGACAAGCCAGCGGACGGTGCGCTGTGGCTGGTGCTGTTGCGCTCGCCGCACGCGCATGCTCGCATTCTGTCAGTCGACAGCGCGGCAGCGCGAACGATGCCTGGGGTGGAAGCGATCTTCACCGGCGCGGATCTTGTCGCTGATGATATCGGCAGTATTCCGACGCTGCCGATCTTCAAACGTCCCGACGGCTCCGACATGCTGCTGCCGCCGCGTCGTCTGCTGGCGCACGAGGTAGTGCGCTTCACCGGCGAACCGGTCGCAGCGGTGGTTGCGACAACACCGGACGCGGCGCGGCTCGCGATGGAAGCCATTGCCGTCGAATACGATGTACTGCCGTCGGTGGTCGATCCGGTCGCCGCGGTCGCACCCGATGCGCCGCGTGCGTGGCAGGAGGCGCCAGACAACATCGTCGCGGCGATGAGCTACGGCGATGCCGCCAAGGTGGAGAAAGTATTCGCGACGGCGAAGCATGTCGTGAAACTGGATGTCGCCAGCCAGCGGCTGGTGCCGTCGGCGATGGAGCCGCGTGCCACCATCGCGGAGGTCGAGAAGAAATCCGGACGGCTGATCCTGCAAGTGCAATCTCAAACGCCGACCTCGACCCGCGACATTCTTGCTGACGCGATTCTGAAGCGGCCGAAAGAGAGCATTCATGTTCAAGTCGGTGACATGGGGGGTGGCTTCGGACAGAAGACCGGGCTTTATCCTGAAGATGGCCTTGTTGCTTATGCGGCCGTGAAGCTCAATCGCAAGGTGCGCTGGCGTGGCGACCGCACCGACGAGTTCGTCGGTGGCACCCACGGTCGCGATCTCACCTCGACGGCCGAATTCGCGCTGAACGCCAAGGGGCGCGTGCTGGCTTATCGCGTGCGTTCGCTCGGCGGCACTGGTGCGTATCTCGCAGGCGCCGGCGTGATCATTCCGCTGGTACTCGGTCCGTTCGTCGCCACCGGCGTCTACGATCTTCCGCTGGTGCACTTCGACGTCAGGGCGGTGATGACCAATACTGCGCCGGTCGGGGCTTATCGTGGCGCGGGTCGCCCGGAAGCGGTGTTCGTCGTCGAGCGTTTGATGGATGCCGCAGCGCGACAGCTCAACATGGACCCGCGCCAGATCCGCAAAGTCAATTTCATCAACCCGGATCAACTGCCTTACACCAACGCTGCGGGCCAAGTGTACGATAGCGGCGCCTTCGCGCACATGCTCGAGCGCGCTTCGGAACAAGCGGACTGGGATGGCTTCGCCGCGCGCAAGAAGGCCGCGAAGAAGAAGGGGCTACTCTATGGCCGTGGCCTGACCAGCTACATCGAATGGACCGGCGGTCGCGCGCACAGCGAGAAGGTCAGCCTGTATGCGACTGCCGAAGGCCGCGTCGTGTTGCATTCCGGCACGCAGGCGATGGGGCAGGGGCTCGAGACCAGCTATTCGCAGATGATCGCATCCTCGCTCGGCATTCCGATCGACAGGATCGATGTGGTGCAGGGTGACACCGATCTGGCACAAGGATTCGGCAGCGTAGGCTCGCGCTCGCTGTTCGTGGGCGGCACCGCCGTTGCGGTGTCGTCAGCAGACTTGATCGCCAAGGCACGCGAGAAGGCGTCGCATCTGCTGGAAGCCGCGGTTGAAGACATCGAATACGGCGACGGCTGGCTCACTGTGGTGGGTACCGACCGCCGCATCGGATTGTTCGACATCGCGAAGGCGGAACAGAATGCGCGGCTCAGCGTCGACAGCACCGGCGAGGTCGATGGGCCGAGTTGGCCGAATGGCGTGCATATCTGCGAGGTCGAGATCGATCCCGATACTGGCATGACGCGCGTCGTGCGCTATTCGACCGTCGACGACGTCGGTGTCGCGGTGAATCCGATGCTGGTCGCAGGCCAGGTACATGGCGGCGTGGCGCAGGGCATCGGGCAGGCGCTGTATGAAACCGTCGCCTACGATCAGGACGGCCAGCTTCTCACCGCGAGCTATCAGGATTATTGCATCCCGCGTGCCAGCGATATTCCGGCGATCAATGTAACTCTCGACGGTTCCGCGCCGTGCCGGACCAATCCGCTTGGTGCCAAAGGATGCGGCGAATCCGGCGCGATCGGCGGTCCGCCCTGCATCACCAACGGCGTGATGGACGCGCTGGCGCCGCTTGGCATCACGACACTCGACACACCGTTATCGCCGGTCAAGATCTGGCAGGCGATCCGGGATGCGGAGCAGCGCGCCAAGAACGTCTAAGAGGGCGGTAGAACTTCACCGTAGTTGATGAAGCGTGGCGTCCGCTGTCGTTTGAGGTATGCTCACCGTCGAATGCTGCGTGTCCGTTGGACATGCGAGCGTTGGCGACATGACAGGAGATATTGATGCGTCGGCTTCTCACCGTCCTGGCAGCTTTGGCGACACTGAGCCTGACAAATTGCGGTTACAACGCGATCCAGAGTCAGGACGAGCAGATCAAATCGAGCTGGTCGGAGGTCGTCAATCAATATCAGCGCCGCGCCGATCTCGTGCCCAACCTCGTCAATTCGGTAAAGGGCTTCGCGCAGCAGGAAAAAGACGTGTTGCTCGGCGTCACCAACGCGCGCGCCAAGGTCGGCAGCATTCAGGCCTCGCCGGAAACGCTCAACGATCCGGCCGCCTTCAACAAGTTCCAGCAAGCACAGGGCGAACTCTCCAGCGCGCTGTCGCGCTTGTTGGTGGTGACGGAGAATTATCCGCAACTGAAATCGGATGCGCTGTTTCGCGATCTGATGTCGCAACTCGAGGGTACCGAGAACCGCATCACTGTGGCGCGTAATCGCTACATCAAGTCCGTGCAGGACTATAACGTCACGGTGCGCTCGTTCCCATCCAACCTCACCGCGATGATGTTCGGCTACAAGGAGAAGCCGAACTTCACCGTCGACAACGAGAAGGCGATTTCGACCGCGCCGAAGGTCGACTTCAATCCGGCGCCCGCACCGACGCCCGCACCCGCCAAATAAGCCGGCGGATCGCGTATGACAGCGATCAAAACGGTCGCGACGGCCCTGCTGGCATGGATGCTGTGCTGGGCCGCCGTTGCGGTTGCCGATGTTGCCGTTCCGCCACTCACCGGCCACGTCGTCGATCAAACCGGGACGCTGACATCAGAGCAGATCACAACGCTCGACGGCACGCTGCAAGCGTTCGAGCAGCGCAAGGGTAGCCAGATCGCCGTTCTCATCGTGCCGACCACCGAGCCCGAGGCCATCGAGCAGTTCTCGATCCGGGTCGCGGAAGCGTGGAAGATCGGCCGCAAGAAGGTCGACGACGGCGCCATTCTGGTCATCGCCAAGGACGATCGACGGCTGCGTATCGAGGTCGGCTACGGTCTTGAAGGTGCGCTGACTGACGTGACGTCGAAGCGTATCATCGACGAGATCATCACGCCGAAATTCCGCCAAGGCGATTTCGCCGGCGGCATCACGGCTGGTGTCGACCGCATGATCAGCGTCATCGACGGCGAGCCACTGCCGGAACCGAAGCGGCAACAACCGGGCACGAATATTTTCGATCATCTCGAATCCATCGGCCCGGTCGCGTTCTTCGCGGTGCTGGTGTTCGGCGGCATCTTCCGCGCGACGTTTGGCCGATTGGTGGGCTCCGTCGTCACCGGAGGCCTGGTTGGTCTGGTGATCTGGTTCCTGGTCGGAACGCTGGCGATGGCGGCGATCATCGGATTGATTGCTTTCGTCTTTACATTGATCGGCGATAGTGTCGTGTCCTCCGGAGGTGGTCGAGGCGGCAGAGGCGGTTTGTCGGGCGGCGGGGGCGGCTGG
>JAEWIX010000060.1 GCA_023386885.1 Pseudomonadota bacterium
TGTTGTTCTCGTCACCACGGAAGGCACCGCCGATGTGACCGCCCAGGTAGAAACCGGTCCAGTTGTAGATCGGAGCCGGAACGTAGGCCGGAGCCTTCGTGTAGGGACGCGGAGCCAGGTCGGCGGCGTTCGCGGGAAGCGCCAGACCAATTGCAGCGAGGGCGACCGTACCCAGAAGGAATGATTTCATCGTAAGTCTCCGACAAGTCTCTTGTTGGGAGGCCAGTGCCCCCAAATCGATGAAGCCAATATATCCGTTTCCGCGAGCAATGCCGTCTCTCGAATGCAACACTGAACGATGAAGTGGGCCGATACGAAGATATCGTTCGGTAGCTTTTCGTTAATAAACGGAAGGCTTTCGTCAACGAATCGGGTTCCCATCACAGTTCCGGGGGACAGTCGAGACGTCAAGGTGTCCCGATACAACCTCCGGTTAGTTCATGAATGCCGAAATTCTCTTTTCAATGGAACGAAGAGGGAACATGGTCTTCTATCGCTGTGTGGATAAGGTCGTGGACCGGCATCCCTCGGCGCGCGAACGGAGTATAGCATCGGGGCCGCGGTCGGAACGCCCGGTTGCCCGGTGCGGCGGGTCCGTCAGGATTCGATGCGCGGGCGGAAATTGGTTCGAGAGAGTGGAGGCGTCGATGGCGGGGAGCGTGAACAAGGTCATTCTGGTCGGCAATCTTGGTGCCGATCCGGAAATCAAGCGGACCCAGGACGGCAGGCCGATCGCCAATCTGCGCATCGCGACGTCGGAAAGCTGGCGCGACAAGAATACCGGCGAGCGCAAGGAAAAGACCGAGTGGCATCGCGTGGTGATTTTCAGCGAAGGTCTGTGCCGCATCGCCGAGCAGTACCTGAAGAAGGGCGCCAAGGTTTACATCGAAGGACAGTTGCAGACCCGCAAGTGGACCGACCAGAGCGGCGCCGAGCGCTATTCCACCGAAGTCGTGCTGCAAGGCTTCAACGCAACCTTGACCATGCTCGACGGCCGCAGCGGCGGTGGCGGCAGCTTCGGCGGCGATGATGCCGGTGGCGACTTCGGCTCCAGCGGACCCTCCGGCGGTGCGCAGCGCCGGGCCGCCGTTGGCGGCGGTGGCAGTGGCAGTGGCCGCAACGCCGATATCGACGACGACATTCCGTTCTGACGCTGCGACCGTCAGGCGTCCTTACTGGATGCCGTTGATGGCGATCAGATAGATCACACGGCCGAGCGCGCCGATGAGAAGTACGGATGCGGCGGCGGCCTGGATTGCGAATCCGGGCCGTCGTTTTTCGGCGGCTGCCCTGTAGCCGAGAAAATAGATGATCCGTCCGACGATCCACACCGCACCCAATGCAGCCGCGACGGTCGAGCTCCAGTAGATCGCGAACAGCCACAGCGACGGCAGGAAGATCGGCAACCACTCGAGCGTATTCACATGCGCGCGGATGGTCCGTTCAAGCGTCGGGTCGCCGGTCATCACAGGTGCGAAGATGCCGACGCGTCTGCGTGTGCGGGCGACCATCGCCGCCATCCAGAAGTAGACCAGCAGCGCCAATAACGTGACCAGCGCGACGGATGTATGGGGCATGGTTGGCTCCTTGCTGAGTATTCGTGTGTCGACAACCTGACGTTCGAAGAATCGTTGCTTTTCCGCTCGACGCAACCGCCTGAGCACGCTGGCCGGATGGCCGTGGGAAAGGTCGGAAAATCCCGCCCTAAGCTGCGGAAAATAAACCGGAAAAATCCAAATCTATCGAGGCTCGCAGGGGTGGTTTGCGAAGCTCCGATACGCTATATGATTCCCAGCAAAAATTGACCGGAATCCACCCTTGGCCGATAGCGACGACAAGACCCCGGAGGAGCCGCCGGCGCCCTCGGATATTCGCCCCGTTTCCATTCTCGATGAGATGAAGCGCAGCTACCTCGATTACGCGATGAGCGTGATCGTGGCGCGTGCGCTGCCGGATGCGCGCGACGGCCTCAAGCCGGTGCATCGGCGAATCCTTTATGCGATGCACGAGAACGGCTTCGAGTGGAACAAGCCGTATCGCAAGTCGGCGCGTACCGTCGGTGACGTGATCGGTAAGTATCATCCGCACGGCGACCAGTCGGTCTACGACGCGATGGTGCGGATGGCGCAGAATTTCTCCATGCGCGTGCCATTGATCGACGGGCAGGGCAATTTCGGCTCGGTGGACGGCGATATGGCGGCGGCCATGCGCTACACCGAATCCCGCCTTACCAAGATCGCGCAATCGCTGCTCGACGACATCGACAAGGACACCGTCGATTTCCAGCCGAACTACGACAACAGCGAAAAGGAACCGTCGGTTCTGCCGGCGAAGTTTCCGAACCTGCTGGTCAACGGCGCCGGCGGCATCGCGGTCGGCATGGCGACCAACATCCCGCCGCACAATCTCGGCGAAGTCATCGACGCCTGCGTGGCGCTGATCGACGATCCTACGCTCGGAATCGACGATCTCATCAACATTGTGCCGGGCCCGGATTTTCCAACCGGTGGCATCATCCTCGGTCGTCAGGGCATCCGCTCGGCCTATCACCTCGGCCGCGGCTCCATCGTGATGCGCGGCAAGGTGTCGATCGAGCCGGCGCGCAAGGATCGCGAAGCCATCATCATTTCGGAAATCCCCTACCAGGTGAACAAGGCCACCATGGTGGAGCGCATCGCCGAACTGGTGCGCGACAAGAAGATCGAAGGCATCTCCGATCTGCGCGACGAGTCCGATCGCGACGGCTTCCGTGTCGTCGTCGAACTCAAGCGCGACGCGGTGCCGGAAGTGGTGCTGAACCAGCTCTATAAGTTCACGCCGCTGCAAACCAATTTCGGCGCCAACATGGTGGCGCTCGATGTCGGCCGTCCGCAGTTGATGAACCTGAAAGACCTGCTGACACTGTTCATCGCGTTCCGCGAGCAGGTGGTGTCGCGGCGCACCAAGTTCCTGCTGAACAAGGCGCGCGATCGCGCGCATATTTTGGTCGGTCTTGCGATCGCCGTCGCCAACATCGATGAGATCATCCGCGTGATCCGCACCTCGCCGGATCCCAACACAGCGCGCGAGATATTGATGTCGCGCGATTGGCCGGCGAACGATGTGGCAGCGATGATCGCGCTGATCGACGATCCGCGCCACCGCATCAATCCCGACGGCACTGCGCGGCTGTCGCTGGAGCAGGCGAAAGCCATTCTCGATCTGCGCTTGCAGCGATTGACCGCGCTCGGCCGTGAGGAAATCTCCGACGAGATAGACAAGCTCGCTATCGAGATCGCCGATTATCTGGAAATTTTGCGCTCGCGGGCGCGCATTCAGGGCATCATCAAGGATGAGCTGAGCGCGGTGAAAGCGGAATTCGCCACGCCGCGTCGGACCGAGATCATCGAACAGGAAGGCGAGGTCGAGGACGAGGACTTGATCCAGCGCGAGGACATGGTCGTTACCGTGTCGCACCTCGGCTACGTCAAGCGCGTGCCGCTCTCGACCTATCGTTCGCAGAAGCGTGGCGGCAAGGGCCGTTCCGGTATGCAGACCCGCGACGAGGATTTCGTCAGCCGCCTGTTCGTGGCCTCGACCCATACGCCGGTGCTGTTCTTCTCCTCGCGCGGCCAGGTCTACAAGGAAAAGGTCTGGCGGCTGCCGATGGCGGCTCCCAACGCGCGCGGCAAGGCGATGATCAATATTCTGCCGCTGGAGCAGGGCGAGCGCATCACCACCATCATGCCGCTGCCGGAGGATGAATCGTCCTGGGCCAATCTTGATGTGATGTTCGCGACCACCAGCGGCACGGTCCGGCGCAACAAGCTCTCCGACTTCGTCGACGTGCGGCGCTCCGGCATCATCGCCATGAAGCTCGGTGAAGGCGAGGCGATCGTCGACGTGCAGATCTGCACCGAGCATGACGACGTGCTGCTAACGGCTGCTGGCGGTCAGTGCATCCGCTTCCCGGTCCCCGAAGTCCGCGTCTTTTCGGGGCGCACCTCCATGGGCGTGCGGGGGATAGCGCTGGGCAACGGCGACAAGGTGATCTCGCTGGCGATCTTGCGCCACGTCGATGCGACGTCGGAGGAGCGTTCGGCTTATCTGAAGATGCGCCGTGCGGTGTCAGGCGAGAACGGTATCGCAGAAGAGGCTGTCGAAACCGATGGCGAGGAGAGCAACGGCGCGATCCAACTCGGTCAGGACCGTTACATCGAGATGTCGGCGGCCGAGCAGGTGGTGCTGACGGTGTCGGAGAACGGCTATGGCAAGCGCTCATCGTCCTACGAGTACCGAACCACCGGGCGTGGCGGCAAAGGCATCGTCGCGATGTCGGTCACGGAGCGTAACGGCAAGCTGATTGCGTCGTTCCCGGTCGAAGATGCCGACCAGATCATGCTGGTGACTGACAAGGGGCAACTGATCCGCTGTCCGGTGGAGGGCATTCGCGTCGCCGGGCGCTCGACCCAGGGCGTCATCGTGTTCAACACCGCGGACGACGAGCAGGTTGTTTCGGTCGAACACATCTCGGAAGAGGCGGAGAGCAGCGAGGACAATGGCAACGGCGAGGGCGAGGAGTAGATATTCCCTCGTCTTGGCGCGACAGCATTCCGAAAGGTGATCGTGACAGACGATTTGATCGTGAGGACAGCAACGGGACTCCCTTGAAAGACGGCGATTCGGTCACGTTGACCAAGGATCTGAAAGTGAAGGGGGCAAACACCACGTTAAAGCGAGGTACCCTGGTGAAGGGCATTCGCCTGACCGATAATCCGGCCGAGGTCGAATGCAGTACCAAGCAGGTCAAGGGATTGGTTCTGCGTACGGAGTTTCTGAAGAAGGCGTGAGGGCTAGGCCCGTGGTTCGCGTCTCTGAGGATCCACTATGCGGCAACAACAAAGGGCCCCGATTGGGGCCCTTCATTTTGAGCTGTGGCTGGAGGTGTGCCGCGGGCATGCGGCGCGAAGAACAAGAAAATAAGAAGAAGCGCGATCAGCCGCGGATGACACGGGCCGGCGCGAGGGCACCGCGCGAACCGGCTCCACGCAGGCAGGACGCATCGAAGTTCGGCCAGTTCTGCTGGGTGCAAGCCTCGGAGCGCAGGTCGAGCCGATCGCTCTTGGCGAGCGGGGCGGTCGAGACGCCGGCTTCGACTTCGGGAGCGAACCCCGGCAGGATGGTGATGGCGGCGGCGACGAAGGCGGCGACGGTCAGAGCTGAAAGAGCCTTGATCATGACGTTCCCCTGTGATGTGGGCCTTGTGGCCCTTCTGCGTGCTTGCTGACCGTTTGATAGCCCCCGCTGGTTTCCCCCGGTTGTCGTGGGCGGATGAAAATGACTTCATCCCGGTGCGGGAATGTTTCGTCGCAAACGCTGCGCGAAACAGTGAGCCAGCTCACACTCCCTCAAAAGACGCGCGGAACCGGCATTTGGTTCGGTTCCATCGTGCAAATAAAAACCCGGTTTTCGACGCATTTCGGTGGAACCGGGCGGCTTGCAGGGGATCGTCGGGCGGGTTAGACGGGGACCATGACCCGCATCGCGCTCTATCCCGGCTCCTTCGATCCCGTCAGCAACGGCCATCTGGACGTCGTCCGGCAGGCTGTCGGCCTTTGCGACAAGCTGATCGTCGCCATTGGCATCCATCCCGGCAAAAAGCCGCTCTTCACCACCGAGGAGCGGCTGGCGATGGTCCGGGCCGTGTTTGGCCCGGTTGCGGACAAGGCCGGGTGCGGCTTCGACGCGGTGACGTATGACGGCCTGACCATCACCTCCGCGCGCGATCATGGTGCGCGCATCATGGTCCGTGGCCTGCGCGACGGCACCGATCTCGACTATGAGATGCAGATCGCTGGCATGAACGAAACCATGGCGCCGGACGTGCAGACGGTGTTCGTTCCGGCCTCGGTCGGCGTTCGCCCGATCACCGCCACACTGGTGCGGCAGATCGCTGCCATGGGCGGCGATGTTTCCGCCTTCGTCCCGGCGTCGGTCGCATCCGATCTCAAGGCCAAGTTCAAGAGCTAACCCGTTCTCCCTCCGGAGTTGACATGATCCGCATTCTTGCCGTCGTCGCCGCGCTGATCTGCGCGGCTCCCGCCCTGGCGCAACCGCTGCCCGCCAATCTCGACAAGGCCAACGCTATCGTCATCGACACGACGAAGGGCCGTATCGTCATCCAGCTTCGCCCCGACATCGCACCGAAGCATGCCGAGCGGATCAAGCTGCTCGCGCGCGAGGGCTTCTACAACAATGTGCCGTTCCATCGGGTGATGGCCGGCTTCATGGCGCAGACCGGTGACGGCCAGAACTTCAATGGCACCGGTGGGTCGAAACATCCGAATCTCAAAGCTGAATTTTCGCAGACGCCGTTCACGCGCGGCGTGGTCGGCATGGCGCGACGCGGCGACAGCAACGACAGCGCCAATTCGCAGTTCTTCATCACCTTCGCCGATGCCTCGTTCTTGAACGGCAAGTACACCGTGATCGGCAACGTGGTGTCCGGCATGGACGTGGTCGATAAGCTGAAGAAGGCGCCTCCGGGCGTGCAGAGCGGCGCCGTCACTGATCCCGACAAGATGGTGAAGGTGCAGGTCGCATCAGACATCAAGTGACGAAAAACGATGTGGCGCCGTGCTGCCATTGCCCTGATCCTAGCTGCCCTATCGTGCGGTGTCGGGCCGGGCATCGCGGCGGCGCAGGAGCCGGGTGTCAGCACCCTGAAAGATATGTTCGCGCGACTGAAAGGTTGCTGGCGGGCGCCCCGGTTGCCGAACGGCAGCATGGGTATGGAGATCACGGTTCTGGTCGCTTTCACGCGCGATGGACGGATTTTGGGACACCCGCGCATCACCTTCGAGACGCGGGGCGCCTCCGACGACGAGCGGCTGATCTACCGCACGGCAGTGATGGAAACATTGCAGCGCTGCGTTCCGATGCCATTTATCCATGGCATGGGCGGTGCGATCGCCGGGCGTCCCCTGACGTTGAAATTTGACGATCGTCGAAATCACCTCAAACCAAAAGAGAAGAGAGCATGGCTGACAACGACAATACTTTGATCCTCGAAACCACCCAGGGCCCGGTCACCATCGAAATGCGTCCGGACCTTGCGCCCAATCACGTGGCGCGGATCAAGGAGCTGGTGCGCGAAGGCTTCTACGACGGCATCGTGTTCCATCGTGTCATCGACGGCTTCATGGCGCAGACGGGTTGTCCGCACGGCACCGGCACTGGCGGCTCCGGCCAGAAGCTCAAGGCCGAATTCAACGCCGAGCCGCATGTGCGCGGCGTCGTCTCGATGGCGCGGGCCGCCAGTCCGGATTCCGGCGACAGCCAGTTCTTCATCTGCTTCGATGACGCGCGCTTCCTCGACAAGCAATACACCGTCTGGGGTCAAGTGACCTCCGGCATGGAGAACGTCGACAAGATCAAGCGCGGCGAGCCGGTGCAGAACCCCGACAAGATCGTCAAGGCGCGGATGGCCGCCGACGCCGCCTGAGCGCGCTCCCGACTTTCAACGAAGGTGCAATGGCCGGATAACCTCCGGCCATTGACGTTTCTGGCTTTGAGGGTCCAGTGATGGGGACAACCCCTCCCGTCATATCGTTCAGTTGATCCATGCGCACCGATCTTTTCGATTTTGAACTGCCGCCTGAGAGCATCGCCCTGCGGCCGGCGCATCCGCGCGATGCCGCGCGCCTTCTCGTGGTGCAGCCCGGCACGGCATTGCAGGATCGTCGCGTGTCCGATCTGGCGCAGGTGCTGCGTCCCGGCGATCAGCTTGTCGTCAACGACACCAAGGTCATTCCGGCGCAACTGGCCGGTCGCCGGATCAGTCGCGACGCGGAGCCGCGCATCGAGGCGACGCTCATCAAGCGTCTCGACGGTTCGCGCTGGCAAGCGTTGGTGAAGCCCGCCAAAAAGCTGATCGAGGGCGACACCATTCGTTTCGGCAATGAGGGCAGGGTGTGTCTGCTCGGCCATCTGGACGCGCAGGTGGAAGCCAAGGGTGACAACGGCGAGGTGACGCTGACGTTCTCGTTCCACGGTCCGACGCTTGATCAGGCCATCGCCGATGTCGGCGGGCCGCCGTTGCCGCCCTACATTGCTTCACGGCGCACGCCGGACGAGCAGGACTCAAGCGACTATCAGACCATATTCGCGGTGCATGAAGGTGCGGTGGCGGCGCCAACCGCCGGACTGCATTTCACGCCGGGGCTTGAGGCTGCGTTGCAGGCGCGGGACATCGCGATCCATCGTCTGACCCTGCATGTCGGTGCGGGGACATTTCTGCCGGTCAAGGCCGACGACACCGCCGAGCACAAGATGCACTCCGAGTGGGGGACGATTTCGGAGGACACCGCGGCGGCGCTGAACGCTGCGCGCGCGTCCGGTGGACGTGTCGTCGCGGTCGGCACCACGTCGCTACGCCTGCTCGAAAGCGCTGCCGATGCGGACGGCAAGATTCAACCGTTCACGGGTGACACCGATATCTTCATCACGCCGGGCTATCGTTTCCGTGCCGTCGATGTGTTGATGACGAATTTCCATCTGCCGCGCTCGACCTTGTTCATGCTGGTGTCGGCTTTCAGCGGCCTCGACACGATGAAGCAGGCCTATGCGCACGCGATCGCCAGCGGCTATCGTTTCTATTCCTATGGCGACGCCAGCCTGCTGTTTCCGGATTCAGCACACCGATGACGGTCCCCAATCATTTCGAGTTGCTCGGCCAAAGCGGCGAGGCGCGTCTTGGACGGTTGACCACGCCGCACGGCGTGGTGCGCACGCCCGCCTTCATGCCGGTCGGCACCGCGGGCGCGATGAAAGGCATTCACTGGCGCGAGATCCGCGATAGCGGCGCCGACATCGTGCTCGGCAACACCTATCATCTGATGCTGCGGCCGGGCGCGGAGCGCATCGCGGCGCTTGGCGGCTTGCAGATGTTCACCGGCTGGAAGGGGCCGATGCTCACCGATTCCGGCGGCTTCCAGGTGATGTCGCTGGCGCAACTGCGCAAGGTGACCGAACACGCCGTGACGTTCCGCTCGCACATCGATGGCGCCAGCGTCGAACTGTCGCCGGAGCGCGCCATCGAGGTGCAGCAGCTACTCGGCTCCGACATTGCCATGCAACTCGACGAGTGCGTGCGGCTGCCGGCGGAACGCAACGACATCGAACGCGCGATGCAATTGTCGCTACGCTGGGCCGAGCGCTGCAAGCGTGCATTCGAAAGCGCGCCACAAGGTCACATGCTGTTCGGCATCGTGCAGGGCGGCGACGTGCCGGCGTTACGGCATGCCAGTGCGCGCGGCCTCGTCGATCTCGGCTTCCATGGGTATGCCATCGGTGGTCTAGCGGTGGGCGAACCGCAGGAGGTCATGCTGCGGATGATCGAGGAGACGGCGCCGCATCTGCCGCAGGATCGGCCACGTTATCTGATGGGCGTCGGTACGCCGGACGATCTGCTGCACGCGATCGCACGCGGCATCGATATGTTCGATTGCGTGCTGCCCACGCGTAACGGACGTCATGGGCTGGCATTCACGCGGCGCGGACCGGTCAATCTGCGCAATGCCCGTCATGCCGACGATCCGCGCCCGTTGGATGAGGAAAGCCGATGGCCGGCGACCCGTAGCTATTCGCGGGCCTATCTGCATCACCTGATCAAGTCCGGCGAAGCGCTCGGCGCGATGCTGCTGTCGGAAATCAACATCGCCTATTATCAGAGCCTGATGCAGGATGCTCGCGATGCGATTGCGGCAGGCGCATTCGCCAAATTCAGCGACGGCATTCGTGAAGCGTGGGGACGCGGCGATCTGCCGCCGTCATAGGCCGTGCGGGGATCTCGCTCCGCTTGCTCAATTGCAGGCGATAGCCCGAAATGTATGCTCGGTCACGAAGCCGTAGCCGCAGGTATCGCAGGTCCACAGGTAGCTGACGACGTCGTCCGAGAGGAAGGCCGACGCCTCTGCCGCGATCATCGAGTCGGCGCAAACCGGACAGGTCGGCAGTTCACGTTCACGCGGCACGGCATGAGCGGGCGTCATCGACAGGGATTCCGCAATGACTGGCATCGTGATCTCCTCTGTTGCTGATTTGCGCCGACAGAATACACCGCGATGTTTGACGATGTCGCAACGCAAATGCGTTGGTTTTACGATTTCTAATGCGATCCGGCGGCGATAGAGCGAACGTGATCGATGCGTGATTGCCGCTTGCGCGAACAGCGCTGCATCACGTATCTCAGCGGGAGCCGCTATCGACTCTACCTGACCGAAACAGGACTCGAGAATGTCACAACCACCACGGCGCCCTCGCACGTTAAATGACGCCCGCACCGAGGCGGAAGCCGCGTTCAAGAAGGCAACCGCCAAGGTTGCCGCTCCGCTGCCTCAGCAAGCCGTGATTCCGGGCGTGAAGGAGCAGGTGACCTTGCGGATCGATCAGGACGTGCTGGAATATTTCCGGGAGGATGGCCCCGGCTGGCAGGACCGCATCAACGCCGCGTTGCGCAAAGCTGCCGGCAAGTGATCTGGGTCACGCCGCCGCGCGTTGCTCCGCGGGGCTTCGCAGGTTGAGAAGGTTTCCGCCAAGGATCATGGCTGCGCCCAGCACCGTCAGCAGATCCATCCGTTCGGCATAGATCAGCCAGCCGGCCAGCGCGGTGAGCGGGACGCGAAGGAAGTCCATCGGTACCACGATGGTGGCGTCGGCGTACAGCATCGCGCGCGCCATGCAGTAGTGGGAAAACGTACCGCAGAACGCCACGACAAGGAGCCAGCCCCATGCGGTGACGCTCGGCCAGCTCCAGACGACGATGGCAGGAATGAGCCCTGCGGTCGATTGCACCACCGTCATCCAGAAAATGATCTGGAGCGTGGTGTCGGTGCGGGTCAGCGACTTCACCATGACGATCGAGACGCCGAAGGCAACCGCGGCGAGCATGGCCACGATCTGCCCAGCATTGGCCCCGGTCAGTCCCGGCCGGACAATGACGATGACGCCCGCCAGCCCAAACACGACGGCGAGAATTCTTCCGCGATTCATGTGTTCGCCGAGGAAGGCGGTTGCCAGAATGGCAGTCCAGATAGGCGTGGTGAATTCGATGGCCACGACTTCACCGAGCGGGATCAGCGTCAGGGCGAAGAACCAGCCGAATTGCGCGCCGTAATGCACCAGGTTGCGTGCGACGTGCTGCAAGGGGCGACGGGTGCGAAGACGATTGAACCCGCCCGCGCGATAGACCAACGGCAACAACAGGACAAAGCCGATTGCCGATCGGAATTCCATCACCTGAAAGACGTTCAGTTCGCGCAGGGCTTCACGACCGGCAATGGCGATCACCAGCATTTGCAGAAGCCAGCCGGCCATCCACATTGTGGCTTTCGGTGTCGAGGGTTGCGGTGGCATTTGCAGAACCGACGACGGAAGCGGGACGATACCGAGCGATCATCTATCACGCGTCTGCCGCGGATGTCCGCATCCAATCACGCGTCCAAAGACGCGTGTCCCCGTTGTTCAATGCTGGTTCGCAGAGTTGAGTGAGGGCTCAGGAACGCGAGAGCGAGATCGACGCGCTCTTGAAGGCCCCATCGGAACGGATCGTCACGCGCTGTTTGTTGCCGCTGGTCGTCATCGACAGGTTGGCGGAGAACGACGGTGCGCTGACGACGACGTCGAAATGGCCGCCGTGAGCCTTGCCCTGCAGATTGCCACCGATGTTGCGGCTCGATTCGCCCCAGGTGCCGGAGAGCGCGCTGCCCTTGGCGATCACGTTGCTCTTGAGGTCGAACTTGTAACTATCGCTGGCGCAGGTGAGCGTCTGGTTGAGGCCGGTGCCGTCGCTGCTCACGGCATAAGTTGCACGGCAGCGGATGCGTTCGCTCTGCCCGTTGTCGAGCGACACCGAGCCGCTACCGGACCAAACCCCTGCCATGCCGGAAAACACACCCGGGGATTGCGCCGTTGCCACCGACCCGAGGGCCAGCAGCGCCGCACCGGCGGCCGCTGATCCAAAAGCCAGACTTCGACGTTTCATCCCGGTTTTCATTTTGTAGTCCTGCGTATTATTGACGTGAAGCCTGCCAGTTGCCGCTGCACGGGATGCCGCCGGAGGCACCGTTCCATTTGCCGGACCCTGCGTTTCCGCTGAGTTGGCCGTTCGCATAAGCGCCCTGGAACGACACCTTGACCAATCCTGCGGGACCGACCCGACCCGAGATGTCGGCACCCGGTGCACTGATCTTGCCGTCCGTGACGATGAGCGGATACTGGGCCGTCGGCTCGCAGTTGCCCGACTTGGTCACGATGGTGACGCTCCATTGCCCGTCATAGGGGGTCTGGGCTCCGGCCGACGTGGCGGCAATGACGGCAGCGCTGGCAATGGCGGTATGGCAAAGCCAAGCGTGTAGGCGTCGAAAACGCATGAATCGTACCCTCGATGGTGTGATGGCGGGGCTTATTCAGGAGCAATGTGTCCAAAATTTGCTGCAACGCCGCACGGGACGCTTCTAAACACATGCAATGAACAAACGGTAGCCGTATAGGTTCCCGCCGCTGAAACTGCTGAACCGGATTCGGATATATGTATTCGTATTATTCGTGCTAATCTAGGCTCAGGACTCATTGATCAGAGCCAGAAGATGACGCTGGCTGCGATGCGGATGGTTGACATGAAAGTGTGGGCGCATCGGTCGTAGCGGGTGTGGATGCGACGCCAGTCCTTGAGCCTGCCAAACATGTTCTCGATCTTGTGCCGTTGGCGATAGAGCACACGATCATATTCGATTGGCGTCTTGCGGTTTGACTTCGACGGGATGCAGGCCGTGATGCCGCGTTCGGCGAGAGCCCGGCGAAACCAGTCGGCATCGTAGCCCTTGTCGGAGAGCTTCTGCCTGGTGGGCGGCAGCGCATCGATCATCAGGGCCGCGCCCTTGTAATCGCTCATCCGGCCTTCGCTGAGCAGCATGATGACGGGGCGTCCCTGACCGTCACAGACGGCATGCAGCTTTGAGTTCAGGCCCCTTTGGTGCGCCCGATACGTCGGGGAACAGACCCTTTTTTAAAAGGCTGGCAGCGGTGCGATGTGCCTTCAGATGCGTCGCATCGATCATCAGCCGAGATGGCTTCCCAGCCTTGCGCGCCAGTTCGGCGAAGATCTTGTTGAACACGCCGAGGCGACTCCAGCGCACGAACCGGTTATAGATCGTCTTGTGCGGACCACAGCCGAGTGGCGCATGGCGCCAGCGCGAACCGTTTCTGATGACGAAGACGATGCCGCTGATGACCCGCCGGTCGTCAACCCTCGCGATCCCGTGCGACAATGGAAAATACGGTTCGATCCGGCGCATCTGCGCCTCCGATAGCAGCAAAAGATCAGTCATGGCGACGCCTCCCAGCATCACCATTGAATCAAGCCGCCAACCATCTCGCAACAAATTTAATGGGTCCTGAGCCTATTTTGCCACGCCGAAAAACAGGTTGGGGAAATACAAGGCAATATCGGGGAATACGATCAGAATCAGAACGCCGAGAAGGGTCACCAAAACGTAGGGGATGACCGACAGATAGATGTCATGCATTGTTACTTCGGGTGGGGCCACTGCCTTGAGGTAGAACAGGTTGAAGCCGAACGGCGGCGTCATGTAGCCGATTTCCATCATGATGATGAAGATCACACCGAACCAGATCGGATCCCAATTGTAGGCCTGCACCACCGGAAGGAAAACCGGCAGCGTGATCAGCATGATTCCGACCGGATCGAGGACCATGCCGAGCAACAGCAGCACGACCAACATAAAGGCAAGTGCACCCCACTGACCGCCGGGAATCAGCGTCATCAGATGATTCATCAGTTCATTGGCGCCCAGCGTCGTATACGCTGTCGAGAAGGCATGCGCCGCGAACAGTATCCACATGATCAACGCGGTCAGCTGTAAGGTCTGAATCGCAGCGTCATTCAGCACCTTGAACGATAGCTTGCGATGGATCGCTGAGGATACCAACGCACCGAATACGCCTAGCGCGGCGGCCTCGGTCGGCGTGGCGAATCCACCGAAGATCGCGCCCAAGACCAGTACGACGATGAACAGCGGAAGGAAGACAGCCTTCAGCGATTTGATCTTGAGGCTCCAGTCGCCTCGCTCTTCGACGGGCAGGGCCGGTGCGAGCGACGGCTGTAGCCATGCGCGTACCGCGATATAGATGGTCACCAACACAAACAACAGAATGCCCGGACCGATACCCGATGCAAACAATCGCCCCACCGAAACCTCAGTGAGCATGGCATACAGAACCATCAGGATGGAGGGCGGGATAAGAATGCCCCAGCCGCCACCGCAATTGATCGCGCCGACGGCAAGTTGCTTGTCGTAACCACGTTCAAGCATCCGCGGCAGTGCGATGGTCCCCATCGTCACCACTGCGGCCCCGCTAATCCCACTCATCGCCGCGAAGATCGCGCAGATCGCAACGGTACCGATCGCAAGACCGCCTCGAATGGCACCGAACCAGACATGCATCATCCGGTAAAGGTCCTGAGCCACACCGGATTTTTCGAGCAGCATCGCCATGTACACATACATGGGAATAGCAATAAGGGTGAAACTCATCATCGAATCCCAGAACTTGGACGCGACGATGTAGAATCCCACGGATCCCATCGTGAAGTACAGGAAGATGACGGATATGCCCCCGAGCGTGAAAACCAGGGGCGTACCGACAAACAGGAAGAATACCAGCGAACCGAAGAACAGGAGCGTGATGAGTTCGACAGACACGATCAATTATCCCGTTCAGTGGGAGGTTTCGCCGTTGGCTTGCTTGCCGAACACATCCGGATCGTTCTGAACACCCATGATTGTGCGAACGTCGGACGCGATCCGTACGAAGCCCTGTAGCAGCAACAGAACGCCCGCGATCGGGATCGCTACTTTGACTGGCCAGATATAAGGATCCCAGATGCTGGAAGATCTCTCGAATTTGGCAGCGGACTCCCACGCCATGTCGGTGCCCTGCCAGATCAACACCGCGAGAAACAGGAAGAACAGGAACGACGTTGCCAGATCTATCTGTGCCTTCCGCGTGGGGCTGTATCGGCCGTAGATGATATCGACGTTGACGTGCGCTCGCTCAGCCAACAGAAAGCCGCCGGCAATAACCGCATAGACACCGAATATCAACTGAGCAAACTCGGCCGTCCAGATCGCCGCGCTGCCGACCACGTATCGCATGATGACATCGGCCATCAGCAGGATGAACATCGGCACGATCAACCATGCTGCAATTCTTGCGCACCATCTGTTGATCCCGGTGATCGTTCTGGCAAGCTTGAGCATCGAGCCCCATTCCTGTTCGGCCGGCACCAATCAGCGCGACCGTTCGCCCACGAAACGTAGCCGTTGATCGGCCCCGACCAGCGCGTCGCCGGCCGAGACCGTCATTCGTCAGACGTAGCCGAGATCGGACATCAGACCGGCGAGCGTCTTGCAGCCCTTGGCGGCAAGCTCGCCCTTGCTCTGTTCTTTTTTGAGAATGCCCTGGGAGGCTTCGTGGAATTTCTTCATGACCTCGTCCGGGAAATTCACCACCTCGACGTCCATCTTGGTCTTGCCAGTCGTGAGCGCACGCGCCTCCTGCTGCAGATACTCGACCGAACGAAGGAAATAGCGTTCTTCGATGAGCGACAGAAAATGCAGCTTGAGGTCCGGTGGCAGTTTGTCGAGAGCGGCGACGTTGACGATGTAAGCGTCGTTTGCAAAGCCGAGTGCCGGCTTCATATGATATTTGGCGACTTCCCAGAATTTCATCGACAGCGCGCCGACCGCTGCTCCCCAATGCGCACCGTCGACCACGCCCGTTGAAATCGCCTGATAAATCTCGGGCCCCGCCACCTGCTGTGGCGAGGCGCCGGCGGCCGCGAGATATTCCAGCATGGTGCCGGCGGAGCGAACTTTCAACGAACTGAAATCAGAAATCGACGTGATCTTTTTCTTCAATACAAGTTCGGTTGGATAAGCTTTATCGCCCATGACGACGACGCCTTTAGGCCGCAACTCTTCATTGACCATCCTCTCGATGCCGAGATTTTTGGTCAGGTGCATCATTTCCCAAGTCTCGCGCAATGTCCCTGGGACGCCGTAGTAAAGTCCCATCGCCTGAGCTTCGCCGAGAATGTAACCGGGCGAAATCGTTCCCATCGACACGACACCGCGACGCACGACGTTGTAGATTTCGCGATCCTTAGCAATCTCGCCTGCGCCGTACGCTTCAAGCTTGAAGCGGCCATCTGTGCGCGCTTCCAGTTCCTTCGCAAGTACGCCCAAGCTATCGTTGAACGAACCGGACGCCTTGGGCCAATGTGACTGGACTTTCCAAGTTACCTTCTCGGCGGCGCGGGCGCCTCCGATAATAGCTGGTGTCGCCGCAAGCGCGAGCGAGGCCTTGAGAAGGTTGCGTCGTCCGAGTGAGTTCGATGTTCCGGACATTTGATCCTCCCTGATCTTTTCCTTTTGCTGAATAAGATCATGGAATGTCCAAAACGGTCAAACCGCAAACAGCGAGCCGCGCGGAGAGAAAACAATCATTATACCGCGAAACGAAAAATGGATTGTCGAGCCGCGTTTCCAAATTGCAGATAAGAGCCGTAAATCGGGCCATACTAAGCGACATATCGCGCATAGAACCGTAGCGCTCGTATCGATCAGCGCGTTGTCGTTGCGGCAACATGACACACTGCGATCTGGCGTGTGATGAAGGTTCGTTGTCGATTGCAACAAACGTTGCTGACTTCAGCAAGCGAAAGGAGGCAACGCTTGTCCCCATTCGCACGTCGCTCCACCGATCGAACAGCGGCGGCAGACTATATTTCGCCTCGTCGTCTCCAATGCGGCATTAAAGCCGCCGCTCAACGTGTGTAAACCAGACTGGGTAGCCACGTGACGATCTGCGGAAACATGATGCACAAGCCGACGCCGATCCACTGCAGGACCATGAACTGGACAGCAGCACGGAAGATCGTCGCCATGCTGATTTCCGGCGGCGCCACGCTCTTCAGGTAGAATAGTGAATACCCGAAGGGTGGACTGAGGAATGCCATCTGCATGTTCACCATGAAGATCACACCGTACCAAAGCGCGACGTCCTTCGGCGCGACGCCGGGAAGGCCGAATACGCCACCCCACTCCAGACCCTGCATGATCGGCAGGAAGATCGGCACGGTGAGCAGGAGAATGCCCACCCAGTCGATGAACATGCCGAGCACGAACAGGATCACCATCATCAGCATCAAGATGCCGTAGGGCGGCAGACCGGTGCCGAGAATGGTGTTGGCGACGAACTCCTGGCCGCCCTTGACGATGAAAAATCCGACAAACATCGTCGCGCCGAAAAAGATCCACATCACCATCGATGTGGCCTTCAACGTCTGCATGGCAGCATCCTGGATATTGACCCAGTTCAGGCGGCGATGCAGCCCCGCCACGAACAGCGCGCCAAAGGTCCCGATGCCGGCGGCTTCGACCGGCGTGGCAACGCCGAAAAAGATCACGCCGAGTACGAGCATGATCAGCAGGATCGGTGCGATGGTGTTTTTCAGCAGCCGGAGCTTCTCGCGCCAATCGACGCGCTCTTCCGGCGGCAGTGCGGGCCCGAGACTGGGATTGATGTAGCAACGGACCGTGACATAGCCGACGTAGAGGCTCGACAGCAGCAGGCCGGGAAAGATCGAGCCGACCAGCAATTCGCCGAGCGATTGCTGCGCGACCACGGCATAGACGATCGCCATCACCGACGGCGGGATCAGAATTCCGAGCGTGCCGCCGGCGAGCAGCGCGCCGCAAGCGAGTTTCGGATCGTAGCCACGCTTGAGCATAGCCGGAAGCGCGATCATCCCCATGGTCACTTCGGTGGCGCCGACGACACCGACCATGGCCGCGAGCAGCGTGCAGGCGATGACGGTGGCGGACGCAAGGCCGCCCTTCAGCGCTCCAAGCCACTTATAGATCGCGTCGAACAGTTCCTCGATGATACCGGCTTTCTCCAGTACCGCCGCCATAAAAATGAACAGCGGCACCGCCGAGAGCTGATAGTCCGTCATGAACGGGAAGATGCGCGACGGCATCATGTTCAGAATCGCCGGCGTGCCGAACACGAACAGGAAAATGGTTGCAAGGCTCCCGGTACAGAACGCCATCGGCAAGCCGAGCGCCAATAGCGCGGCCAGCGAGCCGAACATCAACAGCGTCAACCATGCAATATCGATCTCGAGCCCCATGGTTTACGCCCTCGCCCTGGTCAGGATGATGATGTCTTTGATCAGTTTGGAGATGCCCTGGAGCAGCAGGAGGCCGGCACCGATCGGAATCGTCAGCTTGACCGGCCAGTATTGCACCGCCCACTCGGTGAACGACACTTCGGCGACGTTGATGGCGTCGGACGCGAACTTCCAACCCGTCCACAGCATGGTGCCGATGAAAATGAAAAAGAAGATCGAGGTGACGATATCGGCTATCGCCTTTCCTCGAACCGAGAACTGCGAATAGAACACGTCGACCCGAACGTGCTGATCCTCCTTGTAGCCGTATGCACCCGATAGCATGTATTGCATGCCGAACATCAGGAACATGCTCTCGTGGACCCAGTTGGTGGGTGAATTCAGGAAGTAGCGACCCACGACTTCGTAGTAATAGGCAAACACCGAGAGAACCGCCCAGTAGGCAACGAACTCGCCGACGCGATTGCTGAGACCATCGATCGCATCTGTCAGCTTGGTATGAACGTGCCGCGAGGGATCTTCCTGGGTGCCGATCGTCGTAACATCCGGTGGCGCCAGTTCGGGAGGCGGCGGCCCCGCCGCGGCCTCCCTGGCGCGAACACGGCGAACAAGTCCCGGCAGCAGGAGCGCATCGATCAGAAGCATAACGCCAAGAAGGATGGCGAGGCCGCTGATGATACGGCTGTTGGAGTGCAGATTACCCTCCGCGACCTGAAACTCGGCTTTCGTCTTGGCTTCGGTTTCGCGCGCGGCGGTGACACGGCTAGTGGCCTCGGGCGATAACGTGACGCCGGGCGACGGTTCGATCCGATGCAGCCGGCTGACGGCGGTATCATGCGCGGCACGCAGCCGCGAGACGTCCTCGCGGTAGATGCGATCGATACCGTTGAAATAAAGGATCGCGATCACCACCGGCAGAAAGATCGCCGCCCATGCGCTGCGAAGGTAAATGCGATGAAGACCGACGAAGCCTGCCGTGAGCCAGAAAAGATAGGCTACGAACAACGAGGGGCCATGACGCTGCGGCCGTTGTTGTTCGCGACGCACCATGGCCATGGCAATGATCGGAAACAGAATAAGCGTGCCCCAGTAAAGCCAATGAGGCAGCACAAAATTGATCTCGGGCATGGGACCCCCCGCATGCCATCGCGTCGATCGCGATGGTAATCGCGCTTGATAGCGCTGTTGTTAGTTGCAGCACGCCTGCAATGTCACGGGCATGCCACCGGCCAGCAGGATATAGCGAATCTGAATCGGAAGCCGCCCGACAGTGCGCCGGTGTGCGCCTCATCCACTGTTAAGTCTGGACAGACGGATGGAACGTGCCTCGATTCAACAAGGCGGCGCCAAGCCCCGGTGCGCCATCGGAGGATGTTTCCGCGGCGCACCGAACGTTTCGCGCATCGGCTAGAGATTGAGCTTCTGGTCCTTGTACATGTCCGGAGTCACGTAGCCGAGACTCGGCGACTCCATGATGTCGAGTTGAGCCTTGAACACCCGCGCGGCGTCCTTGTCCTTGTTGGCCCACTTGAACCAGATCGGCACCGCTATGCGCTGGAACTTGTCAAGGTCCTCAAACGGCAGGCGATTGATCTCGACACCAGCCTTGATGAATTTGTCCCAGGCTTCCATGTCTGCCTTCTGAATCGCACCGAAGTGAACGGCCGAATAGGCTTCGACTTCGTTTTCGATCCAGAGCTTCATCTTCGGCGAGAGCTTGTTCCAGACGTTCTGGTTGACGACGAAGTCCATCAGGTCAACCGGTTGATAAATCGATTCAAGTCCGACGGGTCCCATCCAGATGTACTTCGTCACCTGCTGGAAGCCGAGATCCCAGTTGACGGCGGGACCAGTGTAGTCGGCGGCATCGACGGTACCTTTTTCAAGCGCCGAGAACACTTCGCCACCGGGCAGAAGCGTAGTGCGGGCGCCGATGGCGGCGAAACCTTCGGCGATCATGCCGCCCGGTACGCGCAGCTTCAGTCCCTTGAAATCCTCGGCGGAGCGGATCGGCTTCTTGGAGTGTACGATGTTCGGGCCGTGATGGATGCGCCCGACGTAGTGCAGACCCTGCTTGGCGAAGACCTCGCGCGCCATCTTCAGGCCGTCCTTGCCGTAGAAGAAGATGTCCCATTCGTGGGGATAGCGCATGCCCATCAGATACGACGAGAGGAATGCCGCGGCCGGCATCTTTCCGACCCAGTAGACGGTGAAGGAGTTCATCGCCTCCAGCACGCCATTCTTGACTCCATCGAGAAGCTCGAAGTCGCCGACGATTTCCTTAGCGGCGTATGGTTTGAATTCAAGTTCGCCGCCGGTCTTTTCCTTGATGGAGTGGCACCAGGCCTTGAATGTGTTGAGACCGATACCCGCAGGCCAAGACGTCTGCACTTTCCAGGAGATGGTTTCGGCCGCTTCCGCGTTCCGGATGTAAGGCGCTGCGACGGCGGCCCCGGCAACGGCGGCTCCTGTCATGAAGCGACGACGGGATGTTTTCTCGTTCATCATTGTGAATCCTCCCCAGGACACGATGTTATTGACTGCGTTCGGAGACGTCCCAGTTACTCTGAGATCAATGTGTGACGCACCTTGCGTCACGCAGTTCGCGCGGAACATAATTTAGACAAAGTGCGGCAGACGCCACAATCAACCGGAGCGGCAGGCGCGTCATTCCGTCGCATTAGATGTTTGAACAACGTCGGCCTGTTTTGAGGGCTATCAGCCTGTTGATCGCGGCCGCACTGCCTATCAGATGGTCGGCTGTTTAAGGCTCGATGTTAAGCGCAAAGAAAACCCTGCCGCTTCGGGTGGGGTGGGAAGATAGTTTAAGCGATGGGACGCCAAAAACAGCGGCCCTCGGGGCAACCAGAAAAACATGCCTAGAGCTTAAAACCCGGCTTGATGACGTCAATGTACATCGACTGAGTCGACAATGGCTTGCGGTGGATCAATCGTCTTTGGATATGACGAAGCTGGATTCATTGTCGCTGGTTAGTGTGCATCGAGTGTGCACGATGGTTTTTGAATGGTTCGGGCCGGATGGTAAAGTTGGAAAATAATCCAAATTTTTCAATGGTGAGCGCGGAGGGACTCGAACCCTCGACCCCATGATTAAAAGTCACGTGCTCTACCGACTGAGCTACGCGCTCACGCGTGGGCTGTGTAGGGGAATGGACCGGCGTGGGTCAATAGCTACCCGGTGAATGTACCCACTTCATCGGGAAAACTGAATTTTATCATTATAACTTGATCTTACAGGTTGGTTCTCACCCAGATTTTTAACCGATCGGCCCCGCAAACCGGCGGGGCCGATCGCTAACGCAGCGTCGAGGTGTCGGAAGGTACCTGTTGCGGGGGGCCAATGATCGGCATCGGTGCCGGCCGTAAGCCGATCAACTCGGCAGAGCGAGTCCATGTGTAGCGCCAGAAGGCGAAGGAATTGATCCGCGACAATTCCAGCGTAGCCAGCGCCACGGCGGACAGGAACGGCAAGCTCTGCAACACGAGGACGCCGGCGAAAATGTAAATCTCGGTGATCTGCCGGAAGCTGTTGGAGGCCACCAGCACCACGGCACCAAGCAGCAGCAGGATGCCGATGACCGCTTCCCAGAATGCCTGGAATTCGATCGACATGCGCGACAGGCCGCCCTTGGACGTGCGCGCGAAGGGCAGGTGCTCGGTGATCAGGCCGTTCGCCACGGCCCGCGACACCGTCCATTGAACCGACATGGCTGCGATCATGGCACCGAGCATCTGGCCGCGTTTGAGCGTGACGCGCAGCTTATAGAGCGACAGGAAGTGCGCCATCGAGACGACGAACGCGGCGATGATCGGCAGCGTCAGAATCTTGTCGGGAATGGCGATGTCGGCGAAGGCGACGATCGGCACCCAGATGAGATTGAGCAGGGCCACCAACACGCCGAGGCTTTCGGCGCCCAGCCAGTTCAGCCATCCGAGTGCGAATTCGCGCTTCTGATCCGGGCTCAGGCGGCTCGCGCCAGGCAGGAAGCGGCGCCAATGTTTCTTGACGATCTGGAAGCCGCCATAGGCCCAACGATGCCGCTGCTTCTTGAACGCCTCGTAGGTGTCGGGCAACAGGCCGTGGCCGTAACGCTTGTTGGTGTAGTGCGTCAGCCAGCCCTGTTCGATGATGGCAAGGCCAAGATCGGTGTCTTCGCAGATGGTGTCGCCGGCCCAGCCGCCGGCCTTGTCCATCGCCTCGCGGCGGATCAGGCACATGGTGCCATGCACGATGATGGCGTTGCACTCGTTGCGCTGGACCATGCCGATGTCGAAGAAGCCGGCATATTCGCCATTCATGGCGTAATGCATCAGAGACAGGTCTTCGTCGCGGTGATCCTGCGGTGCTTGCACGAGGCCGACACGGGGGTCGTCGAAGGCCGGCACCAGATCCTTCAGCCAATCCGGCTGCACGACATAGTCGGCATCGATAATGCCGATGATCTCGGCGTCGGCGGCGGTGCGGTCCATGGCGATGCGCAGGGCGCCTGCCTTGAAGCCCTTGACCTTCTCGGCGTTGATGAACTTGAACCGCTCGCCGAGCATCCGGCAGTGATCCTGGATCGGCTGCCAGAATTCCGGGTCTGGCGTGTTATTGATGATCACCACGCATTCGAAATTCGGATAGTCGAGCCGCGCCACAGCGTCGAGCGTTTGCTTCAGCATCTCCGGGGGTTCGAAATAGGCCGGGACGTGGATCGAGACCATCGGATGTTTGCGGTCGGGAGCCGAGGCGGCGGGCGCCGTCTTCTCGGGAGAGAGCAGGCGGGCCGGGCGGTGGCCGAACGCGATGGTGGCGATTTCCTCGATGCGTGCCATCGCAATCAGGATCAGCGGCACCAGTAGGATCAGGCCCAAGGTCATGGCGAAAGCCGAGCCCCAGACGAAATAGTGGCCGTTCCAGTAAGAGAAGACGGTGGCGACCCATGCGCCAACCCCGTTGGCCGCAACCGATAGCATGCCGGCCTGAAGGATCGTCGGTTTGTAGAGGCGGAAGATCGGCAGCGACAGCAACACCCCGACCAGCAGTGCGATACCTGCAAGCTTCCAATAGTCCTGATTGACGACCGGGCCGGTCCAGTTGAACTTCGGCTCGCGATTGGCGTTGAGCACGCCCCAATACGGACCGACGCCGCCCTCGAAATACTTCCAAGGTTGATCGATCGCTTCGACGATGTTGTATTCCATCCCGACCGATTGGGCGCGGGTGACGAAGTTGCGCAGGATCACCGCCTGCTCGAACGGGCCGGGCACGGCATTCTTGAGGTTGTAACCGCCCGACGGCCAGCCGAATTCCGCGATGACGATACGCTTGCCGGGAAAGGCCTCGCGCAGTTTCTGGTAGATGATCAGCGCCTGCTCGACTGCCTGCTTGTCGGAGAAGCCTTCCCAATACGGCAGGATATGCGCGGCGATGAAATCGACGGATGAAGCCAGTTCCGGGTGCTCGAGCCAGATGTTCCAGATTTCGCCAGTCGTTACAGGGACGTTGACCTGGCTTTTGACTCGCTGGATGAGCTTGATGAGGTCGTCGACCTTTTGATCGGCGCGGTAGATGGTTTCGTTGCCGACAACGATGCCGTTGACGTTGCTGTTGTGCTTGGCCAGTTCGACCGCGGCCTGGATTTCCCGCTCGTTGCGGTCGACATGCTTGTCGATCCAGGCGCCCACCGTGACCTTAATGCCGGCCTCGTTGGCGATCGGCGGCACCAGCTCGACGCCGCCCGTCGATGAATAGAGACGCACTGCGCGGGTCAGTGGCGCCAGCACCTTCATGTCGGCGCGGATTCTTTCGACGGTCGGGATGTTGTCGACATCCGGATGTCCGGAGCCGTCGAACGGTGCATAGGACACGCTCGGCAGGATGCCGGTGAAATCGGGGGCTGCCTGTTTTTCCCGCAAGACGCCCCAAATGGCGGCGTGGACAGCGGTGACGAACAACAGAACGGCGACGACAGCGCGCATCGCGACTAAACCATTTCGGGGCAGCGTGACAGGTAAGCGGACCGGTCCCCTCGATCCGTCAGAGGCTGCAGCAAGGCGAGCATATCAATGCCACAACAATTATCCACTCGTATGACGCGATGACGTTTTCCGGATAACGAAGAGGGCAAACGGCAGAGGGCCCCATTCGTTCCGCCGGATCGGGCCAATTATTTATTTTGCCGGTGCAGGCGTTGGCGCGGCGGCTGGCGCCGGCGCTGCGGGAGCTGCCGCAGGCGCGCCTGATCCCTGGGCCGCCGGAGGCGTCCCGGTACTCGCGGTCTGCGGTTGGGCGCTGGGGTTGATCCAGCAGGCATGGACGCGGCTGTTCAAACTATCCGGCACCTTCGGATCGATCCCGCCGAACCTTACCAGACAGCGAAATGTCGCCTGGACGTGGCCGCCGGGGCAACCGAACCGGTCGTAGAGGTCGAGATGGCGGAACGCCGTGTCGAGATCGTCGCGCCACATCAGCACGACGACGCGCCGTCCGAGCCAGACGCATTCGGGATTGCCGGCCGGGCCGTTGATGGCTTTCGAAGCCTCGGCAAACTCATCGATCCTGCGCTGGCTATCCTTGGCGGCTGCTTCGGCCGCCGTTGCCGGATTGGTATTGGTTTGGGCAGGTTTTGGTGATTGATCCTGGGCGCGGAGATCGCCGCTCTGGGCAATCGCCCCACCGACCCCGAGCAGCAATGCCAGTCCCGGCACCGCCAATGTCCGCATCAACGCAGCTCGCAGTTCAACTCGTATCTGACGCATGCCGTCCCCGGTTTTGATACCCTAATGCCCGCCCGTGGCAATTCACTGCTCAGATGCCGCGCAAATGGGTCCCCAATGCGGCGAATGCAGTTCCGGATTCCATGAAACACAAAATGCTTTTTGTCTAGTAAAGGCGCTGATCGCACGGCCGTTCCCGACGGTTCTGAGAGAAGAAGTATGGGATTGCGGCGGCGCGGCACTTGGCAGACCGTCGGTGATTGGCTAATCGACGATTCCGGCGCTTTCCTCAGCCGCCGGGTTTTACGTGAGACCTGAGCTGCTCATCGATTTGGGTACTTTCCGTCGCAAGCCGAGCCTCGGCCAGCCGGAAAATCTTCCAGGAGGATTGGGCCAATTTCGTTGCGAACGCCGTTAGCGCTGCTGTTCCTGTCGTTGTGCGCAATCGCCGCCATCTGGTGGTGGTTGTCCATGCCGATCACGCTGGCGCACGCGCCGATCGATCCTGCGGCGAAGCTGGAGTGCGTGTCTTACGCGCCGTTCCGCGACGGGCAGAGCCCGCTGGTGAAGGGGACGCAGATCGCGCCGGGGCAGATCGCCCAGGATTTCGCCCAACTTGCCAAGATATCGAAGTGCGTCCGGACCTACTCGGTCCAGAACGGCCTCGACAAGGCGCCGGAGCTGGCGCGCAAGGCGGGGCTCAAGCTGATCCTCGGCATCTGGCTCGGGAGCAACCGGGTCGACAACGTCATCGAGATCGCGACTGCCGTGCGTCTCGCCAAGGAATACGCCGACGTCGTTTCGGCAGTTGTGGTCGGCAACGAAGTGTTGCTGCGCGGCGAAATGACCGCGGCCGATCTGGCTGCCAATATCCGTTCGGTCAAGTCGCAGGTGAAGGTCCCGGTCACGTATGCCGACGTCTGGGAATATTGGCTGCGTAACCGGGACATCTACGACGCGGTCGATTTCGTCACCATTCATATCCTGCCTTATTGGGAGGATATGCCGGTGCCGGCGCGCTATGCGGCGAACCATATCGATTCGATCCGCAAACGTGTGGCCGTGGCATTTCCCGGCAAGGAAATCCTGATCGGGGAAACCGGTTGGCCGAGCGCGGGACGGATGCGGTAAGGGGCCTTGCCCTCGCGCGCCAAACAGGCGCGCGTTGTCTCCGAAATTCTCACGCTGGCGAGACGGGAAAACTTCCGCGTCAATCTGATCGAAGCCTACGACCAGCCATGGAAGCGTCAGCTTGAAGGAACGGTCGGTGGCTATTGGGGGCTGATCGACGCCAAGGCACGCGCGGAGAAATATCCGGCCGGTTTGCCCATCAATAACTTCCCGATGTGGAAGCAGGAAATGGCTGCTGGGATGGTGCTTTCCGTCCTGATTTTCGCGGTCGCGATGTGGACCGCGCGCCGGCGGCCGTGGGCGCCGCGTTTTGGTACATGGCTTGGCGTCGCCGGGTCCGCGACCGCCGCCGGCGCGTTGCTGGGCGTGGCGGTCGAAAAAATGCTGACCGAAAGTCTCGGCATCGGCGGCTGGACGCAATGGGGATTGCTGCTTGCCGCCGGTATCGCGGCGCCGTTACTTGCTGCCAGTGTACAGATGTCTGGTCGGCCGCTGCCGACGTTTCTCGATGTGATCGGTCCGCGCCCGGGTCGCACCGGCTCGCGGCGGATGCTGCTCCTGGGCCTGGTGCTGGGAGTGACGACGGTCATTGCCGCCGAAACGGCGCTCGGTCTTGTCTTCGATCCCCGCTACAAGGACTTTCCGTTCGCGGCATTGACGATGGCGGTGGTGCCGTTCTGGATGCTGATGGTTTTCAATCGTCCGCAAACCGGAACGAGGCCGCTGGCCGAAGCGGTATTTGCCGGGCTGCTGGTGGTCGCATCCGGCTATATCGCCTTCAACGAAGGCATCGCCAACTGGCAGTCGCTCTGGACCTGTCTGATCTACGTGATGCTGGGGATCACACTGTGGCGGGCGCGGGCCGTGCAAAGCCCAGGATAAGCAGCCCGACCGCAATTCCCGACAGAGCGACATTGTAGAGCACGATGCCGGCACCGGCGGCGACCAGCCCCACGGTCAGCAGAACGATCGATGGGCGGATAACGTGCAAAACGGCAACGATCAACGCCACGATTCCGAACACCGAATTGCGAAACAGGTAGGTCGCGACCGCGCGTGCCTTGCAAAGATAGCTTTGCAGGCCGGCGTCACAAGCCAATGTCACAGTCGATAGCTCGATGGCGAGATAGCGCACATAAAGTGCGTAGCCGACGGTGACGAAACCGACGACCATCAGCCACTGAACCTGATACGGCGTCAGCCGGAACGGATCTTTCTTCATGTCGCGAATATGGTTCGGATCGCGGGGAGGAGCAAGCAAGAGGAGACTATGACCGCCTTCGCCCTGTGTATGACCCAGTCTCTGCTCGGGGTGGAACCAGACAACTTGCAGAGAAGCATTACCGAGAATGCGCCGTGTGCGGTGCAGACGTGGGTCGGGAGGGTTGAGCCGCCGTCGACTTGTCGCGCGCGGCATGGCGCGGATTCGATCGTCGATGCAGCGGCTGGGGAACGGCGGCCGGTTCCGCATCCATCGCCAGCTTCTGGCCCTCAAAGGTGGTTGTCGCACAGCTATGGCGGCTGGCGGCGATGGCCGCGCAAATCTCGGCGGCTCGTGCGGCATCGTGGAGCGGACCGGCGACGAGGCGCAACTGCACGCTCAACGGACTCTTGCGTTCCCTCAAGGCGATCACGGGTTGCAAATCGCCGAGAACCGATTGGTGGGTGGCGGTCATGCGTCGCCAAAGTGTGCGGAGGCCGCCGATCGAACTGGCAGTGCCGAGGTCGACACCGAAGGTCGTTCGAGGCACCGCAACCTCCGGGACCGGAGCGGGGTCAGCGGGGATCGAGGCCGTGACGTCGGACGCAGCGTCGGCCGTTTCGGATTTTGTTTCCGGAGCGGCCGGCGGTTGCGAGGTTGCAAGCGAGGACGTTGCCGCGGGTGCCGATGTCTCGGCCGTCGGCTGCGGCGTCGGTGCTGTCGCAACGGCCGCTGTGGTCAGGTTTGCAGGTGCGATCGGCGCGGGCTCGTTGTTGGCCGATTGCGGCGACGAAGCGGGTTGCGGTTGCTCGCTGGCGATTGTTCTGGGGCTCGATGGAGGAGGTTTTGGATCCGTGTTTTTCAGGTCCGGGGCGATCAACGGCGGGATCGAACTGGCGAGGGAAGAAAACGCAACATTCTGGCGGTTGATCGAACCCGTTACCGACTCGAGGCCCTGTTCAAGCGCCGTCGCCCGTGCATAGAGGCGGTCGCGATCGCCGTTGAGGGTGTCGATCGCTGCTGAAAGGCGCCGGATATCGCTTCGGCTTTCGCGCGCGATAGTTTGAATTTGCTCGGATCGCCGCGCCAGATCGCTAACGGCCACCTGATCCTGCCGCTTGTGAACATAGGATTGATTGGCCAGAACGGCGATCGTAACGGCACCGACCGCGCCGATCCCCCACGATGCCAGCCGCCATGGGGTCCGGCGATCGTAAGCATCTTCATCGGCCAGTAAACCGACCTGCACGCCATCCAGATCGTGGGCGGTCAGATCGTCAGCCAGTTTTTTGCCGCGTTTTGCCATCAGATCCTGTCGGCCCCCCAACGCCGGCGAATCACGCCATCAACAATATCAAAAAAATACCTCCGGTCGTCATCGGCCATGGCATTGAAGCCACGTCACGGGTTTGATCTTGGGCGAAAAGCGCTTATTGACGGGCGATATTTTGGTATCGCGCATAGGAATCCGCATGACTGGCAGAACCACCCTCACCATCGTCCTGGCGGCTGGCGAAGGCACCCGGATGCGCTCATCAATGCCGAAGGTTCTGCATCCGGTAGCGGGCCAATCGCTGCTGGCGCATGTGCTTGGCGCTGCCCCCAAGGGAGACGGTGCTGCGCTCGGGGTGGTGGTGGGGCCGGATCATCAGGCGGTGGCCGACGAGGCACGGCGCGTCCGCGCGGAGACCGGCACCTACGTCCAGGCTGAGCGTCTCGGCACCGCCCATGCCGTGATGGCGGCGCGTGCGGCAATTGCGCAAGGCTATGACGATCTGCTGATTGCGTTCGGCGATACGCCGTTGATTTCGGCGGCGACGTTCGAGCGGCTGCGCGCGCCGCTGGCGGCTGGTGCCGGCTTGGCAGTGCTGGGATTCCAGGCCGCCGATCCGACAGGTTACGGCCGGCTGGTCGTCGAAGCCGGGCAGCTTGTGGCGATCCGTGAGCAGGCCGACGCCAGCGAGCAGGAGAAGGCCATCAAGTTGTGCAATGCCGGCGTAATGGCATTCGACGGCCGCATTGCGCTCAAGGTGCTGGAGCAGATCGGCAACGCCAACAGCAAGGGCGAGTACTACCTGACCGATGCGGTCGGGATCGTTCGGGCGCTGGGTCGCGATGTCGTGGTGATCGAAACCGGCGAAGACGAGGTGCGCGGCATCAACACCAAGGCGCAGTTGGCGGAGGCCGAGCAGGTGATGCAGGCTCGTTTGCGACGGGCCGCGCTCGATGCCGGCGTCACCATGATCGCGCCCGAGACGGTTTTCCTCGCGACCGACACAACGTTCGGCAAGGACGTCACGATCGAACCCAACGTGGTGTTCGGCACCGGCGTCAGCGTCGGCGACGGCGCGGTGATCCACGCATTCTCGCACATCGAGAAGGCAACCATCGGGGCCAAGGCCTCCGTCGGCCCTTACGCACGACTGCGGCCGGGAACGGCGCTGGGCGATGGCGCGAAGGTCGGCAACTTCGTCGAGACCAAGGCGGCGACGATCGAGGCCGGGGCCAAGGTCAATCATCTGACCTATATCGGTGACGCACAGATCGGCGCCAACGCCAACATCGGCGCGGGCACCATCACCTGCAACTACGATGGCTTCAACAAATACAAGACCATCGTTGGCAAGGGCGCGTTCGTGGGATCGAACTCGTCGCTTGTTGCGCCTGTGAAGATTGGCGACGGTGCCTATATCGGCTCCGGTTCTGTCATCACCAAGGATGTCGCCGACAATGCTTTGGCTATCGGACGCGGCCAGCAGGTCTCGCGAGAGGGATGGGCCGCGCGCTTCCGGGACGCCAAGGCTGCCGCAAAGACCGAGCGGAAGTGAGTGATCAACAGGTTAAGGAATTCGCTTAACTCTGTGGTAATTCGCAATAATTCTTGAGTACCTGACCATTAGGATTTCTCGTTAAGAGACGCCTGTGCCGGTTTCGGCATGGTTTGAACCGAAGAAATGGAACCGTATGTGCGGCATCGTTGGGATTTTGGGACGTGGCCCGGTTGCCGAGCAATTGGTCGATTCACTCAAGCGCCTTGAATATCGCGGCTATGATTCCGCCGGCGTCGCGACGTTGGAAGCGGGCGCACTCGATCGTCGCCGCGCCGAAGGCAAACTGAAAAATCTCGAAGGCCGATTGAAATCGGCGCCGCTCCAGGGGCATCTCGGCATCGGACATACGCGCTGGGCGACCCACGGCAAGCCGACCGAAAATAACGCGCATCCGCACACAGCGAGCCGCGTCGCCGTCGTTCATAACGGGATCATCGAGAATTTTCGTGAGTTGCGCCAGCAACTCGAAAAGGGCGGCGCGGTTTTCAGCAGCGACACTGACACCGAAGTCGTCGCGCATCTGGTCGATGGCTACCTGAGCAAGGGTCTGTCGCCGGCCGAAGCGGTGAAAGCGACGCTTCCGCAATTACGCGGCGCTTTCGCGCTGGCCTTCATCTTCGATGGCAACGACAACCTTCTGATCGGCGCGCGCAAGGGATCGCCGCTGGCGGTCGGCTATGGCGACGGCGAGATGTATCTCGGCTCGGATGCGATCGCGCTGGCGCCGTTGACCGACACCATCAGCTATCTCGAAGACGGCGATTGGGTGGTGCTCGATCGATCCGGTTGCGAAATCCATGATGAGCGCGGTGCCGCGGTCAAGCGCGAGGTCATCAAATCCGGCGCGTCGTCGTTCCTCGTCGACAAGGCCAACTATCGCCACTTCATGGCGAAGGAAATTCACGAACAGCCGGAAGTCGTCAGCCACACGCTGGCGCGCATGGTCGATATGGCGAGCGAACGTGTTGCGCTGCCGGTCGCGCTGCCGTTCGATTTCCGTGACGTCCAGCGGGTGGTGATCACCGCCTGCGGCACGGCGAGCTATGCCGGGTTCGTGGCCCGCTACTGGCTGGAGCAATTCGCGCGACTGCCGGTCGAACTCGATGTTGCATCCGAGTTTCGCTATCGCGAAGCGCCGCTGCGGAAAGGCGATCTCGCGATTTTCATTTCGCAGTCGGGTGAAACGGCGGATACCCTTGCGGCCTTGCGTTATGCGAAGGCGCAGGGAGCGCACACGCTTTCCGTTGTCAACGTAACCACCTCGACCATCGCGCGCGAAAGCGAAGTGATGCTGCAAACGCTCGCGGGCCCCGAGATCGGCGTGGCGTCGACCAAAGCCTTCACATGCCAGTTGATGGTGCTGGCCGCACTGGCGATCGCCGCGGGCAGCGCGCGGGGCGAGTTGTCCGTCGAGGACGAAGTCAAACTGGTTCGCGGCCTTGTCGAGGTGCCGCGATTGATGGCGGCCGCGCTGGTGCTGGAGCCCCAGATCGAGCGGCTGGCGCGCGACATCGCGAAGTCGCGCGACGTGCTTTATCTCGGGCGCGGAACCAGCTATCCGCTGGCGCTGGAAGGCGCGCTGAAGCTGAAGGAAATTTCCTATATCCATGCCGAAGGCTATGCTGCCGGCGAACTCAAACACGGCCCCATCGCCCTGATCGACGAAAACATGCCGGTGGTGGTGATCGCGCCGTTCGACCGCGTCTTTGAGAAGACGGTGTCGAACATGCAGGAAGTTGCCGCGCGAGGCGGCCGGATTATCCTGATGACGGATGCCAAGGGGGCGGCCGAGGCCACCATCGATTCGGTCGTGACCATTACCTTGCCGGACATGGCGGCGAGTTTCACGCCGCTGGTCTATGCCGTTCCGGTGCAGTTGCTGGCCTATCACACCGCCGTTGTCATGGGCACTGACGTCGATCAGCCGAGAAATCTGGCCAAATCGGTCACCGTCGAGTAGACGAATCCGAGCTTGCTTGGCTCGCGGCTGCGCGGAATGGTTCCATCGCAGTGTTACGAATGTCTGCTACAGTGCCGGCATATAATTTGCTTGGCATGGATGCCGCTTGTTGATTGACTCGGGATAGATGACGCAAAGACCTGTATCGAATCCACTGCCTTCAACCGCGCCGGTTCCACCGGAGGCCCCGCGCGGCTTCATGGCGCGCATCCGCAACTATTTTTTGACGGGTCTGGTTGTCGCGGGGCCGATTGCCATCACGTTTTATCTGACCTGGTGGTTCGTCACCTGGGTCGATGGATTGGTGCGGCCGTTGGTGCCGATGGACTATCGGCCCGAGAACTATCTGCCGTATGGCATACCGGGATCCGGGCTGGTGGTTGCCTTCGTGGCCCTGACGCTGCTGGGTTTCCTGACGGCCAACCTGATCGGGCGCAAGCTGGTCGGCTTGGGCGAGAACCTGCTCGGGCGGATGCCGGTGGTGCGCGCGATCTATCGCGGTCTGAAGCAGGTGTTCGAGACGTTGTTCTCCGGCAACGGGTCCAGCTTCCGCAAGGTCGGGATGGTGGAGTTTCCATCGCCCGGCATGTGGTCGATCGTGCTGATTTCGCAATCGCCGAGCGTCGAGGTGGCGGAGAAGCTGCCGGGTACCGAGGATCATATCTCGGTGTTTCTGCCATGCGCGCCGAACCCTACCACCGGCTTTTTCTTCTACGTGCCGCGCAGCAAGGTGATCGAAATCGACATGAGCGCGGAGGATGCGGCGACCCTCATCATGTCCGCCGGCGTGGTGCAGCCGGGCAGCGATCCGCAGCGCAAGATCGCGGCGCTCGCCGAAACCGCCAATGCCGCGCGCGTGGCTGATGAAGCGACACTCAAAGCTGCGTCGGCAAAAGCCGACTGATTGATCAACCCGCGCCGATCAGCGGGATCGCCTCGTCACGCTCGTAGAGATAGAGCAGGCAGCGTAGCGCTTCGCCGGAAGATCCCGTGAGCTTCGGATTGTCGTGCATGATCCTCAAGGCTTCGTCGCGCGCTTGGGCTATCAGTTGCGCATGGACTTCGGGGCGCGCAATGCGATAGCCGGGAAGGCCGCTCTGACGCGTTCCCAGCACTTCGCCTTCGCCGCGCAACCTTAAATCTTCCTCGGCGATACGGAAGCCGTCGGTAGTCTCGCGGATCACCCGCAGCCGCGCCGCCGACATTTCGCCGAGCGGTTCGCGGTAGAGCAGCAGGCAGGTGGACGCCTCCGAGCCGCGCCCGATCCGCCCGCGCAATTGGTGCAATTGTGCCAGCCCGAAGCGCTCGGCATTCTCAATGACCATGATGGTGGCGGCCGGCACGTCGACGCCGACCTCGACCACGGTGGTTGCGACCAGCAAGCGGATTTCAGCGGCCGCGAATTGCGCCATCACCCGATCTTTCTCGGCGCCTTTCATCTGGCCATGGACGAGGCCGACCTGATCACCGAACCGCCTTTGCAGGCTCTCGAACCGCGTGGTGGCATCGGTGAGATTTTCGACGGTCTCGGATTCCTCGACGAGCGGACAAATCCAGTAGACCAGCTTGCCGGCCTTCACGGCGCGGCCGACCGCATCCATCACTTCGTTCAAGCGGCTGCTCGGCACCGCGCGGGTATCGATCGGCTGACGGCCCGCAGGCTTTTCGCGCAATTCGGAAATGTCCATGTCGCCGAAATAGGTCAGCACCAGTGTGCGCGGGATCGGCGTCGCGCTGAGTACCAGCACGTCCACCGCATCGCCTTTTGAAGTGAGCGCGAGACGTTCGCGCACGCCGAAGCGGTGTTGCTCGTCCACAATCGCGAGCGCCAGCGACTTGAAGACCACATCGTCCTGGATCAAGGCGTGGGTGCCGACCAGCAGATCGAGTTCGCCCGAGGCAAGTTGCGCAAGAATATCGCGGCGCTCCTTGCCTTTCTCGCGTCCGGTAAGGATGGCGACGCGCAGACCGGCGCGCGCGGCAAGCGGCGCGATGGTCTTGATGTGTTGCCGCGCGAGGATTTCGGTGGGCGCCATCAGCGCCGCCTGTTTGCCGGCCTCGGCGACAGCGGCGGCCGCGAGCAGCGCCACCACGGTTTTGCCGGAGCCGACGTCGCCTTGCAGCAGCCGCAGCATTCGCACCGGTTGTTGCAAGTCATGCGCGATGGCAACGGCGGCATCGCGCTGCGATGACGTCAGCGCATAGGGCAGGGCGTCGATCACCTTGTTGCGCAGGTGGCCGTCGCCGGCATGGCGCGCGCCTGCGGGCCGGCGCAACTGCGCGCGCACCAGCGCCAGCGCCAGTTGCCCCGCGAGCAATTCGTCGAAGGCCAGCCGCGACCAGAACTGTCGATCGGGCAGAATATCCGTCAGTTCGACAGGCACATGGACACGCTGCAACGCCTCCGCGAGCGGCGGGAAATTGCAGCGGCGAAGCACCTCCGGACTGATCCATTCCGGCAGCCTCGGAAGCCTCTCAAGCGCCAGCGCCATCGCGCGCCGAAGCGACCCCAGCGCCAATCCCTCGGTGAGCGGATAGACCGGCTCGATGCCGGAAAGTTTCGCCAGGCCTTCCTCATCGACGACGCGGTCGGGGTGGACCATCTGCAAGGTGCCGTCGAACATCTGTACCGTGCCGGAGACGTAACGCTTCTCGCCGACCGGCAGGAGCTTTTCGATGTAGTCGCGCTTGCCACGGAAATAGGTCAGCAGCACGTCGCCGGTGTCGTCGCTGGCATAGACCAGATGCGGCGTGCGCGAGCGGCCAGGCGGAGAGGGACGATGCCGGTCGATGGTGACTTCCAGCGTCGCCACGGTCCCCGGCACGGCATCGCGGATTTTCGGCCGCGCCCGGCGGTCGATCACATTGCTCGGCAGATGCAGCAGCAGGTCGACCAGCCGTGGCGTCTCGTTGCGACCGAGCAGGTAGCGCAGCAGCTTGTCCTGTCGCGGCCCGACGCCGGACAGGCTGGTGACAAGCGTAAAGAGCGGGTTGAGAATCTCGGGACGCGGCATCGGCTCATTCTACGGCGTTCAGGCATCTACGTCTTGCTGCGCGCGATCAAAGGCGTGGACGGCCGGGGCAAGACCGGGCCATGACGCGCGGGCATGACTGCGGCGACAAGGAAAATACTGACATCGCAAGCGGCGAGGACTATACCATCCGCGCCCGGCACGTCCGGGCTTTTGCCGTTACGCAAGGTTGACGCATGACTGGGACGACACGTTCGAGCCACGGGCTCGATGACCGCCGCAAGCGGTTGCTTTATCGCTGCTGGCACCGTGGCACGCGTGAGATGGACCTCATCCTCGGCCGGTTCGCCGATGCACATATCGCGCAACTCTCCGACAATGATCTCGCGGAACTCGAACGGGTGGTCGAAGCCCACGATCCCGATCTCTATCCGGCGTTCGCCGGGGGCATTCCGCCATCGCCGGATTTCGCCGGCGCGATGTTTGAGCGCATCAAGGCGTTTCGCGTTTCGGACCCCAATCTATGAAGAACGCGCTTCGTTCACCCGCCGAACTGCTGGTTCCCGGCTGCGCGCTGACGCTGGCCAACGTCGCCGACGGCGCCGAGGGACTGATCGTGTCGGACCTGGCCCGCGCGGTCGCCGCGCGGCCGAATCCGCCGGCGGTGAGCCTCGCCGTGATCTGTCGCGACGGGCCGCGCATGTCGCAATTGGCGCGGGCGCTGGAGTTCTTTGCGCCGGATATCGACGTGATGCAGTTTCCCGCCTGGGACTGCCAGCCCTACGATCGGGTGTCGCCGCATAACGGTATCGTCGCCCAGCGCGTGACCACGCTGGCGCGCCTGTCGCGGCTGGCTGGCAGTGACAAGCCGCTGATCGTGCTCACCACGGTCAACGCCATCGTGCAGCGGGTGCCGGCACGCGAGCAGATCGCGGCGCAGGCACTGTCGGTGGCGCCGGGCAACGTGGTGCCGATGGATTCCATCGTCGCCTGGCTCGAGCACAATGGTTACAACCGTTCCTCGACGGTGCGCGAATCCGGCGAATACGCCGTGCGCGGCGGCATCCTCGATCTTTATCCGGCTGGGCTCGACCAGCCGGTCCGCCTCGATTTCTTCGGCGACGCGCTGGAATCGATCCGCTCTTTCGATGCCGAAACCCAGCGCACGCTGCTGACCATGCGCGGTCTCGATCTGGTGCCGGTATCCGAATTTCAACTGGTCACCGAAACCATCAAGCGCTTCCGTCTGGGCTATGTCGCGCAGTTCGGTGCGCCGCGCCGCGACGACCTGCTCTATGAAGCGGTGAGCGAGGGACGTCGCCATCCCGGCATGGAGCACTGGCTGCCGCTGTTTCAGGAGCGGATGGACACGCTGTTCAATTATCTCGGCGGCGCGCCGGTCACGATCGAACCGCAGGGCGAGGACGCCGCGCGCGAGCGTTTCGCGCAGATTGTCGACTACTACGAGGCGCGACGCGAGGCGCTGGAGCACGATAGCGGCGGCGCGATCTACCAGCCGCTGCCGCCGGATCGGCTCTATCTGACCGAAACCGAATGGCAGGCGCGGTTGGAGGCTCTCGCGCTGGCGCGGTTAACGCCGTTCGCCGTTCCCGAGGGCGCGAGCGACGCGATCGATGCCGGAGCGAGACAGGGCCGCAATTTCGCGCCGGAACGTGCCGATGGTTCAGTGAACGTGTTTGCCAGCGTCGTCGCTCATGTGCAGGCGTTGCAGGCGGCGCGCAAGAAGGTGGTGGTCGCGCTGTGGAGCGAAGGCTCGCGCGAGCGCATGGCCAACATGCTGAAGGACCACAAGCTCCTCAACCTCACCAGCGTCAATGCCTGGCGCACGGTGCAGGCGACGCCGCGCAACGAAACCATGCTGGCGGTCGTCGGCATGGAATCCGGCTTCGAGACCGATGCTGTCGCCGTCATCACCGAGCAGGACATCCTCGGCGACCGTCTGGTGCGGCCGCGCAAGGCCAGCCGCAAGCTCGATAACTTCATCTCCGAAGTCACCAGCCTGTCGACGGGCGACATCGTCGTTCACGTCGAGCACGGCATCGGCCGCTTCATCGGCTTGCAGACGCTCGACGTCGCCGGCGCGCCGCACGATTGCGTCGAGCTTCGCTATGCCAACGAGACAAAACTGTTCCTGCCGGTCGAGAACATCGACCTGCTGTCGCGCTATGGCTCCGATCAAACCAATGTCGAACTCGACAAACTCGGCGGCAGCGGCTGGCAGGCGCGCAAGGCGAAGCTGAAGAACCGCATTCGCGAGATTGCCGGCGAGTTGATCAAGATCGCCGCCGAGCGACATCTGCACGAGGCGCCGAAGCTTCCGGTGGAAGCGGGCCTCTACGACGAATTCTGCGCGCGTTTCCCTTACGAGGAAACCGAGGACCAGCTCACCGCCATCAATGCCGCGCTGCACGATCTCGATAGCGGCAAACCGATGGATCGGCTAGTCTGCGGCGACGTCGGCTTCGGCAAGACCGAAGTGGCGCTGCGCGCGACGTTTGCCGTGGCGATGCAGGGCAAGCAGGTAGCGGTGGTGGTGCCGACCACGCTGCTGGCGCGTCAGCACGCGAAAAATTTCGCCGAGCGGTTTCGCGGATTTCCGGTGAACGTCGCGCAGGCGTCGCGGTTGGTGTCGTCGAAGGAATTGAGTCAGACCAAGAAGGGCATCGTCGACGGTTCGGTCGATATCGTTGTCGGCACCCACGCGCTGCTCGGCAAGGCGATCAAGTTCAAGGACCTCGGCCTTGTGGTGGTGGACGAGGAACAGCATTTCGGCGTCTCGCACAAGGAGCGGCTGAAACAGCTCCGCGCCGAAATCCATGTGCTGACGCTCAGCGCCACGCCGATCCCGCGCACCCTGCAACTGGCGCTGACCGGCGTGCGCGACCTCTCGATCATCGCGTCACCCCCGGTGGACCGCCTTGCGGTGCGCACCTTCGTCGCGCCGCATGATCCGCTGATGATCCGCGAGGCGCTGCTGCGCGAGCGTTATCGCGGCGGCCAGGCATTCTATGTCTGTCCGCGTATCGACGACCTCGCCGAGGTGAAGGATTTTCTTGACAAGCACGTGCCGGAAATGAAGGTCGCGGTGGCGCACGGCCAGATGCCGCCGGCCACCATCGAAGACATCATGTCGGCGTTTTACGATGGCAAGTACGATATCCTGCTGTCGACGACGATCGTGGAATCCGGCCTCGATATTCCGACCGCCAACACGCTGATCGTGCACCGCGCCGACATGTTCGGTCTTGCGCAGCTCTACCAGTTGCGCGGTCGCGTTGGACGTTCGAAGCTGCGCGCTTATGCGTTGTTCACGCTGCCGGCGCAGCAGAAAATCACCGCGCAGGCGGAGCGCCGCCTCAAGGTGCTGCAATCGCTGGAAACGCTGGGCGCGGGTTTCCAACTCGCTTCGCACGATCTCGATATACGCGGCGCGGGCAATCTGCTCGGCGAGGAGCAATCCGGTCACATCAAGGAAGTCGGCTTCGAGCTTTACCAATCGATGCTGGAGGAGGCGATCCTCAACCTCAAGGCCGGCATTGCCGAGCCCGTGGCGGATCGCTGGTCGCCGCAAATCACGGTGGGCATGCCTGTCCTCATTCCGGAAGACTACGTCTCCGATCTCGCGGTGCGGCTATCGCTCTACCGGCGGTTGGCTGATTTCGAAACCGAAGAGGGTATCGAGAATTTCGGCGCGGAACTGCGCGACCGCTTTGGGCCGCTGCCGGACGAGGTACGTTATCTGTTCAAGGTCGCGGCGATCAAGACCTACTGCCTGCGCGCCAACATCGAGAAGCTCGATGCCGGTCCGAAGGGTGCGGTGATCACTTTCCGCGACAACAGCTTCGCGCAACCGGATCGGCTGGTGTTCTTCATCCGCCAGCATGGACAGGCGGCCAAGGTTCGCCCCGATATGAAGGTGGTGTTCCTGCAGACCTGGGAAACGCCGGAAGAGCGATTGGCCGGCGCGACCGAGATCGTTCGGCAACTGGCGAACCTCGCGGAAGGCCGCAAAGCAGCCTGATTGCGGGCGAGCAACTATGATGCTGCGCGCTTCGTGTCACCGGCCAGCCGGGTCAGTAGCGACGTGGCGGTGTCGCTCGCCATCAGCGTTTCGACGCGAACATGCGGATCGATGTGCGAGCCGCGCCGCGTGCTATGCATGGTGTATTTCATCACGCTGGCAAGGCGCTTGGCGATGGCACTGGCGCTGCGCGCTTCCGCATCGATGAACACAGCCGTCATCGATCCGTCATCGTGCATGGTTGCGAAATCGGTCCGACGCATCAGCCGGCCAAGAATGCGCGCCGCATCGTACTGTTCGCGCGGGTGGCTTTCCGCGAAAGCAAAACGAGCGGCAGACAGCCCGGCGCCCCGAGCCTGCACCTGTTCGACGGCGTTATCGAGGTCGCGGCTGAACGCGGCCGGGGTCAGCAATCCGGTGCGCGGATCGAGCAGACCGCCGGCATCGATCGAGCGTAGCGTGCGGTTGATGCGTTGTTCAAAGGCGCGCTGCCGGATCAGAGGCAGGGCGCTGGCGACCATCCGGGCGGGCTCGCCGTCGATCGTCTCGAGGTTCGGCAGGTCGTAGTTGCGTTCCGGTCCTGACGGCGCGACGACGGGCAAGTTGCGGAAGCGCGGATCCTCGGACAATACCGTCAGGAATGCGTCGACTACGCGCGCGGTGAAGCCATCGCCGATCACGATGCCATCGATATCGCGCAGGTTCAGATGTTTGGCGGCCGCCTCGATGCTGAGCGCACCGACAACGCCCATTTGCGCCCCGAGTGCGATGGACAGCGCGGGATAGCTGGCGCCGCGTCCGACCAGAAGGACGGTGGCGTCCTGCAACGGATCGGAAACTGGCAACGGATGCGTTGCCGATGGCTGGTCAATCTGCCGCCGCAACATGGTGGCGTGGAGCGCACGCACGCGCAATGCAGCGCGCAGCCTTGCGGCCAGGCGATCCGCGCTGTTTTCTGTCAGCGAGAATGGGATGGCGTTGGGGGGTAGCGAAGCGATAGCGTCGAGTACGATCAGCGGAACGTAAGGCTGCGCCGCAGCGATGCGCGTCGCGAGCGTCTCGAAAACTGCGTCGCCTTCGACCGGGGCCATAGCGATGACAGCGGCCGGCGGTGTTTGGTCAAACACCTGCAGCGCATTGGCCCAACCTGTCTCGACGACAGAGTCCAGCCCGGCCGCGCGGACGCCTGCGACAAGCGGCAGATAAGCGTCGCTGACGACAGCGAGGATAGGTCCGTGTTTCGACATATGGGACTGCGACGATCTTCTCGAGAACGAAAAGTCTAACCGATCGCGCTTAATGTCGCGTCAACGAAGAGCAAAGGTTTTGACGAAATGTCGTGTGGTGTGGGCTTAGTCCGTGCCGACGCGATCGCGAAAAGCCTCGACCATCAGCGGATTGAGGCCGAGTTCGTTGAGCGCGCCGCGAGCGCGGGCATTGTCGTTGGCGCGGCCGGCGAGGCGATGGCCGCTCAATTTGTCGGGCAGCGCTGTCAGCATGGCGCCGTCGCCAAGCCGCTTGGCCCAGGCTTGCAGTTCATCGGCCTGGAACCGATAGCCACCGACCGCCATGATGCCCGGCGGCGGCGCGGTGATGCAGATCGCACCGCTGGCGCGGTCTAGCCGCGCGGCGTATCCGGTGTCGACATAGGTGACGGGCGTAGTGTCGCGGCGAAATTCGTCGCGCGGAGGTGCGTAAGCCGCCAGCGGCACCATCGAGCCGCGCAAGGCGAGCGTTCCATTGTCGGTCAGTAGCGTTTCGCCGGCAATGGGCGATTGCGCATCGTCGCGTGGCGCACCGTAAGGGCCGGGCATGATGTCGGCCGCCACGCCATCATCGCCCCGGCGCGCACTGAACAGACCCGCCTCGCCGAACACGTAAACGTCGGTCAATCCGATCCGTGCGCTTGGCCAAAGAGGACTTGATGCAACCTGCTCCGGCGTACGCCACAGGCCGATGACATTGCGCAGCGTAGATTCGTGCAGCAGGTCTTTATCCTCGCCCAACTGCATCGCCAGCGCGGCGGGACAGACCAGCGTATCGCAATTCAATTCGACAAGCTGCCGCTCCAGCAGTTCGCCATCGAACGGGTGGTGCAGCGCCAGCGTGCCGCCGCTCAACAGCCAGCACGCCAGCGATGAGGCAATGCCGGCGAATGACGCCATGCAGTGCACGGCAAGCAGCGTCGCGCCTTGCGCCATTCCGCTTTCGAGAAAGACCGCGAGCCCGCCTGAAATCAAATTCAGGTGGGTTCGCGGCACGGCGAGCAGTCCACCATTCGTGACGTCAAACGAGATCAGTGCGGCCTGCCGGGCGTCGAGCGCGACTGCTGGAGCCGTTGCGTGATCATACGCGATGACGTCGTCAAGCGAAACCATACCCTCGGGTAGATCCGGACCGAAACCGCAGACATGGCGGATGGAGAACGCCTCCACCGCAGCGTTCATGACGAGATCGGCGTGGCTGACGCCATCGATCCGCGAACAGCCGACGATGGCGCGCGCGCCGATGCGATTGAGCGCGACGGCGAGATCGGCGTGCCGCCAGAGTTGCGGCATCAACGCCACGACGAGACCGGCGCGATGCGCGGCGAGCACCGTCAGTGCGAACTCCGCCGTATTGGGGAGTTGCACGGCGACGATCGAATGCGGCGGCAGCCCGGCTTCGATGAAGTGCGCGGCCAGCGCCGAAATGGCGCGGTCGGCTTGTGCGAACGTCAGCCGCCGAGGCGACTGGCCGGTCACCCGCATTTTGTCGGGGGGATCGATCAGCGCCAACGCGTCCGGCTGCCGCGCCAGAATGCGACGAAACAGTCCATCAAGGGTTGGTGACGCTGTGGTTTGAAGCACGGCTTACCTGTGGGGTGGCTGCGGTGGCGCATGCCACCACGTTTCAGGGAGATATCCGGTCAACGCGGTAACTGACGGTCTTTGTATCCGATTCCATCGCGCGATCCATTGCTCGCGGATGTTGTACAGGGGAATCCCATAGAAGCCGGAGATCAGCACACGGTCGAGCGCCCGGACGGCGGAGACGAAAGCCGGCCGCTCACGCGCCTCCAGCATCGCCGCGATCATGGCGTCGATGGCCGGGTTTTTCGCGCCCATGTAGTTGCGGGTGCCTGGATTGTCGGCGGCCTCACTGCCCCAATAGAACGCCTGCTCGTTGCCGGGCGAGAGCGATTGATCCCAGCGGTTAGGGATCATATCGAAATCATAGCCGATGCGGCGTTGGTCGAATTGTACGGCGTCGACGGCGCGCACCGACGCTTGGATGCCGGCGCGCTTGAGGTTCGCGCTATAAGCCAGTGCGATGCGTTCCTGGTCGCGTGTCGTCACCAGGATTTCGAAGGCGAGGGGTTGTCCGCTTTGGCGCTGCCGCAGCACGGAATCCTGCAATTCGTAGCCGGCCTGCTTCAACAGCGTCAGTGCACGGCGCAGCGTTGCGCGGTCGCGCCCCGAACCGTCGCTGACCGGCAGCCGATAGCTGCCGTCGAGCACATCCGCACGAACCTGTTGGGCGAATGGCCGTAGTAGCGTTTGCTCGCGGGTGTCGGCGGGGCGCCCGTAAGCGGAGAGTTCGGAGCCCGCGAAGAACCCGGCGGATCGCGCATAGAGATTGAAGAAATAATTCCGGTTGATCCACTCGAAGTCGTACAACAGTGACAGCGCCTCGCGCACGCGGATGTCGGCGAACATCGGCCGCCGCGTGTTGAACACGAGAAATTCCGTCGGGTTCGGCACACCGGGCTTGATGGTGTCGCGGACGATCTTGCCGGATTTCACCGCGGCCAGATCGTAACCGCTGTGCCAGCGCAGTGGTTCGTTCTCGACGCGGAAATCGTAGAGGCCGCGCTTGAACGCTTCGAACTGACTGTTGGCATCGCGATAGAAGTCGAGCCGGATTTCGTCGAAATTCCACAGCCCCTTGTTGATGGGCAGATCGCGCCCCCAATAATTGGGGTCGCGCGTCAATGTCACGCTGCTGCCGGGATCGACATGGGTGATGCGATAGGGGCCGGACCCCAGCGGCGGCGCCATCGAGGTGTTTTCAAACGTGGCGACATCCACGGCGTGTTTCGGCAGGATCGGCATCAGGCCGAGGATCAGCGGCAGCTCACGATCGGCCGCGCCGCCGAATTCGAACCGCACGGTGAGATCGTCGATAGCCTCAGCGTGCGTGACCTTGGCGTAGTAGAGCCGGTGGTTGGGGCGGCCCTTGTCACGCAGCAACTGCCAGGAAAACAATACGTCGGCCGCGCGCACCGGCTGGCCGTCTGAGAAGCGGGCGCGTGGGTTCAGATGGAAGGTCACCCAGGTTCGGGCGTCATCGGTTTCGATCCGCTCCGCCAGCAGGCCGTAGAGCGTGAAAGGCTCATCGTTGCCGCGCGCCATCAGGCTCTCGATCACAAATCCGCGAACCTGCTGCACCGCGAGGCCACGGACAATGAACGGATTGAGACTATCAAACGTGCCGCTCAGGCCCTGGATCAGCCGCCCACCCTTGGGCGCGTCCGGATTGGCGTAGGGCATGTGCGTGAAGTTTGCGGCCATCGCCGGCGCGCCATGCATGGCGATGCCATGGCTCGCCTCCGCACTCACGGGGTTGCTACCAGCGAGCATGGCGGCGGCCAGAAAGACGAGTCCGCTTAGCCAGGCGGTGCGGAGATTATGTCGAGCCGCAGGAACTCGCGTCATTCGAGGTGATTCGGAGCATGTCACGAGCAAAATTTACCACAGCCGCCATGGTTCGGCCCCGGCTCGGTGCCAAACACCCGTTCGTGGCATTGATCTTTTCGTTTGCCGCTGTATTGAAGGCGTGCATTTGATCCGTATGGCAGTGGCCGGCCACTCAACGGCCTCATTTGACCAGGAAACGGCAGCTAAAGAGTTGAGGCGGGCGTCCTTTTGCGGTTTCGGACGTCGCCATTCGAGAAAGGGCTTTCCGCAATGAATTTCACCGATATGGCCGCCCAGGCATGGCGGTGTGGGCGGGGTGTGACGGTGGCAGCAGCGGCCGCTGCATTTGCCGCGACGGCGTTCGCGCCCGTGGCCAATGCCCAGCAGCCGGCGGCGCCGGCCCAGCAGAAGGCCAAGTCGAACGGCAAGGCGGCGCCGAAGGCGGCCCCCAAGGCCGAGCAGCCCGCGCAGGCTCCTGCCGCGCAACCGCCGCAGCAGCAAGTGCAGTTGATCTATGCGCCGTGGACCAAGTTCTGTCTCAAGGGGCAGGACGCCAATGCCAAGCAGGTGTGCTTCACCGGCAAGGATGGCCGTATCGAGTCGGGCCAGCCGGTCATCGCCGCCGTGATCATCGAGCCGGAAGGCGAGACGAAGAAGATCCTTCGCGTCACGCTGCCGCTCGGTATGCAGCTGGTTCACGGCACCCGCATCATCATCGACAACAACGCGCCGATGCAGAGCCCGTACGTGATCTGCTTCGCCAACGGCTGCATGTCCGACTACGAAGTTACACCGGACATGATCAATCACTTGAAGAAAGGCCAGAATCTGATTGTTCAGGCGATCAATTCCAACGGTGCACCGCTGACGCTGCCGCTGCCGCTGGCGGAGTTCGCCAAGGCCTATGACGGTCCGCCGACCGACCCGAAGGTGTTCGAGGAAACCCAGAAGAAGCTGCAGGAAGAGTTGCAGAAGCGGGCCGCGGAAGCGCGCGCCAAGCTGGAAGCGCAGCAGCCGGCGGCATCGGGCACCACTGCGCCCGCCGCGAAGCAGTAACGCGGCAACGATCGCGACACAAAAAAGCGCTCCGCGAGGGGCGTTTTTTTCGTTGGAATTTCAGCTCGGGATTCTTGCGGCGAAATGGTGACGCGCGGGAAATCCTGCGGCGAAACGGTGGCGGACGCGGCGCGCCGATTCAGTTCAGTCGGATCAGTTCAGCCGAGTCAGTTCAGCGACGTGTTGCGCGGGCGGTAACCGCCGGCCTTGTCCTTGATGAAAATCTCGGCGACCTGCGAATGCCGGACCGGCTCGCCGGACTCGTCGGCCAACAGGTTCTGCTCGGAGACGTAGGCGACGTATTCCGACTCCGCGTTCTCGGCCAGCAGGTGGTAGAACGGCTGGTCCTTGCGCGGCCGCACCTGTTCGGGAATGGCCAGCCACCATTCCTCGGTATTGGCGAATTCCGGATCGATGTCGAAAATCACGCCCCGGAACGAGAAAATCCGGTGCTTGACGATCTGACCGATCTGAAATTTTGCGACACGCATCTTTGTCATGGATTGTCGAATAGACCAGGATTGTGGCCGATGCTAGAGGCAACAGTACCCACCCGGTGGATGCCGCAGCGCGGCCAAATCGCGATTCCGGCCTGAATCCCGCGGAAATCCTGTTTCATGATCGATATTCTCAATCTGGCGCTGCCCTACTTTGGATTGATTTTTATCGGCTTTGCCTGCGGACGGTACCGCCGGCTGCCGGAATCCGGGCTGGCCTGGATGAATTTCTACGTACTTTACGTGTCGCTGCCGGCGCTGTTCTTCCGCATTGTCTCCAGGACGCCGTTCGAGGAACTCAACAACCTGCCGTTCGTGGTGGCGACCACGCTTGGGACCGCCGGCGCGTTCACGCTGTCGATTGCCATTGCGAAGTTGCTCGGGCGGCTGCCGCTGCGGCAGGCGGCGATGGCCGGGCTTGCGGGCGGCTACGGCAATATCGGCTACATGGGGCCGGGCCTGGCGCTGGCGGTGTTCGGGCTGAAATCGGCGGTGCCGACCGCGCTGATCTTCTGCTTCGATAGCATTTTCCTGTTCACGGTGATCCCGGTGCTGATGGCGCTGACCGACGGTACGCGGCGGCCGCTGCTGCCGACGCTGGGGTTCGTGGCCAAGGAGATCGCGCTGCATCCCCTGATCGTAGCGGTGTATTGCGGCGTGCTGGCCGCCGCGCTGCATATCCAGATGCCGGTCGCCATCGATGGTGTGCTGCAGTTCCTCCAGAGTTCGGCCGCGCCGGTGGCGCTGTTCGTGTTGGGCGTGACGGTGGCGCTGCGGCCGTTCGGCCGCGTGCCGTGGGAACTGCCGGGGCTCGTCGTCGTCAAACTGGTGGTTCACCCGATCCTGGTGCTTGGGCTGTTGTGGTGGTTCGGCCCGTTCACGATGGAGTGGGCGGCGACCGCCGTGCTGATGGCCGCGCTGCCGCCGGCGCTCAATGTGTTCGTGATCGCCCGGCAATACGACACCTGGACCGAAGCCGCGTCCGCCGCGGTGTTGCTGGGCACGCTGGCATCGGTGGTGACGCTCACCACGGTGATGTGGATGCTGAAGAGCGGCTATCTGACATTCTGATCTGACGCGTCATTGCGTTGCTTCGTTCGCAATGGCACGCGATCGGGAGGATCGTTCATGGAGAGCCCCTCAACGACCGGTCAAAACCTCATGGTTCCGGGCTCGAGACCGAGTTGCAGTCGGCCGACGACGACGTAGCTCTGCGGGCTCATGGCAATGTGTTTAACGGCGGCGTTGATGTCGCGCCCGGCGCGCTCCAGGGCGTTGCTTTCGAAGATCGCAGCAGCACCGACTTCCGAGGTCAGCACTTGCACGATGTGCGTAGAGACTTCCGCAGCATGCGCGCAGGCGACCCGCAACCGCGCGCGAGCGTGTTGACGAACGCCGGCATCGTCGTCCAGCACGGAAAGCAATTCGGCCATTGTTTCCTTTAGGAACGCCTTGGCGGCACCGAGCGTTGCGATGGCTCGGCCAAGCGCCGACTGGACCATTTCGCGATCCTTCATCTGGATCGCCATACCCTGCCGAGTCCTGTTTGGGGTGCTGGATTTTGTAAATGTCGCGATCGCGCCGCTTGCGATACCGAGTGCACTACCGGTAATCGACCACGGAAATATCGACAGGCCCGGGAGCCGGTAAACGATGCCCGGCTGTGTCGGCGTCGGCGCAAGGAAGTCGTGGGTGTGTTCGAGCGGGACGAACAGGTCTTTCACCTCGAAGTCGCAACTTCCGGTGCCGCGAAGGCCCGATACATGCCAGGTGTCATGGATCGTCACATCCTTGCGCTGGAAGTAACAGCAGATCGGCGGCCTGAGATTGCCGCTGCCATCGCTGAAGGTGGCCAATCCCATAAATCGCGTGGCGTGATTGGCGCCGCTGCCGAACGGCCAACGCCCGGTGACGCGATAGCCGCCAGTGACGGGTTCCGCTGAACCGATCGCGCCGGTCGCACTGACAATGAATGCGTAGGGGTCGGCAAACCACTCGCGCGCGACAGGCTCCGGGAGATAGCCGCCGATGCGGCTCATGCCGCCGCCATTTCCGACCAGCCAGCCGATCGAGCCATCCAACGCCGAAGCAGCTTCGATCACGTTGAGGAATTCCACTGGCGATAATTCGGGGCCACCCAAAGCCGTCGGCAGCCATAGGCGAAAAAGCCCGGCTTCGGCGAGCCGTTGAAATACGGCATCCGGAATCTTGCGGTCCCGATCGAACGCGGCGCGGTGATCTTCCACGAGCGGTCTGAGATTCTCGATGGCATCGAGGTACTCAGTCGCGGGCGAGGGTGTGACGGCCAACATGTGGATCCTCCTCGGTTGTGAGAATGCCAAGCGGTCCGATAGTCGGTTAGTCGCGGCGGAATCCGCAATCGCGAAGATTTTGATTACGGATGAACTGAATTCATCTATGTTTCGTCCATGCAGAAGCTCCCTCCGCTGGTGGAATTGCGTGCTTTTGAGGCGGCGGCTCGCTGCCTGAGCTTCAAGCGCGCAGCCGCTGAACTCGGGGTGACGCCCACTGCGATCAGTCACCAGATCAAGCTATTGGAAAGCCACTGCGGCCAGGATCTGTTTCGCCGTCAACCGCGACCGATGAAACTCACCTGGGCCGGTGAGCAACTGTTTCCGATCGTGCGAGACGGATTTGAATCGTTCGCCCAAGCCATCAACGGTATTCGCGCGGGCGCTTCAACGGGCAAGTTGCGCGTCACCGCGACCAACGCCTTCGCGGCGCGCTGGCTGGTGCCGAGATTGCCCAAATGGCGAGAGATGCATCCACGGCTGAAACTCGACATCCTCGGTACCGACGAAGTCTTGAGCCTCAAGACCAGCGAAACGGACGTTTCGATCCGCTATGCCCGACGGGCCCCGACCGATGGGCCATCGGTCGAACTGGCGCGGGATCGTTTTTTCGTCGTCGCTTCGCCCAAGCTGGTCGGGAAATTGCGGAAGCTGCTGGCCCCGGCCGAACTCACGCAATTCCCCTTGATCGAGACAGGGTGGCCTTCGAGCGATCTGGAGGCACCGACGTGGCAACGCTGGCAATCTGTCGCCCGGAAACGCCATGCGCAGGTTCCCGATCTTTCCGGTTTTATCAGCTTCGATTTTCGTGAAGAACTTCACGCGATCGAGGCCGCGATTTCCGGCCAGGGCGTTGCGATCTGTAGCGATGTGCTGGTGGCTCCCGAACTTGCCAATGGAAGCCTGGTAAAGATCGCCAGCCTAACTCTGCCGGGCTACGGCTTCTACATCGTGCAGCGAAGCAACCATCCGAAGCTGGCCTTGATCAATGCCTTCGCCGCTTGGGCGGTCGCAGTCAGGTAGTGCTCTTTATTTGTCATTACGGGGAGTATTCGCCACGATGCAATCCGGATTCAAAGAACTGGATTATTTCGCTTCGTCCGCAATGACGATCCGGTTCAATCTGCCCCGTGCCCATTCGACGGCGCTGCTCGCGAAGAGGGAAGATGCCGCCACGAGGGGCTGAGCCCTTCGCGCATGGCGAGGCGGCGCAGGGGGCCGATGCCACTCAGGAGATGAAGCCCGGCGGCGCGGGCCATCTGCATCGGCAGGAAATCGCTCAGCAGCGAGCGGTTGGCCAGATCGATCGCCATGGTGCGGCTGGCGATGTCGCCGCGGCGGGTGCGGTCGAACCGCGTCAGCGTGCCCGGCGCGCCGGGGTCATCGCCGCGCGCGCGCGCATCCGCAACGATATCGGCAATGTCGGCGGCATCGCGCAGGCCGAGATTGAGTCCTTGCGCGCCGATCGGCGGCAGCACATGCGCTGCTTCGCCGACGAGCACGACGCGATTGTTGGCGAACTGGCGCGGCTGCTCGATGGCGAGCGGGAAGGTGTGCCGTCCCGGCTCGACGCTGACGCGGCCGAGGATGGAATGCATCATGCGTTCGGCTTCCATCGACAGCGCGTCGTCGGATAGTGCCGTCAGGCGCGCGGCTTCGTTCGGTGTCGACACCCACACCACGCTGGAGCGGTTGTCTTGCAGTGGCACGAACACGCACGGCCCGCCGGTGGTGTGAAACTCCGTCGATGTGTCGTGATGCGGTCGGCTGTGGCGGATGTTGAAGGTCAGCGCGGTCTGGCGCAGCGGACGGCGATTGACCTCGATGCCGGCAGCCTCGCGACAGATCGATTGTCGGCCATCGGCGCCGGCAGCGACCCGGCCATGAAGCAAGGTGCCGTTGCGGGTGCGGACGATGACCTGATCGGTATCGATCTCGACGTCGTCGGCCTCGTCATCGTAACGCGCGATGCGTTTGATCTCGTCGGCGCGCTGTTCCAGCGCCGCCACCAGCCGACGGTTCTCGATGTTGTAGCCGAAGGCATCGCGGCCGATCTCGTCGGATACGAAACGCACCTCCGGCGCGCGGATCAGCCGCTGCGTGTTGTCCACCAGCCGCATCGTGCGCAGCGGCGTGGCGAAGTCCGCGCAGCGTCGCCAGACGTCGAGGCGTTCGAGAAAATCGATGGTCCCGCCGAGCAGCGCCGTGGTGCGGTTGTCCGGATAGGGCTTGCGTGCCGCGACCAGCGCCACCGAGATATCGGCTTCCGCCAGCGCGATTGCGGTGGCAAGGCCAACCGGGCCGCCGCCGATCACGATGGCGTCATAAATCGTCTGGTCTTTCGTCGTGCTGTCCATGGCGGGACAATCGTTACTCGCCCCTCAAAATGCAAGAGCCGCCGAAAACGATTTGCCGTCATCGCCGTTCCCCAATGCTCACGCGGCGGATCGCCGCAAGGCGGGGGATGCAAATCGGCCCAAATCCTGTTAACAGATTCTGTTATATGACGCCGGCGGACACCTCGCAGCAGCCTTCGAATTCGACCCGCGCCGCGGCGTTCGGCGTTCACGTTTTCACGGCACTTGGAGCGGGGCTTGCGCTGATCGCGCTGCTGGAGGCCGTGCGCGAACACTGGGCCGCGATGTTCGGCTGGCTCGGCATCGCGCTGATCGTCGACGGCATCGACGGGCCGCTGGCGCGCCGCTTCAATGTTGCGGCGCTGCAACCGCGCTGGTCCGGCGAGACGCTCGATCTCGTCGTCGACTTCCTCACCTATGTGTTCGTCCCGGCCTACGCCATCGCGGCGAGCCGGCTGCTGCTGCCGATCGCGGGGCCGCTGATCGGCGTCGGCATCGTGGTGACCAGCGCGCTGTACTTCGCCGACAAGCGGATGAAGGCCGACGACAATCATTTCCGCGGATTTCCGGCGCTGTGGAATGCGGCGGCGTTCTATCTGTTTCTGTTGCAGCCGTCGCCATGGCTGGCGACGCTGGCGATGGCGGCGCTGATCGTGCTGACCTTCGTGCCGATCCATGTGCTGCATCCGGTCCGGGTCGTGCGCTTCCGCAAGTTCAATTTCGCGCTGATGGCGATCTGGGCGGTGCTGGCGATTGTCGCCGTACTGAAGGATTTCAACGTGTCCGCGACGGTGAGCGGGGCATTGTGCGCGATCGGCATCTATGTTGTTTTCGGTGATGCATTCATTCGTCTGTTCGGGGTTGCCAAAGCATGATTGAACTCTTGACCAGTCCCGAGGCATGGGCCGCGCTGCTGACGCTGACCGCGCTGGAGATTGTCCTCGGCATCGACAACGTGATCTTCCTTTCGGTACTGGTGTCGCGGATACCGGAGCCGCAGGCGACCCGCGCGCGCCAGATCGGCCTCGCGCTGGCGCTGGTGTTCCGCATCGTGCTGCTCAGCGTGCTGGTATGGCTGATCGGGTTGACCCAGCCGGTGTTCACCGCCTTCGACATGGGCTTCTCCTGGCGCGACATCATCCTGATCGGCGGCGGCGTGTTCCTGATCGCCAAGGCGACCCACGAAATCCACGGCGAGGTCGAGGCGCAGGAGGCTGGAGAAGCCAAGGGGAAGGGACCTGCCAAGGCGTTCTTCTGGGTCATCGTGCAGATCATCATCGTCGATCTGGTGTTCTCGCTGGATTCCATCATCACCGCGATCGGCATGGCGAAGGATCTCGAGATCATGATCGCCGCCGTCATCATCGCCTGCATCGTGATGTATGTGTCGTCCGGACCGGTGGCGCGTTTCGTCGCCGAGCACCCGACCACCAAGATGCTGGCGCTGGCGTTCCTGGTGCTGATCGGCGTGGCATTGGTCGCCGACGGTTTCGAATTCCATATCCCGCGCGGCTACATCTACTTCGCCATCACCTTCTCGCTGGCGGTCGAGGTGTTCAACATCATGGCGCGGAAGAACCGCAAGCGCGCGTAGGGCGCGTTCGGAGCGTCGTCACGCTTGAGTGTCATTGCCGGGCTTGACCCGGCAATCCATCATTATTCCAAAAGATGGATGCGCGGTTCAAGTCCGCGCATGACGGCGGTGATATCGGCGAAGCTGACCCCTCTCATTGGCCTCCGAGTTGACAACCCAACCGCCTTGGCTATCGATGGTCGCATCGAATGCAGGGAGATGAAGCATGGCCAAGGCCGTACGTGTGCATCAGGTGGGCGGGCCCGAAGCCCTCATCTACGAAAGCATCGACCTGCCACCGCCGGGCAGCGGCGAGGTGCACATCCGCCAGCACGCCGTCGGCCTGAATTTCATCGACGTCTACTATCGCACCGGGCTCTACAAGGCGCCGTCGCTGCCGTTCGTCGCCGGCAACGAGGCGGCGGGCGAAGTGGTCGCGGTCGGGCCGGGCGTGACCGATTTCCATCCCGGCGACCGTGTCGCCTACTATGCCAATCTCGGCGGCTACGCCACCGAGCGCAACATCGCCGCCGACAAGCTGGTCAAGCTGCCCGATCACATCACCTACGAGCAGGGCGCGGTGCTGATGCTCAAGGGGCTGACGGTGTGGTATCTGCTGCACAAGACCTTCAAGGTCGAGCCGGGCCACCGCGTGCTGATCCACGCCGCCGCCGGCGGCATCGGCCTGATCGCCTGTCAGTGGGCCAAGGCGCTCGGCGCGCATGTGATCGGCACCGTCGGCTCCAAGGCCAAGGCGGAGCTGGCGCTCGCCAACGGCTGCGATCACGTCATCCTCTACAACGAGGAAAATTTCGTCGAGCGCGTCAAGCAGATCAGCCGCAACGAATTGTGCGACGTGGTCTATGACGGCGTCGGCAAGACCACGTTTCCCGGCTCGCTGTCGTGCCTGCGGCCGCGCGGGCTGTTCGTATCGTTCGGCAATGCGTCGGGACCGGTGCCGCCGTTCGCGCTTACTGAGCTGAACAACCACGGCTCGCTGTTCGCGACGCGACCCAAGCTGAACGACTACGTCGCCAAGCGCGCGGATCTGATCGAGGGCGCCGACACGCTGTTCGCGGCGGTGATCAGCGGCAAGCTGCACCTGCCGATCAACCACGCCTACGCGCTGAAAGACGCGGCGCAGGCGCACATCGATCTCGAAAGCCGCAAGACCACAGGGGCGTCGATCCTGAAGCCATAGGGCTCGGACCTGGCGCGCTGCCGCGCATGACATTGGCTTATACCGTCATGACCGGAATGCAGTTGAAAGCCATCGGTCCAATCTGTGAGTTGCTGGCGATGGAAGGCTGACGGCCACGTTCGCCGCGGCCGCGCTGCGCCGGGAGACAACGCATGACGGATCACGCAAGCCGCGCTCGGGAGCATCGTTGCGATGTGCTGGTGATCGGGTCGGGCGCGGGCGGATTCGCCACCGCGACCACCGCGCGCAAGGCGGGCCTCGACGTGCTGATGGTCGAGAAGGCCCCGGTGTTCGGCGGCACCACGGCAATTTCGGGCGGCTATATCTGGATTCCCGGTAGTTCGCAGGCGATCGCGGCCGGCATCGCCGACGGCCCGGACACCTGCCGTCGCTATCTGCGCGCGGAACTGGGCAATGACTACGACGAGGCCAAGGTTGAAACCTATCTGACCAACGGCCCGCGCATGGTGGATTTCTTTGTCCGCGAAATCGGCGTGCCCTTCGCCACCACGACGATGCCGGACTATCATCCGGGCCAGCCCGGCGCGCTGCCGCATGGCCGCTCGCTGCAGGCCGGGCCGGTAAAGGCCGGCATTCTCGGCGACCAACTGCATCGACTGCGGCCGCTGCCGCGCGAACTCTCGCTGTTCGGCATGGGCGTATCGTCCGGCTCCGACCTCAGCCATTTCTACAAGTTCGGTCGTTCGCTTCGCTCGACGTTGCGGGTCGGCGTGCTGCTCGCGAAGTACGGCTATGACGTCGTGCGCCATGGACGCGGGCAGGAGTTGGTCAACGGCAACGCACTGATCGCACGGCTGGCGCGCGCACTGTTCGACATGGGCACGCCGCTGTGGACGTTCGCGCCCGCGAGCGAACTGATCGTGGAGAACGGACGTGTCGTCGGGGCCGTCGTCAATCGCAACGGCCGCGCGGTGCGCGTGATCGCGCGGCGCGGCGTGGTGCTGGCGAGCGGCGGCTTCGCACAGAACGTCGAGCGACGCGCAAGGATTTACAATCATCCGGCGCTCGGCGACGAACATGTCTCCCTGACCGCGCCCGGCAATGTCGGCGACGGCGCGCGCATGGCGGAGAGCGTCGGCGGTTCGGTGGCGTCGGATATTCCCAACGCCGGCGCGTGGATGCCGATCTCGCGGGTGCCACGCCCGGACGGCACGTTCGGCGCCATCATTCATTCGGTGAATCAGGGCAAGCCCGGCATGATCGCGGTGCTGCGCAGCGGCCGCCGCTTCACCGACGAGAGCGTCTCATATCACGACTTCGTCGAGCGGCTGGTGGCGCACCCGGACAGCGGACGCCCCGCAGGAGCGTTCCTGATCTGCGATCAGGCGGCGTTCGCGAAATACGGCCTCGGCTACGCCAAGCCGTTTCTGCCGACGCGCGGCCTGATCGAGGCCGGCTATCTCTACAAGGCCGACAGCATCGCCGCGCTGGCCGCGACGATCGGCGTCGATCCTAACGTGCTCGGCCACACGGTCACGGAGTACAATCGCCACGCAGCGAAGGGCGAAGACCCGGAATTCGGCAAGGGCCGCAGCGTCTACGGGCATTATCTCGGCGACACGGGCAATCCGATCAATCCGAACGTCGCGCCGCTCGATCAAGGCCCGTTCTATGCGGTGTGGATGCATGCCGGCGACATCGGCAATTTCGCCGGCATCAGGACCGACGAAAACGCGCGCGTGCTGCGCGAGGACGGTTCGGCCGTGCCGGGCCTGTTCGCGGTCGGCAACGACATGGCGAGCGTATTCCGTGGCCGCTATCCCGGCGGCGGCTCGCTGATCGGGCCGGCGATGACGTTCGGCTTCACCGCGGCGCGCTTCATCGCCAGCGAGGCGTCGGCGCCATAGCGGTCTGTCAAAATCCCGCGACGCTGCCGTGCAGGTCGTATTGATCGGCGCGCTCGATTTTCGCGGTGACGATCTCGCCGACTCTGAGCGGGCGGCGGCTGGTCACGTAGACCGCGCCGTCGATCTCCGGCGCGTCGGCCTTCGAGCGGCCTTTCGCGACCGTTGGCCCGACCTCGTCGATGATGACCTGCTGGCGCGTGCCGACCTTGCGCTTTAGTCGGCGCGCGGAAATCTTCTGCTGTCGCGCCATCAGCGCGTTCCAGCGCTCTTTCTTCACCTCGTCCGGCACCGGATTGTCCAGCGCGTTCGATGTCGCGCCCGCCACCGGCTCGTACTTGAAGCAGCCGACGCGATCGATCTCGGCTTCCTCCAGCCAATCGAGCAGATAGGCGAAATCGCTTTCCGTTTCGCCGGGGAAGCCGACGATGAAAGTGGAGCGCAGCGCGAGGTCGGGACATTGCTCGCGCCACTTTTTGATCCGCGCCAGCGTCTTGTCCTGCGCCGCCGGACGCCGCATCGCCTTCAACACCTCGGGGGCTGCGTGCTGGAACGGGATGTCGAGATAGGGCAGCACCTTGCCTTCCGTCATCAGGCCGATCACCTCGTCGACATGCGGATACGGATAGACGTATTGCAGCCGCACCCACGCGCCGAGGTCGCCGAGTTCACGCGCCAGGTCGAGGAATTTTGCGCGCACCTCGCGATCCTTCCACGGGCTCGTCGCATATTTGATATCGACGCCGTAAGCCGAGGTATCCTGCGAGATGACGAGCAATTCCTTGACGCCGGCGGCGACCAGTTTCTCCGCCTCGCGCAGTACGTCGTTCGCGGGGCGCGACACCAGATCGCCGCGCAGCTTCGGAATGATGCAGAAGGTGCAGCGGTTGTTGCAGCCCTCGGAAATCTTCAAGTACGCGTAGTGGCGCGGCGTCAGCTTGACGCCCTGCGGCGGGATCAGGTCGAGGTGGGGATTGTGCAGCGGCGGCTTGGCGCGATGCACGGCATCGAGCACGCTCTCGTATTGCTGCGGCCCGGTGATCGACAGCACGTTGGGATAGGCCTGTTCGATCTGCTCGGGCTCCGCGCCCATGCAGCCAGTGACGATGACCTTGCCGTTCTCCGCCATCGCCTGGCCGATGGCGCCGAGCGATTCCTCCTTGGCGCTGTCGAGGAAGCCGCAGGTGTTGACGATGACGAGGTCGGCGCCGTCGTGCTTGCGCGCGAGCTCGTAACCCTCGGCGCGCAGCCTCGTGATGATGCGCTCCGAATCCACCAGCGCCTTCGGGCAGCCGAGCGAAACGAAGCTGATTTTGGGGGCGGTGGCCTGGGTCATCGATGGTCCATATCGTTGAAGCGCAGGAGCTAACCCCGTTGCGGCGGGCTGGCAAGCGGATGCCACGTCGACGGCTCCTCACGTAGTAGATTAAATATTAGGCAATTGATGAATCGACTAATAATTAGCCAGTTTGCATCTGCGAAATAAGCAGCCGGGGCTCGGCCCGGAAGATCGTCGGTAGTCCGCCAGATCCACCTAATTCATTGAGATAGCATAAGTTTGTGCTCCGCACAAGAATTGGCACGGCGCTTGAATAGAGCACCTCGGCCGGCGGCGACATGCACCGGCCGCGCGGCGGCTCCGGCCGGCGCGCCATCGAACAACCGGCGCGATGGGGTGCGCCCGATGGAGGTCTGCGATGGACTACAACAAGCCCGCCGATGTCGTCCGCACGATGGTCGATACCGCCGAGACAAAACTGGCGCTGGAGCCGCGTGATCTCCTGATCCGCGGCGCGCTGTCAGGCGCACTGCTCGGCACTGCGACCAGTCTCGCGTTCGGCGCGGCCGCCAGCACCGGACAACCTATCGTCGGAGCGCTGATCTTTCCGGTCTGCTTCGTGATGATCGTGCTGCTCGGGCTTGAACTTGTCACCGGCAGCTTCGCGCTGCTGCCGCTGGCGGCGCTCTCCGGCCGGGGGAGTTGGAGCAGCGTCGTTGCCAACTGGTCGTGGGTATTTCTCGGCAACCTGCTCGGCAGCATCGCCTACGGCGCGTTGCTGGCGATTGCGCTGACCAGCATGGGCACGGCCGCGCCCGCAGGCGTCGCGGCGAAGATCATCGCCACAGCAGAGGCCAAGACCGTCGCCTACGAGGCGCTCGGTATGGCGGGGATGGTCACGGTGTTCGTCAAGGCGATGCTGTGCAACTGGCTGGTCTGTCTCGGTGTGGTGATGGCGATGACCTCGACCTCGACCATCGGCAAGATCGTCGCCGCGTGGCTGCCGGTGACGACGTTCTTCGCGCAGGGCTTCGAGCACGCCGTCGTCAACATGTTCGTGATCCCGACCGGCATGCTGATGGGCGCGAAGGTGAGCGTCGCCGAGTGGTGGATGTGGAATCAGATTCCCGTCACGCTCGGCAACATCGTCGGCGGCGCATTGTTCACCGGCATCGCGCTCTACATCACCTACAAGCCCGCGCGACCGATGGCCCCGATGGCGTCGTCGTCGGTGCCGGCGGAATAACAAAAAAGAGCGGCAATCATGAAGATGGAATCCGTTAGCGCCGACTTCAACGACGAACAGAAGCGTTACCTCGAAGGGTTCATGTCCGGCGTCAGCGCCGGACGGCTTGGGCGGAGCGGCGGCGGGGGGGGGGCGCCCCCCCCC
>JAEWIX010000063.1 GCA_023386885.1 Pseudomonadota bacterium
GGACGAAGTCTGAGCCGAGGCGTGGGACGGCGCAGTCGATTTCGCCGGCGGATCGTTGCTGTTTGCGCCCACTCCGGGAATGACGGTCATCGACATCGACGGCACACTACCCCCCCGCGGGCTTGCCCTTGCTGCGGTGCGGCCGCTTGCCGAAGCGATCACGCGTTTCGGCCTCGGCGGCTCTATCGGGGTGGATTTTCCCACGCTCCCCGCGCGCGAGGACCGCAAGGCGGTCGATGCCGCGCTGGGCGAAGCGCTGGCCGGATGGGACCACGAGCGCACCGCGATGAACGGCTTCGGCTTCGTCCAGCTGGTGGCGCGCCAGAGCGGCCCTTCGCTGCTCCACCGCCTTGCCTTCCAGCGGCCAGCCGCCGCCGCGCGGATGCTGCTGCGAAAGGCCGAATCGCTCGAAGGCGCCGGCGCGATCCTGCTTTCGGCACACCCGTCGATAATCGCGGCGATCGAACCCCGGTGGCTCGCCGAACTCGAGCGGCGCACCGGAAAGGCCGTGCGCACGGCCGGCGACACCTCGCTTGCGATCGGGCCGGGTCATGCCCAGATCGTGCCGCGATGACCGCCCGTCCCTGTCCCATCTGCAAGAAGCCGCGCAGCGAAGCGCATGCGCCGTTCTGTTCGACCCGCTGCAAGGACCGCGACCTCGTGCGCTGGTTTTCCGACAGCTACTCGGTGCCCGGACCGCCGGCCGATCCGGAAGAGATCGACCGCTCGCTCGACTAGCCCTCTTGCCAACCGCCGCGCCCTTGGCCATAGCGCCGCCTCGCCAACCGCCCGGTCCATGCTGGACCGGCGTGCAGTGCCTGCCTCGGTAGCTCAGTTGGTAGAGCATGCGACTGAAAATCGCAGTGTCGGTGGTTCGATCCCGCCCCTGGGCACCATCAGTTTCCTGAAATCATTTTCCGTCATCGCCGCAAACGGCGATCGACCCGACCCAGCGGCAATGCTGTCGGCTTGCGCAGCGTTTTCAACCTAAAGATTTATTGTTAATATATGTTATGCGCCGTAGGGTCGTGACGGGACCTCGCTCGATTGAAGCGGGCAATATGACAAGGACACGATTAAATGGCGGACATACTGGGCCCCCAGAAGCTGGGGCCGCTGACGGCATTGGTTGGCGAGTGGGAAGGCAACGTCGGCGTCGATCTTTCCTATCGCAACAAGGACGACGAGACGATCCAGACCAGCTATTTCGAGAAGGCGTGGTTTCGGCCGATCCCGATCGTCGAGAACGGCCACCAGACCATGGAAGGCCTGAACTACAGCATGACGGCGTGGCGCCACGGTGAGGAAGCCATGGACCCGTTCCACGACGAGGTCGGCTATCTGTTGTGGGACAAGGCGCACGGACAGGTGATCCGCTGCTTCGCGGTGCCGCGCGGCATCGCGATTCTGGCCGGCGGCCCTGCCAAGCCGCGCGACACGTCGTTCGCGCTCAAGGCGGAGCCCGGCGCCAAGGGCTACGGTCTGGCGCAGAACCAGTATCTGCTCGAGCGGGCGGAGGCGACCGCGTTCGAATGCGCATTCACCTTCAACGACGACGGCACCTTCAGCTACACGTCGGACCTCGTGCTGAAACTGGCGGCCACCGGCACAACGATGCACCACACCGATCGCAACACGCTGCATCGGACCAGGCGCATCCACCCGGGCGCCGAATACAACTGACGTAATCCGGGTCGCTTAGTCCCGGCCGTCACGAACTGCGGCCGGGAAACGCGCGTTGCATCGCCTTGGTCGCCTCGTCCATCGGCGCGGCCATGTAGCCAGCGATGGCGTGCGGCAGCACATCGACGATCCAGACCAGCCGGCAACGCCCTTCGCCGTCGGGGATCACCTGCACCGAGGCGCTGTGCTGCGCCACGCGCTCGCTTTTCACCGCATAGACCAGACGCTGCCGCGCGTCGTCGCAATCGACCAGTACTTCGCGCGCAACCGTGCCGTTGGCGAAGGTGACGATCCGCGCATCACCGTCCAGCTTGGTATCCAGCACGAAGCCCGGCACCAGCCGCGTGTGCAGCGCGCCGAAATCGCGCACGGCTGACCACACGTCGGCGGCGGGTGCGTCGAGCGCGACGTCTTTATGGATGGAGGCCATGAGGTGCTCCTTCTCTGCTCGTAACGCGATCAATCCAATGCTGTCGTCATCCTGAGGTGCGAGCGGCCACGCCGCGAACCTCGAAGGGTGACGGCGCGCGATCGACCTCGAACGATCATCGCCTACGTGCATACCGCCTCGACATTGTTGCCGTCAGGATCGAACAGGAACGCGGCGTGGTAGGTCGGGCCGTAATCGGCACGCGGTCCGGCGCCGCCGTTGTCGCGGCCGCCAGCTTTCAGCCCTTCGCGATGAAACGCGGCAATCGCGGCGTGATCCTTGGCGCGGAACGCGACATGCGCGCCCTTCCCCGTGGCCTTCTTGTCGAGGTGCAGCCACAACGCCGGCGCGTCTTTCGGCCCGAAACCGGCGCCGCTGTCGTCACGCGAGCACAGCACGAAGCCGAGCGGCTTCAGCGCCGCCGTATAGAAACGCACGCTGGCGTCGAGGTCTTTCACCTTCAATCCGATATGGTCGTACATGGTCGAATGCTCCATCGGCGCGCCATCCGCGCCGTTGAAGCGACCCTACTCAGCCCCGCGCCAGCCGTTCTTGGAGAATCTTGCGGTCGCCTTTCGAGGCCTTGCGGAAGCCACGCGGCGAGACACCGGCGGCGCGATGAAAGGTCCGCACGAAATTCGACAGATCGCCGAAGCCGACATCATAGGCAATGTCGGTGATGGCCCGCTCCTCGTCGGCCAGAAGCCGCGCCGCGTGGCGCAGCCGCGAGCGCACCAGATATTGATGCGGCGTCACGCCGAGCGCATCGGAGAACGTGCGCAGGAAATGAAACGGACTGAGCCCCGCTTCATCCGCCGCCTCCGCCAGATCGATCGGCCGATGCGACTGCGCGTCGATCCACATCGCGGTGTCCACCGCGCGCTTGCGATCGCGCGCGTGGCCCGCGGGCGGCTTGCGCGCGCCGCCGGACAATGTTTCGCCCAGACGGTTCGCCAACACATAGCCGGCCTCGTCGAGGCCGATATCGCTGCGACCACCGGCGATCGACTGCGCCAGTTCGCCGATCACCATCAGTTGCGGCAACGGCGGCAGCGCGCCCTGCCGCCATGCATCGCCGTTGCCATCGAGGCCGTCGACCAGTTCCGGCGCCAGCGCGAAGGCGAGGCATTCGTCGCCGCAATCGTGATGGTCATGGGTGCAGGTGTATTCGTCGCCGGGATGTCCGATCAAAAACGAACCCGCCACCAGTTCGTGATGCCGGCCGTGCGTGACGCAGCCGAAGCTGCCCTTGCGGACATAGGCGATGGAATGCTGGCGATGTTCTTCCGCGAACGGCCGGTCGCCCCGCGTCGCCTCGCAGCGATAGTCGGTTACCGTCAGCGTCGCATTCTGGAACAGCGTGGTCGCGGCCATGAGGAAATTCTATCGCGTTTTCAAGCGAAGTGGATACCGGTTCGCGTGAAGAAAACACGTCAAAACAAAATTTCCGGAACAGGGCCGCGCAACGCGCCTTCCGCAGCGCAACCGAAAGGTTGTTTCCGCCCGTTCCCGTGTGCCACACTTCGGGCAGTCCCGTTCCCGTCGATAGCGGCGAAGCCCGCCGCTCGATATCCTGGAGGTCAGCGTGAAGACAGCGATCACTGAACTGTTCGGCATTCAGCATCCCATCATTCAGGGCGGGATGCATTTCGTCGGCTTCGCCGAACTGGCCTCGGCGGTGTCCAATGCCGGCGGCCTCGGCATCATCACCGGCCTGACCCAGAAGACGCCGGAACTGCTGGCAAAGGAAATCGCCCGCTGCCGTGACATGACCGACAAGCCGTTCGGGGTGAACCTCACCTTCCTGCCGACCTTCGCCAAGCCGCCCTACCCGGAATACATCGCCGCCATCAAGGAAGGCGGCGTCAAGGCGGTGGAAACCGCCGGCCGCAGCCCGGAGGAGCATATGCCGGCGCTGAAGGCGGCCGGCATCAAGGTGATCCACAAGTGCACCTCGGTGCGGCATTCGCTGAAAGCCGAGAAGATCGGCTGCGACGCGGTCAGCGTCGATGGCTTCGAGTGCGGCGGCCACCCCGGCGAGGACGACGTGCCGAACATGATCCTGCTGCCGCGCGCGGCGGACGAACTGAAGATTCCGTTCGTCGCCTCCGGCGGCATGGCGGATGCGCGCAGCCTCGTCGCCGCGCTGGCGATGGGCGCCTCGGGCATGAACATGGGCACCCGCTTCATGGCCACCAAGGAGGCGCCGATCCACGACAATGTGAAGCAGGCGCTGGTGAAGGCGACCGAACTCGACACCCGTCTCATCATGCGCGCGCTGCGCAACACCGAGCGCGTGCTGCGCAACGACGCGGTGGATCGCCTGATCGAGATCGAGCGCGCCAAGGGCAAGGACCTCAAGATCGAGGACATCCACGATCAGGTCGCGGGCGTCTATCCACGCATCATGCTGGAAGGCGATATGGATGCCGGCGCCTGGAGCTGCGGCATGATGGTCGGCCTCATCAACGACGTTCCCACCGTGAAGGAATTGATCGACCGCATCATGCGCGATGCCGAGCGCATCATCCGCGGCCGCCTCACCGGCTTCCTCGACGGCAACATCGCGGTCGACGCGCGGGTGGCGTAAGGAGCGAATCGTCATGGCCGGATTTATTCCGGCCATCTACGTCTTTCCCAAATCTCGGGCGAGAAGAACGTAGATGGCCGGGACATAGGCGAGCAAAGCGACGCCGTTCTTCGAACGGCTATGCCCGGCCATGACCACTTTTCGTCCTTGCGAGAACGAAGCGACGAAGCCATCCAGAATCACGAAAGCAGGACTGGATTGCTTCGCCTCGCTTGCTCTGACGGATTCGATTTCAGGCCAGAGCGTTGCTTCCAACGCTATCGCATTACTGCCCGATCGCCGGGCGGATCGTGAAGCCGTCGCGCGGGAAATGCACATGGACGGTGCCGACCACGGCATCGTCGCGGCGCAGCGTGACGCTGTCGCGATCGATCGCCACCAACTCGCCTTCCACCGGATCGAAGCCCCAGTCGTCCGGCATCACCGTGAGACGCATCCCGATCCGGAACGTGCCCGCCGCGTCGGACGGCGGCAACGCCGCCGGGCCGGCATTGCGCGCGGTCGCCAGCGCCGCTTCGGGCGTCATCGCCGTCATCGCGCCGTGGCCGATGGTATCGAGCCGCGCCAGCCAGGCCACGATCTGCGGGTAGGCATCCAGCCCGGCCTCGTCGCCGAGATTGCCGCGCGCGTACCACAGCGGATGATAGGCAGCGAGATCGGCCACCGACAGCGCATCGCCGGTGAGACAGGGGCGGCCGTCGCTCAGCGCCTGCTCCAGCCACGCCAGGTGAATGCCGAACTGCACCCGCAGGTCGGGCACCCGCGCCTTCATGCGCACGCTGTCCCAGCGATCGAACTTGCCTGCGGTGAAGCGAGCGCGATCGGCGTGCAGTTCCGGCGGAAAGCGGTCGCCGTGCAGCCCGAACACCAGCCCCAGCGAATCGGCGAACAGATGATGGTCGGCCCAAGCCGCCAACATCTCGGCGCGTCCGGCGCTGGCGGCCGGAAATATCGTCGGGCTGGGGTGGCGGCGCTCGAGTTCGCGCAGGATGCGCTTGGTATCGCAATAGATGTCGGCGCCGATCTGCATCACCGGAATACGGCGATAACCGCCGGTGAGCGCGGTCAGGCCCGGCTTCGGCGCCATTCGCGGCTGCTCCACCGCGCACCACGCGAGGCCCTTGAAGCCGAACGCGAGGCGGACCTTCTCCGCGAACGGCGAGCGCGGATAGTGATGCAGGATGATGTCCGTTTCAGACATGCCGGGCTCCGCGATGGCTGGCATTGTGCCCACCATAGTGCGCAGCCGCACCGCGATTGCAACCACACGTCTGCGTTATGCGGCGTCCAGCGACGAGAATTTCTCCCGCAGGCCACGCGCGCTTTCGGATACGGCGACGAGGTTGCCGGAAATTTCGCTCACCGCCGCGCTCTGCCGCGCGATCGCCTCGCTCTCGGTCGCGACGCCCTGATCGATCGCCTGCACGAGCTTGTGCGATCCATCGACCTGCGCCAGCGCGGTGGCAATCGCCGCGCGGATTTCGTTCGCCTGCACCGTCACCTGCCGGGTGGCTTCCTCGGCCTCGTTGGCCAGCGCCTTCACCTCGCCCGCCACCACGTTGAAGCCGCGTCCGTATTCGCCGCTGCGCGCCGCCTCGATGGCTGCGTTGAGCGCCAGCAGCTTGGTCTTGCGCGAGACGTCGGTGATGACCTTGACGAAGTTCTCGATGTGCCGCGTGATCTGCCCGAGTTCGTCGAGATGGGCGGTGAGCGTTTCGATGCTCGACACCGTCTCCTGACAGCGCTGCATGTTGCCCTTATTGAGATCGACGATGCTCTGGATGGTGGCGTCGAGCGCCTGCGCCGCGCCGGCCATCGACTCCAGATCATGCGTCACGTCGCGCTCGAAGGCTTGCAGCAACGGTTCGGATGCCTGCCGGAACGCGGTCTGCGCGGCGGCGTGGTCATAAGCCGAGATCGCGTGGGACAGATCGAGGAAGAACATCCGCACCACGGCGGCGAGCGAGTCCTTTATGCGCGAAGCGTCCTCTCCCGTGCCGAGATGATGCTCGACCACGACGCCGAGAAACTTCTCGAGCAGCACGGCGGAACTGGCGACATAGAGATCGTTGGTCACCCCGCATTTTTCGTGCACGGTGCCGATCTTGCGCGCGACGGTCTGGAATTCCGCGCTGGGCGTACCCTCGAACACCCGTGCCCAATGCGCGAACTGCACGCCGTTGATATGCGCCACCAATCCGCCGGCATCGATGCCCTGTCGCGTGCAGGCCGCCTCGACCATGGCTTTGAATTGGGGAAATGCCAGAATGCGCCCGTAAAAGGCGTTGATCGCATCGTCCTGCTTGCCGAGTAAATCCGGCTTCAGCACACGAAGTTTTTCAGCGTCGGCCGGCTCGAGGCCGACCAGCGCGGCAAAATCGATCGACATGCGCACGTCCCCAGTTTCACAACCATGACGCGCTTCGAAAATTAAGATCGCGTTGAAACGGAGATATCGATGCGTCGCATCGGCATTGCCGATAGTTACGCCGTTGTCGCCGTGCGGGCGCGGCGGCCCTCGATCGGATAGGCCGGATCGTTGAAGCCGGGCGTCGAGGGATGGCCGGTCGTCACCAGACGATCGATCAAGGCTTCATCCTCCGCAGTAAAGCGATAATCGAGTGCGCCCGGATAGTCGTCCCACTGTTCCTCGGTGCGCGGCCCCGCGATCACCGAACTGACAAAGCCGCTGTTGAGCACCCACGCCACCGCGAACTGCCCGGCGGTGATGCCGCGCGCCTCGGCATGCTTGCGAATTTCGCGCGCCAGCTTGAGCGATTCCGGCCGCCACTCGGTCTGCATCATGCGGGTGTCGTTGCGGCCGGCGCGACTGTCCTTGTCCGGCGCCGTGTCGGGATCGTACTTGCCGGTGAGTACCCCGCGCGCCAGCGGACTGTAAGGCACTACGCCGAGGCCGTAGAAGCCGCAGGCCGGCAAATGCTCGACCTCCGGCATCCGGTTCATCGCGTTGTAGTAGGGCTGGCTGACCACCGGTCGCTCGATGCCGAGTCGGTCGCAGATGTTGCAGATTTCCGCAACACGCCAGCCGCGATAATTCGAGACGCCGAAATAACGCACCTTGCCGTCGCGGATCAGGTCGCCCATCGCGCGCACCGTCTCAATGAGCGGCGTCGCGTGGTCTTCCTTGTGCAGATAGTAAATGTCGATGACCTCGGTGCCGAGCCGCTTGAGGCTTTCCTCGCAGGCATCGAACACCCAGCGCCGCGACAGCCCGACGCGATTGGGATCCTTGCCCATCGGATTGGCGAGCTTGGTTGCCAGCACCCAATGCTGCCGCTGCGCGGCGATGGCACGGCCGACCACTTCCTCGGAGGTGCCGTTGGAATACGCATCGGCCGTGTCGATGAAATTGATGCCGGCGTCGCGCGCCTTGTCGACGATGCGCTTCGAGGTCGGCTCGTCGGTCGGGCCGCCGAACATCATGGTGCCGAGGCAGAGCGGCGAGACCTTCAGACCACTACGACCCAACTGACGATACTGCATCGGACGTTCCCCGTTCTATTTGCCGGCGTGACCGCCGCGCATGATCTTGAACACGCCGTTGGCGAGCAGGATGCAACGGCCGTCGACATTCAATTCGGCGCTCATGAAGATCAGCGTCTTGGTACTGCGGACCATGCGCGGCACCGAGACGATCAGATCACCGATCCGCGCGGCGTCGATGAAATGCGTGTCCATCTGGATGGTGGCGAGATGTTCGGAGCCGGATTCGTAACGCGCCGTCATGCCGCAAGTGCGGTCCGCCAGCGTCATCAACAACCCGCCCTGCACCAGTCCACGCCGGTTGCGATGCTTGCGCTGGCCTTCGATGGCGTATTCGTGCCGACCGTCCACCAGGCGGTGCCACAGCGGCCCGACATAACCGATGAAGCCGTCGTCCTCGAGAATGCTCCAGCCCTGCGCCGGCAGGCCGGATTCCATCACGTCATTCATTGCTCGCCCTTGAAACCTGTCGGGGCGACAATCACGACATTTTCACCGTCCGCGCAAGGCGCGAAAACGGATGGGCGGGCTGCGACGAAAAATCAGCGCCGCCGCGGACGCAGCAGGAACAAGCCGTAGAGCAGGATCGGCAGCAGCAGGGTCAGCCACGACACGCCGTCCCAGACGCCGTCACCGACCAGCGCCGCGACCAGCCCGATGGTGGAGAGCACGCCGATCACCAGCGGCCACGTAAAGATCTGCGACAACGTCTGCCGCGATGCGCGCACGGGCGGCGTCTTCAACATCGTCATGACGTCACCGCCTGTCCTTCGATCCGCTGAGGACTGGCACTGGCGCGCGCCGCGCTGGCCGCCGGCTTGCGCCGCCGCAGCCACAGATAGAGCCCGGTCCACAGGATCACGATGGTGATGATATCGAGGATCGCCCAGATGATCTTCAGCGGCATGCCGCCGTAGTCGCCGAAATGCAGCGGCTGCGACAGGAACAGTGCCGAGACGTACCACGGCATGTCGCGGCTATCGGTCAGCTTGCCGGTCTCGGCGTCGATCAGCGCCGGCTTCAGCAGCCGCGAGGTCACCGGCGTGTCGCCGCGCATGAACACCGTGTAGTGGCTCTTGCTGGAGAAGATCGAACCCGGATAAGCGACGAACGCCGCCTGCATATGCGGAATGGTTTTGCGCGCGACATCGACTGCGTCCTGCACCGGCGTCAGCTTGGCTGGGATCTCGCGGCCCTTGTATTGCGCGGTCATCTCGGCTAGCTGGCCGTATTGCCACGCCTTCAATACAAGATCGGCCCAGGTGTTGATGACGCCGGTGAAGCCGACCACCAGGGTCCACATCACCAGCAGGATGCCGGCGAGGTTATGCACGTCGAGCCGACGCACGATGCGCGGCCGATCCTTGCGGTAGGCGCCGAAGCGCAACTTCCGCATCGACGGCGCATAGACCACGATGCCGGAAATCACCGCGACGCAGAACAGGATGCCCATCAGCCCGAGGAATAGTTTGCCCGGCAGGCCCGCGAACATGTCGGTGTGCAGCTTCAGCATGATGTAGGTGAAGCGCCCGGTGACGTCGGGCGAATCCAGGAACGCGCCGGTGTGCGCGTCCACCCGCGCCAAACGGTTGTTGACCGGATTGGCGTTGATCGTCGGCCCGAGCGAAATCAGCAGCGCGTCGGGTTCGTCGCGATCGAAGATCAGGAAGTGCGGCACCTGCCCCGGAAATTTCACCAGCGCGTTGGCGACGGCCTGATCGAGATTGGTTTTCGGCGTTCCCGGCGGCACGACGCTGGGATCCACCTCCTCATGCAGCAGATGGTCGATCTCGTGATGGAAGATCAACGGCAATCCGGTGATGCACAGCATCAGCATGAAGACGGTGCAGACAATGCTGGACCACTTGTGGACCCAGTGCCAGCGGCGAAGCGGTCTTGTTCCAGAAATCACAATGCGTCCTACCACTCGATGCGATCAGGTTGACACAACTCCCGAACCGCGACGAGGCCGCGGCTTGAAAAGCGATTGCCGCTCCCCGAGGACATCGCGACGCGACAATCACACGGGGAGCGGCTTGGTCCGAACCGCAAAGGGTTCGTCTCAGTTCCAGCGATGCTTCGGCTCACCGAGCATCACTTCGTTATCAGCCCCGAAACAGGCTCCGGGCTCCAGCTATACTTCAGCGTGCCGAGAATGGTGCGGCCCTGGCCCAGTGCGCAATACGGCAGACCCGTGAAGCACGACTGGACATAGTAGCGGTCGGTCAGGTTCCTTGCGTTGATCTGCGCCGACAAGCCTCTCAGGTCGGGACGCGTGTAGCCGAAGTCGTAGCTGATCGCGGCATCGACCACCGTATAGGCCGGAATGTTGAGCGTGTTGGCATAGTCGCCGAAGGTGTCGCCGACATAGCGCACGCCCGCGCCAAGTCCAAGACCCGCCAGCGGCCCGTCATGCCAGGTGTACTTGCCCCACAGCGATGCCTGATCGCGCGCGGTGTTGATCATGTCCTTGCCGACATTGCCGGCGATGCTCGCGCTTACCTTCGGATCGAGGTGGCTGTAGCCGGCGACGATCTCGAATTCGCGGGTGATGTTGCCCTTGGCCTCCAGTTCGAAGCCGCGCACGTGCATCGCGTCAGTCTGGGTGTTGAAGAACGGGTTGGCGGGGTCCGCCGTCAACACGTTGTTCTGCCGGGTGTCGAAGTAAGCGGCGGTCAGCATCAGGTTGGTGCCGAGCGGCTGATACTTGATACCGAACTCGATGTTGTCACCGGTGGTCGGCTTGAAGGTATTGCCGAACAAGTCTGCGCCGAGGTTCGGCGTGAACGAGGTCGAATAGGTGACGTAGGGCGACACGCCGTTGTCGAACAGATAGTTCAGACCGACGCGACCGGTCTGCGCCGTATCGCTGCGCGAATAGTTGCCCGCCATCGGATAGATGCCGGCGCTGGTGAACGCGGTGTTCACGATGTCCTGACGGCCGGAGAGCGTCAGCGTCCAGCGATCGAACTTGATCTGGTCCTGCAGATAGAAGCCGGCCTGGGTCTGATGATCGTCGCGCTTGATGAACGGCGGCACCAGCGAATCCCACGACGGAATCGCCGCGCCATAGACTGGATTGAACGCATCGATCGGCGGGAAGGCGTAGGTGATGCGGAATTCCGAACTTGCCTTCATGTGGGTGTAGTCGAAGCCGCCCAGCACCTTGTGCGTCACCGGCCCGGTGCGGAAATCCGCCTGCAACTGGTTGTCGAGGGTGAGGTTCTGGGTGCGCGCGCGAACGTAGTCATAGGAACGCAGCACCAGGTTGTTGCCGATCATGCCTTCGGGACGGATCGAGTGCAGGTCCTGCGTCGCCTCGGTGTAGCGGAAGTTCTGTCGGAACTGGACGTTGTTGTCGAAGCGATGCTCGAAGGCATAGCCGAGCGCCATCTGCTCCAGCAGGTAGCCGTCGGCACCCGGCTCGCCGAGATAGGTGCTGCGATTGATGCGGCCGAGCGGATTGCCGGAGAACGCCACCTGCCCCGGCACGTATTGCTGGTAACCCTTGTTGTCGATCTTCTGATAGTGCGACAGGATCGTGAAGCTGGTGTCGGCATTCGGCCGCCACGTCAGGCTCGGCGCGATGAAGATCTTGTTGTCCTGAACGAAATTCACCTCGGTGTTGCTCTGCCGGAACAAGCCGACGAGACGATAGAGCCATTCGCCGGCGGCATCCATCGGACCGCCGATGTCGAACGCGCCCTGATAGCGATCGTAGGATCCGAACGTGCCCTCAACGCTGTAATGCGGCGTTGCCTGCGGCCGCTTGCTGATCATGTTGATGATACCGCCCGGATCGCTGGCGCCGTAGAGTCCCGACGACGGCCCCTTCAGCACTTCCAGCCGCTCGAGGCCGTAGGTCTCGATTTTCGGCGCGGCGAAGGTGGTGACGTCGGACGGCAACCGCAGCCCGTCGAGATAGCGCGGCGCGTCGAAGCCGCGCACCTTGAAGTTGTCGAAGAACTGATTGGGACCGAAGCTCGGCACCGTGACGCCCGGCGTGTAACCGAGCGCCTGCGGCAGATCCTGCGCGCCCTGCGCCACCATCTGGTCGCGGGTGACGACAGACACCGACTGCGGCGTTTCGAGAATCGGCGTGTCGGTCTTGCTGCTGGAAATGCTCTGCTTGGCGGAATAGCCGACCACCGGGCCGGTGCCGCGTTCGGCGGGAATGCTCGGGCCGGGACGCGAAACCGTCTGCTGCGACGGTGTGACCGGCGCGGGGCGCGGACGTGCACGACGGGTCGGCTGCGCGCGGCGTGCGGCACGCTGCTTCGGCGCGGTGACAGTGACGGTCGGCAATTCGGATGATTGTGCGACCACCTCGCCCGGCGCCATCGACAGAACGATCACACTTGCTGCTCCGAGAAGGCCAGCCCTTGTCAGAAAGTTTGCCTTGGCCCAACGCGTGCACGACATCTTCAAACCCCCGCTCCAATTTCCCACCGCATTGCCGGTGGCGTGTTTGCCCCTCCTTATCATCCTCGGAACGGAAGCCAGCCCTTGTGCGCTTAGAAGTCATTTAAACGCCACACATCATCATGCAGTGTTGCCGATGTGTCGCAAAAACCCTTGCGGCACAGGGATTTTTCGCATTTTGATTTGATGGTTTCTAAGAAGACTTCTAAGAGAATTTCTAAGAAGAATTCTAAGCGCGTCGTTCAAGGCAATGCTCGAAGAGCTACGTGATTTCTCAGACTCGTTATTGAGTTCGTGCCCTCTGCGTCATTGCGAGCGAAGCGACGCCTCTCATTCGTCATGACCGGGCATAGCCGCATAGCCGCATAGCCGTTCGAAGAACGGCGTCGCTTCGCTCGCCTATGCAAAGAACGGCGTCGCTTCGCTCCCTATGCGAAGAACGGCGCCGCTTTACGCCGCCTATGCGCAGAACGGCGCCGCTTCGTTCGCCTAATAGCGAAATCGTTTTCGTGTACAGATTTACAGCACAAAAACCGTCGTCCCCGCGCAGGCGGGGACCCAGACTCCGCAGCGGTTCGCTCTATCACCAACGCGCTTGCTAGTAACAATCAAGGCCAGGGGTTATGGGTCCCCGCCTGCGCGGGGACGACCAAACTGGCCAGACTCACAACCCCACACCACCGCCGCGCGCAAAACGTTTGCGGATGCGCAGCGATAGTCCGTCGCAGACGTCGCGATAGGCCTGCATCCGCTGATCGCGGCTGCCCTCCACGAGAGTCGGATCCTGCGTCGGCCAGTATTCCACTTCGATGGCGTGGGTGCGGGTCAGTTCCAGTGCCTTGTGATGCGCCTGCGGCGACAGCGTGACGATGAGATCGAAGTTGAGACCTTCCCAATCCTCGAGATCCTCGAACGTCATCGGCCGATGCCGCGAAATATCCTGACCCAGCTCAGCCATCGTCGCCACCGCGAACGGATCAAGCTCGCCCTTCCGCGCGCCGGCCGAACGCACATAAAGCGTTTTCGGAAACATCTGCTGCAACAGGCTCGCCGCCATCGGCGAGCGGACAGCATTCATCGTACATGCGAACAGCACGGCCTGCGGATGACGGACGCGCGGCGGCGCCTCCATGGGTCACGACCGCCGTTCACTGGAGCGTCGCGCACCGCCGTGAATCATTTCTCGCCCTTCCAGTGCAGCACACAGATCAGGGTGAACAGGCGGCGGGCGGTTTCGAAATCGACCCGCACCTTGCCCGACAGCCGCTCCATCAGCGCGCGCGAGCCTTCGTCATGAATACCGCGCCGCCCCATGTCGATGGCCTCGATCTTGTCCGGCGTCGCGGTGCGGATGGCGTGATAGTAGCTGTCGCAGATCATGAAGTAGTCTTTGACGACGCGGCGGAACGGCGTCAGCGACAACAGATGCGCCACCACCGGCGCGCCGTCCTCGCGGCGGATGTCGAACATCAGGCGGTTGCCGGTGATGCCGAGATGCAGCGCGAACGGGCCGTTGTCTGCGCCGTTCGGGGCGAACAGATTCTGCTCGATCAGATCGTAGATGGCGATGGCGCGTTCGTGCTCGATGTCCGGCCCGGAACGGCCGATCGAGTCCTCGTCGAGGGTGACCGCGACGATGCGGTTGCGGGAGTCATCCTCTGAGGCTGTCTTGCTCATGGCAGATTGAGGCGCCGTCCAATCGAGCGCGAATGGGCGTCCAGCCCCTCCGCCTTGCCGAGGGTCATGGCCGCCGGCCCCAGCGCGCGCAACTGATCGGGCCCACAACGCAGGATCGACGTTCGCTTCATGAAGTCAAGCACGCCGAGCCCCGAGGAGAAGCGCGCCGAGCGCGCGGTCGGCAGAACGTGGTTGGAGCCGCCGACATAGTCGCCGATCGCTTCCGGCGTATGCGGCCCGAGAAACAGCGCACCGGCATTGCGGATCTTCGCCGCCAGCGCGTCCGGATCGGCGGTCATGATTTCGAGATGCTCGGCCGCGATGGCGTCGGCGAGCTTCGCCGCCTCGTCGAGATTCTGCACCCGGATGACGGCGCCAAAGTCGTTCCACGACGCGCGCGCGATCGCTTCGCGCGGCAAGGTGGCAAGCTGCGCCTCCACCGCGCGCTCGACATCGCGCGCGAGATCGTCGTCGTCGGTGATCAGGATCGACTGCGCGTTAGCGTCGTGCTCGGCCTGTGCCAACAGATCCGCGGCGATCCAGTCGGCATTGCCGGTCTTGTCGGCGATCACCAGCACCTCGGAAGGTCCGGCGATCATGTCGATGCCGACCTTGCCGAACACCAGCCGCTTGGCGGCGGCGACATAGGCATTGCCCGGCCCGACGATCTTCGCCACCGGCGCGATGGTTGCGGTGCCGTAGGCCAGCGCGGCAATCGCCTGCGCACCGCCGACGCGATAGATTTCAGAGACGCCACCGAGTTGCGCCGCCGCCAGCACCAGCGGATTGAGCTTGCCGTCCGGCGACGGCACCACCATCACCACCCGCGCGACGCCAGCGACCCGCGCCGGCACCGCGTTCATCAGCACGGATGAGGGATAGGCGGCCGAGCCGCCGGGAACATAGAGGCCGACCGCCTCGATGGCGGTCCAGCGCGAACCCAACTCAACCCCAAGCGCGTCGGTGAAGCGATCGTCCTTCGGCACCTGCCGGCGGTGATAGACCTCGATGCGGTCGCGGGCGAGCTTGAGCGCGTCCAGCGTCGCCGAATCGCACGCCCTTATTGCCGCCGCGATTTCGTCACCGGAAATCCGCAACTTTCCCGCGTCGATATTCAGCCGGTCGAACTTGCGTGTCGCCTCCAGTAGCGCCGCGTCGCCACGCTTCGCCACGTCGTCAACGATGGCGCGCGTCGCCGCCTCGACATCGGCGGAGACTTCCCGCTTTCCGGCGAGAAAAGCCGCAAATTGTGTAGCGAAATCAGAGTTGCGGCTATCGATGCGGATCGGCATGGCAGGTTTCCAACATCCTTTCACGAAGGACGACACCCTGCTCAATGACGCGACCGCAAATCGCCGTCAACCCTTTGTTTTCACGGATTAAGTCAACACGTTCAGACGCCGTCCGCGACGAGGTCTGCGAGTTCGCATTCGAGGCATTCGACCTCGAGCCGCAGCGCTGCGCCGCCGGCGAACATCAGCACCGCGGTGCCGCCCGGCGGCGTCGCCGGATAGAACTCGACCCCGAGCAGATCGAACGCCGCTTCGCGCGCGTTGAGATCGATGTTGCGTGACTGACACGACAGCACGCGATCGAAGCGCAACGCCGAGACAAGCCGGCGCGGCGATGTCTCGCCGTTCAGCGTCTGCTCCCAATCGAGCCGACGCATGCCAACGACCAGCCGCTTCTCATCCTGACGCCAGATGATATCGGCTGCCGCGACCGACGCCTCCTGCACATGCGCCGAGATCACCGCGAGATCATCCGCATCGAATGCAATGAGTCGCGCGGCCATGATGCGATCAGCCACTGATGCGTTCGATGGTGGCGCCGCAGGCCGAGAGCTTGTCTTCCAGCCGCTCAAAGCCGCGATCGAGATGATAGACGCGATTCACCATGGTCTCGCCTTCGGCGACGAGGCCGGCGATCACCAGTGACACCGACGCGCGCAGATCGGTCGCCATCACCGGCGCACCGCGCAGCTTCTTCATGCCTTCGACAATCGCCGTTTCACCATCGAGATGAATCCGCGCGCCGAACCGTGCCAACTCCTGCACATGCATGAAGCGGTTCTCGAAGATCGTCTCGGTGATGTGCGAATTGCCTTCCGCGCGGGTCATCAGCGCCATCAACTGCGCTTGCAGATCTGTCGGGAAACCCGGAAACGGCGCGGTTTCCACGTTCACCGCCTTGATGCCCGCGCCGTTGCGCGTGACACGGATGCCGTCGTTGTTGACGGTGATGTTGGCACCGGCCTGCGCCAGCACGTCGAGCGCCGCCTGCAACAGTTCGGGCCGCGCGCCGCTGAGCTGCACGTCGCCGCCGGTCATCGCCACCGCCATCGCATAAGTGCCGGTCTCGATGCGATCCGGCAACACGGTATGCCGCGCGCCGTTCAACTTGGCGACTCCCTCAACGACAATGCGCGGCGTGCCCGCACCGGAAATACGCGCGCCCATCTTGTTGAGACAGTCAGCGACGTCGAGAATTTCCGGCTCACAGGCCGCGTTGGTAATCACGGTCGTGCCCTTGGCGAGCGTCGCCGCCATCAGCGCGACATGCGTACCACTTACCGTGACTTTCGCGAATTCGATCTCGGCGCCCTTCAGGCCGCCCGGCGCTTTCGCGATTACGTAACCGCCGTCGATCGTGATGTCGGCGCCGAGTTTCTCCAGCGCCATGATCAGCAGATCGACCGGACGCGTGCCGATGGCGCAGCCGCCCGGCAGCGACACCTTGGCTTCGTGCATCCGCGCCAGCAGCGGCGCGATTACCCAGAACGAAGCCCGCATCTTCGACACCAGTTCGTAAGGCGCGGTGGTATCGATGATGTTGGCCGCCGAGATGTGCAGTGTCTGGCCTTGATACTCACGATCGCCGGGACGCTTGCCCGCAGCCATGATATCGACGCCGTGGTTGCCGAGAATGCGCTGCAACTGCGCGACGTCGGCAAGACGCGGCACGTTGTCGAGGATCAATGTCTGATCGGTCAAAAGACTCGCGATCATCAAAGGCAGCGCCGCGTTCTTCGCGCCGGAAATCGGAATGGTGCCGTTGAGTTGATTGCCGCCGACGATGCGAATGCGATCCATGCCGAGTCCTGATCTCTCTATAATAATGTATTAGGCGAACGGGTATTCGATTGCAAAATGCCGACCCGACATGCCCCAGCGCGACTCCCGCGAAAATATCCGGTCGGTATTCGTTCCATCGGCGGAAGCCGCTTGCACAAGCAATTCCATTTGCGGCGATTTGATGGGCCGATTTACGTATTCCCTTGGTCGATGCGAGAAGGACCGGCGTCGCCATCCGTTGCCACGTCATGACGGCCGCGCGCCTGCGCCTTGCGCCGCTTGAGGTTTTCACGCAACGCCAGTTTCAATCGGTCCCGGCGCTGATCCTGCGCCTGCGCACCGGACCGGGATTTGCTGGTGTCCGAATTATCTGACATGACGATGGCTTGGCTGTGAACTGAGGCTTGATACGGCGATTCGATCGCTAACCCGAGTTTGATCTTAGCGACTGTGAGCTTGACCGGAAACCTGTTCTGGAGACATCGAAACATGTCCGCTGCGTCCTCCCTGGCCGAACTGCCGCGCCAAACCATCGCCAACTGGCATCGTTTCGTCGCGACCGGGGATCAGGCGCTGCTATCGTCGCTGCTGGCGGACGATATCGTATTCCGTTCGCCGGCCGTTCACGGCCCCATCCCCGGCAAGCCCGCGACCTTCCTCGTCCTCACCACCGTGGTGCAGATCTTCGAGAACTTCCGCTATGAGCGCGAATTCGCGGCGGGAAGCCACGATGCCGGACTCGAGTTCGCCGCCAATGTCGGGAAATTCGAGCTGAAAGGCATCGATCTCATCAAATTCAACGCGGCCGGAGAGATGGTCGAGTTCGAGGTGATGATCCGCCCGCTCAAGGCGCTGCAGGCCCTCGCCGAAGCCATGGGGAACCGGATCGGCCCGCAATTGATGGCACTGAAAGCGACGGCACCACTCCGCTGACCGCAAATTTTCCCCGATAGCGTCGATTTCGGGCGTCCGTGCTTGCACCTCGGTGAGCCTTGTGGCAAGGATCGGCCGCCTCGGCGCAGCTTTTGATGGGCTGGCTTTGATGTGGCGTTTGCTGCCGTAGCTCAGTGGTAGAGCACTTCATTGGTAATGAAGAGGTCGACAGTTCAATCCTGTCTGGCAGCACCACCCCGCTTTGTGCGGCACTCTTTCGCTCCTTATTCCGCACGATAGCCAATTGTGATGGCTGGGCAATTGCGCCTTACGGCGGTAGTGTTCCGACGCTAGAGCCATTTCCGTGTCGATAGAATCGAAACGGGGCTCTAGACTCTTGTTTTGACGCGTTTTCTTTACGCGAACCGGTATCCGTTTCGCTCGAAAACGCTATAAGACCAGCGGAGCCGCGCGTGCAAGACCCGGTACATATGGTCCATCGCCAGATCTGGCGGGAAACCGGCATTGAGGCCGGCGATCGCGCGATTCCCGAAGAAGCGGCCACAGCGCTGACCTACAATGGAGGCAGCTACGCCGTGATGATGGCGACACCGCAAGACCTCGAGGATTTCGCCATCGGCTTCAGCCTCACGGAAGGCATCATCTCCAGCCCGGCCGACATCGACAGTCTTGAGGTGATCCCTCAGGATGACGGCGTGGAATTGCGCATGTGGCTACGCCAATCCGAGGCTAACCGCCTCGCTGACCGTCGCCGCCATATCGCAGGCCCCACCGGATGCGGCTTGTGCGGGATCGATTCGATCGCGGAAGCCATGCGTCCCGCGGCCATTGTCGCGCCGGGAGGCTCTTTCACCGCCGACCAGATCATGACGGCGATGAAGGCACTATCCCCTTTGCAGGCTATCAACAGGGCCACGCGGGCGGTCCACGCGGCCGCGTTCTGGACGCCCTCCGATGGCATTGTCGCGCTGCGCGAGGATGTCGGGCGCCACAACGCGCTCGACAAACTGGCGGGCGCGCTGGTGCGAACCGGGACCGACGCCACTTCCGGCATGGTGCTGCTCACCAGCCGTGTATCGGTTGAGATGGTTCAGAAGACCGCGGTGATCGGTGCACCGATGATCGTCTCGGTATCGGCCCCCACCGCTTTGGCGGTGCGGATGGCCGCGGCGGCCGGAATTACGCTGGTGGCGATCGCCCGCCATGACGGCTTCGAGATTTTTGCCAACAACCATCGATTGAATTTATCTCACGAACTCGCCTGATCGAGATGAATTCGGCGACTTTGAAGACCACAATGTTGGCCGTTCGAGCTTCCAGATCCATCTGGACGGGATCGCTGGCACGCGCAAATTGGTGCGCTGCGGTGCCTCACTACCCGTACGCTCCAAAGCGCGGCGAGAATGCGGCAGGCGAGCCTCCAAATGTGGCGACATCTGGGTGCGTTAAGGTTCCATTAAGTAACAAAAATTTGTGGTTCCTCAAAAGGTTAGGAACCAACCACCTGTGACCTCTCGGTAACAGCATTTTACACAAAACACGTTTATGAGATGCCTCGACGGCGGCGCTTCCACCTCCGCCAGTTTGCTCTTGGAGAGAAAAATGAAAAAGATTCTGCTTGGTACTGTGGCGCTCATCGCCCTCGGCGCGACCGCGCCAGCACTTGCCGCCGACCTGGCTCCGCGTCCCTACACGAAGGCTCCGGCCTACGTTCCGGCTCCGATCTACAACTGGACCGGTTTCTACCTGGGCGGTCACATCGGCGGTGCCTTCCGTGGTGACGAGAACAACA
>JAEWIX010000070.1 GCA_023386885.1 Pseudomonadota bacterium
CGCCGAGGTCCTTCCACGGCAGTTTCGAGGGATCGCGCTCGGCGGTCACCTTGATCTTGTTGCTGCCGATGACGATGCTATCGCCCTCGACCTTCACTTCGTGCGGGAAGCGGCCGTGCACGGAATCGAAGCGCAGCAGGTGGGCGTTGGTCTCGACCGGGCCGAGATCGTTGATGCCGACGACTTCGATGTCCTTGCGGCCGGACTCGTAGATGGCCCGCAGGACGTTGCGGCCGATGCGGCCAAACCCGTTGATCGCGACCCGAACTGCCATTCCAGCTTCTCCTTCCGAGAGTTCAAAAATTCATTATCTGGGCGGTTTCATGCCCCGAATGCGCTGTCGTTGCAATGCGTCACTTCGCGATTGTTCCGACAGCGTTACCTGCCGTTATTACTTGCCGCCAAGCCGCTTGGCGGCGGCCTCGACCACGGCGTCGGCGGTGATGCCGAAGTGCTTGTAGAGGTCCTTGGCCGGGGCACTGTGGCCGAAATCGTGCATCCCGACGAAGATACCGTCGGTGCCGATCACCGCATCCCAGCCGAACCGCACCTGCGCCTCGACGGCGACCTTCACCGGAGCATTGCCGACGATCGCGGCGCGCTTGTCGGCCGGCTGAGCCAGCAGCAATTCCAGCGACGGGACGGACACCACCCGCGCGGCGATACCGCGTTCGGCCAGTTGCTTTTGCGCCGCCACCGCGATCTCGACTTCGGAGCCGGAGGCGAAAATCGACACCTTGGCCTCGCCGTTGGCTGCCACCAGTTCGTAGCCGCCGGTGGCGGAACGGTTGGCGGCGTCGGCGGTGGTCCGCACCGGGGTCAGGTTCTGCCGCGACAGCGCCAGCACGGTCGGGCCATGCAGCCGCTCCAGCGCCAGTTGCCAGCATTCGGCGGTTTCAACCGGATCGGCCGGGCGGAATACCCGCATATTCGGCATCGCCCGCAGCGCCGCGATGTGCTCGACCGGCTGGTGGGTCGGGCCGTCTTCGCCCAGACCGATGGAATCGTGGGTCATGATGTAGATGACCGGGATATGCGCCAGTGCCGAAATGCGCATCGCAGGCCGCGCATAGTCGGTGAAGCACAGGAAGGTGCCGCCGGCCGGGCGGAAGCCGCCGTGCAGCGCAAGGCCGTTCATCGCGGCAGCCATGCCGAGTTCGCGGATGCCGTAATGGATGTAGCGGCCGTCATACTGGCCGGGCTGAATTTCCTTCAGGCCCTTGGTGCGGGTGTTGTTGGACGGCGTCAGGTCGGCGGAGCCCAGCAGCAGTTCCGGCACCGCCGGCACCAGCACGTCGAGCGCCAGTTCGCTGGCCTTGCGGGTCGCCACCGTCTGCGGCTCGGCGGCGAGCTTGTCCTTGAGCTTGCCGATCACCGCGTCGAGGTCGGCCGGCAGCTTGCGGTCGATCACGCGGCGCTGGAATTCGGCGCGCTGCGCCTCCGGCATGGCCTCGAACCGCTTGCGCCAGTTTTTCCGCGCAGCCGAACCTTTCTTGCCCGCCTTGCGCCAGGCGGCCAGCACATCGTCCGGAACCTCGAACGGGCCGTAGTTCCAGTCGAGTGCCTTCTTGGTGGCGGCGAGTTCGTCGGCGCCGAGCGGTTCGCCATGAGCCTTGGAGGTGCCGGCCTTATGCGGTGCGCCGAAGCCGATGATGGTCTTGCAGGCGATCAGCGACGGGCGGTCGGATTTTTGAGCGCGGCGGATGGCGCTGGCGATGGCTTTCGGGTCGTGGCCGTCGATCTGCTTGGCGTTCCAGCCGTGCGCCTTGAAGCGCGCCACCTGATCGACGTTGTCGGTCAGCGTAATCGGGCCGTCGATGGTGATGCCATTGTCGTCGTAGAGGAAAATCAGCTTGTTGAGCTTGAGATGGCCGGCGAGCGCGATGGCCTCGTGGCTGATGCCTTCCATCAGGTCGCCGTCCGAGCACAGCACGTAGGTGTAGTGATCGACGGTGTCCTTGCCGAATTCCGCCGCAAGCAGCTGCTCGGCCAGCGCGAAGCCGACCGAGGTTGCAACTCCCTGACCCAGCGGGCCGGTGGTGGTTTCGACACCAGAGGTGATGAAGTTCTCCGGGTGGCCCGGCGTCTTCGAATTGAGCTGGCGGAAATTCTTGATCTGGTCGAGCGTCATCTCCTTGTTCCCGGTGAGGTACAGGAGCGCATAGAGCAGCATCGAGCCATGGCCGGCGGAGAGGATGAAACGGTCGCGATCCGGCCAGTTCGGTTCCGCGGCGTCGTATTTCAGGAACTGGGTGAACAGCACGGTGGCGACGTCGGCGGCGCCCATCGGCAGGCCGGGATGGCCGGAGTTGGCCTTTTGAACGGCGTCCATCGCCAGCGCACGCACCGCATTGGCCATTTTCGAGGGTTCAACGCGCGTCGTCATGAGCTTTGCCTGCAAATCAACGGTTTCGGGGCCGGTTTTCGCCGGGGGTGAAGAAAATGCCGGTTGTTAGGAATTTTGGATGGGCACGGGTGAATAGCACCTGCACCCGGTGAGTCCAAGGGCGGCCGGTCGCCGCTCCCCACTTCCGGCCGCTTTACGGTGCATAGCTGCCCGGCGACATTGCGCTGGGCTGCCTTGCCACGTAAATTTCACTGACTAAGCGATTGCCGGCGCGCGGTTTTTGCCGGCAATCCTGCTACGAACGTCAAATCCGCCACACCACCGCCACACCGGGAGGTTCGCGAAAGTCGGCATGACCAATCGATCTCCTCACTCCGGCCATGACGAAAACGCTGCCAGCGGCAACGGATCGGCTGAGATCGAACGCGCGACGCGCCGCTTGGTTGCCGCGCTCGACGCGCTGGAAAGCGCGGTGGAACGACGGCGCGATGCCGACCGCGACGAGGACGAACTGGCCAACCGGATTCAGGCGTTGGGCGCCGACCGTTCGCGACTTGCTGACGAACTCGACAATACGCTGGTGCGCTCGCGTAAACTCGAGCGAACCAATCGCGAAATCGCCGAACGGCTGGATGCTGCGATCGGCACCATTCGCGAGATGTTGGACGATAATGCAGAGGATGAGGGACGATGAATCACATCAACGTCACCATCAACGGCCGCCAGTATCGCATGGCCTGCGAGGACGGTCAGGAGCAACGGCTGATGAGCCTCGCGGACAGTTTCGAGGCACGCATCGGCGAGTTACGCGGCAAGTTCGGTGAAATCGGCGATGCGCGGCTCACGGTGATGGCGGCGCTGATGGTGGCCGACGAACTGCTCGACGCCAACGAGCGCATCCGCGCGCTTCAGGCCGAAGTGAATTCGATGGGCGACGTGCGCGTCGCCGCCGCCGAGCGCAATCGCGCCACGCAGTATGCCGTCTCCGCCGCGCTCAACGCCGCCGCCGAGCGCATCGAGAAAACCACGCAGGTGCTCAACCGCACCGTCGGCAACGGCATCGCGATCGGGTGAAGTCTCGTTCGTTGTGCGTTGGTAACAGCCTTTCCGCAAGTCGTCGCCGCCCCGGGGGGGGGGCCGGGTGAGGGGGGGGG
>JAEWIX010000088.1 GCA_023386885.1 Pseudomonadota bacterium
CGGCACTGGCGGCGCTGGCCGGCATGATCGGCGATCCCGCCGTGCGCTATCGCGGCACCATCGGCGGCTCGCTCGCCAACAACGATCCGGCGGCGGACTATCCGGCGGCGGTGCTGGCGCTCGACGCCACGGTGAAGACCAACAAGCGCAGCATCTCGGCGGCCGACTTCTTCAAGGGCCTGTTCTCGACCGCGCTCGAGGACGGCGAGATCATCACCGCGGTCACCTTCCCGATCCCGGCCAAGGCCGGCTACGCCAAGTTCCGTCATCCGGCCTCGCGCTTCGCGCTGACCGGCGCGTTCGTGGCGCAGACCAAATCCGGCGAAGTCCGCGTCGCCGCCACCGGCGCCTCGCAGAACGGCGTGATACGCGTCGCCACCATCGAGCAGGCGCTCAAGGCCAACTGGTCGCCCGCCGCCATCGACGCCGTCACCGTCTCCGCCGACGGCATGATGGCCGACCTCCACGGCACCGCAGACTACCGCGCAAACCTCGTCAAGGTCATGGCTCAACGCGCCGTCAAAGACGCCGCGTAAACAGCTCTCCCGCAGAGGACCACTCCGGCGCATCGCAAGATGCGCCGTTTCTTTATGGGGTTTTCGTTTTTGAGCGCGTGAACTTAGGTTCGATTGCTCATTTTCATCGCCATTGCGAGCGAAGCGAAGCAATCCAGAAAGCCATGCAGCAAGGACTGGATTGCTTCGTCACTACGTTCCTCGCAATGACGGTCAATCGCGGTTCATCCAATCGAACCACACCGCGCGCTTTTATTTCAGCGCATCGAAATGCTGCAAGAATTGCGCGGCCGAACTGTCCTGCACTTTCACTTCGACTTCGCCGTCGCCCTTCGGCACGTAGCTGAAGGCGATCGAGGGGTCTTCGCTCAACGAGATGCCGCCCTCCATGTCGAATACCTTGGCGCCGCCGACGCTGACCGAGACGCGTTCCAGATAACGCGCGGGGGTGTAGTCGCCGCTCGCGTTCTGCTGCATCCCGCTATAGTTCGGGTGGCTGATCAACAGCCGCGTCGGCACCTGTGCGAGGTCCGACGAGCGCTCACGCCGCAACTGCATCTTGCCCATCCGCGCCAGCACATCGGCCGAGGCGCGCGCATCCGGCGCCGAGCAGCCGCCCGCAGCCTTGATATAATGCGACACCGCATAGAGCTTGCCGTCTTCGGTCTCGGCGACCGCGTGGATCAGCGTGTATTCGTTGACGCGCACCCGCATCTTGATGTCGTCGCGCACGAAGGCCGGGCCGAGCTTGAAGCGGCCGGCGAGCGGCATCGGGTTGTTGTCGATCACCACCGACACCGTGGTGATCGGGCGATCGCCGATCAACTCCACGCTGATCGGCACCAGCGCCGCATTCATGGCCTGCTCGGGCACCTTCAATTTCAGCAGCGCGCTGCCATCCTCGATAGCGCGTTCGCCGAAGATGTCGGTCGCGACACTCCGCCAGCGCGCCTCGCGCTCCGCCGTCTCGTCGTTCGCCACCGCGCAAGTGACGCCGGAAACCATCAGCAACGCCACCATCAGCAATCGTTTCATCCGCGTTCTCCCTGATGAAGCTTCATTGCACGCCCGGCCCTTCCGGCTCGACCACCGCGGTCGGCAGACCCGCATTCTGCCACGCCTCGATCCCGTCAGGATACCAGAATACGTGCCGATAGCCTTCCGCGATCACGCGCTTCGCGGCGTTCCAGCTCGCCCAGCAATCGGCGCGGCAATACAAGATTACCGGCCTGTTGTGATCGGCGCCGGTGAGCACTGACAGTCGCGTCTTGATGTAATCGATCATAGCCGTCGAGATCACGCCGGAGCCCATGCCGGGAATCCAGACGCTGCGCGGAATGCCGTGATGCGGCACCGGTCGCCACGGCGATGACAAATGTTCGGGGCGACGCGGCGCGGGAAACACATCGATCACGACAACCTGCTCGCGGTCCAACAATGCGGCAAGCGCCTGGGTATCGATCACCGCGCCGCCGGTAATGGTCGCCGGCACCCGCCCGTTCATCGGCCCCTGCCAATAGCCCTCGGGCTCCGGCGGCGCATCGGATTGCGCATGTGCACGCGCGACAGCGATTAGCATCACCGTTGCCACAACGAACCATAGCGCAAACATGCTGCGCGCAATGAATGGCCACCTCATTCCCACTCCAGCCGCCGATAGGCTTCGATCACGTTGCGGCCGTTGTAGGCATCGAACATCGCCCAATGCGACCGTTCAGAGAGCGCCAGCGTGGTTACGGCGTCCTCGATCGGCGTGCCTTTCGCAATCGCCGCGCGCGTCTCGTCGCGCAGCACCGTGAAATAGCGTTCCAGCGGCGCAACGGCGTCCTGCATCGACACCAACGGCGGACCATGGCCCGGTACTGCCTGACGCACGTCCGAGTCGCGCATCGCCGCCAGTTCCTTCAGCCATCCCTTCAGATCACCGTCGAGCGACGGCGTGCGCCCGACAAACAACAGATCTCCGGCGAACAGAATCCCGGATTGCTTGTCGAGTACGCTGAGATCGCTGACAGTATGTGCCGGCTGATGTGCAGTCAGGACGAGACCGCGCCCGCCGAGATCGAGTTGGGCCGGCTTGTCCCTCGCCACCAGCATGGTCGGCATCACCACCTCGCCCACCTCTCCCGTGCCGAGAATCTTTTCGAGGCCATCGCGATAGAACGCGCCGCGCGCTGCGAGTTGCTGCGGCAGTTCGGCGTGCCCAACAAAAACGGGGGCATCGTCCTTAAAGGCAGCCGCGCCAAAAATGTGATCGGGATGAACGTGCGACAGCACCACATAACGGATCGGCAATTGCGTCAGCGCGCGGATCGCGAGGCGCAGGCTGTGACCGTCATGCAAACTGCCGCCGGGGTCGATCACCGCCACCGCATCGCGCCCGATAATGAAACCGAGATTGGCGATGGCATCGAAGTTACCGGCGGTGGCATCCTCGGTAAGCCCCTGACGAACGTGAATGCCGGGTGCGACCTCGACCATCGTTGCCGGCTGCGGCGCTCCCGCCGCTTCCGCGCGCAGCCGCGTCGGCACGCAGCACAGGCAGAGCCCACCCAACAATGCCGCGCGACGGGACAGGGTTTTGTCGACCGCGAAATTCATCGCACGCGAGTCTAGCAGCGCGCTCGTCGCGCCCGATGCGTACTTTGGTCGTAGGCTGTGCTTTCCAGCGAAAACGTTTTCAAGCGCCCCGATCGGCGTCGTCTTCTGATGTGCCACCTTTGAAGTTGCGGTAGATGAAGCGATTGTCGTCGCCCGCAGCTTCCGTTTCCGCCATCTTGAAAATCCGCTCATGCATCGGTGACAACATGCAGGCCGGATCGGTGTTGCCGGCATCGCCGGTCAACGCGAAGGCTTGACAGCGACAGCCGCCGAAATCGACTTCCTTGAACTTGCAGCTTTGGCACGGCTCCGGCATCCAGCCGGTGCCGCGGTAGCGATTGAAGGCGTCGGAGTTCTGCCAGATCCACGCGATCGAATGATTGCCGCGCACCGATTCGAAATGCAGTCCGGTAATGGTTTCCGCCGCGTGGCACGGCAGGATCTTGCCGGTCGGCGAAATGTTGAAGAATTGACGGCCCCAGCCGCCCATGCACTTCTTCGGGCGCAACGCATAATAATCCGGCACCACGTAGTCGACGGCGAGAATGCCTTTCAGCCGCACCTCGGCCTCTTCGACGATACGGCTGGTCTCTTCGATCTGTTGCAGCGTCGGCATCAAGGCCGCGCGGTTCTTCAGCGCCCAACCGTAATATTGTACGTTGGCGACTTCGAGCCGGTCGGCATCAAGATCGACCGCCATCTCGATAATGTCCGCGAGCTGATGCAGGTTCTGCCGATGCATCACCGCGTTGACGGTGAGCGGCAGATCGAGTTCACGCGCCCAGTGCGCCACCTCGATCTTCTTGGCGTGCGCATCCTTCATGCCGGCGACGCGATCCGCCACCATCGGCTCGTTGCCCTGGAAGCTGATCTGGATATGGCACAAGCCGGCATCGGCCAGCGCGCGCAGTTTATCCTTCGTCAGCAGCACCGCCGAGGTAATCAGGTTCGAATAAAGCCCGACGTCGGTAGCGTGCTGCACCAGTTCCGCGAGATCCTTGCGTGCGGTCGGCTCACCACCGGAGAAGTGGATTTGCAGCACGCCGATCTCGGCAAGCTCGCTCAGCACCTTCTTCCACTCGTCGGTGGTCAGTTCAGTGTTGGCCCGATCAAGCTCCACCGGATTGGAACAATACGGACATTGCAGCGGGCAGCGGTGCGTGAGTTCAGCCAGCACCGCGAGCGGAATGCCGAATGTCTCCGCGACCGACCCACGCGACTCCAGCACGGCGAGGCTGTCGACCGCCTCGCCGGTCGCTCCCGTCACATTGGTCGGCGTTGGAGTCATGGCGTTGGCTCCTTCGCTTCGATAATGAATCCCTTATCGGCAAGGTCCTGCAACATTGCGACGACATCATTTCCGATATCCTCGCGCAGCGCGGCGTACTTCGTCGCCAGGTGATCGACCATATCCCCGACGCTGCGCCCGTCGCACAATTGCAGGACTTCCACCGCGATCTCGTCAGGGGCCAGCACCCGCTCCGGCGCGAGGATTACCCAGCGTTCGCGCGTCTTGTCGAATTTCAATTGCGCATGGCGCGGCAGAACCGGGCGGCTCGCTTCGGTTACGCTCAATTTCCGGTTGCGCGATACGGCCATGAAAATGCCTTTCAGCCCGCCGCGGGAACGAAAGCGCCCGGCGGCACATGCCCGTCGACATAGGCATGATACAGCGCGTCGAGTTGAACCCAAAGCACGTTGGTCTTGAAGATCAGCGCATTGCAGACCGCCTCGCGTTCCGCCGGCGTCGTGGCGTGAGCCTTGACGTAGTCGAGCGCAAAGTTGGCATCGCGCGGCGCCTGCGTCAGCCGGCGCTTGAAGTAGCTCATGATGTCGGGGTTGACGAAATCGTAATGCGCCAGCATCCCGGAAATCCGTTCCTCGTGCAGGTTCGGCGCGAACAGTTCGGTGAGCGACGACGCGATGGCTTCCAGCGGCGTGCGATCACGGACGAAATGGACGTAGGCTTCCACCGCAAAGCGTGTCGCCGGGAGAATGCCCTCTGTGGATTCGACGTAAGCCGTATCGAGCCCGAGACCCTCGGTGAGCTTGAGCCAGCGCTCGATGCCGCCTTCGCTGCCGGTATCGCCATCGTGATCCTCGATGCGATGCCGCCACTCCTGCCGCGTTTGGCGGTCGCGGAAGCGCGAGATCACCACCGCATCCTTGATCGGGATCGTGCTCTGATAATAGTAGCGGTTGAGCGCCCAGGCCTGCACCTGTCCCTTGTTCAGCTTGCCGCCGTGCAACAACCGATGAAACGGATGCAGGTTGTGATAGCGCGTCGCGCCGATATGGCGCAGCGCCGCTTCAAGGTCTTCGGCATTTTGCAGCGGCTTGTCCGCAATCAGCGAAAATGCGGTGGTTGCGATCACAACGCGATCTCCATTCCATCCGAAGCGATGTCCCATCCCGCCTGCCGAGCCGCGTTGCGCTCGGGCGAGTCGGCCAAGAGCGCCGGATTCGAGTTGTTGATGTGCAAGAACAGCTTGCGCGCGATGTTGAGCGGCGCAAGTGCGGCAATGGCGCCGTCCACGCCCGACATCGCGATGTGTCCCATCGCCTGCCCGGTCTTGCTGCCAAGGCCCGCCGCGATCAACTCGTCATCGCGCCACACGGTGCCATCGAAAAACACCAGCGGCGCGCCCTCGATGCGTTGCGCCAGATCCGGCGTCACTCGCGCGCAAGCAGCGAGATGATAGAAGTATTGACCGCTGCGCTTGTCGGTGACGCACAGCCCCAGCGTATCGCCTTCGGCGTCATCATCGCCGGGATGCTGCTGCCCTTCGAGATACCACGCACGCTTGCCCGGCACGATGAACGGCAAAACTTCTAGTCCCGACGGCGAGCCGTCCGGCAACAACGGCTCGAATGCATGATCAGTCGCGATCGGCTCGCGTCGCACCAGCGTGTCGTTCAGCACGTTGAAGATGCTGTTGCTGGCCAGGATCGCCAACACCTGCCGATGCGCGTAGATCGTGAACGGCGAGCTTTCGCGCAGCGACAACAAGCCCGCCACCGCATCGACTTCGCTGTTGGTGAGAATGACGCCCGTGATGGGGCTGTGCCGCAGAGCGCCGGTTTTCGGATGCAGCCTTGGCGTTGCGGTGATTTGCTGCCGGATATCCGGCGAGGCATTGATCAGGAACCAATGCGCATCGTCGACGCTGACGGCAATCGACGATTGAGTGCTTTGCAATTCGGGGCGGTCGCTCCGCGATGCACGGCACACCGCGCACCCGCAATTCCACTGCGGAACGCCGCCGCCTGCCGCGGCTCCAAGAACGACAACACGAAGCATGGCCTCGCCCCTGGACCCGGACAGGTCGTCGCGAAGCTGCTTACTTGCGGGCCGCGCAGGCGTACATGTTGATTTCCATGCCAACCGGCACTTCAACGATCTTCGGTGCTTTCCAGGCCATTTCCGTCTCCTAGGTGGCGCGATTACCACATCACAAATGTACGCGTCGTCGGAAAGTTCGCCACCTATTCGGTGAATAGGAAACGCCTATTCCGCAACGCAACAATTCCGATGCTACGCCGTGCCGGGCTTGCGCAGGAACGGCGGCGTTTCCAACAACGGCGGCATCTCGAATCCCTCGCCGGCCTGCCGCAGCGCATCCAAGAACGCGGCATAGGGCTCAAGCCGCCGGTATTGCGACGGCAGCAGCGCCACGATCTGCCGGGGCGGCATGTCGACCCGATAGAGCCGTACGCCATCCAACGGCACAGCGCCGACCAAGGCCGACAGCGCCGGAGCAAGGCAGACCCCGAGTTGCGCTCGCACCAGACGAATAGCGACCTCAAAACTGCGACAGCGCGCAATCACGCGATGGTCCGGCAGCATCTCCCCGAACCAGTTCGCGGTCTGTTTGGCATGGGGGCTGCCGAACACGAACTGGATCACATGATTGAGGATGGCGCGGTCAGCGATCCGCAGGTCGCGGTTCAGCGATTTGGATTTCGACAGATCGAGGCGCTCGGGCACCACGAGAACGTAAGGATCGTCGACAATGGGGATGCGTAGGAAGCCGTCGCTCGCCTGGGTGATGGAACTGGCCGCGACGAGGCCGATGTTGACCCGGCGGGTATTCAGAAGCTCAAGCACGTCGGCCGGCGCCTGTTCGTGGATATCGAAATCGACATCGGGAAAGGTCGCGTGAAATCGCTGCATTGCGCCCGGCAGGATCACGCCCAGGATCGAATTGACGCCGGCGAGCCGGATGGTGGCGCGCGCGCCGCCGGCTTGCTCGTTGAGGCTGTCCTCGAATTCCCCCATGCTGCGCAGCACGGCCTCGACCTTCGGCATCAGCCGCGTGCCCGCTTCGGTCAATTTCAATTGATTGGAGCGGCGATCGAACAGCCGCGCGCCGGAAATCGATTCAAGTTTAGACAACTGCTGCGACAGCGACGGCTGCGCGAGGCCGAGTTGCTTCGCGGCCTTGGTCAGCGTTTCGGCATGCGCCACCGTCCAGAAGACACGGAGCTGGTGCAGCGTGATCTCGGGGCGACGCGACTTGGTCGCGGCCGAACTCAGATCGACCGGCACCACGATCTCGTCGACCGCGGCGGTCGGGCGGCGTTCCTCGTGTCTCATCCGGTCCTGCGCTTCTCCGCCAGTGTTGGCCATAAGGCTACACCGATCAGTGTCACGCTGGGAGGGGCCGTTGGAAGTAGACGCGCGCCCTCAGCGCAGGCCTAGACCTCTAGCGATGATGCCGCGGAGGATTTCGCGGGTGCCGCCGCGCAGCGAGAAGGAGGGCGCGGCCAGCACTGTGTAGTGCAGCGTGCGCGCCAGTTCGGCGGTGCGCTCCGAGCCGGGCTCGATCTCGACCAGTGAGCGGACGATATCCGGGATCCCCTGCTCCACCAGCGCGCCAAGGTCCTTCACGACCGCGGCTTCCAGCGCCGGGTTCTTGCCGTTCTGCAACAGCCACGCCACGCCGCGCGAGAGCTGCCGCAGCACCACGAAGTGCGACGCCAGCCGGCCGACCGCAACGGTCGCCTGCTCCGACGGATGGTCGCGCAGCACCCGCACCAGTTCCGCGAACAGCACGAAGGATGACAGGAAACGCTCCGGGCCGGAGCGCTCGTAGGCCAGTTCGCTGGTCACCTGATGCCAGCCGTTGCCCATTTCGCCGATCAGCGCCGACGACGGCACGAACACATCCTCGAACGCCACTTCGTTGAAGTGCTTCGCGCCGGTGAGGTCTGCGATCGGGCGGATGGTGATGCCCGGCGTCTTGAGGTCGACCAGCAACTGGCTGGTGCCGCCATGGCGATCGCTCGGACTGCCGCTGGTGCGGCAGAACAACAGCATGTAATGCGCGCGATGGGCGAACGTGGTCCACAGCTTGGTGCCGTTGACGCGGAAGCCACCCTCGACCGGCTCGGCACGGGTGCGCACGGCCGCCAGATCCGAGCCGGAGTCGGGTTCGCTCATACCGATGCAGCAAAACAATTCGCCGGCCGCGATCTTCGGCAAAACGGCCTGGCGTTGTTCCTCAGTCCCGAACCGCAACAACAGCGGACCGCTTTGGCGATCCGCGATCCAGTGCGCAGCCACGGGCGCGCCAGCCGCCAGCATTTCCTCGAGCACGACGTAACGTTCCAGGCTGGTGCGCTGGTGGCCGCCATATTGCTTCGGCCAAGTCATGCCGATCCAGCCGCGCTGGCCCATCTTGCGGGAGAAATCGGCATCGAAGCCGCTCCACGAGGCCGCGCGCACATGCGGCGGAATCGTCTTCAGTTCTTCTGCGAGAAATGCACGGACTTCGCCGCGCAGCTTCTCGGCTTCCGGCATCACGGGCGGATTGGGAAAGGTGAAGAACGACATCATGCCCCCTGACCTGCACCGACCGACACGACAAACGGCCACAGCCCATCAGCTCCGGCCGCGATTGCCTGCTGCCCCACCACCTTGCTCCAGTAGCGTTCCGAGCCGCACTCATCGCGCCAGCCCCACAGCCGCCGCGTGAAGAAATGCAGACGATGCTCCTCGGTGAAACCGATGGCACCATGCACCTGATGCGCGATCGGCGCGGCGATGCCCGCAGCCTCGCCCGCGCGCACCTTGGCCGCCGCGATCGCGATGACATCGAGACTATCGAACGCCGCGCTCGCGACATCGGCCGCGCCGCCCGCCGCCGCAGCCTGCCCAGCCAGCACCGCGAGCTGCTGCTGGATCGCCTGCTGCTTGCCGATCGGCTTGCCGAACTGCACGCGCTCATTGGCATAGCCGACCGTGATCTCCATGACGCGCGCTAAGGCACCCGCCATCTCGGAGACCCGGAGCGCCGCAAACGCCGCCTTGAGCGATCGAGGTGTCCAGTTCGCCGGCGCCGGGCGCACATCGTCGACGGCGATCTCGGCATCGGTATCGACATTATCCGCAGGAAGATTAGCGAACGACATCGTAGGCGTGATGCTTGCGACACCACGCTTCAGCCGCACCACAAGTGCTTTGCTCTCGTGCTCGGCCAACAGCACGATGGTCTCGGCATGACGTGCCCAAGGCACGCCGGCCGCACGGCCTTTGATCCGCCAGTCGCCGCCGTGCTTCGCCAGCGTGAACGCGCCGCTCTCCGCGACGACGACGGTTGCCGGTCCTTCGGCGACATCGAAGCCCGCTTCGCTCAACAGGCGATTGGCGAGCATCGTTTCCGCCAGCGGCACCGGCGCCGCGTGATAGCCGGCAATGCGCAATAGCGAGATCGCCTCCGCTGACGCAATGCCGAAACCGCCGGCCGCTTCACTCACCAACGCCAGCGGAAAGCCGGCGTCCTGCACCTTCGCCCACACGGCATCCGGCCACTCGCCCTGCTCGACCGCGCGAATATCCTTCTCGTCAAACGACCCAAACAGCCGACCGGCGCTCTCATTCAAAAGTGCGCCCGTCTCGTCAGATTGCTGATCCGCCATCCTCAATTTCCAATCGCTATTGGCCGATGCGAGTTCGCCGCCGCATCCGCGACGCTCGATCTGTCATAAGCGTGGTCAAGCCGGGGATCAACGCCATCCATGCATGGCCACCCGTCATCGGACTGAGGCGGTGGGAGGCTGTGGCGCGAACCGCTAGATGTATCGCGTGGCCGACAACTCGGCGGCGGGTATCTCCGGCGTCACCCCGGCGATCTGGTCGGCGACGACGCGCGCCGCACCGCAGGCCATGGTCCATCCCAATGTGCCGTGGCCCGTGTTGAGATGAAGATTGCCGAAGCGTGTCGGCCCGATGATCGGCGGCCCGTCCGGCGTCATCGGCCGTAACCCGCTCCAGAACGTTGCGCGCGACAGATCACCGCCTCGTGGAAATAGATCCGTCAGCGAGCGGTCCAGCGGCGCGCGCCGGCTCGGCCGCAGCCGAACCCGATAATCGCCGACCTCGGCCGTGCCGCCGACACGAATGCGATCCCCGAGCCGCGTGATCGCAACCTTGTAGGTCTCGTCCATGATGGTGGATTCCGGCGCCGCGTTCTCATCCGTGATCGGGACCGTGAGGGAATAACCCTTAACCGGATAGACCGGGATGTCGATGCCGAGCGGTCGCAACAGCAGCGGCGAAAAACTGCCGAGCGCCATCATATAAACATCGGCCGTGAACGCACCGCGATCGGTCGCGACCTGGGCCACGCGACCTCCGCTCACCTCCACCGATTGGATCGTCGTGCCGTAGACGAACTTCACCCCACGCTCGGCAGCGATCCGTTCGAGCCGTTGCGTGAACAGATGGCAATCGCCGGTCTCGTCGTCGGGCAACCGCAAGCCTCCGACGAAACGCTCGCGCACCGCGGCCAGCGCCGGCTCGACGCCGATGCAGCCGTCGCGATCGAGCACCTCGTAGGGCACCTTGTACTGCTTCAGCACCTCGATATCGCCGCCGGTCGCATCGAGCTGCGCCTGTTTGCGGAAAAGCTGAAGCGTACCCTGACTGCGTTCGTCGTAACTGATGCCAGTCTCGGCACGCAGCGCACGCAAGCAATCGCGGCTGTATTCAGCGATGCCGACCATGCGTGCCTTGTTCACCGCGTAACGCGCAGCCGTGCAGTTGCGCAGCATCTGAAACATCCAGCGCCACATCGCCGGATCGAGCTGCGGACGCACCACCAGCGGGCCATGGCTGTCCAGAATCCAGCGGATCGCTTTCAGCGGCACGCCGGGGCCGGCCCACGGCGAGGCATAGCCCGGCGAAACCTCGCCGGCATTGGCGAAACTTGTTTCAAGGCCGGGTCCGGGCTGGCGATCAATCACCGTCACCTCGAAACCCAGCTTTGATAGATAATACGAGGTGGTGACGCCGATCACGCCCGCACCGAGAACAAGAACTTTCATGACGAAATCCCAGCCTTCGTTGCGATGTTCGTCACAGCGACGCTTCGCAGCAATTCTCTCACGCGTGAGATTGCCAGCGAAATGGCGGCGGTTCCTGTCAAATGTCGCTTTACAGATCTTCGCTCACGCAGGATTATACCGTTAAATCATCCATAATTAGAGATTTCCACTAATAATATGACTATCTTTGCCGAAATCGGAACCTACGATGACAATCGAGCTGGATGCGATCGACCGTAAGATTATTCGTGAGCTGGTGCGTGATGCCCGGATCAGTCAGGTCGTGCTGTCGGAGCGCGTCGGTCTGTCGCCGACCGCTTGCGCGCGGCGGCTGCAGCACCTGGAGAAAGCCGGCGTCATTCGCGGCTACGCGGCCGAGATCAATGCTCCTGCGCTCGGCTATCGCATGCTGGTGATCGTCAACATCACGCTGGATCGCCAGAGCGAGAACGCCCTCGCTGCTTTCGAGAAAGCCATCGGCAAATGTCCCGATGTCATATCCTGCTATCTGATGTCGGGTAGCGACGACTATCTTGTGCAGGTACAGGCGCGCGACATGGAGGACTATGAGCGCATTCACAACCAGCACCTATCGCGCCTGCCGGGCGTGGTGCGACTACACTCGAGTTTCGCCATGCGCAGCGTGATCGCGCGCGGCGTCTCGCCAGCCGTGCTGAACGGATAATAGCGAAGGAGCCTCGCCTCTCATTCAGAGATGCAAGGCTCCCAACGATTTTCGGATTACCAGGTGTCGATGCACGGCCGCTTGCGATGCGTCCGCTTCTCCGGCGTCGGCACCGAGCGCAACCCCGCCATGATCCAATCCCGCGTCTCGGCCGGATCAATAACTTCGTCGATCTCCAGCACCGAGGCGATCGAGACCGCCTTGCCGTTGGCGTAGAGTTCGGCGACCTTGGCCTTGTAGTATGCCTCGCGCTCGTCCGGGTCCTCGATCGCTTCCATCTCCTTGCGGAAGCCGAGCCGCACATAGCCTTCCAGCCCCATGCCGCCGAACTCGCCGGTCGGCCAGGCCGCGGTGAAGAACGAGGCATGGAAGCCGCCGCCGATCATCGACTGCGCGCCGAGGCCGTAACCCTTGCGCAGGATGACGCCGAACAGAGGGACAGTAA
>JAEWIX010000005.1 GCA_023386885.1 Pseudomonadota bacterium
CCCCCCCCCGCCCCCCCCCCCGCCCCCCCCCCCCCCCCCCCCCCACGCTGGAGAGGATGAACGACCACCATGCTCGGCATTCACGATCTCTGGCTGTTCATCGTCTCCGGCCTGCTGCTCAACATCACGCCGGGGCCGGACAACGCCTACATCACCGGCCGCAGCCTGCAACTGGGCTGGCGCGGCGGCGCGGTTGCAGCGGTCGGCATCGGCTGCGGCTGTCTGGTCCACGTCTTCGCAACGGCGGTGGGGCTGTCGGCGCTGCTCGCGGCATCGTCCACCGCATTCACGGCGGTGAAACTGATCGGCGGCGTCTATCTCTGCTATATCGGCATCCGCATGATGCTCGCACGCGAGAGCGGCGCAAGCGGCGAGCACCTCACTGTTAAGCCGGTAACGCTGCGGCAGGTGTTCTGGCAGGGCGCGCTGACGAACATTCTCAATCCGAAGATCGCGCTGTTCTTCCTCGCCTTCCTGCCGCAGTTCGTCGATGCCGGGGCGCCGCACCCCTCGCTGGCGCTATTGGTACTCGGCGTCATCTTCGTCGGCAACGGTACGCTGTGGTGTCTCGGCGTCGCGGCCTTCGCCGCCATCGCCGCGCGAAAGATGCGGCAATCGGGCAGTCTGATGCGCTGGATCAATCGCGGCATCGGCGCGCTGTTCGTCTATCTCGGCATCCGCGTCGCGCTGATGGATGCGCGCTAGCCTCCGAGCGCGATCTTCTGGATCGCCTCGATGCCGAGATAGATGCCGAGGCCGATCATCGCGATCAGGAACCAGCGGCGAAACGCGTCCGGATGCATCCGGGTGCGGATAGTCTGACCGATGTACATGCCGGTGAATCCGGCCACCAGCGCCACCAGCCCCGGAATGGCGACCGACACCGTCAGCAGCCCGGCGTCCGCGAGACCGAGCAGCAGGCCCAGCGTCGCCGTGGTGAAGAACACGCCGAGCCCCTGCACCAGTTCGTCTTTCTCGAGCCCGATCGCTTGCATGAACGGCATTGACGGAATGACCTGCACGCCGGTCGCCGCCGACACCACGCCGGTGACGACGCCGACGACGCCGCCGATCCATTTCTCCTTCGCAGGCGGGGCATGGAAGCGCACCTTCCGCAGGCCGATGATGCCGTAGATGATCAGGAGAACGCCGAGGATCAGCGTGCCGTAGCGCGCGTAAGGCCCGACCATCAGCCCCGAACCGCACCAGATGCCGAACAGGAGGCCAATCAGCATCGGCCACAAGCGCCGTACGAGACTGTAGAAGTAAGGTCCGACAAACGTCTGCCAGATGTTGGTGGTGATCGCCGGGACGATGACGATGGCGAGCGCATGGGCCGGCGCCATTCTTGTTGCCAATAGCCCCATCGCCACCGTCGGCAGGCCGAGGCCGATCACGCCCTTGACGAAACCGGCGAGCAGGAACACGGCGACGATGAGAAAGAGGCTGGGTTCGGACATCCGCGCAGATTGACCGAACCGCGCTCCGGGCGCAATCTGGAGGTTCCGGAAACAGCCTTCGGAATATCCGAAATCCTATCGGAGGTGCGATGCGGTTCGACCTCGTCGATCTTCAGGTTTTCGTCGCGGTGGCGGAAGCGCGCAGCATCACCCGCGGCGCGGCGCGCGCCAATCTGGCACTGGCCTCCGCCAGCGAGCGCATCAAGACGCTGGAAGCCGCGCTCGACGTAACGCTGCTGCGGCGCGGCCGCCATGGCGTAACGCTCACGGACGCCGGCGAAAGCCTGCTCGACCATGCCCGCGTGGTGCTGGCGGCGGCCGACAACCTGCACGGCGATCTCGCCGGCTACGCACGCGGACTGAAATCCAGCATCCATGTGCTGGCAAATACGTCGAGCCTGTCCGAACACCTGCCCCGCGCGCTGGCGAGTTTTCTGCGCGACCATCCGCAGGTGAATATCGATGCGGAAGAACTGGAAAGCGTCGGTATTGCCGAAGCGATCGCGGCAGGCCGCGCCGATATCGGCATCGCGGTCGAAGCCACGCTGCCGCCCGGCATCGAACGATTTCCGTTTCGCGACGACCGACTGGTGATCGTTGTCGCCGCGCAGGACGATCTCGCCCGCCGCCGTGCGGTCGATTTCGGCGCAGTGACGAAGCGCGACTTCGTCGGGCTCGCCTCGACCAGCGCGCTGCAAAGTCATCTCGCAACGCAGGCGGCGCGGCTCGGCGCCCGCTTGCGGTTTCGCGCCCGGCTGCGCGACTTCGACGCGGTATGCCGCCTGGTCGCGGCGGGCGTCGGCATCGCCGTCGTGCCGGAGGCAGCAGCGAAACGCTGCGCGCACATGATGGCGATCAAGACGGTGCGGATTCGCGATGCGTGGGCGACGCGCAGGCTCGCGATCTGCGTGCGCAACCTGAAAGCGCTGCCGCGTCCGGCGCAACAACTGGTGGCGCATCTGCGCGGCGACGGCATTTGATTCAACTTTCCTGCGGCGCGACGGCGCTTGCCAAGCGACGCCACCGCGTCAAGATGGTCTCCCAAACGATCCTACAGGGAGGCTTCAATGAAACGGGTGTCTTTGACGGTCGCATTGTTATCGTCCGCGGCCTTCTGCTTTGCGGTTTCGTTCGCCACCGCGTCGGCGCGCGCGGATAGTTATCAAGTCACCAAACTGGTACCCGGCTCCGCCTTCCACGGTGTCCACGGCCTTGGCATCGACGCCTCGGGCCGGCTGTTCGCCGGCAGCGTCGCCGGTGCCGCGCTTTACGAAGTCGATCGCGACGCCGGCACGGCGAAGGTGGTGGTGCCGATCCCGCAAGGCATGGCCGACGACATCGCCTTCGCGCCTGATGGCACGATGGCCTGGACCGCCTTTCTCACCGGCGACATTTACGCGCGCAAGGGCGACGGACCGATCAAGAAACTCGCCTCCGGCCTCCCCGGCATCAATTCGCTGGCCTATCGCAAGGACGGCCGGCTCTACGCCACGCAGGTGTTCCTTGGCGACGCGCTCTACGAGATCGACGCCACCGGTGAAAAACCGCCGCGCAAGATCATGGAGAAGATGGGCGGCCTCAACGGCTTCGAGTTCGGCCCCGACGACCGCCTCTATGGGCCGTTGTGGTTCAAGGGCCAGGTGGTGAAGGTCGATGTCGACAAGGCCGAACTGACCACGATGGCCGATGGCTTCAAGGTGCCGGCCGCCGTCAACTTCGATTCCAGGGGCAACCTCTGGGCATTGGATACCGCCACCGGCGAACTGGTGCGCATCGATCCGAAGTCCGGGGCGAAGACCACGGTGGCGACTTTGAAACCCTCGCTCGACAACCTCGCCATCGACAAGAACGATCGCATCTTCGTCTCCAACATGGCCGATAACGGCATTCAGGAAATCGATCCCGCGACCGGCAGCGCCAAGCAGATCATCATCGGAAAACTGTCCGATCCCGGCGGACTCGCGGTGACGTCGGAAGGCGGCAAGGATACGCTGCATGTCGCCGACGTCTTCGCCTATCGCAGCGTCGACGGCGCATCCGGCGAGGTCACCGAGCACGCGCGGATGCACGCGGCCGACACCACGCTGGAATATCCGATGAGCGCCACGGCGAAGGGCGACCACGTCGTGCTGTCGAGTTGGTTCACCGGCACCGTGCAGGTGGTCGACCGCAAATCCGGCAAGACGCTGGAGATGGTCCACGGGTTGAAAGCGCCCTACGACGCGGTGCGGCTCGATGACGGCAGTCTGCTGGTCAACGAACTCGGCACCGGCTCGCTGGTGCGGCTCTCGGGCGAACACGGCAAGGACCGCAAGGTGATCCTCTCCGACTTGAAAGGACCGGTCGGGCTCGTGATGACCGATGCCGACACCGCCTATCTCACCGAAGCCTTCGCCGGACAGGTGTTGCGGGTGAAACTCTCCAATGGCGAGAAAACGGTTGTCGCGAAAGATCTGAAGATGCCGGAAGGCCTCGCGTTCGCGGGCGACGGCATGCTGATCGTCGCGGAGGTTGGCGCCAAGCGGATCGTCGCCATCGATCCGAAGGACGGCAAGGTGACGGAGATTGCAGACAACCTACCGATCGGCCTCGAAGCCGCGCCGGGATTGCCGCCGACCAATCTGCCGACCGGCGTTGCCGTCGGCGCCAACGGCACGATCTATATGACATCGGATATCGAAAACGCGATCTACAAGATCACGAAGAAGTAGCGGTTCGGATCGCGACGGGGCGGAATGAGATTCCGCCCCGAGCCCTCAACCGCCCAGCACCTTCAACGCCTGCTCGTGCACGCGCGGATCGCCGGCGGCGACGATGCGGCCACCATGCTGCGCCGGCTTGCCATCCCATGTGGTGATGACGCCGCCCGCGCCGGCGATGATCGGAATCAGAGCGGCGATGTCGTAGGGCTTCAATTCCGTCTCGATCACAAGATCGACGTGGCCCGCCGCCAGCATGCAATATGAGTAACAATCGCCGCCGAAACGCGCGAGCCTAACTTCGTCCTGCACACGCGTGAAAGCGGCGCGATCGGCTTCGTTCATCAACAGCGGGCTGGTGGTGAACAGTGTCGCATCGCTCAAGTTCTCACAGCGTCGCACCGACAGGTTTCGCTGGCCGCCGGCGCCGCGATAGGTGGCGGAGCCGTTATCGCCACTGAACCGCTCGCCGACATAAGGCTGATGCATCATGCCATAGACCGGCAGGCCGCGATGCATCAGCGCGATCAGCGTGCCCCAGATCGGAAAGCCTGAGATGAAGGACTTGGTGCCATCGATGGGATCGAGCACCCAGACATAATCGGCATCCTCGCGCTCGTTGCCGAACTCCTCGCCGACAATGCCATGCTGGGGAAAGCTGGCGTTGATCATCCGCCGCATCACAGCCTCGGCGCCGCGATCCGCTTCGGTGACGGGATCGAAGCCCTGTTTCGATTTTTTGTCCTCGATACCTAGCGACGTGCGGAAGAACGGCAGGATGGTTTCGCCGGAGGCGGTCGCCAGGCGGTCAATGAAAGCGGTAAAATCAACGACCGTCACGAAGCATCTCCCTGGGATTGCGCGAATCCGATGTGCTTAACGATTTGAGTCAGGAAAACCAAAAGAAAACCAAAAGAAGACCAATCCAGCATGACAGGCGGGCCGACGGCGGACGACTCTATTCGGCGCGTGAATCCGACCGAGGGTCGCGTCCATGCCGGTCTTGCATGCGTGAAGCGAACCGAACCTTCGTATCGGTCAATTACGAAAGTGTTCGCGCACTATCGAGCTACCGACTTACCGCCGTGAAGAAACCCCGCCTTGCAGTGGTCGCGATAACCCTCGGTATGGAGCCACCGCATCCGCGCCGCGCCGAATCGCGCGGCCCGGCGCGGGTTCGAAATTCAGGTCGCCCCTCATAATAATGAACACATATTCAATATATGACAGCTCCACAGTTTCGCCACATATATGCAAGCAATTGAAAAACATCATGAATCTAAAAATTGGAATGAATGGTTCATAGGAACAGATATGCAAAATCCGCATGCAAAAACGACGAAAAATCCTTGCATTTTGTGCGCTGCGGCCGCATATTGATGCGGTGCGGTAACGCCTTGCGTTATCGCTGCCCTCCTTGGGCGTTTCCTCCCTAGACTTGGGCCGCTTGCCTTCGCGAGCGGCCCTTTTTCTTTGCGTGGACGATCATCGCGCAGGTGATCCTTGTCCCACCTCGCAACCACGGCGAAAGTTACGCGAAGGTTTTCCGCGCGAAGCGAGTTCAAGCGAAACCGGTTCGAGACATCCGAGCCACTATCCGGGCGAAGCCTTGGCTCAGAAAGTCTTGCCTCAGAAAGCCTTGCCTATTCGGCCGCAGCAGCGAACGGTCCGAGGTCGCCGAACGGCAGCGTGGCGAGCGCTTCGGCGAGCCGGCCGAAATCCCCCGCGATCGCCGCAAAGCGCGGCCCGCGCTCGCGACGGCGCTCGTCCATGTAGATCGCGCGATTCAACTCGATCTGGATGGCATGCAGTCCATTGGCCGGATTGCCGTAGTGCTCGGTGATGAAGCCGCCGGCATAGGGCTTGTTGCAGCCGATCGAATAACCCAGCGTCGCGAAAGTCTGTTCGACCCGGTCGCGCAGCGCCGCCGCGCAACTGGTGCCATAGCGATCACCGATCACGATATCGGGCCGCGGCGGCTCGTCCCGCGACACCCCTACCGATGGCATCGAATGGCAGTCCACCAGGATGGCGGTGCCGAAAGCATGATGCGCCTTGGCGATCAGGCGCCGCAGTGCGCGATGGTAAGGTTTATACAGCGCCTCGATGCGGCCGAGCGCGTCATCGACGTCGAGACGCTCGTGATAGATTTCCTGGCCGTCGCCGACGACACGCGGAATCGTGCCGAGGCCGCCCGCCACCCGCATCGAGCGGGTATTGGCGAAGCTCGGCAACCGCCCCGAAAACATACGCGGATCGAGTTCATAGGGCTCGCGGTTGACGTCGACATAGGAGCGCGGGAAGTGGACGCTGACCACCGGAAAGCCTTGCGCGCTGAGACCCGTGATCAGTTCGTCGACAAAAGAGTCCTCCGAACGGCGCAGCGTTGCGACATTCACCCGCGATGCCGACAGAAAGGCCTTCGGATAGACCGAGCCGGAATGCGGCGAATTGAAAATGATCGGAGCCCGCCATGTCGCCGGCTCGACGATGGTGAACGGTGGCGACAGTTCCACGTCAAACTGGGTCATTGGCGCGCACTGTCCCGAAAATGATGTATCCCGACATGGTTGATCCGCGATCCAGCGGCCGGACATACCAGCGTGCCCGGACCGGCATTGTCAGGATTTGCTCACGGCCTGCCAAGTGAAAAAGCCGTAAAGCGGCAATTTCGTCTGGAATAGGTCCAGCTTTGAATCCAACCTTGCGGCGGATGCCGCGACCCGACAGGATTGCCGCCGCAAGCCCTCATCCTTCACCCGAAATTTACCAAACCTCTGGCTTACTAAGGGCCTCATTTCTCTCACCGGATTCGATAATCAATCGCCATGCACAAGATCCTTCTCGCCGAAGACGACAACGACATGCGCAGGTTCCTGGTCAAGGCGCTGGAAAACGCCGGTTATCAGGTATCCTCGTATGACAACGGCCTCTCCGCCTACCAGAGGCTGCGCGAGGAGCCGTTCGAGATGCTGCTGACCGATATCGTGATGCCGGAAATGGACGGCATCGAGCTGGCGCGCCGCGCCTCGGAACTCGATCCGGATATCAAGATCATGTTCATCACCGGCTTCGCGGCCGTGGCGCTGAATTCGGATTCGGCGGCACCGAAGAACGCCAAGGTGCTGGCCAAGCCGGTGCACCTGCGCGAACTGGTCAGCGAAGTGAACAAGCTGCTGGCGGCCTGATCCGTCAGATCCGGATCAACACCACCGCAACCACCAGAAGCCCGCAACCGATCAAGCGCGGCAGGTCGATAGCATGCTGCGGCACCCCGAGGATGCCGTAGTGATCGAGCACCACCGACATCACCATCTGTCCGGCGACGAACAGCGCCAGCAGCGTGGTCGCGCCGAGCTTCGGCAGCAGCAAAATCGCCGCGACCACATAGACCGCGCCGAATAGCCCGCCGGTCCACGACAGCCACGAGGTTTTGGCGAGTTCGGCGGCAACCGGCCACGACGACCGGCTGAGAACGACGAATACCACCATCGCCAGCGCGCCGCCGGTGTAGCTGATCAGCGCTGCCCATGATGCCGAATTCAACGCCGCCCGCAGATCCGCGTTGACCGCGGCCTGGAACACGATGGCGGCGCCGCCCACCACGGCGAACGCCGCCAATCCCAGAAATTCAATCAACCCCATCGCCCCAAGCCCCGCCTCGTCCGTCCCGCAGCTCTAGCCGGGGTCCGGGGGCCTTTCAAACCCGTTTTCCGACGGCGTCGATAGGCGACTTTTGGACATCTTGGCTTGCACCGCCGCAGGGGAGCCGATATAGGGAGGCCGACCCAACCGGCGTGCCCAAACACGCCGGAATTTGTTTCGGCATGCCGAGAGGCAATCCGGAACACCAAGCTGGAGTCCCGCGGTCGACAAAGCGACCGACAGGGTTCGAGCGGGCGCGTAGCTCAGCGGGAGAGCACTACCTTGACATGGTAGGGGTCACAGGTTCGATCCCTGTCGCGCCCACCATTCAGTCCCGGCACACTCACCTCGTTGTGCATTGAGCACACAGGCCTTTCTCGCGAGCTTTCCGGAACAGTTTTCGAAGCCTCAGGCTCTGCCGGCGGTTACCGGCGAATCCGAGCCGAAAGTTATTCTGTCCCTGCGTCGAAGCGACAAGCTCCATATTGACGCAAGGCGGACGCTCCATAACCTTCGATCAGCGAATACCCGATGGTGGCGCTAAAGCTATTGTCGTCACTCCGTTTGACTCAGACCTAAGGTGCGCTGTCGAACAGCCATGTACCCCGAAGTCCGCACGGTTGTTGTAAGCAACATCTTATGACACCATCCGACTATCCATGTCGCATGATCTTCAGATGCCTTATGTCACACCGCAAATTTGCCTGGGAAACGCTGTCGGATGAGGAACTGCTTGCGCGCCGCCTCAGCAGTTTGAAGGTCGGCGTGAAAGGCACCTGGCTCGAAGATTGTCTCGCAACTCTGCATGAAGAACTCGAAGAGCGGGGGATCCGGCTGCGACCGCACGCATGGATATCGAGCGAATGGTTCAGTCCGGCAAATACGCCCGGCATCGCCATTCCCTTCTACCTCACTCACCCCCGTCTGATGAAGATCGAGAGAAAAATGATGCTCGAGGTCGAGGGGGGCACCTGGTCCGAATGCATGGCAATTCTCCGTCATGAGGCGGGCCACACTGTGCAACATGCCTATCAGCTGCAACGCCGCAGACGTTGGCAGCAGTTGTTTGGCCTGTCCTCGAAACGATATCCGCGCTATTACCGACCAAATCCGGCCAGCCGTCGGTATGTCCAGCATCTCCGACTTTGGTACGCGCAGAGCCACCCGGACGAAGATTTCGCTGAAACCTTCGCGGTGTGGCTGCGGCCGAGATCGAACTGGCGGACTCGCTATGCCGACTGGCCCGCGCTGAAGAAGCTCGAATATGTTGATGAATTAATGGGCGAGATTGCCGGCAAGCAGCCGCTCCTCGCGACGCGGGAGCGCGTCGAGCCCTTGATCGAACTCAGTCAAACGCTTGGCGAACACTACCAGAAAAAGCAGGCATTTTACGCTTTCGTACCGCCAAAGACCTATGATCGCGACCTTTCTCGGCTGTTCTCCGCCGATCCCCGGCACTCACGGAGGCAACCGGCATCGAGTTTCATCCGGCGGCACCGTGCTTCTATCCGACAATTGGTCGCACGGTGGACCGGCGAGAACCAGCTGACGCTCGATTCGGTTCTGGATGACATGATCGCTCGCTGTCGCGAACTCAATCTTCGTGCTGTCGGTTCCGAACGGAAGCTCGTGATGGACTTCACCGTGTTGTTGACGGCCAAGACGATGCATGCACTGTTCGGCCCATCGCGACGAAAATGGATTGCGCTATGAGGCGCCTGCGTATCCTCGTTCTCATGCATCCGGACTTCGTGCCACCGGATTCGACCGACGGGTATACCGCGCAGGAAATCAATAAGTGGAAAACAGAATACGACGTCGTAAGCACCTTACGCGCCGCGGGCCACGACGTTCATCCGCTCGGTGTGCAGGAAGAAATCAAACCGATACGCGACGAGATCGAGGGCTTCAAGCCGCATGTCGTATTCACTTTGCTGGAAGAATTTCACTATCAGACCGCGTACGACCAGCATATCGCGAGCTTTCTCGAACTGATGAAAGTCCCTTATACGGGATGTAACCCACGCGGCCTGGTGCTGGCGCGCGGCAAGGATCTGTCGAAGACGCTGGTACACCATCGCCGAATCGCCGTCCCGGCTTTCGCCGTGTTTCCGATGCGCCGCAAAGTCAAACGACCGCCGCGCCTGACGCTGCCGCTGATCGTCAAGAGTCTGAACGAGGATGGGTCACACGGCATCTCGCAGGCGTCTATTGTCGATTCCGACGAGAAGCTTGCGGAGCGGGTTGCCTTCATTCACGAACGCGTTGAAACCGCTGCCATCGCGGAGCAATTCATCGAGGGGCGTGAACTTTATGTGAGCGTGCTCGGCAACAATCGACTGAAGGCTTTGCCAGTGTGGGAATTGAAGTTTGGCGCCATGGGCGGTGCCCATCGCATCGCCACCGAGAAGGTTAAGCACGATACCAATTACCAGGAGCGCGTCGGAATTGCGGACGGACCAGCCGAAGACCTAACGCCGGAAGTGTCAGCCCGTATTCAGCGGGCGGCGAAACGCATTTATCGAACGCTGGGGCTCGATGGATACGCGCGCATCGACTTTCGCCTTTCGTCCGATGGGACGCCATACTTCATTGAAGCGAATCCCAATCCCGAAATCGCAGAGAGCCAGGAGTTCGCTAAGGCAGCCCGGCACGACGGCATCGATTATCCGGATTTATTGCACCGTATCGTAACTCTGGGAATCAGGCGGGCCAAAGCCGGCGTCTCCGTGGGTTGAAAGACAACGCACGAACGAGCGATGCAAGTTCTGCCGTGAATCTTTGAGCGCGACACACAAAAATCCGGCGTCCTGCCCCTAAAAACACTAGATAAAAATATACTCACGATATTAGACGTTCGCCGTGTCATCGCAACAACAATTGTTGTGTAACCCTTCAGTCCACCAGCAATTAGCCGCTTGAGCACACGTCGAACATCTAGTTGCGCACTGACGCATTTGCAGTGACAAGCACGCACCAGCTTGTCACGCAATTATGCGCGCGACGAAATAATCGATGAGACGTATCAATCGATTTACCCCTAAAGGTATGACGCCTTCACGATCGGTGAGTTTCGCAGTTCCTCGCTGGTGCCGCGCAAAGTGACTTCACCGAGATCGAGAACACAGCCCGACGACGCCACATCGAGCGCGATCGCAGCGTTCTGTTCGATCAGCAGGACCGCCGTTCCTTCTGCACTGATCCGGCGGATGATACCGAAAATTTCTTCAACGATGCGGGGTGCAAGCCCGAGCGACGGTTCATCGAGCAGCAAGAACTCGGGACGTCCCATCAACGCTCGTGCAATCGCCAGCATCTGCTGCTCGCCGCCGGACAGCGTTCGTGCCGGCTGCGCGAGCCGTGCCCGAAGGCTTGGAAAGATATCGAGAAGCCGCTCGCTCTCGGCAGGGATATCGGCCGAACCGCGCCGCAGATAACCGCCGAGGCGCAAATTGTCCGCAACGCTGAGACTCAGAAACAGCTCGCGCTGTTCCGGCACCAGCGCGATGCCCGCTTTCAGCGCCCGATCCGGCGCGCTGTCGGACAGCGGCTTATCGTCCAACGTCACGGTCCCGGCAGCGCGCGGCAGCAATCCGACGACCGCTTTCAGGAGCGTCGATTTGCCCGCCCCATTCGCGCCGAGCACGGTGACGATCGCACCACGAGGCACGTCGAGACTGACGCCGCGGAGCACCGTCTTGTTGCCGTAGCCGGCATGAAGGTCACGCACTGAAAGCATGAGCCGCTTTCTTTCCGAGATAGGCCTCGATCACTTCGGGTGACGCCCGCACCTCTTCCGGAACACCTTCCGCGATCTTGCGCCCGAAATTCAGCACGCTGATCCGATCCGAGATCGCCATCACCAGCGCCATGACATGATCGATGACCAGAATGGTCAGCCCGCGATTGGCGCGCAGGTCGAGCAGAACGCGGTTGAGCGCCTCAATTTCGGCGGCGCGCAGACCGGCCGCTGGCTCGTCGAGCAGCAGGAGTTTCGGTTGCGTCGCCAGCGCGCGCGCTATCTCCAGGCGGCGCTGCTTACCGAACGGCAACGCCGCGGCGGCGCTGTCCTGATCATCCGACAGACCGACCAGCGCAAGCAGTTCACGTGCCTCGTGCCGGGCTCCAGCTTCGCTTGCGCGCCAGTGGCCATCATGCAGCGCCGCGCTAATGCCGTTGCAGGCGTATCGGCGATCCAGTGCCACCACGACATTGTCCAGCGCCGTCATTTCCCCGAACAGTTCGGTATTCTGGAAGGTGCGCGCGATGCCCTGGCGCGTGATGAGATGCGGTGCACGTCCGGAGAGATTTCCCCCCTCGAACATCACATCGCCTTCGCTTGCACGATAAAGTCCGGTCACCACGTTCAACAGCGTGCTTTTGCCGGCGCCGTTCGGCCCGATCACGGCGTGAATGGTTCCGCGAGCAACATCCAGCGAGACTTTGTCAAGCGCAACAAGGCCGCCGAACCTGACGGTCACTCCATCGACATGGAGAAGCCGCTCCGTCATCGCCGCTCTCCACCTGGCCATGGCAGAGCCGCAACAATGCCCCTCGGCAATCGCAAACCTGCGAGACCTTCCGGCCGCAGAACAATGAAGCCGAGCAGGAGAAGCGCGAACACCAACCCGAGGTAGGTCTGAAAGGCCTGCAGAAAATCAGGCAGCAGAACGAAGACGACGCTGCCGACCAACGCACCGAGCGGCGACATCATCCCACCGACCACGGCCACCGCGAGGAAATAGACGCTCTGTGTAATTCCGAACTGCGCCGGGTCGAGATAGGTCGAGAGCGGTGCCAGCAAGCCGCCGCCAAAGGCACCAAGGAAACCGCTCGCGCCGAAAGCCGCCGCCTTGTAGTGCAGCACGTTCAATCCCATCAGTTCGGCGGCCGTCTCGCTCTGCCGGATCGCGGCGAGCGCACGCCCATAATGCGAATGATTGAGATGATGAACCGCGAGAAACAGCGCCGTCGTGGCGGGAACGATCACATAGTAGAGCTGGCCGCCGGTCGACAAGGTAAGCCCGAAGATCTCGAACGCCGGCACCGGCATCCCCGCCGCACCGCCCGTAACATTGTCGGAATAGATCAAAGCGATCTGCACGATCGCCGTCACCGCCAGCGTCACCAGCGCCAAATAATGTCCCGACACGCGTAACGTCATCTGACCGAGCAGAAAGCCGACAACAAACGCAGCGACGGAGACGATCGGCACGCCGACCCACAGCGGAACGCCCCATCGCGCCGCCAGAATCGCCGAGCCATAGCCGCCAAGTGCAACGAACGCGGCCTGCGCCAGCGAAATCTGCCCGGCAAATCCGGTGACAACGACGAGACCGAGAACGACCAGCGCCGTCCCCGCCACCAGGCAGACCTGAAACAGATGAAATTCCGCAAGCGCGTACGGAGCAGTGAAGAAGGCTGCCATCGCGATCGCAACGATGAACGCGCGTCCCGCCATGCCCGCTACACCTTCTTCATCGCAAGGACGCCGAGCAGCCCCTGCGGGCGCACCAGCACGACCGCGATCAGAATGCCGTAGCTGATCATGTCCTTCAACGCGCTCGACACATAGGTGCCCGCAAGCGCTTCCAGCACGCCGAGAACAATACCGCCGATCACCGCGCCGGGCAGGCTATTGAATCCGCCAAGCACCGCGGCGGTGAAGCCCTTGATTCCAATCAATCCCATATCTGGCGACAGCGTCAGCAGAGGCGCAACCAGCACACCGGCTACGGTCGCGAGGACCGACGACAGTATCCAGATCGCCAGGAAGACCATCGACACCTGCACACCGATCAAGCTCGCACCGACCCGGTTGTCGCAAGCGGCCATGATCGCCTTGCCCTGAAAAGTTCGCTCGAATAGCAGAAACAACAACGCCAGCACGCCCAGGGAAACGCCGACGATCGCTAGATTGGCCGGCACGACCAAAACGCCGAACACCGAGATCGGCGCAGGCGACAACAAGAACGGAAACGGCCATGCGCTGGGGCCCATATAGGCCCGGACGAATTCACGCAGCACTGTGCCCATGGCAAGGCTCGCAATGATCTGCGCCAGCAGCGAGGCATTGCGCAGCGGCCACATCAAGCCGCCATAGATCAACGCGCCGAGCAGCACCGACGCGACCAGCGCGACAACGACAGCCGGCCAGAATGGCAACCCGATCAACGCCTGCGCAATCAGCACGAGATAGGCGCCGAACGTGACCTGATCGCCGTAGCCAAAATGCACCACGCCGGTTCCCTTGTAGATCAAGACGAAGCCGAGCGCGATCAATGCGTAAACCGCGCCGGCCGTGATCGAGCTGACAAGAACCTGAGCGAGCATGGCGACCTCAGAGCGAGGCAATCCCCTTGATTTCGATCAATGCATCCGGCCGCACCAGCCCCTTGACGACAACACCGGTGGCCGCGGGCCACGGCGGGCCCTTGAACAATTCGCGCCGCAACTGCGATGTCTTCTTGTATTCGTCGAGCGACAGCACGTAGTCGGTCGTCTCCACGATGTTGGCGAGACTGCCCCCGGCATGCTCCAGCACTCGTGCGAATTTCTCGAAGATGCGGCGCGTCTGCGCGACGATGTCACCGGGGCCGACGATATTGCCTGCATCGTCGGTGGCGGTAGTGCCTGACAGGAAAATCAGATTGCCCACCCGCACCGCCGGCGAGAAAGTAAATTTCTCGGGCCATTTGTCGCCCGGTAGAATCGGTTGATAGATCGGCATCACAAGCTCCTTTCAACTGCGCTGGCGCAGGGCGAAGCGCTGGATTTTCCCGGTTTCGGTTTTTGGTAGTGCATCGACATATTCGATCTCGCGCGGATACTGATGCCGGCCCACGCTGCTTTTCACCATGCTGACCAGTTCGTCGCTCAATGCGTCGCTCCCGGCATATCCCTGACGCAGCACGATGAAGCTCTTGACGATCTGACCACGCAGCGCATCGGCCTTGCCGATCACCGCCGCTTCCGCAACGGCCGGATGCTTCAGCAGTGCGCTTTCTACCTCGAACGGCCCAATACGATATCCGGCGCTCTTGATCATGTCGTCGGCACGACCTTCGAACCAAAAGTAGCCATCGCCATCCCTGCGACCGAGATCGCCGGTCACGATCCATCCGTGTTTTACCAGCGCGCGTGTGGCGTCGGTGTCGTTCCAGTAACAGAGCCAGTAGCGGCAATCCGGATTGGCTTTCTTGCCGATAAAGCCGGTTTCGCCAGGGGTGAGTTCACGCCCCTCCTCATCGACAATAGCCATGATGTAGCCGGGCGACGGTAGCCCCATCGACCCGGCCTTCACGTCCATGTCGAGGGCATTGTAGTTGCCGATCGGCAGCGCATATTCGGTCGCGCCGAAATGATCCATCGGCGTGAGATTCCACACCCGGCGGAACGACTCGACGACTTTGGCATTCAAAGGTTCGCCGCAACTCGACATCGCATGAAGACGCAGCGCCGGCGTCCGCAGCACGGAATCGTCCAACGTCATCAGGCTGCGCAGCAAGGTCGGCGTCGTCGCAAGATTGGTGACGCCATAGCGCTCAAGCACGGAAAGACAAAGTTCGGCGGTTGGATTTTGCTCAACGGAGACAACCGTTGCGCCGGCCGCGAGCGCGCCGAGATAGCAGATGAACCCATAACCCCAGCCGGGATCGCCCGTGGGCCACAACACATCGTCCTGCCTGAGGTCGAGTCCATAGATGATGTAAGGCCAAATCGCAGCGAGGAAATTGACCGCGATAGCTCCGCCTTTCGGCTGCCCCGTCGATCCCGACGTATAGATCAGCGCGGCCGGTTCTTCACGATTTCGCCGAACCGCAGCGAAGTCACGGCTTTCATTCGCCATCGCCGCGTCGAAGCTGATCGCGCCATCGGGCAATACCGCGTCGGAACGGCCTGCAATAACTAACCTCGCCGTCGTTCCCGGCGGAACCTGTCCGAGCACGTCGTGATGCGTCACCAGCACGCGCGCCCCGCAATGCGTCAGACGGTAATCGACGGCATCGGGGCCGAAACCGGTGAACACCGGAACGTAGATCGCACCGGCCTTAAGCGTCGCGATGATTGCGACGATCACTTCAGCGCCCCGCGGCATCAGTCCCGCAACACGATCGCCCGGACCGACACCTAGTCGCCGCAAGACATTCGCGAAGCGATTGCTCGCTTCGGACAGTTCCCGATAGGAGAACTTCCGATCGGTGCCGTCTCGGCCAACGACAATCAATGCCATTCGATCGCTATCGGCGTGCCGATCGACGATCGAATGGCCGAGCGAGACTGCATCGCCCTCGCCCCAATCCAGTGAATTGCGGATCTGCTTCCAGTCGAACGACTGAACGGCATTCAGATAGTTTTGACGTTCAGACGGCATTTTGGTGTTCCGGAGCAAACCCGTTCGCGGGTCGGCACAGCAGCAGATAGGTGTGATGGCCCTCCAGCACGGTTTCGTCGTGGCTGTTGACGAGCCGAATGTTGAAACGCACCACAGCCGTATCGCGCCCCTCCAGGCGCTTCACCGATGCAACTTCGAATCGGCTGGTCAAAGTGTCGCCAACGAACACCGGCTTCAGAAACCGCGCGCCCTGTTCCATGAATGCGACCATCGCATCCTCGAGTTGGCGCGACATCGGCGTCGCACCGAGCGCCGTCATCGACATCACCAGAAGACCATGCGCCAGCCGTTTGCCGAAGCGGGTCTTCGCGGCATAGGCATCGTCGTAATGAATCGGATGATCGTCCCCGGTCATCTGCGCAAAAGCATTGAACTGGGGATCGGCAACTTCACGGGGGGGGCCGGAGAAGGTTTGCCCCACCGTGAAATCGTCGGCGAACAGTTGCGGTTCGGCTCGCGTCACTTGGCGCTGCCTTCCGTCGCGCGCACCACCTCCGGCAGCATCTTCCGGCTCAGGTCGCCCTGAATTTCAACGACCTTGGCCGCTTGATTGCCTTCGCGAATGCCGGGGCCGAACGTGGTCGGCAGCGTCAGCGCCGTCTCATAGTTCTTCAGCGACTCGAGCGTCTTGATAAAGCTGGCCTGCGTGAGTTGCGGTCCGGCCCGCTTCAAAGCCTCGACGAAGACCTGAGCGCCGCCATAGCCAAGTACGTCACCCAGGTCCGGGCGGCCCTGTCGCGCGAGATCTGGAAAATGCTTCTCGAAGGTCTCACGGAATTTGACTGCCGCGGGGTCATTGCTTTCCGGCAGCACCTTCAACGTCACGATGTTCTGGGTACCGGCGGCCGCCGCGCCGACAATCTCGGGATACTTGCGGCTGCCGGCGGAGTTTGCACCCATGATCATCGCCTTCAAACCAAGCTGCTTGGCCTGACGCGTGATGATGGCAGAGGGATTGGGATAACCGTAGACGATCAGAACGTCGGGCGCCGTCTGGATGACGCGAGTCAGTTGCGCCGTGAAGTCGGTATCCGAAATGTTGAAGGTCTCGTCGCTCACCAGAGAAACCTTACGCTCCGCAAGCCGCCTGGTGACACTCTCGCCACCACGCTTGCCGTACTCGTCGGACTGCTTCACCAGCGCGACCTTCTTGGCCTTGAGGTGATCGAGAACGTAGTCTGCGATTGCAATGCCCTGCTGACGATCGTTCATCGGGCCGGTCCGGAACACGTTTGGAATGATCGGCTCGGTCACCGCCGGTGTTGAGAACACCGAGATGAATGTCGGCGTCTTGCTGGCCTTGAAGGTCGGCACCAGAGCTTGACCGACGGCACTTGCGGCAGGACCGAACACCGCGAAAACCTTGTCCTGATCGACAAGACGCTTGTAGGCGGCGATCCCCTTCGGAGGCGACGACTCATCGTCCAGCGAAACCCACTCCAGCTTGCGGCCGTTGATGCCGCCGGCAGCGTTCGCTTCCTCGAAAGCAATCGTGGCACCGGCAAGATTACCGGTTCCGAACACAGCCAAGGGGCCGGTCAGACTACCGAGAATGCCGATCTTGATCGTCTTGTCAGTGACACCGGGTTCGGCTGCGTGGCTTGCGACCGACGACCACAGCGGCACCGCCGCCAACAACCCGACAACAGCAACACGTGCCACGCAACGGACTTGCCTCTTGAACATTGGCCATCTCCCTTTTTCTCGATTATCGGAAATTATTATTGATTATCGAAAATGATAGAGTAGGTAGATCGATTGTCAAGCGCGTTCGGCCGCAGATAGATTCCGCGCAGCAACATCAGGAAGCCCAGCTTTGAAAAGTGAGAATGAATCCCCGCTCGAGCGCTACTTCAGGGCACTCGAAAGCATTGCGATTTCCCCCCACGGCCTCAGCGTCTCGGAAATCGCTGAAGCCTGCGATCTTCCTGTCGGAACCGCACATCGCCTGTTGCAGAACCTGCAACGCACCGGCTTGATCACCACCAATGGCGAGAAACGTAAGGATTATCGGCTGGGCGAGCGGCTGTTGCGGCTGTTGCACGCCGGATCGGATGGCGCGTGGCTGTCAATCGCCGTGCAACCGATACTGAACGATCTCGCAAACCGGCTTGAGGAGACCTGTTATCTCGCGCGGCTCGCCGGACATGAGATTGTCTCGACCGCATGGGCAACACCGAACAGCGGCCTGCGCGGCTACGTCGTCCCCGGCTACAAGATGGCGCCCCACGTCGCCGCATCGGCCAAGGCGATCCTGGCGTTTCAATCGCCGGAGTTGATCGATAAAGCGCTTGTCGAGCCGCTACCGAAGCTGACAAAAAACACCAAAAGCGACCGCGCCAGCATCGACCGGGAATATGCGCAGGTACGAAAGCAAGGCTATGCGACCTGCTGGGACGAAATGGAGATCGGGCTTGGTGCGATTGCGGTGCCGATTTCGTTGCCCGACATAGGCGTTATCTACAGCGTTGGCATCGCGGGCCTGATCGATCGCCTGACGCGTCGCTCGGAACAAGAATCAGTAAAGCTACTCCAATCATCGGTGGAGATGCTCTCGCGCGCGCTGCGCGATCTGGGACCATCAGACCATATCGGGTCGCAAAACAGGAATAGATAGAATTAAAAGAAGGCCAGAATGAACGTCCAAACCGATGATACAGAGCACCGTAGGGGACGAATTATCGGTTGCCTCCGCAAGGCGGCGACTCAAATTGCCGTGGCGTTTTAACAACGATACGCGGCAAAATGATCTTTGTCGGTAATCAGAGGTTGCAAATCCAATCAGCGAATTTCCAGTTCGGACCAAATCTGGGTGAACATCGCCTGATACTCAGGATGGGTCCGTATCGCCACCGGATCTCTACGCACATCGCGCAGATCCACATCGTGTACCGCCTTCACAGTGGCCGGCCGATTGGTCAGGACGACAATACGATCCGCCATCGAGATCGCCTCACCGATATCGTGCGTAATGAGAATAACGCTTTTCTGTTGCTCCTTGATGATCCGTGCCACATCCGCCTGAAGCAGCAGGCGGGTTTGAAAATCGAGCGCAGAAAACGGCTCATCCAATAGAACCACAGCTGGATCGAAGGCCAGCGTTCGCATCAGCGCGACACGCTGCCTCATTCCACCGGATAGGCTGCCAGGCTTGCTGTTCTCGAAACCCGACAGGCCGTAGCGTCCGATCAGATCCATCGCGATCCGGCGCGCCGATCCCATATCCGCACCTCGCACCTCCAGCCCAAGCGTGACATTGTCGATCACGGTGCGCCACGGCAACAGCAGATCCTTCTGCAACATATAACCAACGTGACCGGTGGCCTTGTCGACCTGCTGTCCTTCCACCTCAACCCGACCGCCCTGGATCGGGATAAGTCCGGCAATCGCATTGAATAAGGTTGTCTTGCCGCAACCCGAAGGACCGACTAGCGCCAGAACCTCGCCGCGCCTCAACTCGAGCGAGATGTCCTTGACCGCATTGACCTCGTGCGCTGTCCCCTCATTGTAGACTACCTTGACCTGGGATGCGACCAGCACGGGGTTAGTGGTCATCGCGCCGCCGTTCCCAACAGGAAGTCCAGCACGATACGATTGAATTCGTCCGGCATCGTCTGCGATGCGGCATGAGCCCCATCATCCATGATGATCAATTTGGAATTCTTGATCGCACCCGCCAACTCGTCGGAATAGTAGGCGGGTGTCAGATGATCGTTGCGAACGCCGAGCACCAGCACATCCTTGTTGATTTCAGCCAGCCGATCCGTCCAGTCGAACTTCAACAAGGCATCGATACGGCTGTTCATGATGGAAATATCGAGGTCCGGACCATACACCGCGGCCTCCGGGCGCGATAACGTGTCGATATTGTCTCTGATCCACCAGCTCGGATGCAGGAAAATCGGTGTCGCCATGACATAGGCTGCAGGTCCGGATTTCAGCAGAAGTTCACGGCGAACTTCGAAGCACCGGCGGAAAAAGCCGTCCGCCTTGGTCCATGCCGACGCCATCACGATCTTGTCGAGCCGATCCGGATCGGTAACAGCGAGAATCTGTCCGATGGCGCCACCGGTGGAATGCCCGACAAGATGAGCCTTGTCGATGTGGAGCGCATCCATCAGGCCGAGAGTATCTCGCGCCATCTGCTCGAGAGAGTATTCGATTTTCGACTTACTGCTCTTTCCGGTGCCGCGATGATCATGAATGATCACACGGAAATGCTTCGCGAAAGCCTCTATCTGCGGATTCCAGTAAGTGCCGACACCGCCGAGACCCGCGACCAACAGAAGCGGGAATCCGCTTCCGGCCTCCTCATAGTAGATTTCTCCATCTTCCAGTTTTGCGAGCGGCATTTACATCCCCTACCAGTGAAATTTTTTCTCGATCCGGGCCACGACCACCTCAAGCAGCAACGCCATGATCATCAGCGAAAAGATGCCCACCCACACGCTGTTGAGGTCATAAAGCTGGCCTGAGTAGTAGACGTGATAGCCGAGCCCTTCTTCTGCCGAGATATACTCGCCGACAACGGCGCCAATCAGCGCAAAGCCCACATTGAGGCGGAAGGCTGCAACGATCCACGGCAGACTTCCGGGAAGAACGATCATGCGGAAGATCTGCATCCGGCGCGCGCCCAGCGAACGCATCAAGCGAATGAGATCCTCGTCAATCTGACGCGTGCCGTTGTAAGACGTAATAAATGCAACGATGTAGGTGATGATGGCGGCGATCGCCACCTTTGAAGCGATACCGAGCCCGAACCACACGACGATAAGCGGTGCGAGGGCGATCTTGGGCACGCCGTTTAGCGCAATCATGTAAGGATTGAGAACCCGGGCCCACAGCGGCGATAGCCACAACAAGAGCCCGCTGGCGACACCAAGCAATGTGCCGGCAAAGAACCCGAGAATTACCTCTTCGCCGGTCACCCAGAAGTGACGCAACAACGAACCGTCGAGCAGCTGCTTGCCGAATGCCGCGAGAACGCCGGACGGCGTACCGTAAATGTAGGCGGGTAGCCAGCCAAGCCTGACCCCGATCTCCCACGTTCCAAGAATCGCGACAAGCAGCAGAACCTGGTACAGCAGAACCTTCGTCCAATGAAAGCCCCCGATTGCTTCGGGGATACGAACCGGACTTGTCGCCGTCGACTCGCTCATCGTATGCCTGCTTAGCTTTTCGCGGTATGGGCGATCGACGAAATTTCGACCAGGAACTCGTCGCGTACGAGCTCAGCGATGATGCAATAGCGCGCCGGCGGATTCGCTCCGAAGTATTCGGCATAGACCTTGTTGAAGGCGCTGTAGTCTTCGCGCCGCTTGAGAATGATGATGTTATAGGCGATATCCGACAGCGTTGCGCCGGCAGCTTTCAGAACTCCGGCGATCTGTTCGATGACATAATGTGTTTGCGCCGTGATATCGCCGGGAACGCTTGCTCCGTTGGGATCGATGGCAAGCGTTCCAGAAACATAGACCACGCCATCGGCCTGAGTGCCATGGACGTACGGAGCAATCGGCTTGGAAGAACCGGTCGGAATAATCGGTGTGAACATCGCGCATTCTCCCATGTGAACAGTCGGCTAACTCTGTGAATTGGCTCTGAGCACGTTCGAGATGTCACGGCTGGTGCAAGTCCATCCGAAGAACGTCTCGACATTGTAGATCGTCGCATCCTGCAAATAGGCGGGGCCGGCCTGATGGCAGCAATCGGTGACGAGAACTGCGTGATATTCAAGCCCGAAAGCGTCGCGGATGGTGGTCTCGACACACACATTGGTCGCCACACCGGCCACCAGAAGATACTTGATACCGCGACTGCGCAGGATCGAGTCCAGAGGCGTATTCACGAAGCCGCTGTAGCGCGATTTTTGAACAAGAATATCGCCATCCTGCATGGCGATTTCATCGCGCAACTCGTAGTCCCATCCGCCCTTGGCTAGGAGCGTTCCCGCAAGTTCCGGGCGTCGGCGCATCAGACGCAACGCATTGGACTTCATCTGATTGGGTGAATCGACGCCTCCTGCTTCGCGATAGGCCGGATCCCAGCCGTTCTGCAGGTAGATAATCGGCAGGTTTGCACTCCGTGCATCGGCCAGCAGGTTTCGCATCGCGACGACAACATCTTCCGCCCCATCACGATCGAAACCGGCCAAGTCGAGATACCCGCCCTTGGAAAGATAGGCGTTCTGCATGTCGACCACGATCACGGCACAGGCTGCCAGATCGATCGTTACATCCTCCGGTTTGGCCTTCAGAAGACGCAACATGTCGGGCCCGACAGATTTTTCCATCATGCGAGGCCGAATTCTTTTGCAGCCTTTTCCGCAAACGTGTTGTTGACCATCTGAGAGAAAGGCAACTGTTTGCGAATGGTGCCAGCGCCATCCTCATGACTGATGATGGTCTTCCATTCCTGTTCTGTGATGATGGGATTGCGCGGGACCACCGGCGCTTTCCCGAAAAAGCGGGCTCGAGCGGCTTCGATGACCTTGGCATCGATCTGTGGAAATTCGAGCGCCGAAACTTCAAGGAACACCTTGGGGTCTTCATGCAGAAGCTTTTGAGCCTCTGCGATCGCGTTACAATACCGCTGGACAGAGTCCGGATTGGCCTCAAGGTAGTCCTTTGTCACGAACGTCGAAGTAAAGACCGCCGGGCCGAGCGTGTCGCCCAACGAGAAAACCGTCTTCAACCCGAACTGGGTTTCGGCAATGCTGGCATCCCATTCGAACACTGTTGCGATGTCGGCGCGTCCATCAGCGACGGCTTGAAGTTGTGCGCCGAAGGGAAGCTGCAGAAATTTAACTCCATTGGCTTCCGGCTCGTAACCACCGATCACCTTCATCGCATATGTCGGAGTGGTAAAGGTGTTAGAAGGATATTTGAGCGTCGCGATCCGTTTTCCCTTAAAGTCATCGACGGAATCGAACTTCAGTCCCGGCTTAGCAACGACCCACACCGAGATGTATCCAACAATCTTGGCGATGTTGATCATCTGCGCGCCTTCAACAGTGGCATTGACCGACATACCGGTGCCCGTGACCGCGAACTGAGCGGCCTTGGAAAGCAACGCCGGAACAGGCTGCGCAATGCCTCCGGCTGACTTGATCGCCATGTCCAAGCCATGCTTCTTAAACAAGCCCTTCCGCTGGGCAACGTAAGTGGGAATATAGAACCCGAGGTGGATGGCCTCGGAAATGGTGGCTGGCTTGGCGGCCTGGGCAAACGCGGGCTCTCCCAAGAGCGAGAGGCCGGCGACACTTCCCATGCCGATCATGAAATCCCTGCGCCCGATCGGGCCGGTCAGCGGCTTGCTCATTTCATCCTCCCCTGAGGTAACGCTGTGGTTCCAGCGATCCGTGTGCTTCAACACGAGAACTGACGTTGTAGCCTTGGCTCACCCTCATTCAACGCATTGATTTTTCGTAAGAAAAATAGCGCGTTGATCTGGCGGCCATCATTTTGGGGAGATGATAACAACGGCCGCGATGATTTTTATAATGCTTTCCATCCCTACCCGTGTTGCCGCAATGGCAACACTATTGCCACACGTCTTCACAGCCGGGATATGGATTGGACCTATGGAAGAATGGACGGCGGCTAGATGACGCCGGTCGACGAGAGGGTCATCAGTTTCTCGGCCAAGAACTTCTGAAATTCACGCGCCGCGAATGGCAGTTCGCGATCCCGATGTACACAAATGGATGTGCGCGCACTCTCAAATTCAATGTCGGCGATCGGAATCGCGCGAATAGTGCCTCGCGCAATTTCACCTGCAACCATAACCGCAGGCATAAAAGCCACCGCGCGACCACTGATCGCCATATTCTTCATCAATTCCAGCGAGTCAGTATTCAGGAATATCGGCGGTTTCAGACTTAGCCGGCTAATGGAGCGATCAATCGCCTGCCGCAACCCGAATGTAGGATCCGGCAATGCCAAAGGATAATTCATGATGTCCTTTAGTCGCAGCGAAGATTCTCCGGCCAACGGATGATCGACCGCGACCAGACATGCCATCGGTTGAACGTACTCGCAGATCGTGACGATGTCAGATCGAGGTGGCGCATTGAACGCCATGGCGATATCGGTCTCATCGCGGACCAGCGCATCAAGGCTACGATCAGTCGACGCGCAAATGATGTTGAAGGAAATGTTGGGATAGAGATCGTGGAAGTCTCTCAAGACGGCCGGAAGAAATTCAGCAACCAGACCCTCGATAACGCATACCGTCACCTGACCGCGGCGCAAGCCGCGCAAATCATCTACGGCGCTTCGCACACGATCGAGGTCCCGGAATGTCCGTTGCGTTTGCCGTGCGAGCAAATCTCCTGCGGCGGTCAGACGAACACCTTGAACGCTCCGTTCAAATAGCGGTGCCTTCAGATCATGCTCCAGATGCATAATCTGCCGACTAATGGCAGAAGGACTCACCCGCAAATTATCGGCAGCCTTGCGAATCGAGCCGAGTCGCGCGGCCTCGTGAAAGTATCGCAATGCAGTCAGTTGCATGCCCATCTCTTTCGCTGCAACTCACTATATTATCATGAGAATTTAAGGACACCAGTTTCGGACGCTCCGGCATATCTCTGGCCCGCACATTCTCCGTCACTCCCATGAATGCCATGATCGTTCGGTCGAATCACGGTTCTATCGCCTTGATAGCCGGGTCACCGCCTCGTCATAGCGCCCTGCTTCCGTATGTCAGACATAGTCGAGGACGACATATGTGAGATCACCAAAGGTAGGGGCCCATTGTCCGGTCACGTCGTTTCGTTTCGTCACTAGACAACCTGCCTCGCAATGGACAGGCCGCTTCGGGCGACAATTTCGAGCGGCCAGAAGCTGGCCAGATGATCGACCGTTGAGCGAAGTAACGGGCCACAGTCCGCAAGATCCGTCGCACTCATCCTGTTGGAGGGGGCGCTTATACTAACAACGCCGACGCATTCGATCTCTTTCGTCAGCGTCTTGATTTGAATGGGGGCAGCGACCGCACCAACCCCAAGCTCGTTCTCTTCGTAACTAACGATGAAACCTTGCTTTGCGCCGAGGGCCAGATTCTCCTTCAGATCAGCGGCAGTGACGCGCGAATACCGCGTCAGCTTATGAAGACCCTGCTTTTGGCACAACTTGAACGCCTCATCGAACGGCATAGTGGAAAGCCACGCCTTGCCTGCAGAGTGGGTGTGGAAACTGATTTCAAGGGTGTAGTTGGGGTCGATCTGAAGACCGCGTTTTTTTCCAGACACGGAATAGACCCAGGTCAATTTCTGTCCACCGCCTTCAACGACGGCCAGTCTCACCAGTTCTCCGGTTCGCTCCGCCAGATCTTTCAAAACGTGCGAGCATTGATAGACGATCCTGCTCGTCTGCAACTGGCGTAAGCCGAGATTACTGATCCGATACGTTGCGAAGTATCGCTGCGTGGAATCGTCACGCAACACATAGAAAAGTTTCGTCAGCGTCGCGAGCAATTTGGCTGCGATGGCTTTGTTGACTTCCAGCCTTCCTGCGATGTCGGCCAAACTTAACCCGTCGTCAGCATCAACGAGCATTTCAATGATCTGAAACGATCGATCAACCGAAATGACGCCTTTCTCATTGACGGCCTCGCCATCGCTACCGTCAATTTTGGATACTTTGTTACCAATTCTTGCCATCGTACAGTTCGCCTGGTGAATTCATGATCCTCACCAATTAGCAGAAAACCAGATTCATTTGGCATTTTTTCTCATTGACAACACCCGGCGGCCCCGCTTGAATTGGTAACACCGTAACCAAAAAATGGGGAGGATTGCAATGTTGTCGAGGATTTCCCGACTTCTGATACCTGGCTTGGCCTTTCTGGGGTGCACATCCGCGACCGCTCAGCCGATTAAGATTGGCGTACCGCTGCCCCTGACGGGAAGCCTTGCCGAGGCCGGAGCCAAGCAGGAACGCGGCTATGAAATGTGCAGAGAGGCGGTGCAGGCGCGAGGCGGGGTGAAAGTGGGTAACGATCGTCGCCCAATTGAGTTTGTGAAATACGATTACCAAAGCGAAACGAATCGAGCCGTGCAAATGACGCAGCGGCTCGTCACGGTGGACAAGGTCAACTTTCTTTTTGCGCCTTATGGGTCCGGTGATACGAAAGCCGCCGGGGCCGTCGCTGAGCGATATGGCATTCCCATGGTCGCCTCCGGTGCCGCGGCCGAATCAATTTTCGATCAGGGCTTCAAGAATATTTTCGGAATACTTTTTCCGAGCCGCGAAATCTCAAAGGCCGAAATCAAATACTACACGACACACGTTCCAGGATTGAAGCGGATAGCAATCCTGTCGATGAACAGTCTCTATCCGAAGTCGATTGCCGTTGACGTAAAGAAGGAAGCGGAAGCCGCTGGAATTCAAGTCGTCTACGAAGGTTCTTATAGTCCAGACACATTGGACTTCGCCACGGTGATATCGCAGATCAAGGAGCGATCGCCGGACTGGATATACATCACTGGTTATACACAGGCGAACGTTCTTATTCGACGTCAACTTGTTGATCAGAACCTCGTCAAGCCGCTCACCACGATGACTCTCGGTCCGACCTATCCTGAATTTGCCGAGAATCTGGGCCCATCCGCCAATGGCGTCACGAGTGCGAGCTGGTGGCACGCCAACGTCAGATATGATGACAAGCTGATGTTCGGGTCGACGCAGGCCTATGTGCGGAAATTCAAGGAGAAATACGGCTATCAGCCGGCCGACGTCGATGCAGCTGCGACAGTTACATGTGAGGTCGTGGTTGCGGCAATCGAACTGGCCGAAAGTACTAACCCCGACGCCGTTCGCAAAGTGCTCGGCGAAAAGCAATTCGACACGTTCTATGGTCCGATCAAGTTCGGCGCCAGTGGTCAGAACTCCGTAAGCAATCCGGTTCTCGTTCAGATCAAGGGTGGTGTTCCTTTGATCTTGAGCCCGGATAGCATGAAAGAATCCGAGCTCGCCGCCGTCGCAGCCGGCAAATAACTCTCAATAGACAAAATCAAGCAGGAGACGGGGAATGGACGCCGTGCCGACGATTGACGTTAGCAAATTCGATTCCGACCGGGGCAGTGCGCGCGAGCGCGTTGCATCCGAAATATCACAGGCACTTGAGGAAGTGGGCTTTTTTGTCATCGTTGGGCACGGCGTGCAGGACGATAAGGTTGTATCTCTGGTGAACGAGGCTCGCACCTTTTTCAATCAGCCCACCGACGTCAAAGAAAGAAGCAAGGCTTCCAGCCAAAGCTCGACCAATCGTGGTTACTTTCCTCACGAAGCTGAAACACTGGCTGTGGCAAGTGAGAATGGCGGTAAGCGACTTCCCGATCTCAAAGAGGCATTCGTCGTTGGTCGCGACTCCGTCAGCGCGACCGCCGCGGTTCTGCCTGGAGCGGATACCGCCTATGCTCCAAATATTTGGCCAGAAGGAACGAACAGTTTTCGTCGCGCAATGGTCGAGTACTACGGCGAACTTTCGAACTTAACCGATCGCATTCTCAAAATCTTCGCTTACACGCTGCGGCTTCCTAACGACTACTTCGTGCCCCATTTCGAGGAGCACCCGAGTGTACTCCGAGTCATCAACTACCCCGCCAGAATGGTGCCGCCACCGAAGGATCAATTGCGCGCCGCAGCACATACGGACTTTGGAGCGATTACCATTCTTAAGGAGGGCGATTCGGTCGGCGGGCTACAGGTCAAAACAAGAAAGGGAGAATGGATTGATATCCGGTCGAAACCGGGATCCTTCGTCATCAACATTGGAAACGTGATGATGCGTTGGACGAATGAAAAATGGATCTCGAACGTTCACCGCGTCGTCAATCCACAGAGCGAATCCGGCTGGAGGAATAGCCGCATTTCAATTCCTTACTTCGTTCATCCTCGTCCAAACGCTACAATCGAATGCCTGCCGACTTGTCTGCCAACGGGCGAACAACCCAAGTACATTCCGATTCAGGCTTCGGAGTTTCGGATGCAACAGTTAAGCGCGGCCCAGACGGCGTAGGTGTCAGCCGTCACGCGTCGAAATTGTTGCAATTTCGAAATCGCGCTTACCCGACCGCCGAGAGGCGGTCGGGTGGTCGTACAAACTCTGGTACAGACCACGACGATTCCTTTTGGTGAGCGCGGTCACCTCGGAGGCAATGCTAAGAGGTAATCCAGTGCAATAACGAGCTTGGATCGATACGATCGTGAGGCGACCTTACGGTGCGAGACAACGCAGCAGCTCCGGATCATGTCGAACCGCATTCGATTCACCTGACAATGCTACTCGACCCCGATCGAGAACATAGGCGTGGCTCGCAACCCCAAGCGCCAGATCGAGATGTTGCTCGACAATTACAATCGCGATCTGTTCTGCCAGTTGCTTCAGGCGGTCGATGATCTCGTCGATAACACCAATCCAGACACCCTCGGTCGGCTCGTCGAGCAACAACAGGCGTGGATTCGACAATAGCGCCCGGGCAACGGCGAGCATTTTTCTCTCGCCGCCGGACAATGTCCCCGCTGCCTGATCGAGCCGCGCGCCAAGTTTCGGGAAAATTTGGAGGACGCGGTCAATCGCTCCCTCGTCGCGATTTGTTAGCGCGCCGATGGCAAGGTTGTCCCGCACTGACAACCGCGCGAACACAGAATGCTCCTGTGGAACATAACCAAGGCCGAGGCGGACGCGCTTTTCGGTTGGCATTCGCGCAATATCAACACCATCAAAACGCAGCCCACCGCCACGGACCTCCAATTCGCCCACGATCGTCTTCATAAGCGTGGTTTTTCCAGCACCATTGCGTCCTAGGATCGCAACAGCACCCTGCTTGGGAATGACGATATCGACGCCGAACAGGATCTGGCTTCCGCCATAACCCGCATCCAGTTTGTCGATCTGAAGAAAAGGTTGCTCAGGCACGACGCAGATAAACCTCCTGAACCTTCGGATTGGCCTGGATTTCCGCAACGGAACCGGTTGCCAGCACCTGCCCTTGGTCAAGAACCGTCAAGCGATCACAGATATCGCGAATGAAATCCAGATCGTGTTCGACGATCACCAGCGAACAATGCGATTTGATCGGCTGCAACAATTCACCGGTCACGCGTCGCTCTTCCAGGCTCATGCCGCCGGTCGGCTCGTCGAGCAGCAACAAACGCGGTCGCGCCGCCAAAGCCATCGCGATCTCCAGCCACTGCTGCTGACCATGCGATAGCGTCGCAGCGGCATCATGAGCTCTGTGCACCAGCCGAAACTGCTCGAGCATGGTCATCACCTGATCATGCAGCGCGCTACGTGACCTAGAAAATATCAATCCGAACAGCGACGTGTCGGCCTGGAGCGACAGTAGAATGTTATCGTAGAGCGTAAGGGCCGGAAACACACTGGTAATCTGAAACTTCAGACTCATTCCGGCGCGCGCCCGATCCGCAGGAGACAGGCCGATGATGTCGTTTCCGGCAAAGCTTATCGCTCCTGCCGTGGGAACTTCCGCGCCGGCCACACACTTCATCAGCGTGCTTTTGCCCGAGCCATTGGGACCAATCAGTCCGTGAAACTCATTCTCGGACACAATAAGTCCGGCATCGTTCAGCGCCGTGAGTTTACCAAAACTCTTGACGATTCCCCTCGCCTCAAGGAGAGCCACGATGCCCCCCTTTCGGTGGACGACCGAAACTTCCGACCCGCTCACGCTCGCCCAATAGAAGGCTGACCAGGCCAGATGGGCGAAACAAAATGACGAGCAGCAGCAATCCGCCAAGGATGATCGGCCAGATTTCACGATAATTATCCGAAAGCCAGAAGCTCACGCCTTCGATGACGACCGCGCCGATAACGGCGCCGATCAATGTCCCCGAGCCACCGAACAGAACGTAAAGCACCACTTGTGTCGAGATCACAACGCCAAGAATGTTCGGCCAAACGAACCCTTCATGAAACGCATAGAGGCTGCCGCCAAGCCCCGCAATCGCACCGCCTAGCGCAAATATAATAAGTTTAAGATGCTGGACCTTATAGCCGAAGAAAGCGATGCGCTGCTCATTTTCGCGCAATCCGGCAAGCGCCAATCCAAACTGCGAGCGCACGAGAAAGCGGCATCCGACATAAGTCATCACGAGGATGGCGAGAACGAAGTAATAGAAAGTCGGTCCTTCGGTAAGATCATATGAGCCTAACGACATGGGAGGGATCGAGGGAATCCCGTTTTGACCGCCAAGATAGTACCACCCCCGCGCCAGTCGATCGGCGGCGTAGGCAGCAGTCAGCGTGCCCAGCGCAACAAAGATGACGCTGGCGGGATGACGCCCCAACAATAGAAAGCCGCCGACAAAAAGCGCGAATACCAGACCAATGACGATACCCGCCGGCAAAACAAGCAGCATCGATACGATATCGAGATCCCGCGCGAGAAGCGCTACACCATAGCCGCCTGCGCCGAAGAACAATGCCTGACCAAAACTCATGATGCCGGCATAACCCCAGACAAGATCAAACGAGAGCGCAAAGATCGCGAGGATCAGAACACGCGTCGCAAATATCGTCAGGTAATCCTGAAGTACCAACGGCAAGGCAAGCGCGACGACGAGTGCTGCTATTTCCAGAAACGGCAGCACCGCCCAGCGCTGCGCCCCTGCCGATTTGGCAGGGGCAATTGGCGCGATCTCCATCATCAAGCCATTCCGCGCGAAAGAGGCAGCAACACCGTCAACATTCCTTGGGATCCACGAGGCCGCTGCTCCGCGCGACGATTTCGTAATTCCCCGCCTTGGCGACTGCAGTGTACATGTTCATCTTGCAGTGGCGCTTGCCCGGCACCATCTCCGCGGGGCCGCCCGGTGCTTCGGATATCTTGGCGTGATCCAGTGCTGCGGCAACTGATTCACGATCCAGCTTGCCGGCCTCCTTGACGGCGGCTTCCCAGAGTTTCAAGCCACGATACGTTCCGGTCGCCGCGCTGCCCGCCGCCAGCAGAAACTTGCCTGGAAACCGCTTGTCATATTCGGCCTGGATGCGTCCGCTGACTGGATCGTCCTTGGCGAGAACCTTGAAATAGTCGAGACAACTTGCCAGCCCCTCGATTTCATCCGGCTGATTGATGTTCAGGGTATTTTCGTCATAGTAGACACAGGCGAGCCGCCCGCCGTTCTTCAAGAACCCCGCTTCGGAAAGCTGCTTGAAGAACGGTCCCACTCCCGGCGGAATGATGGTGTTGAAGACGACGTCCACCTTGTTTGAGATGACCTTGTTAACGCTCGCGCTGAATTCCACCTGATCCAGCGGATAGTACTCCTCGAAAATCACTTCGCCGCCGTTTGCCTCGATGAGTTTCCGCGCATAGGCATTGAGCGTGTGCGGCCAGACATAATTCGAACTCGGTAAAGCAAAACGCTTTCCACCATTCTTGATCAGCCACGGAATAAACTCATCGCACTGTTGCGCTGGTGTCGGCCCGGTACAGAAGATATACGGAGTACATTCCTTGCCTTCGTAGAGTTGAGGGTAGATGTAGAGGGTCTTCCCTCGCGTCACGATCGGATCTTTGATGGCGTTGCGCATCGAACTGGTAACGCCACCCAGCACCATATCGACCTTGTCGCGCTGCACCAACTTGCGCACGTTGCCGACGGCAACCGCCTCGTTCGACGCGGTATCCTCAATATGCAGTTCGATGGGCCGGCCAAGCAAACCGCCCTTGTCATTGATGTCCTTGATGACCATACGGGCGACATTTGCATCCGCATTGCCGGCATAGGCCATGGCTCCGGTGATGTCAGTCCCGATACCGACCTTGATCGGTCCGGCGGCGGCATTCGCCCAATCCGCCGGGATGACCCAGCTTCCCACGCCGGTTGCGATCGCACCGGTTGTAAATGCGAAATTGCTCAGAAACCTGCGGCGGCTCAGCTTGTAAGTTTCGTTGAACATCGTCACACCCCTTTTCCCGACAGAAGGCCTTGCGGCCGGAATTTGATGAAGACAATTGCCAGCACGAAGACCAGGACGTCGGCGATGACCGGCGCCATCACCCATGGGAGTGCCGCGCTCAGAATGCCGATGATGCCGGCACCTGCGACGGGGCCCGCGAACGACCCGATGCCGCCGACCATCACCGCCACAAAGCCCTGGATAAGAAACCTGATGCCGAGATCCGCGAACAAGGTGAACACCGGCACGACCAGCGCACCTGCAAGGCCAGCCAGTGCCGCACCGAAAGCAAATGTCGAGCCGTAGATCGCCGATGTGTTGATTCCCGACGCGCGCGCGAGCGCGGGATTCTCCAACGTAGCACGGATCTTCAGACCGAAAGTCGTTCGCGCCAGCAGCAAGTAGCTGGCGATCATCACCAGCACAGTGATGACAATAATAACGAAACGCCACATCGAAACGTGAATGTCGCCGAGTTCCAGCGATCCACCGAGGGGCTCGGTTACTGAGATGTAGCGGCCGCCGATCAGGCCGCGCACGGCTTCACGAATGATCAGGCCGATGGCGTAGGTGCCGAGCATGGCGACAATTGGCGCAAGATAGAATCGCCGAATGATCAGCCGTTCCAGCACGAAGCCGAACAGACCGACGATGAACGGCGCCGCCAGCATTCCGACCCAAACCGGCAATCCCGCGGTCGCTGCGAGATACGTGACATAAGCCCCGAGCAGGACGAACTCGCCCTGCGCGAAATTGAATATCCCCATCATGCTGGCGATAATTCCAAGCCCGAGCGTCACCAGCACGATGATCGCTCCGAAGCTCAGAATCTCGAATGCGGCAATGAACGCACTATCCATGCGTCAGACCTTCCGCTCGCTGCATGCAATGCACTACATCTTCTTCCAGTCGCCGGACTGCTCAAAGGCATGCGCTGCCCGATAGATCGTCATCTCATCGAAATGACGACCGACTAACATCAGCCCGACTGGAAGCCCTTCCGACATCCCACAAGGGATCGACATCGCTGGATGGTGCGTTACGTCGAAAGGTGCGGTGTTGACGATCATCTCGAATGCCCGCTGCACATACTCCTCGCGGCTTGCATCAGGCCCCGGCAACGGCGTCGCCTTCATCGGGGTCGTCGGCATCAAAAGCAGATCGTAATCGGCCAACACCTTGTCGTAGGCCGCAGTGTACCGCCTGGTGAGATTGATGGCCTTGCCATAATATTTCGGGCCATATGTATTGTTGATGTAAGTCCCGAGCATCAGCATCAGTTTTGTGGTCTCCGACAAAGCATCCGCCTGCCGTCGCCAGCCACGATGAAAATCCATCATGGCGTTTGAATACAGATCGAGACGGCTGAGGCCGTAGCCGTCACCGAACATCATCGTTTGCGTCATGCCTTCGGCGCCAATCGGGGTCCAGATCGGCAGACCGGAAAGATGCATCGGGATGGAGACGTTATCGACGGTAGCGCCAAGGCTGCGCAGCCGCTTCACCGCCTCTCGCACGCTTTCATTGACGTCGGCTTCCGCACCCGGTTGCTGAAAGCCTTCTTCGACGACCGCGATCTTCAGACCTTTAACGCCCTTGCCCAAGGCTTTGGTATAATCCTGCACCTTGGGCGCCTTGATCCGAGGATCATAACCGTCGTCACCCGCGATCACTTCGAGCAGCAGCGCGTTGTCGGCGACATTCGCGGTCATCGGGCCGGTATGATCAATGACGACCTCGATCGGCATGATTCCGGTATACGGCACCAATCCCCAGGTCGGCTTCATGCCATACGTGCCGCTGAAGGACGAAGGCATGCGGATCGACCCGCCCTGGTCGCCACCGATCGCCATGTCGGCTTCGCCAAGCGCGACGACGACGGCGCTGCCGGACGACGATCCTCCCGCGGAATAGCCCATCTTGTGAGGGTTATGCACCGGGCCGATCGCATTCGTATGGCTTCCGCCGGACATGCAGAAGTTCTCGCAGTGGGTTTTGCCGACAATTTCTGCTCCGGCATCAAGCATGCGAGTGACGATCGTTGCATCGAAATCCGGCACAAAGCCTTCCAGCGTCGCCGAACCATTCATCATCGGCACGCCGGCAAGCATGATGTTGTCTTTCAACGCGACAGTTCGGCCCTTTAACTTGCCCCTCGATGCACCTTTGATATTGGTCTTGCGATACCAGGCGTTGCGCGGGTTGTCTTCGGATGCCGGAGCATAACCGGGCGTCCGCGGATAATTCACCGCGGGCAATTCATCGGACATCGATGCCACTGCATTGTAGGCATCGATCGAACCGCGCATCAAACCAAGGAAGGACGTGACGTCATCCGACGTCAGCGACAGACCGCACTGCGCCGCCACCGCGCGCAGTTGATCTGAGGTTGGAAGCGACACAGACATGATCCCTCCACGACAATCATTCGATCAGTGAGCCGAACTGGATTGCTTGTATTCGATGCTGCCATCGAACGCGGCACCGGATGGCGCGAGCGGGATCATTAGATACGGAAATATTTTCCTTTTCAAGGATTATCTGAATCGTCAGAATCGATGCACTATCTTGAAGTCGATACCGTCGGATTCAGCAAGAAAGATAGGCATCGCGGCGCGTCCCTTGCGCACCGAAACAGGACCGCGGACGCTGCTGTAGACGATGTTATTTCCCGCCGCGAGCAGGGCTCGCGAACCGGCAGACCCCGCCTGCCGAACGGCGGCCTCGAGAAAATGCAGTCCTTCGTAATTGGATTCGCCGACCGAGCCGACCGGCGGCGCGGATACTCCGAACGCGGCCCGGTAACGCTCCTGAAAAGCTTCGTTCTCGGCCGACTGAATACAGTTGAAGTAACCGGAGGCGCAGAAGAGATTCTCGGAGTTTTCAGGACCAATTCCCAACAGTACCGTTTCATCCATCGCGCCGGCCAGTCGAAGAATTTTGCCACCGAGTCCTGCCTCACCGAAAGAACGGTTGAAAGCAATACTGTCCGCGCCGATCAACGAGATTACCACGACATCGGGTTTGGCTGCGCGGATCCGCGCAAGATGAACGTCGTGATTGTCGACCCCAAGCGGAACGAACTCTTCTCCTATGATGTGCCCTCCGGTCTCCGCGATGTAGTTTTTCAGCGCCCGATGCGATAGCCAGGGCCAGACGTAATCACTGCCGATCAGGTACCAGCGGCTGGCCCGTTTGGCGTTCGCAAGCCAGTGAATCGCCGGCCTGCTATGGCTGCGCGGCGTTTCGCCGATCGCCAGCACACCGGGCGTGCGTTCGCCTCCCTCGTAGACCGGCGTATAGATATAGGGTACCCGCCCACCGATGGCCTTCCGGAGCGCCAGTCGCACTGCACTGATATGGGATCCCATCACCAGATCAATTTCGTCAAATTCGACCGCATCTCTGGCTCGGCGCGCAACGTCCTCGATTGCCCCTCCCGCCTCGCACAGAACCACCTCGATCTCGCGGCCGAGAAAGCCGCCACGACGATTGATCTCGGAAGCGGCAAGCAGCGTGGCGTTGGTCGTAGCGGGTCCCCAGATGCCCGGCGAACCGCTATACGTGACAAAGTTGGCGATGCGAAACTTACGACGCGCCCGCTTCCAGTCAGGAATCTCGTCATGAGACAGGCGAAACGAATTCGAGAGACCGGCCGGCAATGACCTCAACAGAGCGTAGGGCGGGACCTTCGGCGAAATCGGCATTCCGCATTCGAGAGATAGCTGCAAGCCCTCCTCCTAACCGATCCTGCTTCAAGCCGTTCAATTTGCTGGCTTCCAGACCGTTCTTGAAAATATTTTACGGGAAAATGTTGAATTTTCAACTGTTGGCGGGCATATGTTGCTTGTCTGGTAAGCAATGAATGCCGATACCAGGGTCAATTGCGCAAGGCGAAGTCATAATCGTGGCCAAAACTCCCGCTCGGAAACCCGTCATTGGCGATCACCTCGCTTATCTGCTTGCTCAGGCCAATCGGGAAATAAATCGGCACCTCGAAACCAGACTTCGCAAAGAAGGAGTCCCCGTCGAGCAATGGCGCGTCCTGATGATCCTCGCCGATGGCAAAGGCCATTCGATGGGCGATCTCGCCAACGCTGTTCTTCTCAACCATCCGACCTTGACCAAGATGGTCGATCGGATGGTCTCCGATGCGCTCGTCTATCGGGTACAGGATCCCAACGATCGCCGGCGGGTGCTGATGCATCTGTCTGATCGCGGAAAGGTCCTTGCCAAGCGCCTCAGTTCGCTTGCCAGCCGGCAAGAAGCCGACATCATCCAAAGCTACGGCGACAAGTCGACTAACGAACTGAAGAGACTGCTGGAAAGCTTGATCGACAGTGCCAGCTAGCCGCAACTCGCCGCCACACCTCGGTTCGGAACGGTCAATAGACTCGGAACTCACGAGGCCGCCTAAATTAGCAGTTGCGCGCGGACGTGCTCCGCATCGATTTCGCCTTGCGATAAGGTCGCGGCTATTCGGCCCTTCTCCATGACATAGCAACGTTCCGCGATCGCAAGGATGGTGTCGAGATTCTGCTCGACAAACACGATCGTCGTTCCGATCTCGCCTCGGATCGATTTCAATGCCTCGCAGATCAGTTGCACGATCGATGGCTGAACGCCTTCGGACGGTTCATCGAGCAGGATCAGCGCCGGGTTTCCGATCAGCGCCCGCCCGATCGCCAACTGCTGCTGCTCGCCGCCCGACATGGTGCCGGCGATTTGCCGCCGCCGCTCCTTGAGACGCGGAAAATAGCTGTAGACAAGGTCCGGCAACTTGCGTGCATCGGGGCCGCCGATCAGCTTGCCGACCTCGAGATTCTCTTCCACCGTCATCTGCGGAAATACGTCGCGCCCTTGCGGGATATAGCCGATGCCTTCGCGCGCACGAGCGTCGGCGGTCAACGCGGTGATATCCTTGCCTTGAAACGCGATCGAGCCGCGCTTAGCGCGGATCAGGCCAATCAGGCAGCGCATCAGCGTGGTTTTGCCGGCACCGTTGCGGCCAATCACGCCGACGATCTCGCCCCGATTGATCGTCATCTCGACGCCTTGCAGAATCGGTGTCGCGCCATAGGCGGCCCATAGACCGTGAACAGCAAGAACGGTCTCAGCCATGATGCGCCTTCCCGAGATAGATCTCCTCGACCCGAGGGTCGTTGACCACCTGCTCAAGCGTGCCGTCGGCAAAGATCTGTCCGAGATGCAGCACCGTGACGCGCTGGGCGATCTGCCGAATGAACGCCATGTCGTGCTCGACCACGATCACGGTCATGCCGTCGCGGTTGAGCGACTTGATCAGCTCACCCGTGCGATGGGTTTCCTCCGGCGACATGCCCGCCGTCGGCTCGTCGAGCAGTAGCAGCCGCGGACGAAGCGCCAGCGCCATGCCGATCTCGAGCCATTGCTGCTGACCGTGGGCCAGCGCGCCGGCCGGCTTGTCCGCATGCTCCGCGAGATCAAGCAGATCAAGAAGACGCTGCCGCTCCATAGCCAACTCGTCGCCGCTTCGCTGCTGCTGCAGGGCGATGTCGAGATTCTGCCACACCGGCAGTTCCTTGAAGACGCTCGGTGCCTGCATTTTGATGCTCATGCCGCGCTGGACGCGCGCATAGGGCCGCTCTCTGGTGATGTCGGCGCTATCAAAAAGAATCGTGCCGGCACTTGGCTCATAGACGCCCACGATCAGCTTGAATAGCGTGCTCTTGCCGGCGCCGTTCGGCCCGATCAGGCAATGTATCTCGCCTTCGGCAACGCTGAGATCGACATTCGAGACCGCGGCCAGACCACCGAACCTCCGCGAAACGCCCTTGATATCAATCAACGGCATGATCAGGACTCACCATTTCGCAGCGGACCGTTCCCGGTATCGTCACGTCCCGAGAAACGCAGCCATCGTCGGCTCGCGGCCTGGGCGATGCCGAAAATAAATCCCTGCGGCATCGTCATGACCGTGGCGAGCAGCAGTGATCCCATCAGCACCAACGCAGCTTGCTGGCTATAGATTGTGATGGTCTGAAAACCGAACAACAGCAGAAACGAGCCAACGAGCGTCGCCGTCAGATCGCTCCGGCCGGAGAACGCCACCCAGATGATCGGCATCGCCGCCGCAGGCAGGCCAACGCTGGACGGCGTGATGAACTGCCCCCACGAGGTGTAGAGCGCACCGCTCAATCCGGCGAGCCCACTGCCGATGCAGAACGTCAGGAGCTGATACTTACGGACATCGTATCCCAGCATCTCCGCCCGCTGAGGATCTTCGCGAATGGCAACGATCACATTGCCGATTCGAGAATTCACCAGCACACGCAGACCCAGATAAACGATCAGGATCAACGCGATCAGAAAATAATAAAGAATAGTTCCCTCGATATAGATATCGCCGACGGTCAACGGGTCCATGCCCTTCATGCCGTTGAAGCCATTCAGGCGCGCGCCGCCAATGTGCCACTCGGGGCCAGCCGTCTGCCCGAGAAAGAAGGCGAGAGACAGCGTCGCCGCCAGCGTCACGATGCCGAAGAACATGCCGCTGATGCGGCCCCAGATCATGAAGTAACCCAGCACGGCGGCGGCGAGCGCAGCCACCAGCACTGACAGGATCAGCGCCGCAATGGTCATCGTGCCGCCGCCCATGATGATCGCCAGCACGCCATAGCCGTATCCGGCGATGCCGAAAAAGAACGTCTGCCCGAACGTCAGCATCCCGCCGTAGCCCCAGATCAGGCTGAGGCCGAGCGCCATGAATATCCAGATCAGGAAGTAAGAGAAGTTTCCGACGTCGTAGGAGTCGGCGAAGATCGGATAGATCAACGCTACTGCCAAAACCGTCAGAAACGTCAACCAGAATCCACGGCCGTTGCCGCTGGTCTGTGGCCCATTGACGAGGCTTAGCATGGGAATTCCTTGAAGCACCGCATGTCAACGTCCCCGCCGCGCCAGAATGCTGGAGAGTCCCTCCGGCAGAATGCGGATGATGGCGATCACGGCAAACAGCATCCCGATCTGACCGATGATCTGCCCGTAGGATGCGTTGAGAGCCATGCGCACCAACGCCAGCAGCATCGCCGCCGGTGCGGTCCCGAGCAAAACGTTTGCTCCGCCCACGACCACCGTGACGAAACTCTCCACGATGAACGTCGCGCCCATGGTCGGGATCAGGGTCATGGTCGGTGCGTAAAGCGCCCCGCACAGCCCGGCGAGCCCTGCCCCAATGCCAAAGCTTATGGCGTAGATGCGTCCGGTGCGTGCGCCCAGCGCCTGCGCCATGCCGGCATTCTGCATGGTTGCCCGCGCGATGACGCCGAAGCGGGTCCGCATGAAAAGAACATAGATCCCCACCAGCACCGCCAGCGCGCAGGCGAACAGGATGATCCGGTAGGTCGAGAACGTGTAGTCGCCGACAGCGAAGCTCCCCTCCGGGGTGCCGATGCCTCGAATCGAGGAACCCACGACGATCAGCATCCCCTGCGTCACGATCAGGCTAAGTCCCCAGGTTGCCAGCAGCGAATCGAGCGGACGCTTGTAGAACTTCCGCACCACAAGAATCTCGATCAGAACGCCGATGAGCCCTGCGGTAATGGCCGCGGCAATCTGCGCTAGTGGCAGCGGCACGCCGAGATTGACGAGGCCGACCGTGACGTAGGCTCCGCACATGATGAATTCACCATGCGCCATGTTGATAACGCCCATCATCCCGAACACGATTGCCAATCCCGCCGAAGCAAGAATGAGAAACGCGAAGACGTCGGCGAACTGATAGAACAGCGAAAACAATTCGGAGAGCACGAGATCCTCCGGAGCCGAACCGGGCGCGATAGGTCAGTTGCGCCCGGTAGGTGGACGGCGCGCCGAGGCACGCCTCTCCAGCGTTGGATGGCTACTTCTTCGGTAGATGGCTTGGCGTGTACTGATCCTTGTCATTCTTCTTGGTCAGATCGCACCCGATCTCGCTCAGCCAGTACGGTTGAATTACGCCGTAATCCTTGTCGACGCTGATCTCATGCTTCGGGCCGACCGAAACCAGCCGCATGCGGTGCGACGTGTGCTGGCTCTTGGGATCGATACAGACCTGACCCTCGGCCGCATCGATACAGGCCTTACCCGTCGCGATCACCTTGCGAATGTCGTCGAGCTTGGTCGACTTGGCTTGCTCCACCAGCATCTTGTACATGTAGATCGCGTGATAGGCGTTGTAGCCCATGTCGTTGATGTACATCTCGTCGGGGAACTTGGCATGCCAGCGCTTCTTGAACGCGTTGGCTTCCGGAGTATCGATCTCCTCGAACCAGTTCGCGGTAACATGCATGTTGTTCAGCGCCGGCGGTGCGAACCGCTTGTGTTCGAACCCCAGCATGATCTTGATCGACGAGCCCATCGGCAGGTTCAGTTTCGCAGCCGCCGCCTGCTCAAAGAACGAATCCTGCGCCGCACCGACGTTGATCGTTAGAATCCAATCGGGCTTGGCCTTCTGGATATTCTGGATGGTTTGAGCGAACTGCGAGACGCCGAGCGGGATGAACTCCTCGCCGACCACGGTACCGCCGAGATCCTTCAGGATCTTGCGATTCCATTCGGCCGAGATCTGCCCGAAATTATAGTCAGCGGCGACGACGTAAACCTTCTTGCCGAACTTTTCGACCATCCACGGGATCAGCGTCGAGAACTGCTGTTCGGGGACCGCGCCCATGCTGATCATGTTGGCATCGCAGACACCGCCCTCGTACTGGTTGGTGTAGAAATACGGCGTCTTGGTCCGGTTGACGATGGGCCTCACCGCCTCGCGGGAGGCCGAGGTGATGCCGCCGATCAGGACATCCACCTTGTCGCGATTCAACAGGCGGCGCGTGAACTCCTGATAGCGCGCATTGTCGCCTTGCGGATCGAGATGGATCAGTTCGATCTGCCGGCCGAGAATGCCGCCAGCCTTGTTGATTTCCTCCACTGCAAGCTGCGAACCGTGCAGCTTCGGCATTCCCATGAAGGCGAGGTCACCCGAGACGTCTTCCATCAAGCCGATCTTGAGCGGATCGGCAGCCCGAACGTCGGTGACGGCGCAGGTCAGCAGAGCCAGCGTGCTGGCTGCGACCAGAATGTTTCTGAATGCACTCATTGCTGTATCTCCCGTTGAAACTTCGGCTTTATCGAAACGAAGACCTTCGCCGCGGCTTACGCGCCGAGATACTTTTTGAGGATGGATGCGCCCATCGTGTACTTGGGATCGACCATGTTTCCGAGCCGCATACGTCCGGCCTGACTGAGCAGCATGTAGGCATCGATCTCATCGAAGCCGTAATCCGCACTCATCCATCGAACCAGTTCGCGATAGGCGATCCGCGCGGCATCCTCGAGCGGCCGCGCGCTACCGATCGTCATGATGAAGTCGCGCGTTTCCAGTCGCGGCCAGGCGAAGCTCCAGTTCTTGATGACGTCGATTTGCAATGTCACTGTCGCGCGCTGCTCCATGGCGACGCCCGACAGCTCGCCGTCGCCCTGTGTCGCATGGCAATCGCCCACGTAAAGCAGGCCACCCGCGGCATGGACCGGCAGATACAGAACTGCGCCCGGCGCGACGTCGGGCAAATCCATGTTGCCGCCGTGATAGTCCGGCTGTAGCGACGAGATGGCCTCGATCTCCGGCGAAACGCCGATCGTTCCTATGAACGGCTCGTAGGGCAGGACGATCTTGTCGCTCCAGCGCACGCCATCCTTGTCGACGTGCACCTTGCGCACCCGCTCCGGCAGCGGCGGATTCAGCATCGCGGTCGAAGCGGTGCTCACCAGACCGCCGAACTCCGGCATGATGCAGGTGGTGCCGGCCGGCTGCTCGCCACGGGTTTCGACAGCGTGAATGTAGACCGCCAGACAATCACCTTTCTGCACGCCCTCGACCGCGATCGGCCCGCATTGCGGATTGAGATAGGGAAAATTGAGCTTCTCGGTCGGCTTGTCGGACTCGCTGGTAATCACGCCGCCGAATGCATCCTCCGTCTCGACCACGACGAGATCGCCAGGCTGAACTTTCAAGCTCGGCTTGGCATACGGCCCGTAGACGTAGTGGAAGTCGCCCTGCTGCTCGATGGTCAGGCTGTGGCTTTTGCCCGGCTTGCCGGCCGCCTGCCCGCGCTTCGACATGATCGACGACGAAAGCCAACTCGAATCGACCATTGCATCCTCCTTTACCGGATCGGCCTCGACCGCCGTAGCTGTGGACTCTGTTCAACTGCCCTGATCTTCCGATCAAACACGGATGGGAAACGATCCGCTTCCAGCTCAGGCCGGAAGCGGATCGCAGCTCTAGAGCGAGGGATGCTGTTTGTGCCAATCGGTGACGCGCTGGAACGCGTCACCCGCGATGACGAGGCGCGCTTCGTCGAAATGCCGACCGACGAACTGAAAGCCGATGCGACCACCGTTGGCGGTCACACCTGCGGGGACGGTGATCGTCGGACTTCCGGTCATGTCGAACGGACAGGTGAAGCGAAGAAGACCATTGAGCAGGTCCGGATCCTCGCCGAACGTCGCCATCTTCGCCAGCGTTGGCGCCGCAACAGCCTGCGCCGGGATGACAAAAAGATCGATCGTCTCGAACAGCGCGCGAAGCTGACCACGGAACGCTTCGCGCCGCAGAACGATCTTCTGATAGTCCATGCCGGACAGTTGCCGCCCGAGTTCGATTACGCCGGCAAGACCGGGACCGTATTCATCCTTGCGCGACGGATAGGTCGCTTCGTGCGCAACCGCGGTTTCCGCGCCGCACAGCGGGAACCAGTCGTTCACGACATCGGCCGGGTCGGGGAACTTGATGTCCTTGATGGTTGCACCGAGTTCGGCCACCGCCTTGAGCGCTGCCTCGAATGCTTTCTTCGTATCGGCATCGGAACTGTCGTCGACCAGCTTGCGATCCACACCGACGGTCATGCCGCGCAGACTGCCGCTCAGGTTGGCGAGATAATCGGGCACCGGAACCGGCACCGCGGTTGGGTCCTTCGGATCGGCACCGGCGATCGCGCCCAGCATCGCGCCGCAATCGATCGCGCTACGCGTCATCGGGCCGATATGATCGAGCGTCGCGGCCAGTTCGAACGCACCGTAACGGCTCACCCGTCCCCATGTCGGTTTCAGGCCGGTGATACCGTTTGCCGCCGACGGAAAGCGGATCGATCCGCCGGTGTCGGTGCCGATGGAGCCGTAGCAGAGTCCGGCCGCCGTCGCGACACCCGAGCCGCTTGACGACACGCCGGTCCAGAGTTCGGCATTCCAGGGATTCTTCGGCGGCTCGATCTTCGGATGATGATCGGCATAGGCGCCTTCGGTCTGCTGTAGCTTGCCGAGAATGACAGCGCCGGCTTCGCGGAGCCGTGCGACGACAGTGCCGTCCTCCTTCGGCTTGTTATCGCGCAAAATCGTCATGCCGTGCGAGGTCGGCGTGTCCTTCATCCAGCACAGGTCTTTCACTGCGACCGGAACGCCGTGCAACGGGCCGCGAACCTTGCCGCTCGCGATTTCTTTCTCCGCGGCGTGAGCCTGCGCCAATGCGGCCTCACCGACCACCGTGGAATAGCTTTTCAGCGCGCCATCGAGCCGCGCAATGCGATCGAGTTCGGCCTGCGTGACTTCAACCGGCGAAAGCTTTCGTGACTGGATGAGTTTGCCGACCTCGACCAGACCGAGATAGTGCAGATTGGTGTTCGTCATTTTCCTTCGCTTCCTCTCGCGGTTTGCACATGATCAGGCAGCCGAAAGCCGCCCGCTTACGGGTCAACGGGAGTCATGGATTTGCTAGCAAGCTCGCGGAGCGCACCGGCCGCGCCTTGATCGGCAAACATCGCAGCCGTCAAGCCGCTGAGTGCCGGAATCAGCATTCTCTATCTCACTTGATCATCGTCCGCCCCTGTACAACGACAAAACAAAAGCCACCCGTGATCCAAATGGACCGCGAATGGCTTCCATGCCGATTTATATCGTTTAATCCGGAAGGCGTGGCGAAGAAGGCAACTCATTTGCCCGGGCAGCATTGGCCAAGCAAATATTCTTCACGACTGTGCACTTCGTGAAGAGCATAGTGCTTTAGTGCTACGACGTATGTCAATGCCGACTTGCACGTATTTCTATCACGCATCGCACAATTAGTTCGCAGCGACTCGCGACAATCCTTTTGCGTCTGGCTTCCATCGCACGCGCGATCATGCTTTGCTCATCGCAAGAGGTTCTGTCATGAGCAAATCTCGCGTTCCTATTGGTCTCATCTTTTCGCGCTCTGGCCCGTATCAAATGATGGCCGGCGAAATGCTGAAAAGCGCGCAGATGGCTATCGACGAAGTCAACGCGGACGATCAGTTCGACTTTCAACTTGAACCGCACCTGCGCGATCCCGCCGGAGTCGTCGCAGCCTATCACGCAGCCTGCGAAGATCTGATCCGCGATGTCGGCGTCGACCATATCGTCGGCTGTTATACATCCGCGTCACGCAAGCAGGTTCTGCCGATCATTGAACGCACCGACCGGCTGCTGTGGCACCCCGCTCGCTACGAGGGATTCGAGTGCAGCGATAACGTGATCTACGTCGGCGCGGCGCCCAACCATGCGGTAGTACCACTGATCCGCTACATGCTTGATCATCTGGCCCACGATGTGTTCTGCGTCGGTTCCAACTATGTCTGGACCTGGGAGACAAATCGCGTCACGCGCGAACTCGTCAGTAGTGTCGGCGGCCGGATTCTAGCCGAACGTCTTCTAGATCTCGGCGAAATGAACGTCGCACATATCGTGGAGGAGATCGTCAGTCGCCGGCCTCCGGTCGTTCTCAACACGCTGGTCGGAGCATCAAGCTACACTTTCATGCGCGCGCTATCGGCTGCGACAATTCGCGCCGGTATTACCACCACTGTTCTCAGTTGCAGCCTGTGTGAACCTGAACTCAAATTGATCGGCGGCGCGGCCGCCGCGGGATGCATCACCTCGTCGGCCTACTTCGAGAGTATCGGCCTCATGGAAAACCGCGCATTCGTATCGCGATGGAAAGGTCGTTACGGCGCCGACAGCAGCCCGTCGGTAGACGGTCAGTCGACTTATGTTTCGGTGATGCTGTTGGCACGCGCCATCAAACGGGCCGGCTCCACCGGAGTTAGCGAGGTCCGGAATGCGGCGGCAAATCATCACTTTCAGTCGCCGCAAGGACCGGTCTGGGTCGATCCCGACAACAATCATTGCTTTCTCACACCCCGCCTCGCGCGATCAACCACCGATGGACAATTCGACATCTTTTGGGAAGCGGAAGCGCCGCAAAAGCCAGACCCTTATCTTTCCGCGCTAGATGCTACGCCATCGGTCCGCCCGCGCGATATCAACGGCTTAAGCTCCTTACACCAACAACGCATACGGCGGATGAATTGACCCAGCAATCACCGCTTTCCGTTCGCGGGCGCACAGCGCTGAGCATGGTGCGGGATGAGCGCGAATTGTCTATTATCCGCCGCCAGCTCAATCGTCTCGGCGTTCACATCACGCCTTGGGAGAGCGGCTCGCCCGATACGAACGCGGATGTTGTCTTGCTCGACGCTGACTTGTTCCTCATAGAGCCGACGCCGGTGTTGCCGGTCGACCCGAAAACTCCCATCGTCGCGCTGATCGGCATCGAAACGCCGAGCCGGCTGAAATGGCTTCTCGATCTGAAGCCGGCCTCGTTTCTGATCAAGCCGATCCGTTCCGCAGGGCTCTACAGCGCGCTGGTGATGGCGTTTGGAATTGCTCAGCAGCGTGCGCAAGCGGCCGAGCGCATTCAACATCTGGAAACCCGTGTCCGGTCGCGACGACTGGTGATCGCGGCAATTCTCTATCTCATGGAGAACCGCAAGCTGACCGAGTCGGCAGCGTTTGCGCTGATACGCCGCACCGCCATGCAGCGTCGAACCACGATCGAAGAGTTGAGCGCGGAGATCGTCGCCAGCGGCGGACAGGCGCCGCTGGCGTTTCATCCCAGTTGAAAACGATGGCCCTCGGCACCCGTCTATCGGCGTCCAGCCCATTAGACCGCGTGCGTCAACGCACCATCGATGATGAGATTGGTACCGGAGATACGGCTGGCTACCGGGCTCGCAAGAAACACGACACCGGCAGCCACTTCCTGCGGCGTGCCCATCCGTCCCGTGGGATTCAGCGACATCGCCGACTTGTAAAGGTCGGGTGAACCCTGTTCGATGTTCTGCCAGATGCCGCCATCGAAATAGGTGTTACCGGGTGAAACCGCGTTAACGCGGATGCCTTTGGCTGCGAGTTGATTGCTGAGCCCTTTGGCATAATGGATCAGCGCGGCCTTGAACGCTCCGTATGACCCGGCCGCAAAGTCCACCTCGAACCCGGATACGCTGGAAACGATCGCGATCGAGGCAGAGGTGGATTTCTCAAGATAAGGCATCGCAGCCGCGACTGCGTTCACCGTATGCATCATATCGACTCGGAAGGATTGCTCCCAGGTTTCGGGCGTATCGCCGACCGCCAGCGCGCTGACATTGCAGACCAGCGCATCGATGCCGCCAAACTCCTTTGCGGCATCTTCAACCCAGCCTCGCAGGCTGGCAGGATCAGCCACATCAATTGCCTTGCCGAAGCTTTTGACGCCCGTGGAGGCCAGAGCCTTGGCGGCGGAAGCAACCCCTTCCGCGTTGCGCGCGCAAATCGCGACGTTGGCGCCCTCGGCGGCGAATAACTCGGCGATGGCCAGCCCTATTCCTTTGCTGCCACCGGTGACAAGCGCGCTTTTCTTGCTCAGTTTCAAATCCATCGATTGAGCTCCTGATCATGGATCACCATCCAGCATGAAAGCAGCAACGATCGACTTTGTCGAACAGCTCCAAAAACACTGAGCGAGGACCCGCGATCGCGCCCGCTCCCAGCGCAAATCATTGCACAGTGATCCGCACTGCCGGCCCCTGGCTCGCCCAAGCGGAATTTGGACGGCAGAGGCCGGAAATAGCAGAGGCACGTTGGCCGGCCGGTTCAGGCTGTAATTTTCTAGATATCTCGATACGAAAAGCGCCGCAGCAAACCCTTGTGTCGGTGCACGTTCAGGTCACGGGTTTTCACCGCTCTGCCGCGCACGGATCGCTCGACGAGAGGGCAGTACGTCCTCCGGGGATGACGTCTCTGAAGGTTCGCTTCCGGATGTGTCTGGCACGGAAGACACTCGTTGATCATCAGGAGTGAGCAAGCTTCTCAGATGAGCCGCGGCGTCCGGTCCCTTGATGGCACCTCGCCACATCTCATTGACGACTTTTTCATGGAGGTTGATGGCCTCCGGCGCCGAGGTGATCATTGCAACGCCCAGTCGGATGTTGGGCTGCTCACCGAGCCGGAACGGACTGAGCGTCAGCATTTTGGTATCGGCCATTCTGAAAATCTGGAAATGCGTATGCGGCAAGGACTCCGTGACCACGCCGATCTGAACGCCGATCGCCTGCTCTTCGACAACGCTGGCGAAATGCTCGACCTCCGCCCGCGCCAAGGCACGCCGCTTCTCCAGGAGATCGCCCGTGATCGACGGATTGCCGATGAATCCGCTCTGGACGAAACGGCGGATTTCGCGCCCCGAGATCAGATTGAGAATTCCAGGCCTGCGACGGCGATAGGTGATCTTTCGCTGCTCGAGAATCTCGATGATCCGATCGACCTGCGCCACGAACTTGTCCCTGTCCGGCAAATCTGGCGGCAGGCTTTCCTTCAGGACGGTATTGAGCAAATCGAGGAAGCGATCCGATGCGAGCAGGAACGAGACCGGGCCGGACAACGCGATGATGTGCTCGGCGGTTTCCTCGAACTGGCGCATCCGCTCGAAATAGCTGACGGCCGACGGCATGTATTCGATGCCAACGCCCAACAGGGTCGGCATCGAGACACCCAACAACTCCGAGAGCTTTTCGAGTGTTTCAATTTTGGCAAGTTCCCCCTTCTCAAAGCGATAGAGGGCCGTTCGGGAGATGCCGACGCGTTTGGCAATCTCGTCCGCGCTCAGGCCGGAGCCGAGCCGGAATGCGCGCAACCGATTCGCAATTTCCTGATATCGGACAGTCAATTCAGCACCTGTCGGTCTGCGACGCCCGCTGGAGGCTCTTTCCGTGCTGCACGCGAACCGGCACCGCCGCTTCGCAGGTAGACACTCTAAAGTTGCTCAGACGTCTCCCTCCATCTATGCCAATCCTGTACCGATTTTGGAATAGCCGCCTTTCGAAACTGCCCAACTTTTGCGCCTCCGCGAGGCCGAAACCGGTCCTAGGGGACAAGAACGATTCGTTCCTTGGATTTGCGGTCGCGGATTTCCGCCAGGGCCTGCGCGAAACCGTCCAGCGGACGAACCGAGACGCTCGGCGGGCGAACCGCTCCCTGTTCGTAAAGCGCGAAGATCTGCTCGAAACACTCGCGCATGCGGGCCGGCATGCGTTTGCGGTAATCGCTCACTTGCAGGCCGCTCACCTCGATGTTTTTGACCATGAGGTAATTTACTTTGACGGAAGGAATCTCGCCGGCGGCAAAGCCGACCACGACGAGACGCCCGGACCAGGCCATGGCCCGTAAGGCCGCGGCAAAAAAACGATCGCCCAGCGAGTCGATGACAACGTCAGCGCCCCGCCCATTCGTGAGCGCACGCACCTGCTCACGCAGGCCGTCGCGCAGGTTTTCTACCGAGAGATCAACCACACCATCGGCACCCGCTGCCGTCACAACATCCGCCTTGCTCATCGACGAAACACCGGCAACGACGCGCGCGCCGAAAGCCTTGGCCAGTTGAATCGCGGCTAGCCCGACGGCGCCGGTGGCCCCCAGCACCAGTACCGTCTCGCCGGCGCGTAGGCGTCCGCGCTCGTGGAGCGCAAACCAGGCCGTGTCGAATGCCAGCGCCATCGCGGCCGCGTCGGTGAACGACATATTGTCGGGGATTCGATAGCAATGTTCGGCCAAAGCGACCGCCTGCTCCGCATAGCCTCCCTGCTCTGCGGTCGTCAGCACTCGGTCACCGACCGTGAATCTCTTCACGTTTGCACCGATCGCGATGACGCGGCCGGCAGGTAACTTGCCTGGCGTGAACGGTCGCGGCGGCAGAAATTGATAGGTACCACCGATCACCAGCAGATCGACGAAGTTGACGCCGACGGCCTCAACCTCGACGAGAACTTCGTCGGGACCGGGTCTCGGGGCCGCGACCTGCTCGATGGAGAGGCTTTCGGGCGTACCGAATTCGCGCACGACCACTGCTCGCATGCTGAAGTCCCTTCACTCACTTTCGCGCGTGCTGAACGTGCCGCGCGCGACTGCCAGAATCTTTCCGCTTGTTCCCGCGATCTCGACGTCGGCGCGTCCGATCGACCTGCCGACGATCAGGATTCGTCCGGTCGCGGTGAGATCGCCTTCCGGCGCGGCGCGCAAATAGTCGATGCGCAGATCGATCGTCGGCACCATGCGCTGAACCTGAACGGCAACCGCGGCATGCGCTGTCAGATCGGCCAGCGAGGCGATGACGCCACCGTGAACAAAGGGGCTGTCGCTACGGCGGCGAAATTCTGGCCGGAACGGCAACCGCACCGTGACGGCGCCGTCATCCGCGACATCGACAGCTTGCGGCCGGAGAAAGTCGTGAAACGGCGGCTCCGCCATTTCCTGTTGCAGCCGGGCGAGCGCCGCAACGCGATCGAAGGCTTTTGACTTGTCTTTGCCCGCGCCCCCCGGCGTCATGCCAGCACCGCATCGCCGCGCGGCACGAACCGCACCGGCACTGGCGTGAGTTTGCCTTCGGCAACCTGAGACGCGATATCGCGCTTGAGAATCTTGCCGCTGGCGGTCAGCGGGATCGCATTGAGCGGAAGATAATATTCCGGCATGTCGTAACGCGACAAACCGGATCGATCGAGATGATCGAGAACATCTTCGGATGTCAGCGACGACCCCGGCTTGAGCATCACCGCGAGACAGACCTTTTCGCCAAGCCGCTGATCGGGTACCGGCAGCGCCGCGGCGCGCGAAATCTCCGGATGTTGCATGGCAAGGTTCTCGATTCGCGCCGGATAGATGTTGTGCCCGCCGCGAATGATCAGATCCTTCTTTCGTCCCGTAATCTGCAAGTATCCGTCCTGATCGAGTCGGCCAATATCTCCGGTCATGAACCAACCTTCGGCATTGAAGGCGTCGTCATTGGCGTATTGATCGTCGAAGTATCCGATCATCAGGCTTGCGCCGCGTCCACCGATCTGACCGATCTCGCCGATCTCGACTTCACGGTTGGCGTCGTCTTGCGAGAAGATTTTCACCTCATATCCGTCGCATGCGCGGCCCGAGGTCTGCACCACGCGATCGGCACTATCGTCCATGCGCGTATAGTGGTGCGATCCGGCCTCCGTCATGCCGTATCCGCTTTGCGGCATCACGCCCATCTCGATCAGCTGCGCGATCACCTCGCGCGGCGCGGATGCACCCGAAATCCGGAATCCCCTGACGCGACCCGGCGAGGCCATCTTCCGCGCCTTCATCTCCGTCAGCAGATCCATTGCATGCGTGGGCACACCGACGATAAAGGTGGCGCCGACCTCGACGATACGATCGAGCGTGCTCGCGCCGCGCGGCAGATCGTGAACGACAAGCTCGCCACCCACGGCGAGTGCCATGATCAGCGAACCAAGACCCAGATTGTGACTGAGCGGGCTCATCGTGTAGATCACCGAATGCTGACCGAATTGCCAATCGGCGATCATGGCCCGCGCATTGGCGAGCAGCGTGTTGTCGCTATGCATCACGCCTTTCGGGCGACCGGTGGTACCCGAAGTGAATGCGAGATAGACGACGATGTTGGGGTCTGGATTGAACGCGCTATCCGTCGTCGTGCCAGCAGCCGGCAGCGGGAGTTCATCGTGTCCGCCAACCGGTCCCAACTTGAAGACCGCCTTCAGCGTCGGCACCCGGTCAAGATCGGCAAAGATATCGCGGCGCGCCGCGTCGGCGCCGTAACCTGCTTCACCGATGAAGGCCGCAGCCCGCATGCGCTCCATCAGTTCGATCACCTCGGACGAGGTATGATCGCGATGCAGCGACGGACAGCAAACGTAACCGCCATGCGAACAGGCAACGAGAGCGATCGCGACCTCGATCCGGCTGGAGAGCCAGACGGCCACGCGATTGCCGGGCTGAAGTCCCGCAGCCTTGAGTGCGATCGACAGCGCTTCCGCCCGTGCCGCAAGCTCGCGATAGGTGATCTCACTCGAGCGGTCGCGAACCGCGACCTTGTCCGGAATAGCGGTTGCGTGCCTCCTGACCAGCGAAAAGATGGTGTCGTCCTGCCAGTATCCCAAGGCATAATTTTGCTCGAGTTTCTGGCGTGACAATAACGTCAGCATCGTACTGATCATGAGTTTCTTTCATCTTCATTCTTGGCGCCGAAGGGGCGCTTCACGGTGGTCCACAGCGCACCTGCGACCAGAGAAACCGCTCCGATCGGCTTGGCCGCGGAGGCTTGCGGCGCCGATGCGGCGTCAGCGCCCTGCGCATCGGTCGATGCCGCGATCTGCTTCTCGAGCGATTTCGCGAACTGATTGATGAGCTGCGCGGCGATGGTCTGAATCATTCCCGCGCTGCGGCCATACTGCGCAACCGAACCCGACAAATTGAGATCGGTATCGATCAGAACCTTGCTGCCGGATCCGTTCGGCTCGAGCCGGAAGCTAGCGGTCGCGCTGGCGCCGCCGCGCCCCTTGGAATCCGTTCCCTGCGCCTTGACGCGCGCAGTGTGCGCCGTGTCGTCGCGCTCCTCGAATTTGGCGGTGCCCGCGAAGGCAAGAACCACCGGCCCCATGCGAACCGCGACCTTGCCCTTGTAGGTCTCGGGATCGACGACTTCCGTCAATTCAGCACCGGGCATGCACGGCGCAATCGCCGGAATGTTCATCAACATGCGCCACGCATCCGCAGGCGGCAGCGACACGTTGAAGCTGTTTGAAAACTGCATCAGGAACTCCCGGTGTCAGTGGATTCGAACGGAGACGGCGGCGTGCAGATGTCGAACACCCACTTCGCCAGTTGAAGGAGGCGGGCATCATCGAGACGCCGCCCCACCAACTGCACGCCGACGGGCAATCCGGACGGCCCCGTTGCCAATGGCAATGTCATTGCGGGCAGATGCAACAGGCTCCAGATTTCCTGAAACGATGCATCGCCGGTGGACGCAAGCCCCATGGGTGCTTCGCCGTTGACCGCCGCGGTCAGGATCGCATCGTGCGCCCCAATGATATCGGCCATACGGACGCGCCAGCTTTCCACCAGCCTCACCGCGGCGAGATAGCTGTCGTATGAATATGTCCTGCCGTCGGTGACGACGCGCAACATCGCACTGCTGAGCTGCCTCGCATGATACTGCAGCTCCCATGCCAGCGCGCGGGCACGCTCGTAACCGTTGATGACGATCCGCGCCTTGCTCAGCTCGGCAAAGCCGTCCGGTACCGGCAGTTCTTCAATGCGCGCGCCGCGATCCCGTAGGCGACGCACGGTCTGCTGGATTGCGGACACGGTTTCGGACGCTGCGCGATCCCACTGATGGCCGCGAAACACTAGCAAGCGTGGCGGCGTTTCCGGCGTTCCCAGGGGCGCGGTACCGGCTCCCACCAGCGCACGCCAGACCAGCGCGACATCGTTGACGTCACGCGCCATCATCCCGATGGTATCGAAACTCTCGGCAGCAAACTTCAGACCGGCGCGATTGATCGTGCCGAAGCTTGGCTTGAATCCGACGACACCGCAGAACGCCGCGGGCCGAATGATCGAGCCCCCGGTTTGCGTTCCAAGCGCAACCGACACCATGTGATCGGCTACGGCCGCCGCTGATCCACTCGATGAACCACCCGGTGTACGATCCGGCGCGGCAGGGTGCGTGGTTGGGCCAGGAGAAACGCCGGCGAATTCCGCTGTAACGGTCTTGCCGAGAATAACCGCGCCGGCGGAGCGCAGCGCCGCCACGCACGCCGCGTCGGCGAACGGGACATAGCCATCATAAATCGGCGATCCCATACCGGTCGGCACACCGGCGACATCGATGACATCCTTCACCGCGACCGGAATTCCGTGCAGAGGCCCCTTAGCCGCTTCGGCATCGCGCGCGTGTGCCTGATCCATGGCCGCGGCCGGATCGATATTCGCCCACGCATGAACGGTCCGCTCGCGCATCGCGATACGGTCCAGACACGACTGAACAAGCGCGGAGGACGAAAGCCTCCCCGCCGAGATCAGCGTCGCTGCTTCGGTTGCAGTCAGACGGTTCGGAGCACGCGACGCATCCGGCTCGATCATCGACCCATCAATCCTTCTCGTTCTAAAATGAGTGATCGTCGCATTTTTGGGACAAGGCAAGCAAAATTTTGCCTGCTACATCAGAAAGACCCCAAAAAGATCAGTTATGGAACGGCGTATTCACATGCCCCCTCTGCGCTTTAATGCCGACAAACGTACTTAAAAAGCTCAATATTTTCGGCGCGAATAGGAATAATTACCTTATTTCGGTCGTCTTTTGGCAATTCCTGCCGCGATGTGTGCCATTTTTTGTATTTTTGCTTTACACGGAAACAAGCGGCGGTCTAAACGGAACAAAACACCACACTCCATGTCGGCGAAGGCGGCGATTGGGACTCGGGGGAGTCAGACCTTGAAGAACGATGGAATCGTCAGGCAGACCGCGCATCAGATGACAGAGGCCGCCGGGCAACGTCACGATGTGCTGGTGATCGGTGGCGGCAATGCCGCCTTGTGCGCGGCCATCAGCGCGCGCCGCGCCGGCGCAAGCGTACTGGTTCTGGAGGCCGCGCCACACTTCTATCGCGGCGGCAACACCCGACACACCCGCAACATGCGCTGCGCGCACGACAGCGCCACCGAAACCCTGAGCGGCCCCTATACCGAGGACGAATTCTGGGAAGACCTGAAGCGCGTCACCCAGGGCCACACCGACGAAGAACTGGCGCGGCACATGATCGCGCAATCCAAGGAAATGCTGACCTGGATCGTCGACCAGGGCGTGCGGTTTCAGCCATCGCTGGGGGGAACGCTTTCGCTGGGTCGCACCAATTCATTCTTTCTCGGCGGCGGGCGCGCCATGCTGAACGCGCTTTACGCGACCGCCGAGCAACTCGGCGTCCAGATTCGTTATGACGCCGAAGTCGTCGGGCTCGATATCGAGAACGGCATGTTCCTGTCGGCGACCGTGAAGGAGCAAACCGGCACATCGCAGGTCCGCGCCGGCGCGCTGGTCGCGGCCTCCGGCGGCTTCGAGGCAAACATCGACTGGCTCAAACAAGGCTGGGGCGAGATCGCCGGCAACTTTCTGATTCGCGGCACGCCCTACAATCGCGGCACCATCCTGCGCATCCTGATCGACAACAATATCCAGCAGATCGGCGACGTCACGCAATGCCACGCAGTCGCAATCGACGCGCGCGCGCCGAAGTTCGATGGCGGTATCATCACGCGGCTGGATTGCGTCATTTACGGCATCGTCGTGAACAGGAATTGCGAGCGCTTCTACGACGAGGGCGAGGACATCTGGCCGAAACGCTACGCCATCTGGGGCCGGCTGGTCGCGGCGCAGCCCGATCAGATCGCTTATATCATCTTCGATGCGCGTTCGCTGAAACTGTTCATGCCGTCGCTATTTCCGCCGATCAAAGGCGACAGCATCGCGGACCTGGCCAAGCAACTCGACCTCGATCCTGAAAAACTCACCGAGACCGTCGCGACTTTCAACAATGCGGTTCAACCCGGCACTTTCGATCCGGACAATTACGACGATTGCACCACCGCTGGCCTGACGCCGCCCAAAACCCATTGGGCCCGCAAGATCGAGCAAGGACCGTTCTATGCTTATCCGGTGCGCCCCGGCATCACCTTCACCTATCTCGGCGTCAAGGTGAACAAGGAAGCGCGCATGATCATGACCGACGGCAAGCCCACCGCGAACATGTTTGCGGCCGGAGAGATCATGGCAGGCAACGTGCTAGGGCAAGGCTATGCGGCCGGAATCGGCATGACTATCGGCAGCGTATTCGGACGCGCCGCGGGACAGGGAGCGGCAAAACATGCACGCAACTAGCGCATTGGCGGAAGCCGATCGTCTGATGACGGTCTGCAACTCCTGCCGCTACTGCGAAGGCATTTGTGCGGTCTTTCCGGCCATGGAGATGCGCCGCGCCTTCAGCGACGGCGATCTCAATTACCTCGCCAATCTCTGTCATGGCTGCAGCGCCTGCTACTACGATTGCCAGTTTTCTCCGCCGCACGAGTTCAACGTCAATGTCCCGGTGACGATGGCAAAGGTCCGCACCGAGTCCTACGAGGCCTATGCGTGGCCGCGCTTCCTGGCACCGACGTTCCGGCGCAACGGCCTCGTCATCAGCATCGCGACGTGCCTGAGCGTGTTCGCCTTCATCGTCGGCTTCGTTGCCGTGCGCGATCCAGGCGTGCTGTTCGGCACCCATGTCGGCCCCGGCGCCTTCTACAAACTGATGCCGCACAACACGATGGCATTGCTGTTCGGCGCGGCGTTCCTCTACGCGATGATCGCCATCGCCATGGGCATTCGCAACTTCTGGCGTGACATCGGCGAGCCGACCAATACGCTGACGAAATTCACGCCGCTCTGGCAGGCGATCAAGGATGCCTCCAGCCTGCGCTATCTCGACGGCGGCGGCGTTGGCTGCATGAACGACGAGGACAAGCCGACCGATACGCGGCGCATCTATCATCATCTCACCTTCTACGGCTTCCTGCTGTGTTTTGCCGCGACGACAACCGCGACCGGCTATCATTATCTGCTCGGACTGGAAGCGCCCTACCCCTGGTATGACCTGCCTGTGCTGCTGGGGACGCTCGGCGGCATCGGCCTCGTCATCGGGCCGATCGGCCTGCTGCGTGGCAAATTCCAACGCGACAGCGATCTGGTCGAAGCGCGATCCTACGGTATGGACGTCGGATTTCTTGTCATGTTGCTGCTGACAAGCGTCACCGGCCTGCTGCTTCTTGTGCTGCGCGCGACACCGGCGATGGGGATGCTTCTCGCGCTTCACATCGGCATTGTGTTCGCCCTGTTCATCACCATGCCTTACGGCAAGTTCGTTCACGGGTTCTATCGGTTTCTGGCGCTCGTCCGCTACGCGAAGGAGCGCGGCAGCGCCCATTGATCGGTCCCGCACGTCCTGCCGTCAACCAGAAGGAAACGTCGGATGCGCCTCAAACAACACGGCCGCTATGACTACTCGCCGATTCATCAGCGACCGGCTTTCCGATGGCCAGGCGACAAGAAGCTCGCGTTCTACGTCGCTCTGAATGTCGAGAACTTCAGTTTCGGCGAGGGCCTCGGCCATACACCGACCGCGCTCGGCCCGCCGCCGGACACCCGCAACTTCGGCTGGCGTGACTATGGCCTCCGCGTCGGCATCTGGCGGATCTTCGACATGATGGACAGCTTCGGCCTGCCGATGAGCCATCTCATCAATGCCTCGGTCTGCGAAACCATGCCGCAGATTCCGGAACGCATCCGCCTGCGCAAGGACGAAGTGATTGGGCATGGCTATACCAATTCGGAGCGGCAGTCCGAAATGGACGAGCCGACCGAGACCGCAATGATCCGACACGCCACCGAAACACTGGCGCAGCACTGCGGCCAACGCCCCTACGGATGGATGGGTCCGTGGATCGCCGAGACGCCGACCACCCCGGATATCCTGAAGGAAGCGGGCTATACCTTCGTGATGGATTGGCCGGCGGACGATCAACCGTTCTGGATGCGCACGCGCTCGGGGCCGATTCTCTCTGTGCCCTACCCGATCGAGATCAACGACAGTCCGACGATGCTGAGCCGCCAACAACCGGCGACCGATTTTCATCGGATGATCATCGATCAGTTCGAGGAAATGCTGACGCTATCGGATCAGCAGTCGCTGGTGTTCGGCATCTCGATGCACACGTTTGTCGCCGGACAGCCGTTCCGGTTGCGGCAGATCCGCAGTGCGATCTCGGATATCCTCAGTCATCCGCGTTTTTCCGACGTCTGGGTAACGACGCCCGGCGGCATCGCATCCTATGCGGCAACGTTGCCGGACGGCATCGTTCCCTGACATCGCCCGCGTCAAACACATCCGACAAAAACATGGGGCCTCTCACCACTTTGCGATGAGAGGCCCCAGTTCGAAGGCAAGGTATCAAAGCTTTATTTCAGAGCTTCGGCGAAATTATTGAAGAACTGATCCGCCGTCTTGCTGGCGACGCCGTTGATCAGGCGGCTGCCAAGTTGGGCGATCTTGCCTCCGACCTCAGCGTTGACTTCGTATTCGAGCTTGCAGCTTTCCGGCGCATCCGGGATGTCGTGCAGACGTACGCGCGCACCGCCCTTGGCAAAGCCGGCGATCCCGCCCTCACCCTGGCCGACAATACGATAACCGTTCGGCGGATCGATATCCGTCAGTTCGACTGATCCCTTGAACACCGCGCCGACCGGACCGACCTTCAATTTCACCGTTGCGCGAAAGGCCGTATCGCCGATCTTCTCAAGGTCCTGGCATCCGGGAATCGCAGCCTTCAATGCTTCCGGGTCGTTCAACTTCGTCCACACCGTATCGCGGTCGGCGTGCAGGGTGACCTCACCCGTCATGGTCATCGCCATATCACTGGTCTCTTCTGTCTATCGGAAATGTCTTATGCCGGCCGCGCGACGGGAACGCCGGAAGTTTCGGCGAAGCGCTGCGCGAACTTGTTGCCGAGATAGGCCTCGATCACCTTGGGGTCCCGCATCACCTCATCGGTCGGACCTTCGCTCGCCACCGCACCGTGGTGCAGCACGACGGTCCGCTCGGCGAGCGCGGTGACGACGCGCATCAGATGCTCAATCACGACGATGGTGATTCCAGTGGCGGCGATCGACCGGATCATCTGGATCGCTTCATCGATCTCGGACGAATTCAAGCCGGCATTGACCTCGTCGAGCATCAGCAAGCGCGGATTCATCGCCAGGCTCTTGGCAAGCTCCAACCGCTTGCGATTAGCCAACGCCAGTTCCGACGCCGGCATATCCTTGAGGTGCGCCAGCTTGGTAAACTCCAGGCACTCAATCGCCTTGTCGCGCGCCTGCACCATTCCGCGATGACCGGCATAGATCGCGCCCGCCATCACGTTCTCAAGCACGGTCATCCGGGCAAACGGTTGCACGATCTGAAACGTCCGCGCGATTCCGCTCTGCGCGATCAAATGCGGCTTCTTGCGGGTGATGCTTTTGCCATCGAAAATGACATCGCCGCTGCTGGCTGACAGAAAGCCGGAGATCAGGTTGACGAGAGTGGTCTTGCCCGCGCCATTCGGACCGATCAGACCGACGATCTCGCCAGCATGCAGTTTAAGGCTGACATTATCGACGGCTCGAATACCTTCGAACAGGCGCGAAACCGACTTCAATTCGAGAACAGGCGTCGTGGCCTTCGTCATGATGCAGACCTCGCGATGTCAGACGTAGCTGGCCTCGTCGATCTTGACGCACCGAACTTCTTGAAGATGTCCCGCCAGGTCAGGCCGAGTATTCCGACCGGGAGGAAATAGATGACGGTGACCACGATGAGACCCAGAATTCCGCTGTGCCAGTTGATGAAGTAGGCCCAGACGAATTCCTTGAGGATCACATAGGACACGCCGCCGATGAGCGGCCCGAAGATCGTGCCCATGCCACCCAGCATCACCATCACGGGAATCTCGATCGTCATGATGATATTGAACGCATCTTTCGGCTCGATGAAGGCCACCATCGACGCATAGATGGCGCCCGTCGCTGCACCCAGCACCCCGGTGAGCACGAACGCGCCGACCTTGTACTTGAAAACGTCGATGCCAACCATCGAGGCGGCCTGTTCGTTCTGACGAATACAGCGGAGACCGAAGCCGAATTGAGTTCGGTCCACGATCGCGGTAACGAGAAATGCGATGAAGGCAAGCCCCAGCATCGCGAGATAGAAGTAGCGGCCAACCTCATCCGGGGAACCTGCATGAATCGGAAGATTCAATCCGATCGCTCCTCCGGTCAGTTGATCCCAATTGTTGGCCACCTCACGAAGCACTTCGACGCTCGCAATCGTGCCGACCGCGAAATAGTGCCCCTTGAGTCGAAGCAGCGGCACGCCCAACAGCAGCGCGAACAACAATCCGACGCCAGCCGCAACGAACCATGCGAGCGTCTCGGGAACACCCGCCGCCTGCGCAATGCCGCCGGCATAGGCCCCAATGCCGAAGAACGAGATCATGCACAGCGCAGGGTAGCCCATGTAGCCGCCCACGATGTTCCAGGCCCAGCACAGCGAGCACAGCATCGCCAGCGTCGTTCCCACCTGCAGGTAGTAGTTATCAAGAACCACCGACAACACCGCCCCGCATGCGAACAGCAGGACGCCGAAGGCGATCTTGAGCACGAAAGCTCTGTCGATAATCATTCGTAGCCCTTCTTTCCCATGATGCCGGTGGGAAACAATACGATCACGGCCATCATCATGATAAAGCCAACCGACGTCGCCCATTGCTGGCCGAACGTCAGCGTGCCGAGCCCCTCGACAACACCGAGCACCAGACCGCCGATGATCGCGCCGGGTACGCTGCCGAGACCGCCCAGCACGCAGATGACGAACGCTTTTCCGAGGAATACGCCGGACATCATCGGCGTCACCGGATAGATCAGCGCCATCGCGCATCCAGCCGCACCGGCCATGAAGGCGCCGATGCCGAATGTCAGCGCGTAAATGTGCGGAATGCGGATGCCCATCAGCGCCGCCGCATGGCGATCCATCCGCACGGCGATAATCGCGCGGCCGATCTTCGAATGCCGAAGCAGCCAATAGAGCACCAGTGTGAGAATCACAGCGACCAGCATGCCGCCGAGCCGCACCACCGGCACCCGAACGCCGGCGAATTCGATGGTTCCGAAATTCGTCACCAACGACTGCGGTGTCGCGCTGAAAACGTGAATGACAAGATTGTTGACGATCAGGTCGAGACCGAACGTCAGCGTCAACGTAATCAGGATCGGTTGCGTGATCACGCGATTGAGCAGGCCACGCTGGATAGCGTAGCCGAACACGAACAGGATCGCGCAGGCAACCGGGGCGACCGTATAGAGAGGGAGCCCCAGTTGCTGCACCCCGTAGAGGCAAAAATACGCCCCCAGCACGACCAATGAGCCGTGCAGCATGTTGACGACGTTCAACACGCCCCAGACCAGAGAGAACCCGACCGCGAGGCAGGCGTAGAGCCCGCCGGTCAAGAGTCCGTTGACAATATACTGACTTATCATGACGCCCGCGTCGGTTCTCGAGTTGAGGGAGTTACTTCTTCGGCACGCCGATCTGCAGTTCGCCCTGCTTCAGGTTTTCCGGCGCAAGCACAAGAAGCTTGTCGTTCTGGATCTGCATCACGAGCGCGGCGTTCACCTCGTTCTGTCCCGATTTGCCGTACTGGATCGGGCCATAGAACGTATTGAAGGTCTTTTCATGCAGCACCTTGCGGACCGCATCGGCCGAGGTCGACTTGGCTTCCTCGATCGCCAGCGCCAGCGTCTCGCAGGCAGCGGTCGCCGCCGCTTCCAGATAGGTCGCGTCGCGCTTGAACTTTGCGTTGAACGCCTCGTTGTACTTCAGCGACGAACCGAACAGGTAGCTATCGGTATAATTCGCATTCTGGTGCCACCAGGAATTCGTCGTCACGTTCTCGGCGAGGCCCTTCACGTTGTCCTTGAATTCCGGATATGACGGTCCCGCCGTCATCGTCAGCACCTTCACCTCAAGGCCAAGGTCGGCCATCTGGCGCCGGATCAGGATCAGATCCTGCGTATAGCCTGTGGCATAGATCCAGTCCGGATTGAGCGCCTTGATCTGGGTGAGCACATTCGAGAAATCGGACGTGTCAGGCGAATAGGTCGTGTTGAAGACGACCTCTAGACCCGCACCGGTCGCCGACTTCACCATCTCACCGGCAATCGCCTTCGGGAACAAGCTGTTGAGCGCCAGCACCGCGACCCGCTTCACCGACGGCACGTGCTTCTTGTAGTAAGCGACTTCGGCTTCAGTGATCATGTCGTTCGGGAACAGCACGCCGAACAGATTCTGGAACTTCTGGTCGAACACGCTTTTGGTCGCAGCCGCTGCGGCGACCATCGGCACGCCATAGCGCTCCGCCACCACGGCCGTCGCCTTGGTATCGCCCGAACCGTAGGGCGACAGCAGGAACGGAACCTTGTCGACATTGATCAACCGCTGGACGATCTGCACGGCGCGGTTGGTTTCGCTCTGATAGTCGTATTCGACCAGCTCGAGCTTCATCTTCTTGCCACCGACATTGACGCCGCCCTTCTCGTTCACGGCGGAGACGCAAATGTCATATCCCTGTTTCGATTTTGCACCGGCATCCGCGAGAGGCCCGGTGAGCGCAAGCGGCGCGCCGAGCTTGATGGTCTCCTGCGCGAGTGCGGGAGCGGCGCTGAGCGCCACAAAGGAAAGTGCAGCTATGATCGACGTCGTTGTTCTCACGTTGTTTCCCCTCTCTCTGTGTTGGGACTGACAAGCCATGTGCTTGCAGCCAATGCTTCTGCCGTCGTTGCTTCAGTCGCGCTGCGCGAGTTGCGTCGCTGCATGCTGAACCGCCTTCACGATTCCCGCATATCCCGTGCACCGGCAGATATTTCCGGCCAGCGCCTCGCGCAGGAATTTCTCTTCCGGTTCGCCGTAACGCGCGATGATGTCGCGCGCCGTGATCAGCATGCCGGGCGTGCAATAGCCGCACTGCAGACCGTGGCACTCGTGAAAACTCTGCCGAAGCTGGACGATCGCCGGATCGTCCTTCAAACCTTCCAGCGTCCAGATATCCGCGCCATCCATTGTGGCGGCCAATGCGATGCAGGAGCGCGCCATCTTGCCGTTGATGACGATAGTGCATCCGCCGCAGACGCCATGTTCGCAGCCAAGATGGATCGAACGTGCATCCGCGTGCTGACGCAGAAAATCGGCAAGCGTGGTGCGCGGATCGATCGCCGTCTCGATCTCCTCGCCATTCACGCGCAATTTGATGATCTGCATCACACGCCCTCCGGCTTGAGCGGTTCGAAACCGAGGCTCGTCTGAACGGAGCGCAGCAGGCAGGTTCGCGATTGCCACAGTTGGATATCGGTGAAGTCGCGGCCGCTATCGGCGATGTCGGCCTCCAACGCCTGGGCAACCAGCGCGGCATGGCCGCTCTCCCAACTGCGGAAGTCCGCGATCAGCTTTTCGGTATGCATCAGGCGGATCGGCGCGCCATCGGTGGCGCCGAGAAACGCCCGCGATCGCGCGCCGGCGGCAATCACCATCGCCATTGCGTGAGCGAATTCCCCCGTCTTGCGGCACAGCTTGTAGGTGCCCCATGTCGCATCGGGCGGCAGGCGCGGGATGCGCACACCGGTCAGCACATCGGAAATATCAAGCTGGGTCGTATAGGCCGCGAACACGAACTCATCCGCGGGACAGCTCTTCTTGCCGTCGGGGCCTTCCCATTCGATGGTCGCGCCAAGCGCTGCCGTCGTGGTCAGCCAATCCGCCGCGGGATCCGCCAGCGAGAGGCTGCCGCCAATGGTGCCACGGTTGCGCACGGCCTGATAGGCGATCTTCGACGCGACCTTCGGCATCAGGCCGTTGGAGGGATCGGGAATCTCGCCGATCTGAATCTGATCGTGCGTCACGCATGCGCCGATCCAGACTTCGCGATCGTTCGCCGACCATTGCTTCATACATTCGATGCTGCCGATGTCGACCAGCCGCTCGGCCGCAACCATGCGCAGGTTCAGCATCGGCACCAGCGACTGACCGCCGGCGATCACCTTGGCGTCCATGCCGCCATCGACCAGAAGACCAATCGCCTCGGTCACCGTCGTCGGCTTGAAATAAGCGAGCGCTCCCGGCTTCATACGGCGGCGCCCCCGGCTTGAGCGTCAAGCAGAGCGCGCAGCACGCGGTCCGGCGTCATCGGCGTTTCGTTGATCGACGCACCGCGCGATCGGAGCGCATCGTTGACGGCGTTGCAGAGCGAGGCAGGCGGCGGGATTGCGCCACCTTCGCCCATGCCCTTGATGCCGTAACGCGTGATCGGAGACGGCGACGACAGATGCTTGATGGTCGCCCGCGGCACTTCGGATGCGCCGGGCACCAGATAGTCCATGAAGGTCGAAGCCAGCGGCTGGCCTTCGGCGCTGTACGGCATTTCCTCGTAAAGCGCGGTGCCGATGCCCTGCGCCAGCCCGCCCATCATCTGGCCGTCGACGATCATCGGATTAACGATGGTGCCGCAATCGTGCGCGATCACGTAATCGAGAATGTGCACCATGCCGGTGCCACGATCGACCGCCACAATCGCGGCGTGGGTCCCGTACGACCAGGCACCGGTATCGCGCGACGTCCTGTAGGATGCGACCACCGAAAGACCGGGATCGACACCATCGGGCAATCGCTCCGGGCGCAGGAACGCCGCGATGGCGATTTCCTTCAACGATATCTTTGCGCCGCCCGGCGCGTTGGCAACAACGAAGCCGTCCTCGAGACGAACATCGCTTTCCTGCACCTGCAACAGATGCGCACCAATCTTTCGCAGCTTGTCGGCCAGAAGCGCGCTGGCGCAACCGACGGCGCCGCCCGACATCACCATCGAGCGCGAGGCAAAGGTGCCCATGCCGTAGGGTGCCATGCTGGTGTCGCCATGGCGCACCACCACCTGTGCGGGGTCGATGCCAAGCTCCTCGTTGGCAACCTGCGCCAGCGTGGTCTCGAGCCCCTGCCCATGATTCTGAATCGGCACGTCGATGATCAACATGCCGTCGGGCGTCATCTGCAACGCGGCCTGCTCATAGCCGAACACTACTGGCAGGCCGCGCTGAACCCACTCCGCCGTGCCGTGCGCGGTCTGTTCGAGATAGGTCGCGTAACCGAGGCCGATCAGGTAATCGCTGTCCGCATAGCGCTGCCTCAGTTCGGCGAGCCGCTCCGGCCGGATCAGGTCGCGCGCCGCGATGGCGCTCTCGGCGTAGTTGCCGTTGTCGTAGGTCTTGCCGCCCGCCGACTTCCACGGAAACTGATCGGGACGAACATAGTTGCGCAGCCGCACCTCGACCGGATCGAGGCCGAGATGCACCGCCAGTTCCTCGATGGTTCGCTCGATCGCGAAACACGCACCCGGCCGGCCGACGCCGCGATACGGACCCATCGGAGACTTGTTGCTGGCGCAGGTCCGCGCGGTCGCGCGATAATTCGAGATGGTGTATGTGCCCGGAAGGAAGCCGATCGCCATTCCGGATTCCATCGGAGACGTCCACGGCCACACCGAATAGGCGCCGGCATCGATATCGATCGACGCTTCGAGGCCCAGGATCAGCCCGTTCTTGTCGGCGTGAACGGTGACGTCGTAGCGATGCTCGCGCGCATGCGGAGCGGCAATCAGATGCTCGCGACGATCCTCAACCCAGCGGATCGGCTTGCGAATCTTCCGGGCCAGCGCAGCAATCGCGATCTCTTCCGGATTGAGATTGTTCTTCACGCCAAAACTGCCGCCGACTTCCGGGGCGACGACGCGAAGTTCGCGCTCTTGCATGTTCAGGCAATGCGCCAGCGCAGTGCGGATGACATGCGGAAACTGCGTGGACGAATAGACGACGAGTTCGCCGGTCCGCTCGTCGATGTAGCTCATCACCCCGCGGCCTTCGAGCGAGACAATCGCCTGCCGGTTCATGCGATACTGGCGGGTGAGCGAAACGGCGGCCTTGGCGCGTGCGGCGTCGACGTCGCCGACGTCGATGCTGGTCTCAAGAAACAGATTGTCGCTCCAGCCGGGATGAATCGGCGGATAAGCAGAATCGCGGCACTGCGACAGATCGCTGACCGCGGGCAATTCCTCGAACTCCACGAACACTGCCTGCGCGAGGTCTTCAGCTTCCGCGCGCGTCCGCCCGAGACAGATCGCAATCGGCTCGCCGACAAAGCGCACCCTGTCGTTGGCAAGCGCCGGGTAATCGGAACGACGAAATCCCTTGGCCTGCGAGTCGGCCTGGATCGGGCGGATATCGCCAAGGTCCGACAGCAGGAAGACACGCTGCTCGAAACCTTCCGGCTTCGTCACGCTCAGGATGTTGGCATGCGCCACCGGACTGCGCAGGAAAGCAATCTCCCACATCCCCGGCTGGCTGATATCGGCAATGAAGGTGCTGCGCCCGGAGAGCAGGCGCTCGTCCTCGTTGCGCAGGATCGAACCTCCGATCCCCTTCTTGCCATTCGGGAGCGTGAGCGCATCCATCGCTAGAGGCCCATATACGCGGCTTGAACGGACGGGTCCTGACTCAACACGCGGGTTTCGCCATGCATGCGAACCCTGCCGGACTCCAGCACGTAGCCTATGCTGGCGAGCTCGAACGCCGTCATCACATCCTGCTCGACCAGCAGAATCGAAATGGATTGCTTGTTGATCTCGATCAGGCTTTCCGCCAGCAATTCCACCGACTTCGGCGCGAGACCGAGCGACAGTTCATCGATCAGGAGCAGCTTCGGTCGCGCCATGATGCCACGCCCGATCGCGCACATCTGCTGTTGGCCGCCGGACATCGTCGTCGCGCCCTGATTGGCGCGCTCTGCGAGGATCGGGAAGATCGTGAAGACGAGATCAAGATCGCGAGCGATCTCCGCGGCGCTGTCGGTCCGCGCATAAGCGCCCAGCATCAGATTGTCCCGTACGCTCAACGTCGGAAACAGCCGGCGGCCCTCCGGAACATGCACCAGACGCTTGCCGACGATGCGGTCCGCGCTCTGATTGGTGATGTCCTCACCTTCGAATTGAATGTTGCCGCTGCGCGCGCGGACCATGCCGGAGATGGCGAGCAGAAGTGTAGTCTTGCCGGTACCGTTTGGGCCGACAATGGACACGATCTCGCCCTTGGGCACCACCAGATCGACACCCCACAGCACCTGCACGTCGCCATAGCCGGCGGTCAGGTTGGACACGGTGAGAATTGGCGGCTTCGATGCAACGCCCGAAATTTCAGCAATGGCCGCAGTCATGCCGACAACTCCTGAACGAGGGTTGATGCGGTTCCGGCTGCGCGCCGTTTCGCGGCTAGCTTCACGGCTTCGACGATTTCCGGATAGGCCGAACAGCGGCAGAGGTTCCCGATCAGATAGTGGCGGATGTCGTCATCGGTCGGGTTCGGGTGAACGTCGAGCAGTTCGCGCGCCATCATGATGAAACCGGGCGTGCAGAAGCCGCACTGGAAAGCGCCAACCTCGATAAAGGCTTGTTGCACCGGATCGAGCTCGGTGCCGTCGTTGATACCCTCGATCGTCACGACATTCGCGCCGTCAACCAACTGCGCCAGATAGAGGCACGACGAAACCGACTTGCCGTTGACGTAGACGGTGCAGCAGCCGCACAGACCCTGGCCGCAGCTTTCACGCGCGCCCTTCAATTCGAGTTGCAACGACAACATCTCGATCAGAGTCTCATGTGGCATGACGCTGACGGAGACCGGCGCACCGTTGAGCGTGAAGCGGATGGTGCGGGCGTCAGTCATTGTCGTCCTCCGGCAGCGGCGTGCCGTTCTTCTTTTGGATCGCGCGGAAGATCGACTCCTGCGTCAACGGGAGATCGGTGAGATGCACGCCGATCGCATCGGCAATCGCGTTTCCGATGGCCGGCGACAGCGCAATCGTGGAGCTTTCGCCGGTGCCCTTGGCGCCGAACGGCCCGGAGTGCTGGCGCGATTCCACGTACTCGTTGATGAACTGCTCGGGCATATCGAGCAGCGACGGAATCTTGTAATCCGCCAGCGAGCCGTTGGTGAGTTGCCCGTCACGGAACACCATGTTCTCGGTCATGGTGAAGCCCATCTGCATGATCGCTGCGCCGGATACCTGTTGCCTGACGGCGCGCGGGTTAATGGCAACCCCGGCATCGACGACGCTTACCAGCTTGACTATCTTGACCTCACCGGTCTCGGTATCGATCTCGACTTCGGCACCATTGGCGCCGACACCCCAGAACGGTGTCGCCTTCGGCGTCTGTCCGGTCTCCGGATCTGGCTTCTTGTAGTCGGGAATAAAGCTGCCGGTCCCGATGATGTTGCCGGCCTGCATGCCGTATTTCTTCCGCAGCATCTCGCTGACCGGAAGATTGCTGTTGGGCGGCAGGCCAAGCTCCTTCGCGAGATCGTCGATCTTCCTGAGCACATCCTCCGCGGCGAGGCGGACCGCCGTTCCCATGTGGAAGGTCGATCGCGACCCCAGCGTACCCATGTCATAGGGCGTGACATCGGTGTCGGGATGAATGACGTGAACCGCTTCGGCATCGAGACCGAGCACCTCGGCCACGATCTGCGCCATCACCGTGTCAGAACCCTGGCCCATATCGACCGTGCCGATATAGAGGCCACAACTGCCGTCGCCATAGAGATTGACGATCGCAACCGATGTGGTCGGAGACGTGATGCCCTTGATGCCGACGGCGAGGCCCCGTCCCCGTCGAATCCGACCGTTCCCCCGGTCGAAAGGCTTGTGCCAATCGAGCCTGTCGGCGACCTGATCCATCGCCTTTTCGAACGCGGCGTCATGCACCGGCGTGCCGGACGCTTGCGGCCGCCCTTCCTGCAACAGGTTCTGGCGGCGGAATTCGATCTTGTCGAAGTTCAGCGCCTCGGCGATCAAATCGGTATGGCACTCATAGGCCCAGGCTGCCTGCGGCGCGCCGAAACCGCGCAGCGCGCCTGCCGGCGGTCGGTTGGTATAAACGGCCAGCGACTCGATCTCGACGTTATCGATGTCGTAGGGACCAGTGGAGGTGAAACCGGCCTTCTGGGTAACGCGCGGGCCGATATCGGCATAGGCGCCGCCGTTCCAGAGGATCCTGCATTTCCGTGCGACGACCTTGCCGTCGTTGTTGACGCCGCTCTTGATGGTGAACGTGCACGCGTGCTTCGTCACCATGAAAAACTGCTCTTCCATGGTCAGCGAAATCTTGACCGGACGCTGCACCAGCAGCGACAGCGACGTCACCAACGCTTCGAGCTTGATGTACAGCTTGCCGCCGAAACCGCCGCCGAGATGCGGGACCTTGACGCGGACACGGTTCTCCGGCCAGCCGAGCAGCCGCGCCATCTCGATCCTTACGAACGAAGGCCCCTGCGACGCGGTGTGCAGCGTCATCCGCCCGTCGCGAACGTCGGCGATGGAGACAAACGGCTCCATCGGCGTGTGCATCGCCTGCTGGCATCGGAACGTATGCTCGAAGACGTGATCCGCGGAAGCAAAGGCCGCCTCGACGTCGCCGCGTACCAGACGATAATCCAGCGCGACGTTGGTGCCCCGCCGTCCCTTCAGATGCTGGAGGTCGGGAAAAGTCGCGGCTGGCTTCAGTTCGTCGTGGACGCAGATGTCCGACACCGCCGCTTCGACCTCGTCAAGAACGGCGGGCAGCTCTTCGTATTCGGCGGTGATCAGGCTCGCCGCATATTCAGCGACGCGCGGATCGGACGCCAGAACGACAGCTACCGGCTCACCCGCGAAACGCACCTTGCCATCGGCCAGCACCGGCTGATCATGAAAAGCCGGTCCGTAATACGGATGCGGGATCACCGTGCGAATGTCGTCGATGGTGACGACGCGGAAGACACCCTCGACCGCCTTGGCTGCCGACGTATCGACGCTCTTGATCAAGGCATGCGGCAGCGTGCTGCGGAATATCTTGCCGTACAGCATTCCCGGCAGACGAAGATGGTGGGTGTATTCCGCCCGCCCCATCACCTTCTCGCGGCTCTCCAGACGCGCGACCGAACGACCGATATTGCCCACCGGCATCAACGCCACCATGACTTTACACTCCTACCAGCGAGTGCATCGCGCGCGATAAGTGCACGCGCAGAAGATGTTGCTTGTAAGCGGCCGAGCCACGGCTGTCGGAGTGAATGTCGGCTTCTGCGACCGCGGCCTCGCCGGCGCGCTTCAATGTCGCCTCGTTGAGGTCGGAACCGCGCAGTTCGTTCTCGGCCGCAACCAGCCGCGTCGGGCGATCGAGCGCCGCGCTGAGAACGAGGCGCAGATCGTTGACGCGTTGTCCCTGAAGATTGGCGGAGACCGCAATTCCGAGTGCGGGCCAATCATGCGCGGAACGCGTTGTGACCTTCACGTAGGTCGACGTCCATTCAGGGCGAACGGGGACGATCACCTCGGCAATCAACTCGCCGCCGCCCAGCGTCGTCTCGTAGTAGCCCGCGAACAGATCCTCAACGGGGATCACGCGTTCGCCGCTCTTGCTGACAATGCGCACGCTGGCCGCATGCGCCATCCAGACCGGCGGAAGATCGAGATGCGGATCGGCATGCGCGAGATTTCCGCCCACCGAAGCCACATGACGGACCCGGATATTGGCCAGCGTCTTCATGGTGCGCACGACCGCCGGCAGATGCTGCAACACGATCGGCGAACGCTCGATCTCAGCGAATGTCGTCATGCCGCCGATGCGGATGTGCGACCGATCTTGATCGATACGCAACCCGTCGAAACAGCCGCCGACCTTTCGCAGGCTGACAAGACGCTCCGGCTTGAAGATCTGCGCCTTCATCATCAGCATCAGCGCCGTGCCGCCGCCCATCGGGCGCACGCCGGGGTCGCCGGCCGCAAGCAGGTCAAACGCCTCGTCGAGCGTTGCCGGTTCTGAGAGTTCGAAGCCCAGCATCCCTCACATCCCAATTCGAGAACGATGGGACGAAACCCGGCCAGCGCCCTGGACCGGGAGATAGACCGGGAGAATGCGCGCGCCCCCGCAACGCAACGAAGAACAGTCGATCATGATGGATCCACAAACTTGCGACCCTCGAAGGTTCGCAGAGATGGTTCGCAATGTCAAATTTTTGACACGCGGCCCCGTCAGTTTGGGAGAATACGTTATATCATCATGATATACATAACATTTTTCACTGAAAAACGGGTGCTATTTCTGGAACTACACGTTTGAAGATGGCTGGATTTTCAACTTTAAGCGCCAAATTGCGAGCCAACGAACACTAAAAGGACAGTGTACCAAAATTAGCATGACGTTGCATCGCACGGGACGCGCGGTCCACCCTGAAATACCTGCCGCTAAAAGCGAGCTCGCTATTTCGGAGCGACCGTCCAACTCGCCGACACGTATTATTGCCCCCTTTGCGCAATTCAGCGTGCGGCTAATTGTTGCGAGGCACGCGTCCGGCGCAGGCGCGGCGATGTCGCCGCAATGAAATCGGTGTCACCGGACCGATGGCTGCGACGACAACAAAGGCGGGAGATTTATGGAAACGGAAACGCGGCTCCGCGCCAGCCGGCTCGACAATGCCGTCCGACGTCACAGACGATTAGATCTCTCGGCCCATTGAACTTGGACGCAAGCGGGTGAGCGCAGGATTGCTTCCGTAAGAGGCTCCACGTTCGTCCCGCAGTTCAGCGGACTGACAATCGAGAGCCAGCCGCTGCCGTAATTGCCTTGTCGCCATCCGACACAAACAGACCGCGCCGGTTACGGATTGCATAACCGGCGCGTTGTTCGCAGAACGCGATTAGTCGACCTTCCCCATTTCCTTGAGCACCGCGTTCGCCGTCTTGAACGCTTCGAGGCCGGAGGGGATGCCGCAGTAAACCGTGGCGTGAAGCAGGATTTCCTTGATCTCGTCGACGGTGACGCCGTTGGTGATCGCACCCTTGACGTGCAGCTTGAGTTCGGCCGGCTTGTTGAGCGCCGTCAGCATTGCGAGGTTGATGATGCTGCGCGTCTTGCGATCGAGGCCGGGCCTGTTCCAGGCATAGCCCCAGCACCACTCGGTGGTGATGTGCTGGAAAGTCATCATGAAGTCGTTGGCGGATTCCATCGACTTGTCGACATATTCCGCACCGAGGACTTCGCGGCGAGCGGCGAGGCCGATGTCGAAAAGTCCGCCGAGGGTGACCGTCTGATTGTAGCTCATGTCGATACCATTACTGTTGGTGGGGGAGAGAGTGAGTTTGCGGCTGCTCCGTCATATGCCGAGATAGGCGGCTCTGACAGCGGGATTTTGATTGAGTTCGGCGGACGCGCCCTCAAGCGTGATGCGGCCGCTTTCGAGCACATAGCCGCGCGTCGCGACATCGAGCGCCAGACTGACGTTCTGCTCGACCAGAAGGATCGACGTGCCGCGCCGGTGAATCTCCACGAAGGCATCGTGCATTTCTTCCACGACTTTCGGTGCGAGACCGTGGCTCGGCTCGTCCAGCAACAGCAGCTTCGGTTTCAGCATCAGCGCGCGGCCGACGGCAACCATCTGCTGTTCACCACCGGACAGCGTACCGGCCAATTGCTGGCGCCGTTCCGAGAGGCGCGGAAACAATGTGAAGACGTCCTGCATCCGCGCCGGAAGATCGGACGCGGTGCGCGCCGTGAACGCGCCAAGCAGCAGGTTTTCCTCGACCGTCATGTCGGGGAAGACCTGGCGGCCTTCCGGGACGTGTGCGATGCCGAGCGCCGGCACCTGATGCGCCGCGCGGGTCGACAGATCGGCGCCCGCGAATTGAAGGCTGCCGCTGACGCGCGGCACCTGGCGCGAGATGGCGCGCAGAATGGTGCTCTTGCCGGCAGTGTTGGCGCCGATGATGCAGACGAACTCGCCTTCGAACACCTTGAGATTGACGCCGTGCAGAACCTCGATCTCGTTGTAGCCGGCGCAGAGGTTCTCGATGCCGAGCAATGGAGCGGCGCTCATGCGCGTGCCTCCATGGATTTGCCGAGATAGGCTTCGACCACCTGCGGATCGTTGGCGATCTGCTGCGGCGTGCCGTCGGCGAGCAGCTTGCCGAAATTCAGGACGAGAACGCGATCGCAGATCGCCATGATGGCGCGCATGTGATGCTCGACCACCAACAGCGTGATGCCGTCGTCGCGCAGCGAGCGGATCAGGTCCATCACCTCCTGCATCTCAACCGGGTTCAGCGCCGCCATCACCTCGTCGAGCAACAGCACCTTGGGGCCGGTGCACAGCGCCCGCGCGAGTTCGACGCGCGCCCGCTCCGGAAACGACAGGAGGCCCGCCTGCTGGTGTGCGATCGCACGCAGCCCGACACGGTCGAGGCATTTCAGCGCTTCCTCGCGCGCAGCGTCGACATCGTGACGCAGCAGCCCCGCGGTCAGCACGTTGTCGAGCACGGAGCTTTCGCCAAACAGCGCGACGTTCTGAAACGTCTTGGTCATGCCGAGGCGGGCGACCTTATGCGGCTTCAGCCCGACCACGGATTCGCCACCCAGCCGGATCGATCCGTTGTCGGGCCGGATCAGGCCGACCAACGTACTGAAGAACGTGGTCTTGCCCGCGCCGTTCGGGCCGATCAGCCCGACGATCTGGCCTTGCGGCACCGAGAAGCTGACATCGGAAAGCGCCTGCAAGCCGCCGAACCGACGTGAGATGCCGTGAACCTCGAGGATGCTCATCGCGGCGCTCCTCCGCTGAACTTCGCGCGCAGGGAGCGAAAGACAGTGACGAAACCATGTGGGCGCCAGAGGATGACGATAATCAGGATCAGGCCGAAGATGAGCTGCGACAATCCGGCGGCGCTCGACGAGAACCATTCGTTCATCAGTTCCTCGAGCGGAATGATGAAGAACGCGCCGAGGATCGGCCCGACCGCGGTGCCGAGGCCGCCGAGAATCGCGATCAGCGCGACGCGGATCGAAATCCCGGCGGCGCTGAACACGGTGTCAGGATCGAAGAACACCGCGACCTGGACATAAAGTGTTCCCAGCATCGCCATCAACGCGCCGGAAATCACCGCCGCCTGCAATTTGACGCGCGTGGTATCGATGCCGATCACCTCTGCCGCCGACGGATTCTCCTTGATGGCGCGCAGGCGATAGCCCATCGCGCCGCGCTGAATCCATTCGAAGATCAGGGTCGTGACCACGAGCGCGGCGATCGCGATGTAGGTGTGCGGCAAGAGCAGCTTGAACGAGTAGCCCATGACGCTCGGCGGCGAGAACGGAATCGAGGTGCCGCCCGGCCCGCCGGTGAGCGAGACCCAGACATTGGCGATGACGCGCATGACTTCGCCGAAGGCGAGCGTCGCCAGCGCGAAGTAATGCCCCTGCAGCCGCATAGTGGGGATCGCGATGATGAAAGCGGCGAGGCCGCCGAACACGCCGCCCACCAGCATGCCGATCCACGGGCTGAGACCGAACTTCAGCAGCAGGATCGTCGAGGTGTAGGCGCCGATGCCGAAGAACGCGGCGTGGCCGAGCGAGGTCTGGTTGGCGAGACCGCCGATGATGTTCCAGGCCTGCGCCATCGCCGCGAACAACAGCGTGAAGGTCAGCACGCGAATCCAGTAGCCGCGCGGATCGAGCGCCAGCGGCAACAGGCAGGCGGCGGCAAGAACGATGGCGAGAACGATCCAGCGCTTCATCGGCTGGCTCCCACGAGCCCCTGCGGTCTCACCGCGAGCACCAGGATGAACACGATAAATAGCACCAGATTCTGCAACTGAATGGGAAACACCAGTGCCGACAGCGCCTGGATGACACCGACGGCGAGGCCGCCGGCCACCGCGCCGGCGACGCTGCCGAGGCCGCCCAGCACGACGACTGTGAACATCAGCACCACGTACTGGCTGCCGACGCCGGGATACACCGTGACGTAAGGCATGATCACCGCACCGCCGAACGCCGTGAGCCCGACGCCGAGCGCAAACGCAATGCGGTACATCAGCGCCGAATCGATGCCCATCAGTTGCGCCGCGCCGGGATTTTGCGCGGTCGCGCGCATGGCACGGCCGAACCAGCTCGTGCGCATGAACCACCACAGCGCCACGCCGCAGGCGAGCGACATCGCGAACGCGATCAGATACGGCACGCTGACGAATAGCGGCCCCAGCGACAGCGATATGGTCTGGTACCACGTCGTGACCGAGCGGAATTGCGAGCCGAAGGCCAACAGCGCGCCGTTCTCGATCACGATCAGCAGGCCGACGGTGAGGAAGATCTGCGCCACCGAAGGCGCCTTCAGCACGCGCGAGATCAGTTGCCCCTGCACGAACCAGCCGATGACGAATGCCACTGCGAAAGACAGCGGCGCCGCCAGCACCGGATCGAGCCCGAGGAAGGCCCATGCGAACCAGGCGACGAGCATGCCGACCATCAGGAATTCGGCTTGCGCGAAATTGATGATCCCCATCACGCCATAGACCAGCGTGAGGCCGATGGAGATCACGGCGTAAACGCCGCCGATCAGCAGCCCGTCGATAACCGCCTGGATGAATGCCACTGGAATCGTTCGCTCAGCGGATCACGATTTCCAGACGGCCTTGGCCTTGGCGTAGTCCTTCGGCCACACGGTCACCAACTCCTTGTTGCGCCACTGCACCATCACCGGCACCGAGAGGACGTTGAGGCCAGTGTCGTCGAATTGCACGGCGCCGCCGGTCATCGTCTTGGCCCAGCCGTCGGAGAACCTGGCGCCGCGCAGAGCCGCGCTGACCGCTTCGGGTTTGCTGGATTTGGCCTTCTCGATGGCCTGCACCAGCACGTCCAGCGCGACCGCGTGCTCCTGTGCTTCATGCACCATGAAGTAACCGAATCGCTTGCGGAACCGCTCGGTGAACTCCGGCGCGAGGTCGTAATTCGACGTGTTGACCGAGAGCACGTTCTCGGCGAATTCACCGAGTCCCTTCTCGAAATCGGGAATGACGTAACCGGCCGCACCGCCGATCGCCGGAATGTCGATCTTTTGCTGGCGCATGGTGCGGATGATGAGCAGGCTGTCGTTGAGATACGACACCGGGAAGACGGCCTCGGCGCCGGACGCGCGAAGCTTGTTGATCAGCGGCGTCGTATCGGTGATGCCGAGCGGATAGGCGTCGTCCATCACCACTTCGACATTGGCGGCCTTGGCACCGGCGCGCAGCCCCTTTGCCTGCGCCGAGCCGTAGGCGGTGTCCTCATACATGATCGCGATCTTGCTGATCTTGGCGCCCGCGGCCTCGGCGATGGCCTTGGTGTAATCGAACTGGGCCTTGCCGATCACGGATGCCTTCGGGACCACCTGGAAGATGCTTTTGTAGCCGCGACCGGTGATCTGATCGGCGAACGACATCGTCAGCAGCGGAATGTCGCGGCGCTCGGTGACCTCGGAGATTGCCAGCGTCAGCGAGGATGCGAACGCGCCGAGGATGGCGGTGACGTCGTTCTGGGTGATGAGCCGCTGCGCGACGGTGCCGGCCGTCGTCGGCGTCGAGGTCGCATCAGCCACGATCAGGTTGATCTTCGCGCCACCCAGCGCCTTGATGCCGCCGGCCGCGTTGATTTCATCCGCGACCAGTTCGATGCCGTTGCGCGAATTGATGCCGAACTGCGCGTTCGCCCCCGACAGCGGCATGATCACGCCGACATTCACGGTCTTCCCCTGCGCGAAGGCCGGGCGGACCACCATCGGCGCCGCCAGCAACGAAGCCGTGCCGGCAAGCAGTGTCCGGCGGTTGAGTCCGGCAGACGATGTCGTGGATTTCTTCGGCATGGACGCTCTCTCCCCGTTGGCCGTGTTAGCTTTGCGGCGAAGTTCGTCACAAAACCCTCCCTCAGTCAAGCTGATTGACAGATTGTCTGACAATATGTTCAGTGGACCCATGAAGAGAGCCGATTCCGATCTCAATGTCGCGCGTGAAGCCACCAGCCTGCGCCTTCTGGTCGAAAAGCGGCTGAGAACCGCGATCGGCGACGGGACTTTCAAACCCGGACAACGCCTGATCGAACGCGAGTTGTGCGAACAGACCGGGGTCGGCCGCACCTCGATCCGTGAGGCGCTGCGTCAACTTGAAGCGGAAGGGCTGGTGGACACGGTGCCCCATCGCGGACCGGTGGTCAGCACCATCACCGCCGACGAGGCCGAGCAACTCTACGAATTGCGGGCGATGCTCGAAGGCTTCGCCGGCCGCGAATGCGCGCGCAAGCGCGACCCGAAAATCCTGGCCCGGCTGCGCAAGCAGTTCGAGATCATGGGACAAGTGGCGCGGCAGGACGATCGCAGCGATCTGCTCGCGGCCAAGACGGAATTCTATGCCGCCATGCTCGAGGGCTGCGGCAACGTCTTCGTGCAACGCTTCCTCAACATGCTGCTCAACCGCGTCACGCTGCTGCGCATGACATCGATGACGCAGAAGAACCGCATCGATCACAGCCTGAAGGAAATCGAGGCGATCCTCGTCGCCATCGAGACCGGTGACGCGGACGGCGCCGAGCGGGCTTGCGTCCAGCACATCCGCAACGCCGCCGCCATTGCGGTGGCTGCGCTTCGCAAGAATGAAACGTCGTCGGCCATAAACGAATCGAAGGTCAGGTAAGGAGTCTCCCCGTGTCGCAATCGAACCCCATCCTCCCGCCGGCGAAAGTCGTCGTGGTCGGCCTCGGCAACATGGGGCAGCCGATGGCCGCGTGCCTGAGCCGCGCCGGTTATCAGGTCGTCGGCTTCGACACCTCGAGCGACGCGCGCGCGAAATTCAGTGCCGCGGGCGGCACAGCGGCGGCGACCGTTGCGGAGGCGGTATCGGGCGCAGCTGCCGTCATCACGCTGTTGCCGGACGGCAAGATCGTCCGCGCGGCGGTCGACGGCTTCAAGCAGCATCTCGCGCCGGGCACGGTGCTGATCGACATGAGTTCGTCCGCGCCGGTCGGCACCAAGGCGCTCGGCGAGGAATTGATCGCGGCCGGCTTCGCGTTCATCGACGCGCCGGTGTCGGGCGGCGTGAAGCGCGCCATCGACGGCACGCTGGCGATCATGGCCGGCGGCGACCATGCGACCATCGACAGGGCCGAGCCGATCCTGAAGGCGATGGGCAAGTCGGTCTTCCGCACCGGACCGCTCGGCTCCGGCCACGCCGCCAAGGCGCTCAACAACTACGTCTCGGCGGCCGGCCTTGCCGCCGCTGTCGAAGCCGTGGCGATCGGCGGCCGCTTCGGCATCGATCCGAATACGCTGGTGGACGTGTTCAACGCCTCTACCGGACGCAACAACTCGACGGAAAACAAGATCAAGCAGTTCGTGATTCCGGAATCGTTCACCTCAGGCTTCTCGTTGGCGCTGATGGCGAAGGACATTCGCACCGCCGACGAACTCGCTCATCAGATCGGCGTGATCGCGCCGCTGGCCGACGAAGTCGCCGCACTGTGGGACGGCGCGTTGAAGAAACTCGGCAACACCGCCGATCACACCGAGATCGGCCGCTACCTCACCGCCAAGCGCTGATCGTATCGCAATGAGCGCGATCGTCGAGACACTGCGCGAACGACTGACGGCGGCGGTCGCTGCGCCGGAGGTGGCATCCTTCGCGCGCGGACTGGAGTTGGTGGTGCGCTTCGGCACCGATGCGCAAGCCGTCGACATCGTGTTCACGCCGGACGGCATCGCTGTCACGCCGTCCTCAGGCGCGGCGGACATTTCGCTGATCGCGGACGACGCCGCGTGGCAACGCGCGCTGCAAGCCATGCCGCCGCCGACCTATCATTCGTTCTCGTCGATCCAGTTGCGCAATCCGCGCTTCACCGTCTCCGGCAATCCGCTCGTCATCGCACAGGCACGCGCCTGTCTTGAGGCGATCTTCGCGCATCTCAATGGCGACAACGGCGGCGCGACCGCCATCGACCTGCATCGGCTGCAAGGCCGCTACAGCCGCGTGCGCGCCACGAACGGCCAGGTCTGCGACATTTTCAGCGAAAGCGCCGGCGACGGCGTCCCGGTGCTCTGCCTGCATACGGCGGGCGCGGATACCCGCCAGTTTCACGGCGTGATGTGCGACGCCAATCTCGGCCGCGACTGGCGCATGATCGGCTTCGACATGCCCTCGCATGGCCGTTCGATGCCGCCGTTCGGCTGGGACGGCGGCATCTACCAGCTCGATCAGGCCGCCTATCTCGACTGGTGCGCGAGTTTCATCGAACAGGTGATCGGCGAACCGGCCGTCGTCATGGGATGCTCGATGGGCGCAGGCATCGCGCTGGCGCTCGCGGCGGAACGCCCCGATCTGGTACACGGCGTGATCGCGCTGGAAGCGCCGCTGCGGCCGCGCGGACGGCGCAATCCGTTCCTGACTCATGCCAAGGTCAACGGCGGATGGCATTCGGCCGCCTATGTCCGCGGGTTGATGAGTCCCAGCAGCCCGGCGGAAGATCGTCGCCGCGCGGCGCACATCTATGCACAGGGCGCGCCTGGCATCTACGACGGTGATCTTGTGTTCTATTCGGATGAATTCGACGGCGAAGTGATCGCCAAACGCATCGACGGCGACAAGATTCCGGTTACGCTGCTGATCGGGCACTACGATTTCTCGGCCACCGTCGCCGACGCACATGCGCTGGGCGGCTGGATCAAGGGTGCGACCGTGATCGAGATGCCGGAGCTGGGTCATTTTCCGATGACGGAAAATCCGGCGGTGTTGCTCAACTATCTGCGCCCGGTGATGGCAACATTGTCATCGCGCATTTGCCGCTAAAGCAGGTTTCGCTCGGGTGGAATCAGCAATTCGTCATGGCCGGGCTCGTCCCGGCCATAACGAATTGGGCGTTCCCGTTAGAAACGGAAACCGGCTCTAGCTGATCGTAGACGTATACAGCGACGGATCGAAATACTTCGCGGCCGGCGTGAAGTCCTTCACGTTGGCATTGGTCATGAAGAAGTCCGTCACCTGCTGCAGCCATTTGGTCACGGTGCCGTCGGCATAGAGCTTCTTCCACTCCTGCGAGGTGAACATCTTCTGCGCCTTGTAGGACTCCTCGATGTCCAACATCGGCGTCTGGCTGTAGTGGTTCTTCTGGAGCGCCTTCAACGCCTCACCGCTGTTGGCGATGAAATAATCGTTGGCCTCCGCCCAACCCTTGATCAGTTTCGACAGCGTCTCCTTGTTGCCGTCGAAGTAATCGTTGCGCGCCGCCCAACCGCCGACGATGGCCGCCTGCGGATAATAGGCGGACGCGTCCGCGAGCTTCACCGCGCCCGGAACCTTGGTGCGCACCGAGACATTGAACGGCACCCACAGCGCCACCGCCGGCACCGCGCCGGAGATGAACGAGGTCACCGCTGCCGGCATCGCCTGATTCAGCAGTTCGACCTCGGACGGCTTCACATTATTGGCGCGCAGCGCGGTGTCGAGGAACACATGCGCGGTGGTGCCGGTCGTCGTCGCGATCCGCTTGCCCTTGAGATCGGCGAAGGTCTTGATGCCCTGATCGCCACGCACCCAGAGTTGCGCGGTGGCGACCTCGACGTCGTTGATGAGGAACACCTTGCCCTGCCCGCGCGCCGGGAAATTCGACAGCACCGCGCCAGTGGCCAGTACATCGAGGCTGCCGCCGACCAGCGCCTGGAAAATCTCGAGGCCGGTGTTGAATTGGCGCAATTCGAGATCGAGCCCCTGCTTGGCGAACGATCCGCGATCCATACCGGTCCAGATCTGCCCGTCCACCGCCACCGTATGCAGATAGCCGACGCGCACCTTGGTCTTCGCTTGCGCGAGCGAAGGGGTCGCCAATCCGGTGGCGCTCAGAGCCACGCCCGCCGCTGCCGTTGTCGTCAGAAATTCACGCCTGTTCATGCCTTCCTCCCTCTCTTGTGATGTCATTCCGAAAAGGACGTCTGCGCCTGCTGCGCGCGATATTCGCTCATCACCAGTTCGCGGATATAGCTGCGCAACTGGCCGAATTCCGGCCGCTCGTGAATCGATTCATCGCGCGGATAGGGAAACGGCACCTCGATGATTTCCTTGATCCGCGCCGGCCGCGCGGTGACCACCACAATGCGCGAGGCGAGATAGATCGCCTCCTCCACCGAATGGGTGATCAGCATCACCGTCTTGCCCTCAGCCGCCAGCACTTGCAGCAGTAGGTTCTGCATGTTGGCGCGCGTCTGCGCATCGAGCGCGCCGAACGGCTCGTCCATCAGCAGGAACTGCGGCTTCACCGCATAGGCGCGCGCGATCGCCAGCCGTTGGCGCATGCCGCCCGACAGATGTTTGGGAAACGAATTGGCGAAATCCGACAGCCCCATCAGCGACAGATAATGATCGCAGATCGCCTCGCGTTCCGCCGCGGCGGCACGATTGGCGCGCAAGGTCAATCCGAACGCGATGTTCTGGCGCACGGTGAGCCACGGGAACACGCCGTATTCCTGAAAGATCACGCCGCGCTCGGGACCGGGCCCTTGCACCGGCGCGCCATCAAACAAAACGCGCCCGCCGGTCGGCTTCTGGAAGCCCGCCAGCATGTTCATCATCGTGGTCTTGCCGCAGCCCGATGGGCCGATCACCGCGATGAAATCGCCGTCGTCGATGGCGTAGTTGACGTCATCGACGATCTGCAGCTTGCCTTTCGGCGTGTCGAAGGCCAGCGACACATGTTCGAACTGCGCGCGAGCGCTTTTGTTGGCGTTATTCGTCATGCGACCGCGCGCTCCTGCCAGACCAGAAGCCGCTTGCTGATAGCGCGCAGGATCATGTCCATGACCAGCGCGACGAAACCGATGCAGATGATGCCGACATAAATGACGTCGAGCAGGAAATAGGTCGAGGCATTCTGGATCAGTGCGCCGAGGCCGCGCTGCGCGGCGATCAGTTCGGACGCCACCAAGGTCGCCCAGGCGACGCCGAGCGCCACCCGCAGCGCGGTGAGGATGTGCGGCACCGTGAGCGGAATGATGACTTTGCGAAAAATTTCCAGTTCGCTGGCGCCGAGCGTCTGCGCCACGCGGATATAGAGCGGCGTGATCTGCGACACGCCCTCATACATCACGATAACGCCGGAGAAGAAAGCCGCGTAGAACAGCACCACCAGCTTGGCCATCTCGTCGACGCCGAAATAGACGATCACCAGCGGGATCAGCGCGATCGGCGGCAGCGCGCGAAAGAAGTTGATCATCGGATCGGCGAACGTACGCGCCGGGCGATACCAGCCGAGCAGAAAACCGACCGGCACGGCGGCGGCGATGCCGAGCAGCACGCCGAGCGTCACGCGTTGCGTCGATGCCCAGACATCGACCAGCAATCCCTCGTGCAGCAACAGCTCGACGAATTTCATCGCCACAGCGTGCGGCGCGGGGATCAGCGACGGATTGACAATGCCGCTCAGGCGCACGGCGTACCACAGCGCGATCGCGCCGAGCCACGGAATGGCCCCGAGCAGAAGTCGCTTCACGCCGTCCGCCTTCATCCGCAGCCGCTCCGCCGGTTGCTCTTTCGCCAAGTTGTATTATAGATAATACAAGCGTACAAGAGACGAGAGATCGCGCGCCGTGTCAAGGTGTCCCGCATGACCAATTCCGTGGCGATCCGCAGCCTGCGCGCTTTCTGCTATCGCTACCCGCTGCAAACGCCGGTCGAGACATCGTTCGGGCGCATGCTAGATCGCCCCGCGGTGTTCATCCGCATCGAGGATGAGGACGGCCATGTCGGCTGGGGCGAAGCGTGGTCGAATTTCCCGTCCGTCGGTGCGGAACATCGCACGCGCCTCATCAATGAGGTCATCGCGCCGGCGGTGACCGGTTTCGCCGCGAAGGCGCCGCGTGATCTGTTCGATCATCTCGCCGCGAAATACGCCGTGCTGGCGTTGCAGACCGGCGAACACGGCCCGTTCGCGCAATGCATTGCCGGCATCGATATCGCGATGTGGGATCTTGCCGCGCAACGGCAGGCGCAACCGTTGTGGCATCTGCTCGGCGGCAACGCACCGCGCATTAAGGTCTACGCCAGCGGCATCAATCCGACCGGAGCGGCACAGACGGCAGACGCCGCGCTGCGCGCCGGCCATCGCGCGCTGAAACTAAAGATCGGCTTTGGCGCGGAGCGTGACCTCGGCAATCTCACGGCCTTGCGTGCGTTGGCCGGCGACGGCTTGCTCGCCGCCGATGCCAATCAGGGCTGGTCGCTGGAGCAGGCGCTTGCCTTCGCTCCCGAACTCGATCGCTTTTCGCTGGCCTGGCTGGAGGAGCCTCTGCGCGTGGATCAGCCATGGCCGGCGTGGCTCGCACTGAAGGCACGCATCCGCACGCCGCTCGCCGGCGGCGAGAACATCGCTGACACGCAAGCGTTTACGGACGCCCTCACCGCCGGCGCGCTCGATGTGATCCAGCCCGACATCGCCAAGTGGGGCGGCTTCTCGCAATGCGTCACGGTCGGGCGCGCGGCGCGCGCCGCCGGCAAGATATTCTGCCCGCATTATCTCGGCGGCGGCATCGGACTTCTCGCTTCGGCGCACCTGCTTGCTGCGGTCGGCGGCGACGGCCTGCTTGAGGTCGATTTCAATCCGAACCCGTTGCGCGATGCACTGTGCGGTCCCGTCAGCGATGTCCGCGACGGGCACATCACCCTGACCGATGCGCCGGGGCTCGGCTTTACGCCCGACCTCGCGGCATTCGAAGCCTATCGGACAGCCTGAGGAGCGAGCGTGTCCAGCACGATGAAAGGTTACGACTACATCATCGTCGGCGCGGGCTCGGCCGGCTGCATCGTCGCCAACCGGCTGTCGAAAGACCCCGCCTGCCGCGTGCTGCTGCTGGAAGCCGGCGGATCGGATCGCAATTTCTGGATCAAGCTGCCGGTCGGTTATTATCGCTCGATCTTCGACAATCGCTTCTCGCGCCTGTTCAAGACCGAACCGAACGACAAGCTCGGCGGCCGTGTCATCGACTGGCCACGCGGCCGTGTCATCGGCGGCTCGTCGTCGATCAACGGCCTGATCTTCATTCGCGGCCAGCACGAGGATTTCGACGACTGGGAACGGCTCGGCGCGAGCGGCTGGAGCTATCGCGACACCCTGCCCTATTTCCGCCGCTACGAGCGCTATCGCGGCGGCGACAGCCAATATCACGGCGCGCTCGGCGAGTTCGAGGTCTCCGACCTGCGCGTCGCCAACCCAGCCTCCGCCGCATGGGTGAAGGCAGGCGTGGAGTACGGCCTGCCGTTCAATGCCGATTTCAACGGCGCGACGACATTCGGCGTCGGCAGCTATCAGCTCGGCATCGGCGCGCGCTGGCGCAGCAGTTCGGCATCCGCGTTTCTGCATCCGGTGGCCGACCGGCCGAACCTGACGATCATCGCCAACGCACAAGCCAAGCGCGTAACATTTTCCGGCACCACCGCAACCGGCATCGAATGGATCGCGAATGGCGAAACACATCGCGCCACCGCCGACCGCGAGGTGATCCTGTGCACCGGCACGTTGCAATCGCCGCAACTGCTGCAACTGTCGGGCATCGGCCCCGCCGCGCTGCTGCGCTCGCTCGATATTCCGGTGATCGTCGATGCGCCGGAGGTCGGCCGCAATCTTCAGGATCACTATCAGGCGCGCGTCATCGTGCGGCTGAAGCGGCCTATTTCCTTGAACGATCAGGTCCGCAACCCGATCGAGTTGGCGAAGATGGGGCTGCAATGGGCATTGCAGGGCAACGGGCCGCTCACCGCCGGCGCCGGTCAGGTCGGCGGCGCAGCTTGCACGCCATATGCCATCGCCGGCCGGCCGGACGTGCAGTTCAACGTGATGCCGCTGTCGGTGGACCGCCCCGGCGAGCCGCTGCACCGCTATTCCGGCTTTACCGCATCGGTGTGGCAATGCCACGCCGAGTCGCGTGGGCATCTCGCGATCAACTCCACCGATCCGTTCGCTGCGCCGATCATCCACGCGAATTACTTCGACGCCGAAGTCGATCGCAAGACGCTCCTCGCCGGAATGAAAATTCTGCGCGAGATTTTCCAGCAGCCGTCATTTCGCTCGCTGTGGGATATCGAGATCAAGCCGGGCCCCGACGCCGAGAGCGATGACGCGCTGTGGGAGTTCGCGCGCAGTACCGGCGGCACGGTGTTTCATCAGGTCGGCACCTGCCGCATGGGCAGCGACGACAGCGCGGTGGTCGACCCGCAATTGCGCGTCAACGGCGTCGAGCGCTTGCGCGTCATCGATGCATCGGTGATGCCGCTCATCACATCGGCCAACACCAACGCCACCAGCCTGATGATCGGTGAGAAAGGAGCCGCCGCCGTCCTCGCGTGAGCGACGGCGCAACCGCCATGATCCTCGATGCGGAAAGCCATATTCCAAAGTACGCGCAGATCGCCGAGACGCTGCGGCAACGCATCGCGCGCGGGGTGTGGCCGCACGGCTCGCGGCTTCCCGGCAACGAAATGCTGGCGGCGGAGTTCAGCGTCTCGCGCGTCACCATCCGGCAAGCAGTCGAACTGCTGACCCGCGAAGGCATCCTCGAAGCGCAGCAGGGGCGCGGCACCTTCATTACTGGCGACGTGTCGCAGGATCGCTGGCTGCGGGTGGAGACGACGCTCGCCGATCTGGCGAAAGTCTACCGAACGACGTCGCCGAAGATCATCAACATCTCGGAAAGCCGCTGCGAAGCGCCGCTGCATCCGGAAGACGGCACCCCTGCCGCGAACTACGTGTTCATGCGTCGCGTCCACTCGCGCAAGCGCCAACCCTATTGCGTCATTTCCATCTATCTCGACGAAACCATCTTTCGCAAGGCGCCGAAGCGTTTCCGCAGCGAGATGGTAATTCCGATCCTGATGGAAATGCCGGGCCACCCCATCGCCACCGCACGGCAGCGCCTGACCATCGGCACCGCCGATCTCGAAGTCTCGCGCCTGCTGCGCATTCCGCTGAATTCGCCAGTGGCCGAAGTACGCCGCGTCTTCACCGACCGCGACGGCACGGTGATCTATCTCGGCGAGGTCACCTATCGCGGCGACTTCATCAGCATCGACATGGACCTGCGGCCGTAGTGAGACGCCGCGCCAGCAGCGTGCATCACACCGCGCAATAGCGTTCCTGAATGGCCTTGTCGGCCAGTAGCGCCGCCGAACTGCTCTCGTAGACCACCTCGCCCTGATCGACGATGACGGCGCGGTCCGCGAGCCGCAACGCCCACTCCACATTCTGCTCGACCAGCAGCAGCGTGACGCCCTGATCGCGCAAACGGCGGAACAGCACGCCCATTTCCTCGACCAGCACCGGCATGATGCCTTCGGACGGCTCATCCAGCAGAATCATCTTCGGCTTGCCGATCATGGCGCGCGCGATGGCCAGCATCTGTTGCTCGCCACCGGACATGGTCGCGCCTTCCTGATCGAGGCGCTCCTTCAATCGTGGAAAGCTCTCGGCGATCTCGTCGATGGCCTCGCGCTCGTTGATGTTCGCCCTACTGGCGACCAGCCCGAGTTGCAGGTTCTCGCGCACGGTCAGGCCGGGAACGATACGCCGTTCCTCCGGCACATAGGCAAGGCCGAGCCTGTAGCGGTCGTGCGCCTGCAGCGCCGTCAAGTCGGTGCTATCGAAACGGATCCTGCCGGAGGTGCGCGGCATCAGCCCCATGATGGAACGGATCGTCGTGGTCTTGCCGGCGCCGTTGCGGCCCACCAGCGCCACCACTTCGCCCTGCTGCACGGATATCGAAACGCCGTGCAGGATATGGCTGGCGCCATACCAGGCATTGAGGTCGTGCACTTCAAGCATAGCCATCGTTCTGCCCCAGATAGACGCGCCGCACGTCAGGATCGGTCTGGATATCGCGCGGCGATCCGTCGGCGATCAACCGTCCATGATGCAGCACGAGGATCCGGTCGCTGAGCCCGAGGATCATCTTCATCTTGTGTTCGACGAGAAGAATGGTGCGTTCGCGCGCCAGCTTCTCCAGCAGCGCGACCATATCCTTGGTTTCTTCCGGTCCCATGCCTGCGGTCGGCTCGTCGAGCAACAGCACTTCGGGATCGGACACCAGCGCGATGGCGATCTCGAGCGCGCGTTGCTGGCCATGCGCGAGAAATTTCGCCGTCTCGCCGAGCTTGCCGCCGAGGCCGACGGACTCCAGTGTCGCCGCCGCGCTCTCCGCCAACTCCGGAAACCGGCTGCGATTGCTCCAGATGTTGTAGCGCGATTGAGATGCCTGCGCGGCGACGCGAACATTTTCGTGCACGCTCAATTCAGGAAAGATGTTGGTGATCTGATACGAGCGCGCGATGCCGAGATGCACGAACTTGTGCTGGCGGGTGCCGGTGAGATCGTGTCCCTTGAAGCGGATCGACCCTGTCGATGGTGTGAGAACGCCGGACAGCACGTTGAAGAACGTGCTTTTTCCCGCACCGTTCGGCCCGATGATCGACGTCACCTTGTTGGGCTCGAACTGCGCGGTGACGCCATCCAGTGCGACGAAGCCGCCGAACCGGCGCCCGACATTTTCGACGGCGAGAAGCGGCGTATTCATCGGACCACCTTCGCGAGGAACGTGCCCCAGATGCCTTTCGGCAGGAACAGCACGAACAGGATGAAGATCGAGCCGACGATGATCTGCCAGTGCGAGGTCCACAGCGAAAACACGTCTTCCATCAGCAGGAAAGCCAGTGCGCCGATGAACGGGCCGAAGAAGCTGCTGGCGCCGCCGAGCAAGGTCATCATCACGATCATGCCCGAGGTCTGGTAGTGCAGCACGTCGAGCGGCACGAAGGCCAGATGCAACGCCGACATCGTGCCGGCCAGCGCGCAGATCAGGCCCGAGAGCACAAACGAGATCAGCTTGGTGCGCTCGACATCGTAACCGCAGGTGCGCGCCCGCGTCTCATTCTCGCGGATCGCCTCGATGGCGGCGCCGAACGGCGAGTTCAGCACCCGCGATACGAACCACAACGCCAGCGCGGCAAACACCATCAGCACGTAGTATTTGCTGACCGGATCGAGGAAATTGATGCTGAAACCGGCTATATCGATTTTCGCCACGGTAAAGCCGCGCAAACCGTTCTCGCCGCCGGTCCAGGACGAGGCTTGCAGCGCGACGTGATAGACCAGTTGCGCGAGTGCAAGCGTCACCATCGAGAAATAGATGCCACGCGTGCGGATCGACAGCGCGCCGATCGCCAGCGCCAGCAACCCGCCGCCGAGAATGCCGAGCAGCACCGCGCCGTACCACGGCACGCCGAACTGGCCGATGGCGATGCCGGTGACATAGGCGCCCGCGCCGAAGAAGGCGGCGTGACCGAACGACAGCAAGCCGGTGTAACCGAACAGCAGATTGTAGCCCATGGCCAGCACGCCGTAGACCAGCACGTTGACCGCCAGCGCCTTCGACGGCAGCACCCACGGCAGCAGACACAGCGCCGCGATCGACAGCAGCACCCGCCAGTTGGTCAGCGCGGCGGCCAGATCCGACGTCTTCCGCATTCCGGAAGGGGCTGCCGCGAGGGGAATGGATTTCACGCTCACATTGCGCTCCATCATCAGGCAGCCTTGCCGAACAGGCCGCGCGGCCGCACCAGAAGCACCAGCGCCATCAGGGCGAACATCACGATGGTGCCCATCTCCGGTGCGAACAGCGCGGTCATGCTGATGGCGACGCCGACCAATAGCCCCGCCACCACCGAGCCGAGCAGCGAGCCCAATCCGCCGATCACCGTCACCACGAAGGCCTCGATCAGAACCAGCGAGCCCATTTCCGGATTCACCGTGCGCATCGGTCCCGCCAGCACACCGCCGAGTGCGGCGAGGCTGACGCCGACGCCGAACACCAATAACCACACCTTGCTGATGTTGACGCCGAGCACGCGCATGATGGTGGGATCGCGCGAGCCGGCACGAACGATCAGGCCGAATTTTGTTTTCTCCAGTGCCAGCCATAACAGCAGCAGCACCAGCGCCACCACGACGATGACAAACAACCGGTAGATCGGGAAATAACCGATGCCGAGATTGGCGACGCCGGTGAGTTGCGACGGCGTCGGAAACGGAATGCCGTCATTGCCGAACACGATCCGTACCGCTTCCACCAGCACGTAGCTGAGGCCGAAGGTCAGCAGCAGTGGATCGTCTACGGAGCGGCCGTAGAGCGGCCGCACCAACAGCCACTCGATGATCATGCCGAACAGCCCGATCATGATCGGCGCGACCAGCAGCCCCCACCAGAAGCTGCCGGTCAGTGAAGCAACCCAGAGGCCGGCATAGGCGCCGACCATGAACAGCGCACCATGGGCGAAGTTCACCACGCCCAGCATGCCGAAGATGATCGACAGGCCGAGCGCGGTGATCACCAGGATCGCTCCCAGCGCGACACCCGAGAAAAGCTGGATCAGGATGAGTTCAGCGTCCATGGTGCAGCCGATCGTTGGCGTTAAGCGGGGAAACCGAGTTCCTTGCAGCTTCGCAGCACATCTTCCGAGGGCGCCTCGTTCTCAACGATCTTGAAGAAATCGTTGGCGCCCTTCATGTCGGCCTTCTTCTTCGATTCCAGCACCAGAACCGACTGCACCGACTGATGGTCGCACTTGCGATAGTGCTGCGCACCCTTGGCGACATCGTACTTCAGGCCTTCCAGCGCCGCGACCACCTTCTCGGTGTCGGTGCCGCCAGCCGCCTGCATCGCCAGCAGCAGCGACGACACGCCGGTGAAACCATAAGCGCCGTAATCGGTCGGGATCGCGCCGCTATTGGCCGCACGGTAGGCATCGTTGAAGGTTTTCGCGGACGGCAGCTTGCTTTCAAGCTCCCAATAGTAGTTGGCGCCGCCGACCACGCCCTCGAACACCTCGGGGCCGACCGCCAGCCGCTGGTTGTGCAGCAGCACCGGCACCACGATCTTCATCTGCTGCTTCATGCCGAAATCGACCGCCTGCTTGATCGAATTGGCCTGATCGCGACCGAAATTCGAGATGCAGAGAATGTCGGGCTTCATCGCGCGCAGCCGCGGCATCAGGGTCGAGTAGTCCGGCGCGCCGATCGGATGCAGCAACTCGCCGACGGTCTCCGCGCCGATCGTCGCCTGCGCGCGCTTGAAGCCGCGCAGCATTTCGTGGCCGTAAGCGTAGTCCGCGACCAGATGCGCGACCTTGTTGCCTTTCTTGAAGGCATGGCGCGCCACCGCGGCCGTGGTCATGTGCGGATTGAGCGCCTCGTGGAAGGTGTATTTGCTGAAATCCTTCTTTTCGTTGATGGTGTCGGACTGGCTGATCGACACGTAGATGATGCCGCGTGCACGCGTCACTTCGTTCACCGCCAGTTGCACGGCGCTCGACAGCGCGCCGACCACGGCGTGAACCTTGTCCTTCTCGATCAGTTCCAGCGTGCGCGTCGCGGCCTCGCCGCCGTTGAGCTTGCCGTCACGCACCAGCAGTTCGACCTTGCGACCGCCGATACCGCCCTTGTCGTTCACCAGCTTGATCGCCAGTTCCGCGCTCTTGACCTGATCCTTCGCCTCGGCCGCGTAAGGCCCGGTCAGCGGCGTCGGAAAGCCGATGCGGATGGTGTCGTCGGCAGCACGCGCCACCCACGGCATCGCAAGAAAACTGGCACCGGCACCGAGCCCCGCCAACGCAGCGCGGCGGGAGATTTTACGTTGACCCAAATTCCTGATCGCGTCGTTCATGGTTTCCTCCTCCGTTGTGGTTGTTATTCAGATCCGTCCAAGAGCCTTGAGAATCCGCGCGGGCGTCATCGGAAGCTGCGCGATCGATGCATCGAACGGCGCGAGCGCGTCGTTCACCGCATTGAGCGCTGCCGCCGGCGACGCCGCCGTGCCCGCCTCGCCGCAGCCTTTGGCACCGAGTTCGGTATCGGCCGTGGGGGTTTCCACATGCGCGATCTCGATATCGGGCATCTCCACCGCCATCGGCACCAGGTAGTCCGCGAGCGATCCGTTGATGAGTTGGCCGGTGTCGCTGTAGAGGCATTCCTCGAAGAACGCCGCGCCCAGCCCCTGCACCACGCCGCCGCGCATCTGCTCGTCGACCAGCAGGGGATTGATGACGCGCCCGCAATCCTCCACCACCCAGTGCTTGAGGATTTTCACGAAGCCGGTTTCGACATCGACCTCGACATACGACGCCTGAATGCCGTTGGTGAAGGCGAACGGATAACCCTGCGGCGCGTAGTGATGCGCCACCGTCAGTTGCGCCTGCGTGCCGGGCGGCAAGGTATCCGAGCGGAAGTAGGCGATGCGCGCGATCTCGGCGAGTTCGACCCGCTGCCGCCCGCTGTCGGAATCGACGATCCAGCCGCCGCGCATATCGAGATTGTCCGGCTGCTCCTGCAGGATGGAGCCCGCCAGCGAGATGACGTTTTCCTTGAGCTTGCGCGCCGCCCGCAGCGCCGTCTCGCCGCCGATACCTGCGCCGCGGCAGGCCCACACCGCGCCGCCATGCGGCGTGGTTTCGGTGTCGCCGGTGATGACCTTGATCCGCTCGCGATCGACGCCGAGATGCTCGCCGACGATCTGTCCGACGATGGTTTCGGTGCCCTGCCCCAGTTCGGTGACCGAGATCGCGCAGCGCACGTCGCCGGACGGCGTGATGGTGATCACCGCGCCGTCCTGCGAGGAGATACGCGCGCCGCCGACGCCGTAGAACGCCGGACCCGGATTGGAAATCTCGACGAACGAGGCAATGCCGATGCCGCGATAAATGCCGCGCTTGCGTAACTCGATTTGCTCGGCGCGCAGGCGGTCGTAGTCCATGATCTCGCACAGCCTGGTCAGGCAGGCCTGGTGCGACAACGCCTCGAACTTGTAGCCGGTTGGCGCGGCGCACGGATACGCATCGTCGGGAATGAGGTTGCGCCGCCGCATCTCCACCGGATCCATGCCGGTGGCGGTGGCCGCCATGTCGACCAGCCGCTCGGTCACCGCGAACGCGATCGGATGACCGACCGCGCGATACTGGCTCATCTGCACTTTGTTCTGGAACACCACCTGCAGATCGGCGCGATAGTTCTGGAAGCGATACGGCGTGCCGATCAGCCGGAACACCTGATTGCCTTCGACCACACTGGTGCGCGGATAGGCCGAGAACGGGCCGACCGCAGTGACGTCGTCGACATCCATGCCGATGATGGTGCCTTCCGCATCGAGCGCCATGCGAGCCCGCACGCGATGATCGCGGGCATGGATATCGGACACAAAGGATTCGATGCGGTCGGCGACGTATTTCACCGGGCGCCCGAGCAAGACGCTGAGCCCGACGGTGGCCATGTCCTCGTGATAGACGTGCAGTTTCATGCCGAACGAGCCGCCGATATCGGGGGCGATCACCCGGACATTGGCTTCCGGGATTCCGAAATGCCGGGAATAGATGTCCTGGAATTGATACGGCGTCTGCGTCGCGTGATGCGCGGTCAGTCGCATCTCGTTCGGATCGAAATCGGCGACGATGGCACGCGGCTCCATCGTCACCGCCGTGTGGCGGCCGAAATGGAATTCCTCCTCGACGACATGCGCGGCCCCGGCAAACAGTTCGTCGATGTTGCCGGTGTCGATCCTGCCGTGGAAGCAGACGTTGTCGCCAAGCCCGGGTGAAATCACCGTGGTGTCGGGCGTGCGCGCGGCATCGATATCGATCACCGCCGGCAGTTCGTCGTAATCGACAAGGATCGCCTCCGCTGCGTCCTCGGCCAGCGCGCGGCTGTCGGCGACGACGGCCACCACCGCCTGCCCGGCCCAAACGACTTTGTCCAACGGCAGCGGCAGTTGCGGGGTCGATTTCATGCCCTTGAAGTGATCGAGCGTGCCGACCCACGGTTTGCAGACCTTGGCGAGGTCGGCGCCGGTCGCGATCAGGCGCACGCCGGACATCGCCTTCGCCGCACTACTGTCGATGGCGACGATGCGCGCATGCGCGTAGGGGCTGCGCACGAAGGCCACATGCAGCATGCGCGGCAGTATCAGGTCGGTGATGTAGCGCCCGCGCCCGGCCAGCAGCCGCTTGGCATTCGGGCGCGGCACCGAGCGTCCGATGTAGGAATTGGGCCGGTCCAGCGAGGTCAGTGCGTCGCTCATCCCGCGACCTCCTCGACTTGGCAGCCATTGGCGGCCGCTGCCCGCACACGCGCCACGCTCTCGATGGCATCGACGATGGCTTCATAGCCGGTGCAGCGACAGTAATTGCCCGACAGCGCGTCGCGAATCTCGTCGCGCGACGGCACGCCCGGCTGCGACAACAATGCCTGCGCCGTCATCAGCATGCCCGGCGTGCAGAAGCCGCACTGTAGGGCGTTGCGTTGGTGAAACGCCTCCTGAATGTCGGCGATGGCGGCGCGCTCGCTCAGCCCTTCGATGGTTTCGACCGTCGCGCCCGAAGCCTGAGCGGCGAACATCAGGCAGGAATGCACGACGCGGCCATCGACAAGAACGAGGCAAGCGCCGCATACGCCCATTTCGCAACCCATGTGGGTGCCGGTCAGTTGCAGCCGCGTCCGCAAAAAATCCGCCAGCGTCTCGCGTGCCGGCGCATTCTGCGACACGTCCTCGCCGTTGACGGTGAGATGGATGGTGATCTGTTCGCTCACGTGGCCTCCGCAATCCGGCCGAGCAGACGTCCGAGCAGAACGCGCGCCAGATGAATCCGCATCGATGCCGGCGTGTGCTCGTCGTCAGACGGCGAGAGATCATTGGTCAGCGCCGCTTGCGCGGCATGCACGGCGGCCCGGTCGAGTTGCGTGCCGATCAGGCATTGCTCGGCGGTTGTCGCGCGCACCGGCGTGTTGCCGACGCCGAAGAAAACGATGCGGATGCCTGCGATCCGATCATCCTGAACGTCGGCAAGGACACCGGAACCGACGATGGCGTAGTCGCCGCGCCGCCGCGCCAGTTCGTCGAACGCCCAGCGATGCGTCGGGCGAACGATCGGCACATGAATCGCCGTCAGCAGTTCACCCGGCTCGATCGCGGTCTGAAACAGATCGATGAAGTAATCGTCCGCCGGCACGCGGCGTACGCCGGCGCGGCCGACGATTTCCAGTTCGGCGCCCATCGCCAGCGCCATCGCCGGAAATTCCGACGCCGGATCGGCCAGCGCGATGCTGCCGCCGAGCGTTCCCTTGTTGCGGATCGCCGGATGCGCGACGTAAGGCGCGGCGTCGTGAAACAGCGGCGCATGTTGCGCGATCAGCGGATCGGCCAGCGTTTCGCAATGGCGCGTCAGCGCGCCGATGCGCAGCCAGTCGCCGTCCAGCGCGATGCCGCGCAACTCTGCAATGTGAGCGATGTCGATGAGGGTCTGCGGCGCCTGCAAGCGCAGCGCAAGGGTCGGCACCAGGCTTTGGCCGCCCGCGATGTAGCTCGCGTCCTCGCCAGCGGCCTGAAACAGATCCAACGCCTCCGCGATGGTCGCAGGCCGCGCGTAGCTGAATGCCCGCGCCTTCAAGAGCATATCTCCCGGTGTTCGAACCAGATTTGTGACCATCTGGTCTTAAATTTAGAACACGCACAAACGGAGCCGTCAACAACAAAAGACCGTTTGGTTACAAATTCAGGTTGCGGTAAGACGGCGCACCATCCGGAATCGAATCCCCGAGGCGCTGGACTTGACGAAGAAACCTGCCAAAGCCGCCGTAAAACCCCGCCGGCGCAACATGCGCGCGCCGGAACGCGAGCGCTTCATTGTCGATGAGGCGATCCGTTTCTTCGCCGAGCAGGGATTCGGCGGCCAGACCCGCGAACTCGCCAAGCGCATGGGCATCACCCATTCGGCGATCTATCGGCACTTCCCGAGCAAGGAAGCGCTGATCGAGCGGGTCTATGAGGAAGTGTTTCTCAGCCGCTGGTCACCGACGTGGGGCACCCTGATCCGCGACCGCAGTTTGTCGTTCGAGGCACGGCTCAGCCGCTTCTATCTCGAATATGTCGAGCGCGTGTTCGAATATAACTGGGTGCGCATTTTCGTGTTCTCCGGGATGAAGTCGTTCAACATCACCGGGCGCTATCTCGACATCGTCAGGAAAGAGATCATCGAGCCGGCCTGTAACGAACTGCGTCAAGAGCTTGGATTGCCAACGAGCGAAATCGTACCGCTGTCGGAGCGCGAAACCGAAATGTTCTGGGGCCTGCACGGCCGCATCTTCTACATCGCGATCCGCCGTTTCGTTTACACCACGCCGACGCCCGAGCACCTCGACGATATCGTGCGCGACGCCATCACCGCTTTCCTCGACGGCACGAAGGCGCTGCTGCCGAAGCTGGTGCAGCCTCCCGCGGAAGTTGAATCCGGCTCCAAACCCGCTGCGGCAAGACAGCGCAAGCCGTAGACTTCCCGTCAAAAGTCCAATTATCCCCCGAATATGTCTATTCCTGTGGCTCCGACCCCTCGCTAGCGTTTGGGCCGGCCGATGAAGCGACGTCGAACAACAACAGTCGCACGGCAGGTCGCCAACGCGCCGCATCAGCGGCGTCAACCGTGGGGAGGACATTCCATGACGAACACAAGCCGCAGGCGTGCGCTGAAGACGCTGAGCCTGTCCGCCATCCTGCTCTGCACCACCGCCGGCTTTTCCGCGATCGCCCAGGAGCGCACGTCGGTGAAGATCGGCTATGTCGTTTCCAAGACCGGTCCCAACGCCGGCGGCGCCGGTATCACCACCATTCCCAACTACGTGCTGTGGGCCAAGGAAGTGAAGGACGCCGGCGGCCTCGAACTGCCGGGCGGCAAGCGCCTGCCGATCGAAGTCATCGAATATGACGACCGCTCCTCCGCCGAGGAAGTGGTGCGCGCCACCGAACGCCTCGCCACGCAGGACAAGGTGGACTTCATCCTCGCGCCATGGGGCACCGGCTTCAATCTCGCCGTCGCGCCGCTGTTCGATCGCTTCGGCTATCCGCAGCTCGCGGTCTCCGCCGTCACCGACAAGGCGCCGCAATTCGTCAAGCGCTGGAAGAAGAGCTTCTGGATGCTCGGCGGCGGTCACGACTACACCGAGGCGCTGGCCGGTGTGCTGACCAAGGCGAAGGCCGCGGGCACCATCAACGGCAAGGTCGCGATGATCTCGGTGGCCGACGGCTTCGGCATCGATCTCGTCACCGCCGCGCGGACCTCGTTCAAGAAGGCCGGGCTCGAGGTGATCTATGACGTCACCTATCCCGCCGGCACCACCGACTTCACGCCGATGATCAACGAAGCCGCCAAGGGCGGCGCCGACACCTTCGTCGCGTTCTCCTATCCGCCGGAAACTTTCGCCATCACCCAGCAGTCGCAGGTGGCGAAGTTCAATCCCAAGGTGATGTATCTCGGCGTCGGCACCGGCTTCCCGGTCTACGGCAAGAACAACGGCCCGAACGCCGAAGGCATCATGAGCCTGGGCGGCATCGATCCGAAGAACGAAGCCAACGCCGCCTATCGCAAGCGGCATGAAGAAGTCACTGGCAAGGCGCCGGACCTGTGGGGCAGCGTGATCACTTACGCCAGCCTGCAAATGCTGCAGGAGGCGATCAAGCGCAAGGGACTGGATCGCGAGGCGGTGTCGAAGGAACTGTCCTCCGGCAGCTTCAAGACCGTGCTCGGCGATACCAAAATGGAGGACAACCAGCTTCGCACGCTATGGTTCGGCGGCCAGTGGCAGAACGGACAGTTCGTCGCCATCGCGCCGGTTGATCGGCCCGGCGCGGCGAAGCCGGTGCTGCCCAAGCCCGCCTGGCAGGCGAAGTAACGCCAAGCGACCGCGCGCGCGATGTTCGTCACCACGCTGATCGCGGGCCTCGTGCTCGGTGGGACCTACGCCCTGGTGGCGATGGGTCTCACCCTGCAGTACGGCATCTCCCGCATCATGAATCTCGCCTACGGCGAGACGATCATCGCCGCGTCGTTTCTCGCCTATGTGCTGAGCAGTTCGCTCGACATCGATCCGCTCGTCAGCCTCCTGCTCGCCGCGCCGCTGGGCTTCGCCTTCAGCTACGTCATTTATGGCCTGATGCTGCGGCCGCTGGTGGCGCGCTCGAAGACGGCGATGGCCTTGGAGATCGATTCCATCCTTGCCACCTTCGGCCTGCTGTTCGTCATTCAGGGCGTGATGCTGGTGGTGTTCGGCGGCAACTACATCAGCTACACCTACATGAATTTCGGCGTCGACATTCTCGGTGCCAGCGTCGCCGCCAACCGGCTGCTGGCTTTGATACTGGCGCTCGCGATCGGCGGCGGACTTTACCTGCTGCTGACACGCACGCTGTGGGGCACCGCGCTGCGCGCCGTCGCGGTGGCGCCCTCCTCCGCGCCACTGGTCGGCATCGACGCCAATCGCGCCGTGCGGCTTGCCTTCGCGCTCGGTGGCGCGCTGGCCGCCTGCGGCGGCGTCGTCATCTCGATGTACCAGACCTTCACCGCCACCACCGGCGTGGTCTTCACCATGAAGGCGCTGATCGTCGTCATCATGGGCGGCGTCGGCAACCTGCTCGGCGCGCTCAGCGCCGGACTGATCCTCGGCCTCGTCGAGACGTTCGTGGCCACGTATGTCAGCCCCGGCCTGACGCTCGCCGCCGTTTACCTGATCTTCCTCGGCATCCTGTTGTGGCGGCCCTCTGGCCTGTTCGGAAAGGCGCGGCGATGAAACGGATCGCAACCGCCGCCGGACTGATCGCGCTGGTCGCGGCGCTCGCCACCGCGCCGTTCTTCCTCGATGCCTACGGGCTCGGCCTGATGATGGGCCTTGCCGGATACGTCACGCTCGCCACCGCATGGGCACTGTTCTCGGGGCCGACCGGCTACGTCTCGCTGGCGACAGTGGCCTTCGTCGGCATCGGCGCCTATTGCGTCGCGGTTCTGAACGAAACGCTGCCCTATCCGCTGGTGCTGCTGATCGCCGCCGGCATTGGGCTCGCGGTGGCTCTGGTTGTGGGCCTGTCGACGCTGCGGCTCTCCGGCGTCTACTTCGTGATCTTCACCTTTGGTTTGGCCGAACTGATCCGCCAGCTCGTCACCTTCTACGAGATCAACGTCACCGGCACCTTGGGGCGTTACATCTTTCTCGGCATCACGCCAGAGCAGATCTATTGGCAACTGCTGGCGCTCGGCGTCGTCACCATGGGACTGCGCTGGTGGATCGGCCGTTCGCGCACAGGGCTTGCGCTGAAGGTGATCGGCGACGACGAAGTGGTGGCGTCCCATGTCGGCATCGACATCGCGCGCACCAAGCTGGCGCTGTTCGCCATCAGCGCGACGATCATGACCTTGGTGGGCGCGATTCAAGCGCCGCGCTGGACTTACGTGGAGCCCGCCATCGTTTTCAATCCGACGGTGTCGTTCCTGACCTTGATCATGGCGCTGCTCGGCGGCGCGACGCGGCTGTGGGGACCGCTGCTCGGCGCCGTGCCGCTGTTCCTGCTGTTCGAATGGCTGTCGGCGAATTTCCCCAACCACTATTCGATCCTGCTCGGCCTGCTGTTCATCCTCATCGTGTTCGCGCTGCCCAAGGGCGTGCTGTCGTTCATCGAACAGACGTGGAGCAAGGCGCGCAACGGCGGAGCGCGCTCATGACGGCGCTGCTCGACATCACCGGCCTGACGCGGCGTTTCGGCGGGCTCGTCGCCGTCAACGGCGTGTCGTTCACCGTCGCGCGCGGCGAAGTGGTCGGCCTGCTCGGCCCGAACGGCTCCGGCAAGACCACCGTGCTCAACATGATCTCCGGCAGCCTGAAGCCAAGCGGCGGCGAGATTCGCCTCAACGGCGAGAAACTCTCCGGCTGGCCCGCGCACCGCATCGCCCGCAAGGGCATCGCGCGTACGTTCCAGCTCGTGCGCATCCTGCCGTCGCTGAGCGTCGCCGAAAACATCGTCACCGCGCTGGCGTTTCGCCGCGCGCCGCTGTGGGGCGCGGAGGCCGACGCTGCCGCGCGCGATCTGCTGGCGCAAGTCGGACTCGGTGGGCGCGGCGACGAGCGCGCGGAGAATCTCACTTATATCGATCAGAAACGAATGGAGCTGGCGCGCGCGCTGGCCGCCGATCCGCAACTGCTGCTGCTCGACGAATGGCTCGCCGGTCTCAACCCGACCGAACTGCGCGTCGGCATCGACCTCATCGCTTCGCTGCGCGAGCGCGGCATCACCGTCGTGCTGGTGGAGCATGTGATGGAAGCGGTGCGCGCGCTGTGCGGCCGCTGCATCGTCATGACCGCCGGAGCCAAGATCGCCGACGGCGCGACCGCCGACGTGCTGCGCGATCCAGAGGTCATTCGCGCCTACCTCGGAGCCAGCCATGCTTGAGGTGCGCAATCTCTCGGTGCGTTACGGCAAGCACGCGGCGCTGCACGATGTGTCGCTGTCGGTCGCGGAAGGCGAAACGGTGGTGATCCTCGGCGCCAACGGCGCCGGCAAGTCGTCGCTGCTGCGCGCCATCGCCGGCCTGGTCGCACCGGAGCCAGGCGGCGACGTCAAGCTCGACGGCCGCTCGCTGAACGCCGTGCCCGCGCATCTGGTGCTGGAAGCCGGCATCGCGCTGGTGCCGGAAGGCCGCGGCATCTTTGCCGACCTGTCCGTCATCGAGAACCTGCGACTCGGCGCTTACGCCCAGCGTGCGCGCGCGCACACCGCGACCAATCTCGTGCGGGTGTTCGACATCTTCCCGCGCCTGCGCGAACGGCAGCGCCAGACCGTCGCCACCATGTCCGGCGGCGAACAGCAGATGGTGGCGATCGGCCGTGCATTGATGTCATCGCCGCGTCTGTTGATGCTGGACGAGCCGAGCCTCGGGCTCGCGCCGATCCTGGTGCACGAATTGTTCGAGGTGCTGGCCCATGTCCGCGGCACCGGCGTCAGCCTTCTGATCGTCGAACAGAACGTCCGCGCCAGCCTCGCGATTGCCGATCGCGGCTATCTGCTCGAGGCCGGACGCATCGTCGGCGAAGGCCAAGCGTCGAGCCTGATCGACGATCCTGCCGTGCAGCGCGCTTTTCTTGGAACGGTTTCGAATGTGTGAGCAATGGAGACGACCATGAACGTATTGGGTTTGATGATCGGCGGCGAGGAACAGGTCGCCTCGAACGGGGCGACGTTCGAGCGGCGCAATCCGCTGTCCGGCGAGGTCGCGACCAAGGCGGCAGCCGCCACCACGGATGATGCCATCGCCGCCGTCGATGCGGCCGCGGGCG